>NZ_JHXZ01000009.1 GCF_000621565.1 Butyrivibrio sp. LB2008
AGTGTCCGGCGGCACATTGTGGGAGGCGGCAACGGCTGATTGTTTTCGGCAGTTTCCACTCCCTGACCGTGCGGTATAATTCCTGACCGCAGGATATTGGCGGGAACACCGCACACTGTCATAGCTTTATTCCAGAGAGCATTCGGAATGCTTTTTGAAATAAGGCCATGACTAAACAGTCACAGCCTTGTACATTGAAAATTTCATCAATCCAGAGTCTGGTTCTCAACGGCATCACGGATGATATCGGCATCGATGACCTTGCATTTACGCTGTGAGCCGATGGCAAAGGCATCGGTCATCAGGTTGTCGATGAGTCTGGGGTTGCCCTGGGTATAGCTGTGGGCTGCAGACAGTGCAGCGGTATCAATGATCTTTTCGGATGCACCGGCAAGCTTTATCTTGTGAAGTATATACTCTGCAACCTCACCGTCATCCAGTCCGCTGTAGTTGTAGTGGACGGTGATCCTTTGGCGGAGGGCTTCATGAACGGGCTTTCTAAGGGTGTCATTCAGGTGTGATTCACCGCAAAGGATGAGCGTAAAGTAGTTGACGGAATCGTAGCCATAATTCATCAGCATCTTGATGTCATTAAGGATTCCGGTGTTCAGGTACTGCGCCTCATCAATTGCAAGGAGCAGAGGTTGCCGCTTTTCCTTGAAAAGGTACGATATCTGCTCGCGGATTGCCTGGAACATCGCAGGCTTACCGCCTTTTTCTGTCACACCCAGGATACTGCAGAACTGTTTATAGAAGTCGGCGACACTGATAGTTGACAGGCACATGTACTCCATGTGGTAAAGGCTGGGGTTGAGGCTGTTTGCAAAACACCGGAGGGCATAGGATTTACCCATGCCCGGTCTTGCGGTGAATACTCCTATGCCCCTGATGTCCTTGAGGTAATTGAGACGGTTTGTCATTTCGTTGAAATCTTTTGAGATAAAGCAGTCCTTTTCCTTGAGCTGCTGCTTGTCAAAGGGATTGTATGACAGACCATAGAAGCTATTGTACATCAGCCTACACCTCCAATCCTTGAGTAGTCGATAGGGTTCTGGCGTTTTACATGGCAGTTCTCATTGCGGTTGGTCCTGCGGAGGGGATAGTGTTTTCCATCAAAAAGAATGTAGGCAGAATCCATGTCATCCGGAAGAAAGCGGATATCAACCTTTGCAGATATGAACTGCATGGGGACATCAAAGCTGACCTTGTCGATTGAGATGGTGGAGTCTTTCCTTACCTTGCGGGTTATGCGGTTGAGGAAGCACTCATCAAGCCACTCTTCGGACTGAGGCGGCTTGGGTTTGTATTCTGAATTTAAGTACCTGTCCATTGGAGTAGAATCGATGCCGCGATGGAAAGTGGTGTTGTAGGTGCGCATATAGTCCTTGAGCATGCTGTCAAACTGGGAGAGCGATGTGATGGATCCGATATCCAGTGTGTACAGCCATCTTTCCTTGAGTGTCCTGAAATGGCGTTCCACCTTGCCTTTGCTGGCACCGTCGCGTACTTTTGTATGCAGGAGCACTATGCCAAGCGACACACAGATCATGGAGAGCTGCTCGTTGGAGTAGCTGCAGCCGTTATCGACATAGAGCTTGTCAGGAATGCCGTAGGTAGCAACAGCCTGTTTAAGGACTTTCTGGAAGTTGAAAGCGTTGTCGCTGTAGAACAGACCGCCTCCGACAAGGAGCCTTGAATGGTCGTCGATTATCATTATGCAGTAGACGCGCTTGGATTTACCGTTCTCAGTGATATATGGGAGATAACAGGTGTCCGCCTGCCAGCATTTTCCGAAGCCGTCCTCCTCAAATGCCTTACGGTCCTTTAGATTGGGATTTCGTGCGGACTTGAGGTCATTGTTTTTGATGAACCTCTGTACTGAGTCGACGCTTACACAGGCAGGGATGAATGATTCAGCTACCAGGTGGTGGTATATCTGGGTGGCATTCATGCGGGGATGCTCCTGCTTCATGCGGTAGATCTCACAGATTGCTTCGTCGTTCAGAACACGGGAAACGCCCATATCGGAGCGCCTTCCGGGAAGAAGCGCATCAAGGCCGCCGTTAGTGTACTCTGATTTCCACTTCTCCAGTGTTTTGTAGCTGTACTTTACAACGGTTCCGTCAGGAAGTGTGAGCGGGTTTTCGGTCACTCTCTTGTAATAAGCTGTAGCTGATGCATCAGGAAAAAGCCCCTGGACTACAGGAGCTATGAGTGCAAAGCGGAACTGGGCCATGTCGGCATCCTGCTTTGTGATTTCAGGGTTATTATTCATGTATTATGATCCTCCTTTATGTTTTCTAAAGCATAAAGCGAAGATATGGGCATAAACAGCCACCGGTTGTGTGGTCAGGTGATTCTGTAATCCGGAAGAAATATCTTCTGGCAGTACCCTGCGGATTCGCTACAGCATACAGATGGATTTTTATGCGACTGAAGGAATGAGAATGCGAAATGGCTGATGAATTCCGAAGAGAATCCATTGTAAGGATTACTGACCAGAGTTTTCATAAAATCACGGGTATCTGTTTTAAGATTTTCAAGTTCACCGAGCCAGAGTTTCTTATGCTGCCTGAACAGGCACTTCCACTTACGGAACTGACTGATGGATATTTCATATCTTTCGCAGATGCTTTCAATGGACCGGAATTGGAAGATGTGCTCTGACAGAACCCTGAGCACAAAGAACAGCCCATATGTCCCATAAGGGATGATGTGGTCAGGAAGTATGGCATGAGTGTGATGACAGCTGTCACAGATAACCCTCATTACACTGATGGAGCATTTGTGTCTCCGACCATTAACAAAGTCAGTGATAGTACGACCATAGTAAGCGTGGACATGACATTCGCCTCTGGATCCGCAGACAGGACAGGTCTCCTTCGATGGAACAAAGCGGGTCATAAATCGGTCAAAGAGGATTTTTGATGAAGTTTTAATATTTAGCATCTTGATAAACAGTAAGTTTTTCCGTATCATACAGACGTATCTCCTTTCATTATTCCCCGGATTCGTTCTGGACAGGTATGAAAGGGGACTTAAGATGACTGCTTATGAACAGGCAACCATAATTAGGGCATTGACCCTGCGCAGGACCTGTGTGCAGCTCTTAAGGGTGTGAATGAGGAAGGACGAACTGTGGTAGGGGCTGTCTTTCCTCATTTTTTATGCAACTGTATGAATATAGATCCGAAGGGGATAGTCAGTCAATATAGACACGAAAAAAACGTGCGGTAAAAAACAGCACGTTCAGATAGACAATATATAGGAGAACGAGAAATTAATCCGCAGTAAACCTTCGGTAGGTGAGAGGATTAATTCGACGCATTACACTATAAGGAGTAGGCCGTTTGCCCATGAAGGAGGAATTGCCATTTGCTTGCAGATATAATCAACGGATTCCTCCATAGGACGGGCTGGCTTTCGTTAACGTATTCATCGTCAGAAAAATCATCATAGTAGTTTTCATCCTGCAATGAAACATATGATGCATCCTCTGTGATAAGTTTGGAAAATTGATGGAGTTATATTCCAAAAAGTCAGGAATATTCCATGGCTCAAGGCTGTTAAATAAAAAGAGTGCCGCATAGGTGCCAAGTGTAAATTGACACTAAAATCACGCAATACTATAATTGTGCCATAAGAATATTGGCACAAAGGAGGATGTTATTGCTATGACACTTGAAGATGCTTTGAAAAGAATATCGGAACTTGAGAAAGAGAACGAAAAACTTAGGGAAGAACTTGCATTCTATAAGGGGAAAAAGTTTGCCGGCAGACAGAAGCATGACGAGCATTGGATGAAGTCATATAACGACTTTGTGGCGCTATATGAGAACGGCCTTACTATTATGGAGATTGTAAATCAGGGAGCAATCAGCCGTCGTACAGCATACAGATATAAGGCTTATTATGATGGGCTTAAGCAAATGAATGGTATCGGTAAAGAAGAAAAGAAAGAGAGTAATGTTAAAGTTGGAAAAAGAAAGTAATTCAAGAAAGGTTTCAGTAATAAAGGATGCACTAGGGCATAATGTTGTAATGATCAATGACATCATTTTTCGTGGAAAACGTGGAATAAAATGGATTGATGTTGAAGAATACCTCAGACAGTATGTGGGCGAGTTCTACACGATTGCAGAGACAAATGAGGTAGTGTATATCGGTACAGATTTACCTGATGAGTATGCTCATTCGGAATATACACATATTCTAAAAGGCGCTAATGAAAAAGCAAAAGCCAATGCAGCTCAAGGTTTACCTGAGCTTATAATCACTGCTACTAACATGGAACATACAGATAATTCAAAGGCAAAGCATAAAAAGGATGCAAAGTACGGCTGGTATAAATATGAATCGCGATTTGCATTACCGGTATTTGCAGGTGATGGGGAAGTTGAAAGATACAATGTTTTTCATGTGGCAATGATTTTAAGACATGATAAGGATGGTAAGAAATACTTATACGACATAATGAACATAAAAAAAGAAACGAGTGACCTTTTCCAGTCCGAAGACCTTACTCAGTAAAAAACCCATTTCTTGATTCATATGTTAATGGGATAACTGGGGATTGTCAAGAGCAATTTATGATTTCGAAAGGATACATGCGATATGTAATTCGTCAAGCCATTCACGAGATTTTGGGGACTGTATATTTTTTACAGAGTTTTGATATCTTTCAAGATAAAAAGCAGCAATATTTTAGGAAGGAAAGAAGATAATGGAAAAGAATAAAACAAGAAATGTGTCTGTGATAAAGGATGCAGACGGAAATAGCATTGTGATGATAAATGACATTATTTTTAAAGGGAAGAGAAGCCTTAATTGGGAAGATGTGGAGCAATATCTCAAAGATTATGTTGGAGATTTTTATTCAATAGCTGAAGATGGAGAGATTGTTTTCATAGGAACAAATCTCCCAGGTGAATATTCAGGTTCAATTTATACAAAAAAACTTAAAGGAGCTGCCGCCAAAGCTAAAGCAAATGCTGCTCAGGGTATTCCGGAAATGATAGAAATAGCAACAAATGGGGTGTTTGAGGAAAATAGGAAGAAAAAACATGGACGTGATGCAAAAAACGGATGGTACAGATATGATACAAGATTCGGGCTGCCTGTTTACGGTGATGATGGGGAAATCAGTGGATACAACATATTCCACGCAAGACTCTTAATCAGGCATGCGGGAAGCGGAAAGAAATATTTATATGATGTTATGGAAATAAAAAAAGAAACGAGCAAGTCCTGTCAGGCTGATGCCCTACCCGGTGATAAACCCATTTCTTGATTCTTATCTTAAAGAGGTTTGGAATAAATGTCAACAGAAATTTGGAGGGCCACTTTTTATGAAGACAAAGAAGACTAAATGCTACATCGATACCAGAGTTTCCACCGCTATGCAGGTTGATGGCTATAGTCTGGGTGCTCAAAAGGAAAAACTTAAGCGTTATGCAGACTATGAAGAAATGAAAATAGTAGGCGAGTATTCTGATGAAGGTCATTCTGGTAAACGTAATTGAATTGATCAAAAGTCAGCATTTCAGCGCATTATAAGCCATAAATTCAAATTGATTAATTATGCATTGGTATAGTAAGATTAACATATAACATTGTTTTGTGATAAAAAACACGCGTGAAACCACACGGAGGAGGCTGGCTATGTTCTTTAATAAGGTAAAAAACAATGATGCCCTGATTGAGGCTATACAAGGCGGCAGTATAGATAATGTTATTAATGGCGGGAAACTGATAAGCAATCCCGGAAACGTATCTGATGGTGAAAAAGAGGTAATACAGCGGATAAATGATGATGTTTCTCAAATTATGGAATATGCCAACGGAGAGACCGCAAAGCTCAATATGGTCAATGAAATAATCCGCTCAGGAATGTGGGAGATGTATTTTGATCCTTCCAGCGGTGAAATCAACGATGTCGTTTGGAGTGATGAATTCCGCAGGATGATAGGCTTTAGAGATAAGTCGGATTTTCCGAATACATTGGAGGCATGGACCGGCAAACTGCATCCCGAGGATAAGGATATGGTTTTGTCGGAGTTCAATGCAACTTTGGCGGATAAGACTAATAGAAAGAAGTATGATGTCAATTACCGTTTAAAGACAAAGTCAGGAGAGTATAGATGGTTTCGTGCAGCCGGAAATCTTTCAAGGGATCGAAGCGGTGTACCTGAGATATTCATTGGAATCTTTATTGATATAACTGAGCAGATTGAACAGAAGAATCAGCTTGAAATTGAAACCCAGCGCCATGAGGCCATAGACAGTACGCTGTCTGAGGGTAGCTGGAGCATGAATGTTATCGGCAAAAATCCGTCAAATCCCGATAATCCTTTCTGGTGGAGCCAGCAATTCAGGCATCTTCTTGGATATCAGGATGAAAGAGATTTTCCGAATGTCCTTAATTCCTGGAGTGACAGTCTTCATCCGGAAGATAAAGAGGCGGCATTGGATGCATTTAATAAGCATGTCAGCGACTATTCAGGCCGTACGCCTTTTGACATTGAATACAGACTGAAGTGCAAAGACGGCACATATAGATGGTTTAAAGCTGTAGGTACGACCGTAAGAGAGAGCGATGGCACTCCGATAGTTGTTGCAGGATCGATACTGGATATTACGGATTCCAAGAAGAATAAAGAGATTGAGAGCGAGATGAGGACCAGTGTAAATAATCTCACAACCGCTCTTGCAGAGATGACCAAAACTGTAGATCAGGCTACAAAAGATATGACCGGCGTTGCCGATAAGCAGGCTGAGATTGTAAAGTCAACAGATGTGATAAACGAGTCGGTTGAGGCTTCTCTTAGAATAATTGATATTATTCAGGACATTGCTTCCGAGACGAATCTTCTTTCACTGAACGCTTCAATTGAGGCTGCCAGAGCTGGTGAAGCCGGCAGGGGATTTGCTGTTGTAGCTGAAGAAGTCGGAAGACTTGCTGTTACATCAACAAATACGAGTGAGGAAATCGCTCAGACACTTAATCATATGTCGGAAACCATCAAGAGCATGGTAGACAAGACGGTTGGTATAAATGAAAACATTTCTTCTCAGGGCGCAGCGATGGAAGAAATCAATGCAAATATAGAAGAACTGAGCGCTATGGCGGAAACAATCAATCGTATCTCCAAGGGACTGATCGAATAATTTGGCGAAAAAATTCATAGGATTTTTTAACCTCTATTCCATGATTTATGGTCTGGGATAGAGGTTTTTGTTTTGGGTAGAAAAAACTGAGTCTGTGTTATGATAAATATGGTTGTAGATAATGTTTAATGAACTATTATAGTTGATGATTTAGGCGGTATGGAATTAATCACGCTCCTTGTGATGCACGGGGATATATGGAATACGAAGAAAATGAGATGATTAAAAAGATAAATGAAATAATGAGCAGGTATCTGTGGATGGATTTTGAATTAACAAGCGCAAGCACCGGTAAAGTTGTACTTCACGGCTTTCTGGATGAATCCGGGGAGGATAAGATTCAAATTGTTTTTTCGGATGTTGACGCGATTTTGTGCAAGACAAGTTTTACTTTCGAAGGTGAAAAAGAATTTTTGAAGGAATTAGACGGTGAAAAGGCCTGCGCTATTAATCTGAATTATTCTATTTTGCAAGGAATGAAGATATTTCAGATATTAAACACGGATATAGAAGGTGAAATGTATATAATAGCGAAGAATGTGGATTATATAGTATGAAGGGACAAAGATAATGCTGATTACTGGCGAGATTGAACCGGGAATACGAATTGGGAAATTTCGGATCGGAGCAAAAAAGGAAGACATTCTTTCGGAAATTGATGACAGATATACGGTATGGGAAAGAGAAGATGGCTTTTCTATATATACCTTTGATAATTATATGCTCTGGTTTGAGGCAGATGGTAAATTACAGCAGATCGGTGTTACAGATGGATTTAAGGGGAGCTACAAGTCTGTTCGTATTGGTACAACGATGAAGGAGATAAAGGCTGTATTTGGCAATTATGAAAATGATCATGATGTATATGAAATATCCGGATTGAAGGGGCTTTGTTTTGAACTTGGAGATATGGATGATCGTGATGATTGGGATGAATTGGAGACTCCGATAGAATGGATCTTTGTTTATAGATGCTGATTGGATTCAGAACTCTATGGACTGAAACTATACAGAAATAGATTTTGAGTGAAAGTAAGATTATGCTAATAAAAGAACTATATGATGATGTAAATGAAATACAGGGTGAGGTTTTGGCACCACTCGAATTGTGGTATAACGAGATGATAAATAAAAGAATTGATGAGCTTTCAATTCTGGATATTTCCCGCATGCTCAGGCAAAATGAACTGATGCCGCTTGCAGTATCAAAAGCAATGGAACGCTTGATAAAGAATCCGCTGGATGGAGAAATGTATGATGGGAATCTTCTTTATCAAGTAGTAGACGCCATAAAAAGGCATGGTGCATCAGTTGATAAGCAAACGGCAGAGGAGTTCATCAAAATTGCAAATGCCCGAAAGGAAACATATGACTGGGAATTTGCGGAATGGAAGGCAGAATATGATGAACTGCTTGATACTTTTAAAAGATTGGTTGTGTGACTTAACGGAGAGCTATTTTTTTATTCTAAGTTGCTGTCTGTTTAAAAGCATAAAAATAACTATAATGACTACGCACATTACCTGAGTAGCCGTTATGACATGGTAAAGATGAGCTTGTCTGAGAAAATCCAATGCAATCTTAGCTATGCAATATATGATCGAGCCGATAAGCGGATTAAAGCGATCTTTGAAATAAAAAATAAGAGAACCTGCAAAAAGAAGCAGAAAAACTAAAGCCTCTAACTTCTGAATCGGGAAGAGGTTACCGTTATTGGTATGTACACACATAAAGCCGTTATACGGAAGTCCGGCACAGCATCCTGCGAAAGCACATCCGATTTTTCCAAGTCCGTACATCAGTGGCAGAGCTATCACAAAGGATTCGATGAATGTTTTTTTGTATTGAGGAGTTATCTTAGTAAATATAAATGCTCCCAAAAGCATCCCCAGAGCGGCTCCGCTACTGTTGAGTCTGATATATTTTCCCAATGTAAGTACATAATTCGTTAATAGTGAAATGTATAAACACATCACCAGTTCCAAGACAACGAACAAAAGGATAATTTTCCCGGGAACTTTTTTTCTTTTTTGCAAATATGCTATGACTAGCAGGCCGAAAAATAATCCGGAGGCTATCATTACTCTGTACATAGGCATTACACATCCTTTTTGTAATAATATTAGGGCATTCAATAGAACCGATCACAGCCATTGGTACAAAATGAGTCGAGCTCTGATGAACATTCCATACATGCGATTTCAAGCCATACTATCAAGGAAAGGTATATATAATTCATAATATATATTCCCAGCATAATAGAAGCGAACTTGCTGTTTGGGTTTTTAATAAGTGCTATAATATTGAACGCAAATCCTGCGATATTTACTCCGCATGCCACAAAAAGAACAGTGAAGTCAAATCCCAAATTAAAAATATTGAAAAAGATAATAGCAATTGAAACTATAAAAAGCGAAAGAGCTGCTATACAGTAGACGTTTTGTGTACAAGAGTATATCTCAAAAGTAGCGTCCTCCGTACATCCCATAGCATCAATTATTCTTTTGTGATTCAATGATAAATTTGAATTAAGCTGTTTGAATAAAAAAGGCTGAAAGCATTTATGACCGGAATTTATAAATATCGCAGTGTCATCGCCAATATAAAGGACCAGATACTTTTCTATAATGTCTAGCTTCGAACTTGATGAAATGATTTCTAATCTGCTTAGAGTGGACAAATTGTAGACATGCTCGTTATTATCTGCAAATGCATGAATTTCGTTATCTTTAAGAATCAACGAATCATTTTCATTTGTGATGCGAATTACATTAGTGTCCATAAAGGTTCTGTCTCCTTACGTTAATATGTCTTTATTTTATTGTATATATACAATACTTTCAAATGATTATTGACGGAAGCGGTAGAAAAGGCGTAGAGAAGGCGGGAATTTATTACAGTATGTTAAGGCTTTTTGCAGTTTGCTCAAGAATCCTGTAGTTTACACAGTCGTTGTTAACTATGGGATTTTTTTGTGTAAAATGTTTCTTGTACTAAATGTTGAATATATTGAAATAAATATACCGTTTATACATTTCGGTTTGTGGGGAGGCTTAAATGTTAGAACAAAATGAGACTACAAGTAAAAAGATACTAATGTTTATTTTGATCTTTATGATGGCAATAGGCTATTTGTTTTTTTCTGTTTTCTTAAGAGATTACTGGACCGAGATGCTGCTTGGAGGCGCAGAATATGATCGCCCGTATTGCGGGACTCTTGATGAATCCGGGCTGACGTTGCTGGGAGAGATTGACGGATGCGATGTTTACAAATACAACATGGAAGAGCTGGCTTATATAACATATAATGGTGAGCACAAGTCAATGGAACAAGTCCTCGAAAATTATAAGAAGAACAAAAAAGAAGACATTTTTCCGATGAATGGAGAAACGGATGTAGAAATAATTGACGGCCATCCTGTTCGCGTCAACAGATATGAGGCGCTGGTTACACTTGATCTTGGCGGAGCGATGATCTTCACACATTGTACCCAGGATATCGAAAAAGCATACAGGGAACTTGATTCGAAATATAATTAAATTAGAAATAATCTGCACGATCACATAAGTTTTTGTGCAGATTATTTTTTTCTCTGATAGGATAATCATATCAAAGGAAAAAGGAGCAATACATGCATTATGTTGATGCAAAAGGCATATTAACTTCAAATAGCGGAATACACGGAATGAACATCTATCGCGGTTGCACGCATGGATGTATTTATTGTGACAGCAGAAGCAAGTGTTACCAGTTTACGCATGACTTTGAAGATATCGAAGTAAAACAGAATGCACCTGGGCTTCTTGAGATGGCACTTAAGTCCAAGCGAAAAAAGTGTATGATAGGCACAGGAGCCATGTCAGATCCGTACATGCACTGCGAAGAAAAACTTGAGCTTACGAGAAAATGCCTTGAGATAATATCAAGATACGAATTCGGCTTAGCCATCCAGACAAAGTCGGACAGAATAATGCGTGACATTGACCTCCTGGATGAAATCAACCAAAAAGCCAAGTGCGTAGTGCAGATGACACTCACAACCTACGATGATGCACTCTGCAAAATAATCGAACCAAATGTCTGCAACACAAAGCGCAGAATAGAAGTTCTCGAAGAAATGCAAAAAAGAGGAATCCCCACAGTAGTTTGGATAACTCCGATCTTACCTTTCATCAATGATACCGCTGAAAATATAACTTCAATCCTAAACGAATGCGTAAGAGTAGGCGTAAAAGGAATCATAGACTTTGGCATGGGCCTAACCCTCCGCGAAGGCGACCGCGAATACTACTACGCCGCACTTGACAAGTATTTCCCCGGTTTAAAAGAAAAATACATAACCCACTACGGAAATTCATACGAACTCCCCAGCCCCAACGCCAAAGAACTCCGCACAATCCTACACAACACATGCCGCTCCGCAGGAATTATATCCAAAGCAGAAGAGTGCTTCAAATATATGAATGAACTCCCTGACAAATACCACCAAATGAGCCTGTTTGATCTGTAAAATATGTATGTGAGTATTGGCTGATGTGACTATTATCAAAAAACTACTGTCTGACGCCATTTTGTAACCAGCCCGGCAGAGAAGATGAATCGGTCAGATATGCGAGTATTCGGACGAGGATGATGATTTTCGAAGTTTATAAAAAAGCAAATGCCGATTGTTCTGAACAACGTGAAATGAGGCATTTGCTTTTTTATAAACTTCTGAAAATCACACCGCAGACGTACACTCGCATATCTGACCGATTCACCTTCTCTGCCGGGCGTACCAAAAGGCACCACACCGTAGCGGCCGGGCGCAACAAAAGGCTGCCTCACAGGAGACAGCCTCGTTTTCAGTGTTTTGCCATATGTGTTTTTATTGCTTCAAAAGATTCGTCACTTATGTAGTGCTCGATGCGGCATGCATCTTCGGCAGCGATCTTCTCATCTACGCCTAAATCGACAAAAAGCTTTGTAAGCACTGTGTGCCTCTCGTAGATGCGCTTTGCCAGTATTGTTCCGGCCTCTGTTAGTTTTACAAAACCATATTCGTCAATCTTCACAAGTCCTTCGTCTTTTAACAGGTGCATGGCACGGCTGACAGACGGTCTTGAATAGCCTAATTCCTCACCTATATCGACTGATCTAACGTTTGTGTGGCTCTTTGAAAGCACATAAATTGTTTCGAGATACATCTCGCCTGATTCCTGTAACGCCATCGCTTTTCACCTACTTTCTCTGCTTTTAAGGATACTACAAGAAAGGACCGAACACAACTGACATAAACTAAAAAAAGAATTTTTTTGGATCATAGACTTGACAGAAATGTTAGCAGGTGCTAACATAAACATCGTTAGATAACCTAACACGTGACATACATAGTCATAAGAAATCTCCTACCTGAAAAGCCGCATCTTGCCAATGCGGCTTTTTTCTTTGCTCAGGTGCATTTTGAATACTGTTTATTCGTATGAAAAAAGCATTAAAAACCATAAAATATAAATATTGCTATTGACATTAATTCTTAATAAGAATATTCTATGTTTGGAAAGTTAGCAATGACTAATTGCTATTATCAATTACTAACCTGATCCTTGGAGGGAATTATGACACTTAATAATGCAGAAGTTGGCAAAGAGTATAGAATCGATGCTGTTAACACAGAAGGAGATGAAGAGATGGAGAGCTTTTTGTTCTCACTTGGCTGTTACAGCGGAGAGAAGATTACGGTTGTTAATAAGAAACGTAATCTTGTTGTCGCTATAAAGGATGCCAGATACAATATCGATCCTGAGTTAGCTGATGCTATCAGTGTCTGATCTTATTTTATAAAAGAATTACCTATTTATTGGTTTTGGAGGAACAGTAATGAGAATCGCTATGGCGGGTAATCCCAACAGCGGTAAGACAACAATGTTTAACGCTTTGACAGGAAGAAGTGAGAAAATCGGCAACTGGGCAGGGGTTACTGTTGATAAAAAAGAAAGTGCCATAAAAAAGAACTATTACGACGGTGACGAAGAGTTGATCGCGGTAGATTTACCCGGAGCTTATTCGATGTCACCGTTTACTTCTGAAGAGAGCGTTACAAGTACATATGTAAAAAATGAGCATCCTGATGTCATCATAAATATCGTCGATTCTACAAATCTGAGCAGAAGCCTTTTCTTTACAACACAGCTCCTTGAATTGGGAATTCCTGTTGTGATCGCACTTAATAAAAATGATGCAAATGACAAAAAAGGTAATGCAATAGACGAAAAGCTTTTGTCAGAGAAACTTGGCTGTCCCGTAATAAAGACTATAGCAACTTCGGAGGCAGGTCTCAAAGACGTTATCAAAACTGCAAAGTCGCTTGAAGGTAAGGCTCAGAAGGCACCTTACAGCCAGGGAGATATTGATCTTAGCAGTAAGGCAGCAGCTGAAGAAGCTGACAGAAAGCGCTTTGAATTTGTAAATAAGATCGTAGACGAAGTTGAAAATCGTAAAGTTAATACCAATGACAAAAATATCAGTGATTCAATTGATGAGATAATTACACATCCCGTGATAGGTATTTTTGTTTTTGCCGTTATCATGTGGCTTGTTTTCTATATTTCTCAGACTACAGTCGGAACATGGCTTGCCGATATACTTGCGGGATGGATTGAAAGCTTCCAAGGGATGGTCGGAGAAGCAATGACAGATGCCAATCCGCTTCTTTATGCGCTTCTTGTTGACGGAATCATAGGCGGTGTAGGAGCAGTGGTTGGATTCCTTCCTCTTGTTATGATAATGTACTTTCTTATCGCGCTTCTTGAAGACTGCGGATATATGTCGAGAGCGACGGTTGTACTTGATCCGATTTTTAAAAAGGTCGGTCTATCGGGGAAATCCGTTATTCCTATGATAATCGGCACCGGATGCGGCATTCCTGCTGTTATGGCTTGCCGTACCATAAGGAATGAGAGAGAAAGACGCGCGACGGCAATGCTTGCAACATTTATGCCTTGCGGCGCGAAGCTCCCTGTCATTGCACTTTTTGCTGGAGCTTTTTTCCCTGAGTCAAAGTGGGTAAGCTTTATCTGCTACATGGGCGGTATTGTTCTTATCCTGCTGGGAGCGCTTCTTGTGAGAGCAATCACAGCTTCCAAGCATAAAAAGAGCTTTTTCATAATAGAGCTCCCCGAGTATAAGATCCCAAGTCTTATATTTGCGGTAAAATCTATGCTTGAGAGAGGTAAATCATATATCATAAAAGCCGGAACCGTTATTCTCGTGTGCAATACGGCTGTTCAGATTATGCAGACTTTTAATTTCAGATTGCAGCCTGTAGAAGAGGGAATGGAGAATACATCAATCCTTGCTGGAGTGGCAGGACCGTTTTCGTACATTCTTGTTCCGGTAGTCGGAGTTGTCAGCTGGCAACTTGCGGCAGCATCCATTTCAGGTTTTATTGCAAAAGAAAATGTTGTGGGAACCATAGCTACAGTATTTGCGGTATCGAATCTTATCGATACGGAAGAGCTTGAACTTATAGGAGAGGGCAATGCTGTTGCGGCAGTAATGGGAATTTCCAGAGTTGCCGCTCTTGCATATCTTATGTTTAACCTGTATACGCCTCCGTGTTTTGCGGCTCTTGGCGCCATGAATTCTGAGATGAAATCGGCCAAGTGGTTCTGGGGTGGGGTAGCACTTCAGCTTGCGACGGGATTTACTGTTGGATTCATGGTATATCAGGTTGGAACACTTATTACGACCGGAGCATTCGGAGCCGGATTTGTTTACGGGCTTATTGCGTTAGCGGTATTTGCGGCAATAATAACTTTCCTGATAAGGAAGAACAATAAAGAGGTTTCAACCGAGTTTAGAATCGGGTGAGCAATATATTTATATGGAGACAGATAATTATGGTAAATATAATAGCTTTTGCAGTAATAGTATCAGTCGTTGGTTTAGCAATACGTTACATTTATAAGGAAAAGAAAAAGGGAACCCATTGTATAGGATGTCCGTCTGCAGGAAGTTGCCAAAAGGCTCATAAATGCAAGTGAAAGCAGGAAGTTAGGACTTTTTGCGAGCTGCTTATACATTCAAAAATTGAATTATTTAAAAAAATTAGCAAACGTCCGTTCACGCGGACGTTTTTTGTTTTGTTAGGACATTTTTAACATTGTATTGAAACCGATTATTCAAATGAGTAGAATGTCTCTTAGCGTTTTCATGTAAGCGCTTACTATCTATTCTTTTAAATATGAGGAGCATTTAATAACAATGAAAGGACGATTTTTTGTTACAGCACTTATGACGGGGGTAAGTATTATATTGATGAGTTGTGCTGCGCCATTTCATATCACGGATGTTGAAGAAGCGAATGTAGAACTTACAATTGAAAGTATGGATGAAGAGAGTCACGAAGGACTCGAAAACAACGGACACTTTTTTGTAAAAGTGGATGACAAGATTTATTTTCATGTACCATCTGAGGAAAATCTGGATAATGCATCATGGCTTGGCTTATTTGCCAAAAATGATTACGGCAACAATGTGCTGATGTCCTATGATCTATCAAAAAAAGAAGCGTCAAAGATATGCGAAGAGGATACGTTTGGAAATGTTTTTGTAATGGACGGCAAGCTCTATACCAACTGCTTTGAAAAGGTTGACGGAGACATGAAGGTAAAAGCAATCAGCTTTGATCTTTCAAAAGATTATGAAGAAGGTTCTATCAGATCTGATAATATATGCGCTGTAGATAAAACGGGAACGACGCTTGTTACCAGTGTTTACAGTGACGGAGGAACCAATCTTTCAATCCATTCAAACGGTAAGCAGCGTACTGTTGAGAATGTTTCCGAGTGTGTTGCCTGTGATGGCGACAAGGTATTTTATATTACAGATCCCGATTATATCGGAAAGGATGAAAAGAGATTTTGCGAATTTGATATAGCGGAGAATAAGACCACATTTCTTGGATATCTTCCGGAAGATGAGAACGGTGGAGATTACTATGAATTTCACCAGTTTACCGTAGATAGGGAGCAAAACAAAGTATATTTTTCCCTTAATTACTATATGGGAACTACCAATGAGCTTACGGGGGTATACTTCATTTCTGCGGCATTGGGCGAAGAAGAGTCTCTTACCTGTGAAAAGACACGTACGCTTAATCTTAACAGTCATAACGGCACAGATCCCACAGCATTTTCTGTTGGCAGCGACGGCAAAATGAATTCTGATGTAAAGGGAAGACCTTTTTATGTGACTTATGACAGATTGGGACATATCATATGGTATGACGAGAACTGCGAAAAGCATATCGTGGAGTCAAAGACAGACCATGGTCAGGTTACAAATGTTTCCGGAGAACTTGAGGAAGATCCCGAAGTAATGGAATATATCGACGGGAAAATCTACATAGTACGCAATATACTGGAAAGAGCAAAAGAAGAGGACAGCGGATGGCGCAAGTTTTATAAGAGAAAACAGGTCAGGATATATTCTGTAGATGTAAATACAGGTGAGGAGACGGATATCTTCGAACTTACAAGAGCGTAAAGTAACGGATGAAGATTGCTTGAATTAAAAACAAAATTATCGAAATACAAATTGTGTTGAAACAAGGGGAGTGTAAACGGTATAATCATTAAGTGATGAATACTGTGAATACTCCCCGTTTTAATAAGCGCAAACTTAATAAAAAAGAAAGCATTATTATGATAATAACGGTGTTATTCGTTATCGTGACTCTTATTCTTATTGCTGTCAGTTTCAGTGTCAGCCTTAAAGGATTTAAGAGAAAAGATGAGGCACATGAGTATGACAAGTACTTTGTTATGATAACGGATAATTACAAGTCGGATTTCTGGAAAGCTGTTTATCGTGGAGCTGCTGCGACAGCTTCTGAGAAAAATATATATGTTGATCTTTTGGGCGAGAACTTTTCGATTGATTATTCCACGGAAGAGCTTTTAAAGATTGCGACAGCCTCTAAGGTTGACGGGATAATTGTTTCTGCCAACGAAACTGTTACGATGACTAAACTTATCAATGCGGCTGTAAATGCCGGAATTCCTGTGGTGACTTTGGGCGGAGACAATACAAAATCGGACAGACTCAGTTATGTCAGTGTTGGAAATTACAATATCGGACGAGAATATGCCAAGCAGATCATCAATATAATACAAGAACGTCAGGCGGCAAAAGAAGCAGCAAAAGAGGCAGAAAATGCCGAGAATAAAGATGCTGCTGCCAAAGAACCCGCAGGTATAGATACCATGCAGGTAACTGTACTTGTTAATTCCGATTCGGATGAACGTGATTCGGGCCAGAGCACGCAGAATATTATCTTTTCCGCTATACAGGACAGTATAGCCCAGGAAGATATAACAGGTACGAAACTTTCTATTTCTATAAAGACTGTCGATAACAGAAATCCTTTTTCGGCAGAAGAGTCTATCAGGGACATTTTCCATACGGAAGATATACCTGATGTTATTGTGTGCCTAAATGAGCTTAATACTATATGTGCTCTTCAGGCAGTCGTAGATTACAATAAAGTAGGAGATGTAAATATTCTTGGCTATTATGATTCGGAGCCGATATTAAATGCCATAGACATAGGTGTTGTTTATGCGACAATATCCGTTAACGCCGATCAGCTCGGAGAATATTGCATAACAGCTCTTTCGGATTATTTTGAGAACGGCAATACCAGCCAGTATTATACTGCCGACATCAGTCTTATAAACAAAGACAATGTTGCGGAGTATATTAAGAAGGAAGGAGAGCAAGATGAATAGATTTCTTGATCGTCCCCTTCAATATAAAATTGTAAGTATTTGTGTAATTGCGAATCTGATCATTTTTGTCGTGAATATATTTCTGCTTCTTGGTATCAACAGCATGTCAAAAGAGATGGAGCTGGTATATCAGGATAACAGATACCTCAATCGACTTACAAACGCACTTAGTGATGTTCAGGATTCAATGACGGAGTACCTTAGTTCTAAGACCTCGGATTCATTGAGAGCATATTACCGGACATCGCAGCATTTTTCGATTCTCACGGAAGAACTTGATGGCAGAGTAACAGATCTTTCATTCGGGCGAATGGAAAGAAATATCAAGTATATGTCACAAAATTATCTGGAAGAAGTTGAACTTACAATCGAAGCAAAGCGTGGAAGAAATGTCGAGAAATATCGTACATATTATGAAAACGCAACAGAAGTATACCAATATATAAGTGAATATATAACCAGTCTTAACCTGGAGCTTTTTGTGAGCAATTCTGAACATTACTCGGAATTGTCAGAGCTTTTCAGGACATATGAATTTATAAGTTTTATTGTTATTACCGTCGTTATGGGCGGAAATATCATCATAATAACAAATCTTGTCAGCACGATAATCCAGCCGCTTAGAAAGCTTGCGGATTCTGCCAATGAAGTTGCTGACGGTAATTTTGACGCAGAACTTCTGGATATTTCATATAATGATGAAATCGGAATAGTGAGCAATGCTTTTAACAAGATGGTCATAAGCATTAAGCAGTATATCGAGCGGCTTCGCATGAGTATAGAAAAAGAACGGCATATGCAGGAGAGAGAACTTATGATGGAGTCCCATCTTAAGGATGCGAGACTTAAATATCTGCAGGCACAGATTAATCCGCACTTTCTTTTCAATACTTTAAATGCGGGTGCTCAGCTTGCAATGATGGAAGGCGCGGATAAAACTTATGAGTATGTTCAGACGGTTGCTGATTTTTTCAGATATAATGTAAAAGGGAAAACAACCGAAGTTTCCATCAGAGAAGAAGTTACACTGGTGGACAATTATATAAGAATTTTGAATGTAAGATTTTCCGGTGATATCGGCTATGAAAAACAGGTTGATGAAAGATTACTTGAAGCGTCAATGCCTAATATGGTATTGCAGCCTATAGTCGAAAATGCTGTAAATCACGGAATCAGGGAGATGGGCGATAAAGGCAAGATCACCCTGAGAGTTTACAGAGAAGACAATAATATCTGCATAAGTATCGGAGATAACGGTAAGGGAATCAGCAAGGAGAATATTGAGAAGATACTGAGCGGAAATTGGGAAAGAAAACAGGAACAATATGATAATAACGGCATTGGAATGGATAACGTGATTTCGAGGCTTAGACTCTTTACAGAAAGAGACGATGCTGTTGATATAAAAAGCGAAGGCGAGAACATGGGGTGCGAGATAATAATACGTTTGCCTATGAATGAAAAGGAAGAGTAGTTTTTTTATCGGGGTAATGATATGTACAGAATAATGATTGCAGATGATGAAGGCATAGTCATCGATTCAATGAAATTTATAATTGAAAAAGAATTTGGCAGTGCTTGCGAAGTTCAGTATGCCAAAACAGGAAGGAGTGTAATTGAGCTCGCCGAGCGCTTCAGACCGGATATCGCGGTGATGGATATTCATATGCCGGGCATAAACGGAATAGAAGCGATAAAAGAAATAAAACAATTTTCGGCAAATACAATTTTTATCGTGATGTCGGCATATGACAAATTCGACTATGCCAAGGAAGCGATAAAGCTTGGGGTACTTGAGTACATAAACAAGCCCATGGACAAGATCAAAGTCATAGATGTCCTCAAGAAGGCTATGGGTCTCATTGACGGAGAGAGGGAAAAACGAAGCAATGAGCTGATGATAAAGGAAAAGCTAGAGACAATCGAGCCTATCATCGAGAATGGTCTTATATATGATATTCTTCTTCAGGAACATTTTGAGGAAGATATAGACAGCTACAAGACAATCCTTGGAATTGAGCAGAATTACGGTTATATGCTCGCTATAGTTTGCGGTGATTCACAGGAAGGAAACCACATGACGAATGCGATCGGAAGTTCGGTCAAGGTTTCCGGCCGCTATCAGGAAATCCGTGAAAGCGTAAAAGACTATTTTAACTGTAAGATCGGTAATGTGATGGCGAATAAGATCGCGGTGCTCATACCGCTTGATTCGCCCAAGATAGAGTATAACGACAGAACAGAGCTGATAGATAAGGCAAGACAGCTTACCAGAGTGCTTAAGAAAAAGACTGATATAAGTTTCAGAATAGGTATCGGAGGCGTTAAGCCGCTCAGAGAACTTGGTGAATCGTACAGAGAGGCACTCAATGCTCTTATAGCGACGACGGGCTCCGTAGCACATGTTGACGATCTTACATTCGGGGAAGACCATGAGGAAGATTATCCTGTGGAACTTGAAAAGCCCATGTTTGATGCGGTATCAAACGGAGATCTTAATGCGACCATGGTCACGGCAGGAAAATACGCCGACTGGATGTATAACAGATCAAAGAGCGGTGACCTGATGGCCATGAGAATAAAGGTACTTGAGATGATCCTGTACGCCGAAAGACTTGCTTATAGCAGTAGCGGCAAAAAATATATCTACTCGGGACGCGATGATTATCTGCCGGAACTTATGGGGCTTGGCACCGCCGAGGGACTTCGTGAGTGGTTTATGGAAAAGATCACTTCCGCATGCAGAAATGTTATATCAAAGAAGGAAGAGAAATCCAATGATGTAATAAATACTGCAAAGAAGTATATTGACGATAATTTTGCAAATGACATATCTCTTGATGATGTATCGAGAAGAGTAAATATTTCGCCGTACTATTTCAGTAAGATATTTAAGGACGAGCTGGGGCTTAACTTTATCGAATATCTTACAAGCGTCAGAATAGAAAAGGCCAAAGAACTTCTCACAGGATCGGATATGTCCATGAAAGAAATATGTGGTGCGTGCGGATATACGGATCCGAATTATTTCAGCAGAAGTTTCAAAAAGAATGTAGGCGTTACGCCAACCGAATATAAAGAAGGAAGGTGACGCGCATGAGAAGGTATAAGGGGAAAATGATCGCAGGAGGTCTTGCGGTCATTCTGCTGGCTTTATGTGCAATGGGGTGTGCAAAAGAGAGCAGTGACAGTGAAAAAAGTATAAGCGCGGATTCTGACAAGATTCAGATAGGGATGAGTTTTGATTCTTTCTTAATAGAAAGATGGCAAAGAGACCGGGATGTCTTTGTATCGATGGCAAAAGAACTTGGCGCCGAAGTGAATGTACAGAATGCAAACGGAGATGTTGCAGAACAGAAAAAGCAGGTTGACTACTTTATTAAAAAAGGAATGGATGCGATAGTCATTGTAGCTATAGATTCCGATTCACTTCGCGATTCGGTCAAAAGAGCCAAAGATGAAGGGATAGTTGTAATAGCATATGACAGACAGATACAAAATGCCGATGTCGATCTCTATATTTCTTTTGATAATGAAAAAGTAGGAACGATGATGGCGCAGACGATGGTGGACAACGGCCTTGTGGACGGCAAAGTCATAATGATATGCGGTTCGCCCACGGACAGTAATGTTCCTCTTGTAGAGAGAGGCTTCAGGAATGTGATGGCCAGGAACAGGAATACCATTGTCGATACATTCTATGCGGATGGATGGCAGGCTGAGATGGCAAGCGAGTACATCTATAAGAATACAGGGCTTGTCAGGGAGTCCGATGCTATAATGTGCGGAAACGACGATATTGCAAGCAGTGTGGTAAGAGCTCTGTCGGAGAGAAGACTTGCCGGAAAAATAATGGTTGCAGGCCAGGATGCCGATCTCGAAGCGTGCCAGAGAATAGTTGAGGGAACTCAGCTTATGACTGTATATAAGCCGATTGAAAAGCTTGCGCAGACAGCAGCTATCTGTGCCGTAAAGCTGGTAAAGGGCGAAGAGATCACAGAGTATGAGGTTTCCACGATAAGCGACGGAACCAATGTAGTACCTTATCTAAAGGTAGAGCCTGCAAGTGTCACCAAGAACAATATGGATGAGGTCATAATAAACAGCGGTTTCCACCTGAAAGAAGATATATATTTGAATGTGCCGGAAGAAAACCTGTAAATGCTAAGAAAATGCTAACATCACCAATGCAAACGCAGAGTACAAGCGGGATTAAGGGACTAGCACAAAATTAATTAAGTCGATTATGCAGTGCAAAATAATGCTAGCATAGTCGGCTTTTGTTTTTGGGTGATAGTAAAAATTTACAGAACATCGTAATTTATTCCTAATATTTTTGTGGTAAATTTTACATATAACATAGCAGAAATAATTCTGCAGATTCCAAAATAAAAGGGAGGATACATTTATGAAGAAGAAAATCATTAGTGCAGTTCTTTCAGCAGCTATGGTTGCAGCTATGCTTGTAGGCTGTGGATCTACCGGATCTACTCCTGAAGGTGGCGCAGAGACACCTGCTGAAGCACCCGCAGCAGAAGGCGAAGCTACTGCTGAGACACCCGCAGCCGGTGGTGCTGGCGGAAAAGTCGGCGTTGCAATGCCTACAAAGGATCTTCAGAGATGGAATCAGGACGGAACAAACATGGAAGCACAGCTTAAGGAAGCCGGATATGAAGTTGACCTTCAGTATGCTTCAAACGACATCGCTACTCAGGTTTCTCAGATTGAGAACATGATCAGTTCAGGAGCTCAGGTTCTTGTTATTGCATCAATCGATGGTGATTCACTTGGAACAGTTCTTGCTCAGGCTAAGGAAGCTAACATTCCTGTTATCGCTTACGACCGTTTGATCATGAACTCAGACGCTGTTACTTACTATGCTACATTCGATAACTGGATGGTAGGAACAAAGCAGGGTGAGTACATCAAAGAGCAGCTCGACCTTGACAACCAGGCAGGACCTTTCAACCTTGAGATCTTCACAGGAGATCCCGGTGATAACAACGCTAAGTTCTTCTACGGCGGTGCTATGGAAGTTCTTAAGCCTTACATCGATGAGGGCAAGCTTGTAGTTAAGTCAGGACAGGTTGACTTCGATAACGTTGCAACAGCAGGATGGGCTACAGAAGCAGCTCAGTCAAGAATGGATGCTATCGTTTCAGCTAACTATGCAGATGGAACAAAGCTTGATGCAGTTCTTTGCTCAAATGATTCAACAGCACTTGGTGTAACAAACTCACTTGAGGCTAACTACACAGGTGATTGGCCGATCATCACAGGTCAGGATTGCGATAAGCCCAACGTTAAGAACATGATCGCTGGTAAGCAGTCAATGTCTATCTTCAAGGATACTCGTGACCTTGCAACACAGACAGTTAAGATGGTTGATGCTATCATGAAGGGCTCAGATGCTCCTATCAACAACGAGAAGGATTATGATAACGGAACAGGTATCATCCCTTCATACCTTTGCGAGCCTGTATTCGCAGATGCTAAGAACTACAAAGTTCTTCTTATCGATTCAGGATACTACACAGAGGACGATCTTAAATAATTAAATTTTAGTAACAAAGCTGAGGCGGGCTTTTGTCCCGCCTCTTTAATAGAAAAATACAACATACAGATTAGAAGAAAAGAAATATGAGATAGAAGGAGGGGTAAACTTGGCGAAGATATTATTGGAAATGAAGAATATCACCAAAACCTTCCCCGGTGTGAAAGCCTTGGACAATGTTAATCTTCAGGTTGAAGAGGGCGAAATTCACGCGCTGGTAGGTGAAAATGGCGCTGGTAAATCCACACTAATGAATGTACTTAGTGGAGTTTATTCGTACGGAACCTATGAAGGTGATATCATTTATGACTCCGAGGTTTGCAAATTTAATGACATAAAGGATAGTGAACAAAAAGGTATTGTAATTATACATCAGGAACTTGCGCTTATTCCGTACATGACAATTGCTGAAAATATGTTCCTTGGAAATGAAAGAGGATCAAAATATAAGATAAATTGGACAGAGACGGGTGTACTTGCTCGTAAGTATTTGGATATTGTTGGACTTAAAGATAGTACACAAACATTGATTAAGGATATTGGTGTTGGTAAACAGCAGCTTGTTGAGATTGCGAAGGCACTTTCAAAGAATGCAAGACTTCTTATTCTCGATGAGCCGACTTCATCACTTAATGAGAGTGATTCTAAGGCGCTTCTTGATTTATTGCTTAAACTGAAGAAAGAACAGAATCTTACTTCAATTATCATCTCACATAAACTTAATGAGGTATCATATGTTGCTGACAAGATTACGGTTATCCGTGACGGCTCAACAATTGAGACCCTCACAAAAGGAGTAGATGATTTTTCAGAAGCACGTATCATCAATGGTATGGTTGGCCGTGAATTATCAGATCGCTTCCCCAAGAGAGAACCTAAGATTGGGGATGTTATGATGGAAGTCAAAGATTGGACTGTTTATCATCCTTTATATACTGATAGAAAAGTAGTTAATAATGTTAGTATGAACGTCAGAAAGGGAGAGGTTGTAGGTATCTCCGGACTTATGGGTGCCGGCAGAACAGAGCTTGCAATGAGTATCTTTGGTAAGAGTTACGGAGAGAATATTTCCGGTACTCTTAAGATTGACGGAAAGGAAGTTCGTCTTAACACAGTTCATGAAGCAATCAAGCATAAGCTTGCATATGTTACTGAGGACCGTAAGGGCAACGGACTTATATTAACTAACCCTATTAAGATAAATACTACACTTGCAAACCTTGATGCAGTTAGTAAAAATACAGTAATCGATAAGGATAAAGAATATGCGGTAGCAGTCGATTACAAACAGAAGCTTAAGACAAAATGTCCTTCTGTTGAACAGAATGTTGGTAACCTTAGTGGTGGTAACCAGCAGAAGGTTCTTCTTGCAAAATGGATGTTCGCTGATCCGGACATACTCATTTTGGATGAGCCCACAAGAGGTATTGACGTAGGTGCTAAGTACGAGATTTATTGCATTATCAATCAGCTTGTAGATGCAGGAAAATCGGTTATCATGATCTCTTCCGAGCTTCCGGAAGTATTGGGAATGTGTGACAGAGTCTACGTAATGAATGAAGGTAGGATGGTTGGTGAACTTGATGGCAAAGAAGCCACTCAGGAAAAAATTATGACATTTATTTTACAGTCATCCGGAAATAAGGAGGTCAAATAATGAATAACGATTCGGTACTCGGATTCATAAAGAAAAATACAATGATAATTGTTCTTATAGCAGTAGTAGCTTTCTTTGCATGGCAGACAAAGGGCGCAATACTAATGCCTATGAACGTAAGTAACTTGATTTCACAGAACGCATACGTGTTCGTTCTTGCAACCGGTATGCTTCTCTGTATCTTGACAGGTGGTAACATCGACCTTTCAGTTGGTTCTGTTGTTTGTTTCGTAGGTGCCGTTGGTGCAGTTCTTATGATTAACATGAACGTTCCTGTATGGGCAGCAATCCTTATCATGATTGTTATCGGAACAGCAATTGGTGCTTTCCAGGGATTCTGGATCGCGTTTGTAAGAATTCCTCCTTTCATCGTAACACTTGCAGGAATGCTTGTATTCAGAGGACTTTCAAACGTAGTGCTTAACGGTCTTACAGTATCAATCAAGGATAAGACATCATTCGTTAACCTTTTCGGTGGCGGTGCTGATTGCTATGTACATGACCTTTTCGGAAACGGAACACTTAACCTTACATGTCTCTTTGGCGGACTTGTAGCTGCTACAATCTTCGTTGTAATGCAGTTCACATCACGTATCAGAAGAAAGAGCAAGAACTATGAGGTTGAAGCTACATGGAGATTCCTTGTAAAGACAATCGGTATCACAGCAGTTGTTATGTTGTTCGCTTACAAGCTTGCTCAGTACAAGGGTATTCCTACAGTTCTTATTTGGGTATTGGTAGTTGTACTTGTTTACGGCTATATCACAAATAACACAACAGTTGGACGTTACTTCTATGCAGTAGGTGGTAACGAGAAGGCTACAAAGCTTTCAGGTATCAACACAAACAAAGTTTACTTCATCGCTTATACAAACATGGGATTCCTTGCAGCACTTGCAGGAATGATTACAATCGCTCGTCTTACATCAGCTCAGCCTACATATGGTCAGAACTATGAGATGGATGCTATCGGATCATGTTTCATCGGTGGAGCATCAGCTTACGGCGGAACAGGTACTGTTCCCGGAGTTATCGTAGGTGCTGTACTTATGGGTGTTATCAACCTTGGTATGTCACTTATGGGTGTAGATGCTAACATGCAGAAGGTAGTTAAGGGTGCAGTTCTTCTTGCAGCTGTTATCTTCGACGTAGTATCAAAGCGTGGCGGAAAGCTTATGGTAAAGAACTGATTAAATAAATAAGTTTCTTTAACATTACATATGAGAGACCGTCGGTTGCGTGAGCAATCGGCGGTCTTTTGCGCTGTTTTGCCGAAAATATTTAAGCGCGGTATAATATTGATAATGTATTTATTTTTGTCTAAGGACAAAGTTTTTTTGTAACAGGAGAAAAAATGAAAAGAAGATTAGTGGGTTTATTGTTGGCATTGTCTGTGATGATGTCAGGTTGTTCATTTGCTGAAAATGGTGAAAATGCTGCTTCTGATGCAAGTAGTGTTGCTGCAAGCAGTGTTGAAGTTGATAATACCGGAGCAGCTACCGATCAGTCCCCGAATGCAGCGGGAGGAAAACTGTATTTATTGGGAGAATCGGAGGAAAAGTACTATGATGAGAATCTCACGCCTGCGGTTCCAAGCTATAGTGTAAAAGAGGACTTTTCCAATGTCGTTTTGAATTCAAGGCAGACTGAATTTGATCCGGCGAATCAAAGTGAATATAGTGATGTTGCGTCGAGGAGAAAAGCGCTTATAGATAATAACTTCTATGTCTCAAACTCGTACTGTGATGAGTTTTTTGAGATATATGAGAGTAACAGATATTATAAAGTGCCTAATTTTGTGACGGTAGATTCTCTGATGCACATATATCATCTATATTTTGCGCATCTTATGAAAAAAACGGAAAAGAATTATCTCACAGCCGATCTTAAGAAGCTCGGTGCGCAGATGATCGAGAGCTCAAAAGCACAGTATGATAAGCTTAAAGGTACGGAGTTTGAGGCTGCTGCCCTCAGAAATCTTGAGTATTTCTATATCGGAAGTAAGCTTTTGGATGACAGTATTGCCGTTCCATTAAGTGACAGCTCTTTTGACAGCGTTGTAAACAGCGAACTTTCTAAGATTAATAAAGCGGAAGGCATAGATACATGTGCCCTTACGGAACTTAATGAGGATTATTCACAGTACAAGCCAAGAGGTTACTACGAAGGTGATGCCGATCTTGAGAAGTATTTCAGGGCAATGATGTGGTTTGGCAGGATCTCATATGCATTTGACAAAGAAGATATGGTGAGATCTGCGCTTCTTCAGTGCCTTGCAATAGAAGAAAATGCGGAGATTTGGGAACGTATTTACAGTGTTACAAGCTTTTTTGCCGGAATATCAGATGATCCCGGATATGTTGAACTTTCAGGAATATTAAAAAATTGCTATGGCGAAAATACTGATGTTTCTTCAATTGCCGGAAACGCCGATGCTTTCAACAAGGTTATGAGTGCGGTAAAAGAGCTCAAGGTTCCCGAGATAAATTCGATTCCCGTGGAGCAGGGCGAAAACAGCGTTGTTTCTTCATTCAGGTTCATGGGACAGAGATTTACGATCGATGCAGCTATCATGCAGAAACTTATATATAGGGAAGTTGAGGAAAACAGTGCGGGAGAGACACGTATGCTTCCCGATACGCTTGATACCGCTGCGGCTCTTGGTTCCGAAAAGGCTATGGAAATATTGGAAGCTCAGGGAGCTACAGGCTTTAAGAATTATTCTGAGAATATGAATCTTGCAAAAGAGCATTACAATAATGACAATCCTTCGGTATGGAATGCAAGTCTTTATGCCGGATGGCTCAATACACTCAGGCCTCTTTTGGAAAAGAAGGGCGAAGGTTATCCTTCATATATGCAAAGCGATGAATGGACCAAGAAAAACCTTGAGACCTATGCAGGTTCCTATGCAGAACTTAAGCATGATACTATCCTTTATGCAAAGCCGAACATGGCGGAGATGGGCGATGGTGAAGACGATGATGTCCCCGATGACAGAGGATATGTCGATCCTCAGCCTGTAGTTTACAGCAGATTCAAGTTTCTTTCTGTTAAGACAGGGGAAGGTTTGGAAAAGTTCGGAATACTTGATGCGAAAGATAAAGAAAGTCTTGATAAGCTTTCCGAGATTGCGACAAGACTTTTGGAGATATCGGAAAAAGAGCTTAAAAATGAAAAACTCTCTGATGATGACTATGAATTTATCCGTTGCTACGGCGGATACCTTGAGCATCTTTGGAAAGAAGCCCATTCAGATGCTCCGGATATCGAGTATGTAGAGCAGGCTCCGAGCTCTTTGATCGCTGATATCGCGACGGATCCAAACGGAACTGTTCTTGAGGTTGGAACCGGAAATCCCGATATGATCTATGTGGTATTTCCGATAGACGGAGAACTTCACGTTGCAAGCGGAAGTGTGTATTCGTTCTATCAGTTTGAACAGCCGATATCTGACAGACTTACAGATTCGGAGTGGAGGAATTTGCTTAAGGGCGGTTATCTTGATGATAATTGGAACTGGGTAGAGGTACAGGGGAAACCAAACCAGCCTGAGTGGACACAGAGCTATAGAATATATGAAGAATGAAACAATACTAAAAAAGTTTCAGATGAATAAAAAATGTAACAGGCTACTGCTATTCTTCGGGATAGCAGTAGCTGTTTGCGCTATTTATATATTTGCAAAAAGAAACTATATTCCCGCATGGGCAGAGTGGAATGAAAAAGAGCTGACGGTACCTTGCGATGAAGAAGGCATCGGAAATACGGAAACTGTCATAAAGGTCAAAAATAAGAAATTGGAAGTCATAAATAGCGGCAAAGTGACTTTTGAAAGCGAGAAAGGTTTTAAAGTGCAAGACGTGCTTTTGTCTGACCTTGACGGCAACGGCGACATTGAGATGATAGTTCTTTTGTGGAAAAAGGGATTGTACGGCAAGCACAGGCCTTTCTGGGTTGAGAATGATGAGAAGTGCTATTCACAACATATTTTTCTGTATGATCTTAACAATGACGGTTCCGTAAAATCTAAGTGGGGGGCATCGAAGATAGGTGTAAGTGCAAAGCACATAAAGCTGATGGAACAAAAGGAATCGGTAATTCTTGTTGAAGATATTGATGATAAGTGTACTCTTTGGTCCTGGCAGGGCTGGGGGCTTAAAAATATTGAAAACGAGATAAAGATAGTAGCATTTGGAGATAATCTGATACATAAGGAAATCTACGAATATGCAATAGAACATGAGAATGGCAATTTCGATTTTCTCTACGAACCTTTTCGAAGTGAGATACAATCTGCAGATATAGCGGCTCTTAATGCAGAGACTGTGCTGGTTGACAAGGAATCTATGATAGGCGGGTATCCGAGTTTCGGTTCTCCAATCGAAGTCGGAGAAGCAATTAAGAATGCAGGTTTCGATGTTGCTTCGTGTGCCAATAATCATGCTCTCGACAGAGGTGTTCAGGGAATTGATACAACGGTAAATTTTTACGAAAATGCCGGAATAGCCTGCGTTGGAATTCAGAGTAGCTTGGATACGGAATACAGACCATATGAGATAATAAGCAGAAATGGCATTAAAATCGCACTTTTTTCATATACTTACGGGACTAACGTGGGAGATGCAGCAGAGAAATATCCCAATATGATCCATTATCTTCCGAAAGAAGTCTCATCTGAAGAAGATGGTGAGAGTAAAGAAGAAAAGAAGATAATAGATGATCTTCATAGTGCAAGAAATGAAGCTGATTTTGTTATTGTCTTTGCACATTGGGGAGAAGAGTACAACAAGGAAATAACGCCTTATCAGAAGCGTATGGCTAAGATTTTTGCAAAGGGAGGTGCGGATGTTGTCATAGGTTCGCATCCGCATGTTGTCCAAAAGACTGAGCTTATGGACAGGCCTGACGGAGGCAAAATGCTGACTTATTATTCGCTTGGCAATTTCCGTGCATATCAGGGGCAGAGCGAAGATACAAAGTACGGCGCAGAAGCCTGCTTTACGATTGCTCATGCTTTCGACGGGGTAGCAATCTGCAGCTATGAAACAAAAGATATAAATGCTTTTTGGGAGTGAGCGGATTTTTTAGTTAAACATAACAGTTTAACAATCGGGCTTACTGAAAAAAACTATGAATTAAAACAATGATATTTATGATAGAATTAATGAGATATAAAAATTGAAAGAAGGATTAATATCTATGAAATTTTCGGAATTGCCTTACAAACGTTTTGATATGGACGAAGTTAAGAAGCAGTTTGAAAGCCTTATCGAAAGTAGCAGGAATGCCAAAAGCGGTGAGGAACAGTTTGAGATTCATAAAAAGTACTATGAACTTATCAGCGATATAGTTACCACTATAAGGATCGGTAACTTCAGGCATGATGTTGATACGACGGATAAGTTCTACGCGGAGGAGAAAGAATATCTTGATGAGCAGCTTCCGCTTGTAGAACAGCTTGAAAATGAGTATAAAAAGGTTTTGTTTAATTCTCCGTACAGGGACTATCTTGAAGAGAAGATAGGCAAGGTCGCTTTTAAAAATATCGAACTTGCGATCAAGTCCATAAGTGATGAGATTCTTCCTCTTATGCAGGAAGAGAATGCACTTGCGAGCAGGTATGATAATCTTATTGCTTCCGCAAGGATCTCTTTTAACGGAGAAGAATGTAATCTTTCTCTCTTGAGAAAATATCTGACGGATAAGGACAGAGAGGTCAGGAAAAAGGCATGGAAAGCTTATTCTGACTACTTCCTTTCGGTTACGGATGAGATAGATGAGATATACGATAAACTTGTAAAAAACAGAACGGCACAGGCAAAAGCTCTTGGCTATGAGTCTTTTGTAGAGCTCGGTTATAACCGTATGGTCAGAAATTCTTACAGAAGAAAAGAAGTTGAGAATTTCAGAAAGCAGGTAAAAGAGTCTTTTGTTCCTCTTGTATCAAAGATAAATGAGGAGAGAAGAAAGCAGATCGGTGTAGATAAGCTTAAATACTACGATCATGAAGTGTATTTTAAAGAAGGTAATCCCAGCCCCATCGGTACACCCGAACAGATAATGAAAGCGGGACAGGAGATGTATAAGGAGCTTTCGTCTGAGACTGCCGAGTTCTTTGATTTCATGATGGACGGGGAATATTTTGATGTCCTTGGTAGGAAGAACAAAAAGCAGGGAGGATACATGGAATACCTTCCCAAATATAAAGCGCCTATCATATTTGCCAACTTTAACGGGACAAGCGGCGATATTGATGTTATCACGCACGAGTGCGGACATGCTTTCCAGGGGTATGTAACAAGGGATGAAGAGATACTGGAGCATCTCGATATAACAATGGAAACAGCCGAGATTCATTCGATGTCCATGGAGTATTTCACGTACGGATGGATGAAGAATTTCTTCGGAGACAGGGAAAAAGATTATTTCAAGATGCATCAGGAAGATGCGATACTTTTTGTGCCGTACGGATGTATGGTTGATGAATTCCAGCATATTGTATATGACAATCCAGATATGACTCCGAAGGAGAGAAAAGAGGCCTGGAAGGAACTTGAGAAGACTTACAGACCTGAAATGGATTATGAAGACGATCCGTTCTTTGGAGAGGGTGGATTCTGGCAGAAACAGCTTCATATATTCGATCTTCCTTTTTATTACATCGATTATGTGCTGGCAAGCGTCGTTGCTATGCAGTTTAAGGTATGGATGAACAAGGATTTTGATGATGCGTGGAAGCATTATCTTGAGCTGTGCAAATTGTCAGCTAAAGATTTTTATGAAAATGAACTTGCGCAGGTTGGTCTGCAAAGCCCGTTTAAGGACGGAACTATCGAAAAGCTTGCAAAAGATATGGAAAGAGAGACTTTAAAGTAATGACAGTAGAAAAAGTCAGCGTTTTGGATGCGGCGGAGCTTCTTAATATTTATGCGCCTTATGTTGAGAAAACGGCAATTTCATTTGAGTACGAAGTTCCTTCTGTTGAGGAATTTGAGAACAGAATAGAAAATATATCTTCAAAGTTCCCATATATCAAAGTTGTAGAAAACGGCGAGATATTGGGATATGCCTATGCTACAAGTTTTAAGGGTAGACGTGCCTACGACTGGTCTGTTGAGACGACAGTTTATGTCAGAGAAGATGTGAAAAGAAAAGGAGTCGGAAAGAAGCTTTATGAAGCGCTTGAAAGTGCTCTTAAGGGCATGGGGATACTTAATCTAAATGCCTGCATCGCATATCTTTCGGGAGACAGAAAGGACGACAATCTTACGAATGACAGCTATGAATTCCACAAGAAGCTCGGATATAGTCTTGTTGGAACATTTCATGATTCCGGTTACAAATTCGGTAAGTGGTATGACATGATCTGGATGGAAAAAATGCTTGGAGATCATGTGGGAAATCCGGGCGAAGTACAATTCGGAAATTGGGACATAAACAATGCATGAGAATATGATATTTGTTGATACGCTTGAGATGCCGGAACTTGAGATTTATAATTTGCTTTCTGAGAACAGACTGTATCACATATTTGAGCCGGATGAAGGTCTTTTTATAGCAGAGAGTGCGATAGTCATTGGACGGGCGCTTGATGCAGGATATGAGCCGTATTCTCTTTTAGTTGCTAAGGAAGAGCTGGAACGCGAAGCAAAAGATATAATCATCAGGCTTAAAGATTTTTCTTTTGCGAAGATATATGTTGCAAAAGAAGAAATTCTAAAAAAGATAACGGGATATAACATCACAAGGGGCATTCTGTGTGCAATGAAGAGGAAGAAGCTTAAGAAGGCTTCTGAGATCTGCAATAATGCAAAAAGGATTGCCGTTCTTGAAAATGTATCCAATCCCACAAATGTGGGTGCGATAATGAGGAATGCGGCTGCGCTTAATATGGATGCGGTTCTTTTTACAAAAGGGAGTTCCGATCCGCTTTATCGCAGGGCAATAAGAGTCAGCATGGGAACCGTATTTCAGATCCCATGGACATTCCTCACACCGGATAAAGAGATGGAAGAGCTGCAAGATATGGGATTTAAAACAGTTTCTTTGGCACTTACGGATAATACCGTAAATATTGACGACAAGAAACTTGCCAAAGAAGAAAAGCTTGCAATCCTTCTTGGAAGCGAAGGCTACGGACTTAAAGCTGAAACTATCGAGGCTTCGGATTATTGCGTTAAAATTCCCATGGCGCATGGGGTGGATTCTTTGAATGTTGCTGCTTGCAGCGCGGTGACGTTCTGGGAATTGCAAAAAAGTTAGATCTTGGTAAAAGATATAAAGATAATATATGGGCGACTGCCTGATAAGAAAACGGAGGAAAAAATATGGATTATAAAAAGAAATATGATGAGTGGATGGCACATCTATCTGAAGAAGATCCCCTTAAGGCAGAGCTGTACAAGATAAAAGATGACGAAAAAGAGAAAGAGGAAAGATTCTATCAGGATCTGGCTTTCGGAACTGCCGGACTTAGAGGAAAAGTCGGTGCAGGAACCAATATGATGAATTTCCTGACTGTTGGAAAGGCTTCACAGGGAATTGCGGATTATATAGCAAACTGCGGAAAAGAAGCGATGGATAAGGGCGTTGTTATTGCTCATGATCCAAGACATTTTTCAAAAGAATTCTCACAGCTTGCGGCCGGTATTTTTGCGGCTAACGGAATTAAAGTATATACTTTCCCGGATCTGCGCCCTACACCGGAACTTGCATTTATGATAAGGAGACTTAATACCGTTTCCGGAATAAATATTACCGCTTCGCACAATCCGAGAGAATACAACGGATATAAGGCATATTGGGATGATGGATGTCAGGTATCTGCTGAGGTTGCTGATGGCATGACTGAGATGATCTCAAAGGTTGATATATGGACCGGAATAAAGAAGTCTGACTTTAATGAGGGCGTAGCAAGCGGAAAGATTATTGTGCTCGGAGATGAGTATGACAGAGAGTACCTTGATAAGATCGAGGGAATGGCTATTCATGAGCATGATGAGCTTGATCTTTCCATACCGCTTGTTTATACACCGCTTAACGGATGCGGCTCGATTCCTTTCAGACAGATGCTAAAGGACAGAGGATTTACCAATTGGAAGATTGTTCCGGAGCAGGAACATCCCGATCCCGATTTTACGACGGTAGGGTATCCTAACCCTGAAGATCCCAAAGCTTTTAAGCTAAGTGAGCAGTACGGAAGAGAATTCGGCGCCGAGCTTTTGATGGCTACAGATCCCGACGCGGATAGATTCGCTATAGAGATAAGAGACGATAACGGAAATTATGTACCTCTTAACGGAAATCAGACCGGATATCTTCTTGTTAATTATATTCTTGAAGGACATAAGACAGCCGGAACATTGCCTTCTAAGGGTGCTATGGTAAAGAGTATAGTTACATCGACTCTTTCAACAGTAATGGCAAAGGCCTACGGAGTAGAGATGTTCGAGACTCTGACGGGATTTAAGAATATATGCGGAAAGATTCCTTATCTGCATGAAAACGGATATACATATCTTTTTGGTTATGAGGAGTCTGTCGGATATTCAGCCTGCGAGGATATAAGGGATAAAGATGGTATCTCTGCCGGAATGCTCGTTGCTGAAGCTGCCGCATATTACAGAAAGCAGGGAAAGACTTTATTTGACGTATTGCAGGAAATTTATTCCAAATACGGCTATTTTGCTGAGGATGAGCCGAATATCATTCTGGAGGGAATTCCCGGAGCGCAGAGAATCCAGCGCATGATGAAGTGGTTTAGAGAGAATATCCCTACTGAAGTTGCAGGCGCAAAAGTAGATAAGGTGATAGATTATATTAACGGATATGAGGATATTCCGCCTCAGAATGCCATCAGACTGTTTTTGGATAACGGTTCATGGTTCGCTATAAGACCCAGCGGAACCGAGCCGAAGATCAAGTTCTATTTTTATTCAAACAGAGATTCAAGAGAAAATGCTTTGAATGTCAATAAAGCCATAAAAGAAGAGGTGTTTGCACTTATCAACTCGGTTGAATAGGTTATGAAAAATTGATAATTATTTAATGTATAATTAGTAACTCCCGTGCTATCATATAAGAAAGCTGAGAGGTGCATTGAATGAATAAAAAATACAGTAATTCACTTAGATACAGAGTAATCTGGGTTTGCCTCGTATTTATCATTATTCTCTGCATGGCACTTGGTACCATAAGTTTCATGATATTTAAAAAAACCATGATGGATGAGTACAGGACAAGGCTTACTTACGTTACCAATTATACTATTAAAAATATCGATGTAGCGGATCTCGAAGAGCGTATTGCCACAAAAGAGTATTCCGATACGTTTAATAATCTTGTAGATTTAATGGGCAGGATAAGAGAGAGTTATGATCTTGATTTTATCCTGCTTACAGTTCCTTGCAAAGTTGACGGAAGATATGACTGTATGCAGATCGCATCCGGACTTACCGAATCGGAAAAAAGCGGGGAGGATGTGAAAGAGGGCATACCGATTCCGTATCTCGGAGACATGATAGGGTCTTTTCTCGGTGAAGAACTCTGTGAGATTTCCTATAATGTTATGAAGAATAACGAAGGAATCAATTATACTACCGCAAAGAGTGATTACGGCGAGGACTTTAGCGCAAGTGTTTCCATAAGGAATGCATCAGGTGAGGGAATAGCTCTTTTTTCCTGCGGATTTAGTACTACAGATATAGATACTACACTTAGGAAATATATTATTACCATGGCTGTGTGCGGTATTGTTCTTGCCTTGATATTTATCTGCGGAATGATATTATGGCTTAATGAGAGAGTAATTGTTCCTCTTCAGAAGATTGAACGTACTGCAAGAGATTTTGCCAATAACAGTCACTCCCAGAAAAATCCGGAACTCCTTCTTATGGAGAATCCTGACGTACATACGGGAGATGAGCTTGAATCGCTTGCCGATACTATTTTTTCCATGTCTCAGGATATGAGAGAATATGCAGAGGATCTTATGAGGTCATCCAATAAGATTCAGAATATGTCTCTTGAGATGACTAAGGTTAATGAGTTTGCACTGCGAGATGCCCTCACGGGAGTTAAGAACAAAGCTGCTTATGACAAAGTGGAGATAAGACTAAACTCGGATATCATAACTCAGACTGCGCAGTTTGGAATGCTGATGATAGATATTAATTATCTGAAGAAGATAAATGATACTTTCGGGCATGAAGCAGGAGACCTTTACATAAAGAATATGTGCACGCTTATATGCGATACATTTGAGAATTCGCCGGTATTTAGAATAGGCGGAGATGAGTTTGTCGTGCTACTTGAAAATAAAGATTTTAATCATAAGGATGAGCTTATCGATTCGCTTAAGAGCCATATGGAAGAGCTTCAGAGTAATAAGAGCTTGCAGCCGTGGGAGAGAATCTCGGCAGCCATCGGCCTTGCAATATACGATGAATCAATGGATGATGACGCGGACAGCGTTCTTAAGAGAGCTGACAGGCTTATGTATCAGAATAAAAAGGATATGAAAGCTGTTAGAATATAAACATAAAAGAAAGGCATAAGTTACACAGAGTATGAAGATTGTTGTTGCAGATGTAGACAGTGTCGGATCTGACATGGACTACAGTATTTATGATGAACTCGGAGATGTTACCTATTACGGTGACAAGATTACCGATGAAAATGCAAAGGAGAGACTTGAGGGAGCGGAGATCCTGCTTATTAACAAGAGTGCTATAACCGAAAAGGTTTTAAATGATGCTCCCGATCTTAAACTTATATGTGAGTTTGCGACAGGTTATGACAATGCAAATATAGAGCTTTGCAAAGAGCGCGGCGTTAAGGTTGCGAATGTAGTTAATTATTCTACTGCATCGGTTGCCCAGCATACGTTTGCATTACTTTTTTATCTTATGGAAAACTCACGCCATTATGATGAATTCGTAAAAAGCGGCGGATATGCAAATCAGCCGCATTTTTGCTGCCTGGATATACCTTTTGAGGAACTTGACGGCAAAGTATACGGAATTGTCGGAATGGGCAATATCGGAAGAAAGGTTGCTCAGATCGCTACAGCTTTTGGAGCAAAGGTCATCTTTTATTCCGCATCCGGAAACAGCACCTGTACGGACTATGAGAGAGTATCGTTTGATGAGCTTTTATCAAGATCGGATGTGATATCTCTTCATTGTCCTTTAAGTGACAGAACGAGAGAGCTCTTTAATAAAGATGCTTTTTCCAAGATGAAGAAAAATGCGATACTTATAAATGTTGCAAGGGGTGCTGTTGTTAATGAACAGGATCTTTGCGATGCTATTGAAAATGGTGAGATAAAGGCAGCAGGACTTGATGTACTCAATCCCGAACCTATGGCAAAAGATTCGCCGCTTCTTAAGATTCAGGACAGCGGAAAACTTTTTGTCACACCGCATATGGCATGGGGAAGTACGGAAGCCAGAAAAAGATGTCTTGAAGAAGTAAAGAAAAATATTCAGGCGTTCATGGCGGGAACACCCAGAAATATTGTTAACTGAAAATGTAAATGCAAATGATATACAAAAGAGCCTCTGTCCCGGTGCATTGAGACAGAGGCTTGATTTTTCTGTTTACATGAGTTCTACGGGTTCGCCGGAGAAATCGGCTTTTCCGCTGTCATAGAGCTTTCTTACAAAATCAATAGCTCTCTGGCCGGAATTTTCAATCGGAATATTTTGATCGTAGATATATTCGAGTCTGTCACCACTTGTAAGAGTGAAGTTTATCTGCGTTCCGACAATCTTTCCTTCTCCGATATCCATAGGTTTAACTTCTACGGCACAAACGTCTTTTATTACACCTTCTCCGAAAAGAACTAACATTAAAAAGCCCTCCTTATAATGGCTGATATGCCAAAAAATATATATGTGGAATAATCTATATTTTACCACTATAATAACGAAATTGCGATATTCTTTGATTATTTATCCAAATATGGTATACTAAACTTTGTGTTTACAAAAATTGTTATGTGGTACGGAGATTTAACATTTATGCGTATGAAGAAAAATATATTATCTACAATTGTAGTTTTTACATTGAGCGCAGCACTCCTTACGGGATGCACTACTCCCAAAAAAGCTATAAGAGAAACAGCAACCGAATTCTTGGAAATAGTTAAGAACGGTTCAACTGAGAATATAGATCAGTATGCGAGCCCTGAGGTCTTGGAAAGCGAATTTGTTCATACATTCGATTCGTCATTCCTTACGGATAATCTCAAATCGGCTATCGATGCTGAGATGCTTAATGAGGAGACGGCTCAAAGACTTGATAATCTCTGTGCCAGTCTTTCAAATATGATCACAAGTTATGAGCTTACTTCTGTTTCTATGAAGAGGAAGGTTGGAACTGTAGTTGCTACGGTGAATACAGCTTTTCCGTTAAATATTATAGGCAGTGAGGATGCATCATCACGTATAAGCGTCAAGGTTGAAGCTTATAATGAAGCCAATCCGGATAAAGTCAACAATTCCGATCCCGAGATTGCTAAGCAGGCCTACAATGACATGATCAATCTTGTTTTGGAGACATATGAAGACATGATGGAAGAAAGTTCCGAGGAATCTTATGTTTTCGTCTTCACATTAACAAGGGATTCTGAAACAAAGAAGTGGCGTATAACAAGTGTTAAAGATTATGACAGTGCTGCAAACGGCGTGGTTATAACAACAACAGATACGGACGGAAATAACTCTGAGGATGCTGAGACTGAGGAAACTGAAACAGAAGAGACCGAATCTGAAGAACCTGCGCAGGAAGAGAACAGTGAAGAGACTGAATCTGAAGATGCCGGAGCTGAAGAAGGCGAAGCAGAAACTGAACAAGCTGAATAAATATATTTCACATACATGATAAAAGTCCTATGCCGACAAAGCATAGGACTTTTATTCATTCATTGAATCATCCATTATAATTCTCCGTTTTAATGGTGAATCATCTCTTTCCGAGACAACCCTGATTTTTCAGTTCTATGAGCAGATCAAAGACAATCCCTAACGGTAAGCCGGTGATATGAGCTACTTTCTCGGGGTCCGGATAATACTCGTCTTCGCAATCCTTTCTGATGCAGTCCAGAACTTCATTCTTAAAGTCTAATGTAGCTGTCATATACTTAAACACTCCTTTCTTAAATAGTCAGATAATTCCGCATGTGTGATTATCTATTACTATTTATTATATCGGAAAAATGCGCAGAATAATAACGATTTTGTGTTAAAAATATAAAAATTTAATAAAATAGTTGCATGCCTGATATTGAATAACCAAAGTTCTGCGTTTTCCGCTAATCTTAATAAGTATAGCATTAAGATTAGTATTACTATATTAACATAAAATTTATAATTAATAAAGGGGTGAAATGCTTGAAAAGACAAGCGCGCAATAAGCCTGTATTGTAATGGGGAACAAAACATAGTATTATTGTCTTTGATATTATGTTAAAAATATTGAAAGGAATGACGGTGTTTGAGAAAAGATATGAGCCTCGGATAAAAGGGGATAAGATTACGATTGTAGACAAGAGAAGTAGATGCAGATATGTGATATGGCCAAGCAGCATATCTGTTAAATATGTTTTCGGACTCTTTTCCAAAAAGATAGATATACATATGGTTGAGTATTGTATATATCATTCGAACTATATTGTTGTTATTGACAATAAGGGGCGCGAAATAAAGATTGACTGCTGCCACCTTTCACGTGAGGCGGTAAAAGTCATTCTGGATTTTTTGGAAAAATCAAAAATAACTGTTAGAAAAATAACGCCAAATCTGAAGAAAAAAGATAGTACAAATCTTAATTACAGTTTTGATGTGGAAGGTGAAAGGCTTATTGGGTGGACTATTTTTATTGCGTTGGCGTACGGACTTATTGATTGTGCCATTCTGGCTGATTCATTAGCTAACTGGCCGTACGTATTAGTATTTACAGGCTTTGTTGCAGTACTTGCCTGCATTATGTTATCGCAATTATACAGTATTCGGGTTGATGGCGATTACATCGAAATCCGCGGCGGACTAAAAAAGAAAAGAGTAATCACTTTGAAAGATATATCCGGTGTCAGGAATTATACGGTTCATCTTAATGCCCGTCATGGTGGAGCATACAGACGTTATGCATGTGAGGCGATGGATCTGTATAGTAAAAAAGAACCATTAAAAAGGCTGTGTTCAATAGATGAAATGGAGTACAGACATTATCATCTGTTTAAGCAATATCTCAATGATAACGGAATTCCTTTTTATGAAAAAGATTCCAAGCCGCCTTTTTCAATAAAGGGAATCAATAGAGGAAAGAGTACGGGAAGGTAAAGTTTTATGTTTAAGAAAAGATATGAGCCTCATATTAAAGGTGACAAAGTTACTATCATAGATAACAGAACACAAATGGCACGTCCATTCATGTTTTTTTCTTATATTGTAACAATAATACTTGCTTTCGTGGCGGTCATTGACGAGGATACAGAGGGGAAGATTATAGGCATTTTGTTTTTTGGTTCGATAATCCTGATGCTGGAATTATTGATAGGATGTCTTGAGCGGAAATATGTGATAAAGCCGGAGAGTTTATCTATACGATATGGCATTTTCGGGAAAACAATAAAATATGATAGAGTGAAATATTGCTTTTTTAATGATCTGAGTTATATTACTTTGATCGATGACAGAGGACGTGAGAGTGTAGTTGAGCTATTAAACCTTCCTAAAGACGCAGATAAATTTTTTACTGACAGTTTTAAGAATGCAAATATACAGATTCGCAAGATAGGTAGCTTTGGTGTACAGAAGGAAGGAACAAATTATAATTACAATTTTAAAATGAAGCAAAAACACGCTGTCGGTAATATTTTTTTATTTGTTTTATGTATCTGTTTTTTTGCTTTTTTTATGCTAATCATGCTCATATCGTATGAGCCGGGGTATTTATGGTTTCTTATACTTATGGAGCTTGGAGGACTTGCCCTTATTGCGTTTTTATTTTGGATGATACTGAAGTCTACAGGTACTGTCTTTGTTAACGGCGGTGATATTGAGTTCAGAAGGTGGCTTAAAAAGCCCATGACAATAAAGGTAAAAGATATTTCTTATGTTTATACAGAGTTTAGGGAATCTGATATGAATAAAAACGGACATGTTGAAGTGATGGATATTTATGTCGGAAAAGAGAAGCTAAAGCTGTCTTATGATATCGGAAGAACCTTTAAGAATTACGATCTGTTCGAGGCATATCTTCAAGATAACGGAATACGATTTGCACTTGATAAAGATGGAGCGACGCCTCTTGAGATGTTTAGGAAGATGCGCGAAAAGAATAAGAAATAGTGGAGTGTTTATGTTTAAGAAAAGATACGAGCCTCATATCAGGGGCGATAAAGTTACAATTATTGATAAGAGAACGGCGGTTATGTATCCGCTTATGTATGCGATCGTAACAGCTTACGTTTTGATAATCTGGGGAATCGGTGGATTTAGTGATGATATGAAATTGAATGCCATCATATTGGCCGGAGTATACCTTGGCGTTACGGCTATGTGCATCTGCTTTGAACGGAAATATGTGATAGAACCCGAGAGCATATCTGTTTTCTATGGAATAATCGGGAAAAAGCTAAATCTTCATAAGGTGACACATTGCTTTCGCAATTCATACAGGCATATTTCGCTTGCGGATGACAGAGAACGTGAGGTGACAATTGATCTGGCACATCTTCCTGATGGCGCGGAAAAATACTTTCTGGAGAGTTTTAGAAATACCAATGTAAACATCAGAAATATAGGATACTTTGATGAGCATGAAGGCGGCGCAAATTATAATTACAGATTTAAAATGTGTCAGAGAGAAGCAAAAGTAGGAAAGATAGCTATTTTGTTAATATGCTTTCTCTTTGAATTTATATTTGTGGCAATTTGGGTTACTTCTCCCGAAGTGCGGAGCATGTTTACAAAAATTATTGTGGGAACCGCAGTGTTGTGGATTGTGGCACACAGCGGTTTTACTAATACCGTATGTATTGACGGGGAATTTATTGAGTTTAGAAGATGGTTTAAAAAGACGAAGAGAATCAGTGTAAAAGATATTGTCTGGGTCTATGTTGCAAATGCGATACCGAACAATACTGTCAATAAGTTTACCGAAGTCATGAATATCCGTCTTAAGGATGCATATTTAAAATCATCAATCCAAATAGGCAGAGGCCTTACAAACTATGATATGTTTGTGGCATATCTTCTGGATAACGGTGTGCCTTTTTCTTTGGACGGAAAGAAGGTGATCGATACAAAAGAAGCGGAGAAACAAATGGAACCGGATATTTCGGAAATATTGAATCTAAAAGACTATGCATTTACCGTTAATGATGATTATGTAATTGAAAATGGAATTTTCGCCGGGAAAAAATTTGATGAAAAACAGGCTCCAAATGCCGACTACACCGCTTATCAATCAAGAAATAAGGTTGCCGATACTACAGGATTGATACTGTATTTTATATGCTTCTTTGCAATGTGCATAGCACTGATCCTGGCACAATCGGAGAAAATAGGCTTTGTCACTGCACTTATGATCATGTTTGGAATATCACTGTTTGTCGATCTGGTACAGCTTATAAAGGTTAAGCGCAATTACAAAGATGTGACGGAAGGAGCATCCTGCTATCCGGCAACTTTGTTTTCAGCAGTCACTATCGGCAATAGGCAATTTATATCATATGCCTATGCTGACGGAGATACGGTTCGAGTAATTGAATCCTTATTTCTTGGGAAAAAAGCAAAATCAAAGAACTATAAGGAACTATATAATGTTCCGACATTTATCTGGGCAGATCCGAAAAAGGCTCCGCGCTGTGTTGAGGGAACAGAAGAGAAACCTTCCGGTAACAGCGCAATAACCAAAAGAATGGTGGCTACAATAATTGCAGGAATTGGCCTTATTGTGATAGGGATTGTTTTTAGTCAGATATAAATATATCGGAATGAGGTACACGTTTTATGTCTAAATTTGTAGACAAAAATAATCCGAAAAAAATCGGAGATAACATAATAATACCAAGTAGACAATATAAAGGCTTATTCTTAGCGTTTGTTATATTAACTGCAGAGTGTATCTTTTTGGTCGTATTGTGTAATATAGGTAAAGATATATCGGACTTGTTATGCATACTGGGATTTATATCGGCGTTAATTGTATTTGGAGGATGGACTCTGGATAAAACAAAGTATGTGATAACGCCTGAGCATATTGAAATCAAGCATGGTTTTTTCGGCAGAAAGATTCCGTTAGATCTAATATCTTCATATAGTTCAACTACCGGCCATGTACTGTTTTTGTACCTTACCAACGGAAAGGAATTAAGAATTGAATATCGATATATGAACTATGCACAGCATTATTTTCTTTATAATGTGATAAGAAAAAAACACCTCACGGAAAAAGTATATTCTGATTGCCAAAACTTTAAGATGCATAGAACAGATAGGTGGTTGTGGATTTGTATTTTTGGCGGTATACTCATATTTTTTGACTGGATTATAGTGAGTTCGCCTTCCTCGTTTTCTAATGTATTTCAAATGATAATACTGATGTTGTTTGTAAATTTTCTCCTATTTTGCGGGATATTTTCATATACATACACAATCTATATTCATGATAAATGCATCGATGTAAAAAACTTTGGTATACAGATTAAAAGTTTTAATGTCAATGATATATCTGATTATGAATCAGATTATGTGACTTATAGAGCTAAATATGGTAGTACTACATTTGAAAAGCTAACTCTCAATATGAAAAATGGCGGATTGAGTTTTTTCTTTCCAACTATCACACGCAGTTATAGTGACTACGAAAGATTTATCGGTTATCTCAAAGCCAACGGAATTCCTACTTCATTCGAATTGAAATATCGTAATTCTGAAAAAAAGCCGAAAGCTAAAAAGATAAATGAAAATCAAAATAAGATAAATTTAAAGAAAAGACGCCGCCGCCACACTCTTTAGTGTGAATCGGAATGAGGTACAAGTTTTATGTCTAAATCTAAAGGCAAATATGCTCCGCAAAAAGTCGGAGATAATATGATAATTCCAAGCAAGAAATATGAAGGTTTATTCTTGGTCTCTATAATAATAGCGGTAATATATGCTGTCGCGCTCGTAGATTTTTTGAAAGGTTATGATTCGCCAAGAACATTATATTTACTCGAATTATTGGCGGTGTTAATTGCTTTTCTGGGCTGGGTATATGAGAAAACAGTGTACGTGATAGCACCTGCTCATATTGAGATTAAGTATGGCCCGTTCCGAAGAAAAATTCAATTAGATCAAATATCTTCATATAGTTCAAATACAAGTAATACAGTGTTTCTGTACCTTGTCGGCGGTAAAGAAATATGTATTGAATATAAAAATCTTGATCGCAAAGCAAAAGGCTATTTTAACGGCATGATAGAAAGGAATAACATCCCGGAAAAAGAGTATTCTGATTGCCACAATTTTAAAATGCATGTAAAAGGCTCTTTTTTTATCTTGGTTACGTGTATCAGCATACTCATTTTTTTTAACTATGGCATTTTTGGTTTGTTAATCAGCTATACTTATACTATTTGTGAGATGCTACCTGAGATAATAGGACTGTTGTTTATGGATGCTCTTTTTCTTTTTTGGGCATTCTCAAGTGCATACACCGTCAAGGTTCACGACAAATGCATAGACATAAAAAACTTCGGCATACCGGTTAAAAACATAAATGTCGATGATATATCATATTTTAAAACATGCTATGTGACTCGCAGATGCAAACAAGGCGTTTCAAGATTTGAAGAGCTGACTATCGTTATGAAAAATGAGAAATTGGGTTTTTTATTTCCGACTATCAGCAGTGATTACAGCAACTACGAAACCTTGATCGGATACCTTAAAGCTAACGTAATTTCTTCTTACAACTCGCAAAAAACCAATTCTCAAAAATCACCAAATAAGAAACAAAAAAAGAAAAACAAGAAGAAAAAATAAGAAGATAAAGAAATCGATAGAGAGTATGAAAATCAATAGAAAAGAAATAATAAAAAGTATTATCGGTGAATCTGCTAAAACACATGGCTTTACACTGGAATGGGGGACTCCGGTAAGAGGCACATGGTATATTCTTTCATTAAAAAGGGAAGGACTGGGGCAACGTATAGATTTTATAGAAGATATTTCCAGACCCGGAGAATTGAAGGTGAATGGATTTGATAATGCCAGATTTAGATATGAATATGACATCAACGATAAGGAATCGTACAGAAATATAATATGTCAGATAAAAAAGTTTTTGGAGACAGAAGGATATCAGATTTTAGATAAAAGGCGTTTACTTCCGGTACTACATGAGGATGATTTTGATTATATATCAAAGAACTATTGTGAGCTTTCGGAGCTGTTTTGCGAAAAAAGCGAGGTTGATATAGATGAAATAAAAATAGTTGATGCAATGGATTTGATCTGCGCTTCTTTTTCTGAGATACAAGGAAAACAATGGGATGATATTAAATTTGTTTTTTATGAAATAGTATCATTCTATATTGGAGTTTTGTTGAAAAAAAATAAAAAATTAGAGATTTCTATTGGGCTTTTCAATGAAGAAAGAACAATTATAGAAATTAGGCGAAAGGATAAAATATATGTAAAGATGCCTTTTGTAGAGGGGTTATTTGGCTTTTGGATAAGTTGTATGCGCATAGAAGAGATGCAGGGGCAATTGATACAGAATTTAAATTTTTTATTTGAGATTAGCGAACTTAAAGAACATGATATCAAAGTTTTAGATTGGAAAATAGCCAATGAAAAACTTGGAAAAGGATAACAACAACTATGGGATTAAGTTTTAAGAACTTACAAATTTATAATCCTAGACATATGATGGAATACGATTTGGAAGAAGAATATGCCATTATTCATCTTACTGAAAACTGGGATACGATTGTAGAAGATGATATTTTTGTAAGATATGAAAATATAACAAAGGAAGCTGCCATTCTTTCCGGAAGAATAGATTTACCGGTTATTAGTTTGCAGTATGATGATGATGATTATTTGGCTCTTGATATTTTTCAAAATAGTGTTGAAATAGCTCATTACTATGTCGGTATAGATGATGTTCAAATTAAAAATGCGTCAGAAATAATAAAAATACTTCATGTTGAAGATTCTATGGAAATTGTTTTTCGTAAAATGTTAAAAAATGTAAAGTATGCCACTGAAGCAGCATTTTTTATTAATCATATTGCTAAAATTCCAGTGTATTCCTATAGCTATAGTGATGAGCCTGATTCCTATAAATTTTTGGAGCAGTCTGAAGTGTTAGAAAAAATCAATGGTTGTTGAATTTAGATGGGCAATAATTGCGGTAAAGTTTGCTGTTGCATTTTACCGGCTTTAAGTAGGCAGCTCGGCCGCAAAGGTATACAGTCGGAAATCCGATGTCTTCGGACGAGCAAGATGATTTCAGAATTTACAAAAGCAGGAACCGCCGACTTCTCTGAACAACGTGAAAAGAGGCGGTTCCTGCTTTTGTAAATTCATGAAAATCACTGCGCAGCCGTACACATCGGATTTCCGACTGTATACCTTTGCGACCGCGCGTCATTAAAGGCACAAACTACAGCTCTGCAATTCTCTGCATCTTGTGAAGCTTGTCGGCCTGATCTGAGATGTCGCCAAGGACTTTTTTGAATGCATTGAATCTATCTGCAGCTTCATCAGATGCCCTTGCTCCTTCGTGTGAAAGAGAAGCAACTTCCTGGCTTGTTGCCGAGAGAGTAGAGATACTGTCGTTGATCTCTGAAGTGGATGCTGCAATTGACTGCATGCCCTCGTCGATGTGAGCGAAACGGTTTATCATTTCGGATACATTGTTGTTGATACTTGTAAAGCTCTCGCCCACAGATTCTATCATTTCATTCTGCTTGTCTACTGTTGTGACGGTGTCATCAATACTGAACATCGCCTTCTGAACATCTTCGTTAAGCTCGTTAATGATATTAGTGATCTTTGTAGAAGCAGTGTTGGTATCTGCCGCAAGTTCGCGGACATTGTTTGCGACAACCGCAAAACCTTTTCCTGCTTCACCTGCTCTTGCCGCCTCGATACTTGCATTGAGGGCAAGGAGATTGGTCTGTGTTGAGATTGCCATAATGGAACCAACGATAGACTGAACTTCTTCGACTTTGTTTATAACTGCCTGTGTTGCGTCAACTGTTATCTGACTTGCTGTTGAAACAGCCTGAGACTTTATCTTGAGTTCTTCGATGACTCTTATACCTTCGTCAATGGCTGTTTGTGTGCTTTCAGAAGCAGTTGTCATCTGGATTCGATCCTGCTCTGTTGTGGATGTTTTTTCCTGGATGACCTGAACTTTTTCAGCCTGTTTAATAATTGACTGAGAAGTGCTTTCCATGCTTGTTGCGATATTCTGCATACCTGATTGCTGAGACTCAATAATAGACTGAAGAGCCGTAAGATCCTCCTGTGATGAGTTGAAAAGATCTGTGATCTTGTTTGCGATTTCAGCCATGTTGCTTCCGACTGCGAGAGCCTCTTCTGCATTCTTGCTTATAACCGAATTGTTTTCATCAATAAATGTTTTGCTTAGAGAAACAGTTGAAATACATGCAATAAATGCAAGTGCCAAAGTTGCTATTGCGGGAACAAGGACCGGATCAATGGTACCTGTTGTAAAAACACTCTTAATGATGGAAATAATGAAACATATACTTATAAAACTAACTCCGTAACCGCAGAGCTTTACGTTAGAGTAGAGCATGCTGCATATAAGGATAGGAAGTCCGAATGCGAAATATAAGAGATTGTTTCCTGCAAGAACAAGTGAAATATAGAATATCGTTGCTCCTAAAGTGATGCAGATTGCACCGGCTTTTTCTGTAGAAAACTTAAAATTACCGATAAATATCATGATCAAACTGACTACGGCACTTGCAAATATGACCGCCTTTCCGATGTCAAATCCTTTAGTCAATAGCGACAACAGATTTATTACGATTCCTGTTGCCACTATGATGATACTTACGTAAAAACTGTTTTTGTTTGCGCGACTGTACTGCTTTGCGTCCATGTTATGCCTCCGAGAATGGATATTAATTTTTAGAACAATGGAAAGATTCTATCACAAAAACGTTACCTTAGCTAGATGAAAACCTGCATTATATCTGGACTAAACAGTTTTTTTGACTATAGAAATATGATATAATTAGCAATTAGTAGTATTCGTTTGGAGGATTTAGTTATGCTTTCTGTTATTATTCCCGCATACAACGAAGAGGAAATGATCAGCAAAACTTCCGAAACAATTTCAGGAATATTGGATGAAGCAGGGATTGAATTTGAACTGCTTTTTGTTAATGACGGTTCCGCTGACAATACATGGAACGTGATAAATGAAGAATCTGCCCGCAATAAAAGAGTTAAGGGTGTTTGCTTTTCAAGAAACTTTGGAAAAGAGTCTGCGGTATTTGCAGGTATTGCAGAGGCGAGCGGCGATTGCTGCGTAGTTCTTGACTGCGACCTTCAGCATCCGCCGGAAAAGATCGTTGAGATGTACAGGCTCTGGGAACAGGGATATGAGATTATTGAAGGCGTCAAGACAAGCAGAGGAAGAGAATCTGCCATGCATAAGTTTGCAGCAAAGAGCTTTTATAATATCATGAGTGATGCGATGGGATTTGATATGTCCAGAGCTTCCGATTACAAGCTCCTTGACAGAAAGGCTATGAACGTACTTCTTAATATGAATGAAAAGAATGCCTTTTTCAGAGCGCTTTCATCATGGATCGGATTTAAGAGTACGGAAGTGGAATATGATGTCAGAGAAAGAGAGGCGGGTGTATCAAAGTGGAGCACCAAATCTCTTATAAAATATGCGATCACTAACATAACATCTTTTACATCGGCACCGCTTCATCTCATTACAATAGCGGGATGGATTGTTGCTCTGCTTGGATTTGGCTTTAGTGTTGAAGCGTTGATCAGACACTTTTTCTTACATACCGATAAGCCGGGATTTACTACAGTTATAATCCTGCAGTGCTTTACATCGGCCATGACTATGATGGGACTTGGCATCATTGGTGTCTATATATCCAAGATCTACGATGAAGTTAAAGGTCGACCTCGTTACATTATTGATAAAACCACGTATCAAAAATAACGAAATTTTGAAAAAAACTTGGTAAAAATCAATTATATAGGGTAAAATGTAATTGGGTGGATTAGGTCATGTGTATGAAAGGAGACAGGCAATGTTAGCTACTTTAATTCCATTGTTCGATGATAAAATGTCTGTTTGTGCATACTCTGTGTTTGCGCGCAAAGAAAATCACTTTTTGAACCCTGAACTGGAGGGAGGCGCGCGATATGACGGGGCAGGTACGGTTCATGAACTGGAAGTTGTAAGTAGTATGGGGATGTCAATGTTGTCGGGGGGAAAAGAAGTATTTGTTCCGGTAAATCAGTTTTCTGTATTCGCAGAAATTTCTCTCCAGTGCACAGTTCCTGCAAATAAAGTGGTTCTCCTTATGGATAACAGTATCACTCCCGAGCCTGATTATATAAAAAGGGTGAAGGAGCTCAAGATGCAAGGATACAAGCTTGCGATCAGAAAACTTCCTATTTCAAGTTTTGAACCCTACAGAGAAATCCTAAGACAGTGTGATTATATTTTGCTTAATCATGCAAAGATCGATATAGAGAAAGCCAAGATATACTTTAGTAAGGTTTATCCCAATATTAAACTGTGTGCGGTAAATGTCGATACTCAGGAGCAGTACGATATGCTTACCGGGCACGGCGGATACGATCTTTACGAAGGCAGTTTCTTTAGAATGCCGGTAGTCGAATCCGAGACGGAAGTAAATCCGCTTAAGGCAAATTACATTGAACTTCTTAATGTTGTAAACGCTCCTGATTTTGATCTTACGGAAGCCGCAGATGTTATCGGCAAGGATCCGGCGCTTGTTATTTCACTTTTAGAGATAGTAAACAGGATGGCACTTAATTCTGAGATCACATCGATCCGTCACGCAACAGCCATGCTCGGACAGAAAGAGCTGAAGAGATGGATCAATACTGCGGTCACAAAAGAGCTTTGTGCAGACAGACCTACTGAGATAACAAGGCTTGTTATGATAAGAGCTAAGTTTGCGGAGAATCTCGCTGAGAGTTTTGAACTTGGACTTATGGGGCAGGAACTCTTTATCATGGGACTTTTCTCTGCTATAGATATAATGCTTGGTAAGACCATGGAGGATTCACTTAACATGGTAGTTGTACCGAAGGATGTAAAACTGGCTCTTTTGAATAATGAGGGTGAGTTCGCACCGGTCCTAAATTTCATTAAGAGATATGAGGATGCAGACTGGACGGAAATTTCAAGACTTATGGTACTCGGAAATATGAGCATGACGAAAATTTATGAGGCTTATCTGTCAGCGCTCAGATGGTATAGAGATCTTTTTCCTGCAAAATTAACCGGATAACAGCTTTGTACAACGGGGTGACTTTATGGTCGGTGCTGAAGTGATAGGCAGTAGTGCCTTCAATTTATCCGCCCTAGTGATCAGCGTTACGTGCATTGTTTACAAACTGATCATCAGAGGTAAGGTAAAGCTCAAGAATTGGCTTTTCATTGCCTTCATATTGATAATCGCCATAGATTCCTTATCGGGTATCGTGGAGCAGTTTCTTGTATACAGTAAGCTTACGTTTGAAACTAAGCTTTTAATTGGTCATGCAAATCTTTTTGTGTATTTTCTTACCCATTTCGCAATGGTTCCTGTTTTTGTATATTACATAGTGGTGGAATGCGGAGTCCAGCACAAGTTTACGGGGAAGGTACGCCTATATTTAGGTATACCTTTTATTTTTATGGAGTTAATGACGATGGTAAATCCGCTGTTTCACATTGTTTTTGAGCTAGACGAAAATCTTCAGTATGTGAGAAAAAGCGGAGTATATATTGCATATGGAATATGCGCCTTATACACTGTTTTTTCCATTATCATTTTGTATATTTACTGGGATTGCCTTAATAAACTCAAAAAGATTGCGATTCTGTATTTTTATGTCCTTGTTCTGATAGGACTTATTGTTCAGATGGTCTTTTCCAAAGTAACATGTGAGCTCATGTGCGAAGCAATCGGCGCAATGGGCATTATGATCATGTTTGAAGGAGATGACGACAGAAAAGATTTCTCGACTAAAGCTCTCAACAGAAATGCTTTTGTTACTGATATAGGTAATTATTTCAAGTACAACAGACCGTTTAATGCTATCTGCGTAAAGATACTTAACGGTGATATTCTTCGCAAGATCACAAGTCATGAGAATTATGAAAAGATTCTTTCAAATGTCGCAGGATATCTTGGAAATGTTGATAAGAAATTTGAAGTATATCGCGTCGGAATAGAATGTTTCTTTCTTGTATGCCCTGATATCTCCAAGGAGAAAGCACGGGGAATCGCGGATGAGATCTATGCCAGATTTGAAAAAAACATAATTATCGAGGGAGGAAACGTACAACTTAAGGCGCTTGTTATTCAGGCAAGTTCACCGGAAAAATTTGAAAATCTTGATAATCTGCTTCTTTTGGCTGATACGTTCATTGACCTTGACAAGGGAAGACCGATTTATTGCAACGAACTTGATTTTGTAATAAGAAGAGCCGATGTTGAAAAGGCGGTCAGAAGAGGAATTGAGAGCTCCAGTTTCAGAGTTTTTTACGAACCCATTTATACCAAGGGAGATCTTTCAATCTGTGCAGCGGAAGCGGTTCTTAAATTCAATGATAAGGAGCTTGGAGAAATAGCCAAAGAAGAGTTTCTGCCTATAGCCAATCAGACGGGAACAATTGAGAAACTTGGCCTTTTTTTGCTCGAAGAGGTTTTGTATTTTATCGGCGGCGGAATCGTAGAAGAGATGGGGCTTGAGTTTATATGTATCAAGCTGTCTTCGGCGCAGATAATAAAGACAGATTTCATCGCTCAGGTAAAAGAGCTGTTTTCGAGATATGATGTAAAACCTGAGAAGCTTGTTTTTGGAATAACGGAGAGTGCGGCTGTTACAGATAAGAATATCATATATCAGGTTATATCCGATCTTGGCGAGATGGGAATCCGTTTCTACATGGATGAGTATGGAACGAGCTTTTTCGGAATGCAGTCATCGACATCTTATCTGTTTGAGGGAATAAAAGTAAACGCGGGTCTTTTGCAGGATTCGGAGTCATCTTCGCAGAGAAGACTGATACTTGAAAACCGTCTTTCTACAATGAATCAGACGGGGAAAAAGATTGTCATAGGAGGTGTTCATTCCAAGGAACAGGCGGAGCTTATACAAAATATAAAAGCGGATTACGTCCAGGGAAAATATTATTCCAGAGTAGTAAGCAAAAATGATTTTATCGCCATTCTGAAAGCAACGGAAACAGCGAGAATGGAGGAAAGAAGAGCAAAGGCTGCAAATGAGGCAAAGAGTAATTTCCTTGCCAATATGTCTCATGAGATCAGAACGCCTATAAATGCGGTTCTTGGAATGAATGAAGTTATTCTTCGTGAGTGTACGGATGAGAAGATTCTTGAGTACTCCAAAAATATTGAGAGTGCGGGAAAGACTCTTTTGTCACTTATAAATGATATCCTTGATTTTTCCAAGATCGAAGCGGGAAATATGGAGATAAGCGAACGGAACTATGAACTGAGTTCCGTATTAAACGATGCTTATAACATGATCTATTTTAAGGCTGAACAGAAATCTCTCAAACTGATTTTTGAGGTGGATAAGGACCTGCCGAACAGTCTTTGCGGCGATGAGATGAGACTTAGACAGATCATCGTCAATGTTCTTAACAACGCCGTTAAATATACGATGGAAGGAAGCGTGACTTTAAAGATAAGAGGAGAAGATATATCTGAGGGTAGAGTTAATCTTTATATAGATATCATTGATACGGGAATCGGTATCAAACAGGAGGATCTTTCAAATCTTTTTGCCAAGTTTAAGAGACTTGATATGGACAAGAACAGGACCATTGAAGGAAGCGGACTTGGGCTTGCGATCACGAGCAATCTCTTAAAGCTTATGAACGGTTCGATTGATGTTGAAAGTGAGTACGGTGAAGGCTCGGTATTTAAGATAATTCTTCCGCAGAAGAAAGTCGGAGATACCGTAATAGGAGATTTTAGGAGCAGGATTGTTGAACTTAACAAGATACGAAAACGCTATCAGGTCAAGTTTACGGCCAAAGATGCAAATATTCTTGTTGTCGATGATACTCCGGTCAATCATGTGGTAATAAAAGAGCTTCTGAAGAACACATTGATCGGTATCGACAATGCAAGGAGCGGTGAGGAGTGTCTTATAATGCAGCGGGAAAAAGAGTACGATCTTATTTTCCTTGATTACAGAATGCCAAAGATGGACGGTGTCGAGACACTTCACCGCATGAGGGAAGATGAGGAGAGTAAGAACAGTTTTACTCCTATAGTCGTCCTTACAGCCAATGCGATATCAGGGGCAAAAGAGAGCTTTATAAGCGAAGGATTTACGGATTATCTGAGTAAACCTGTTGAGGGCACTAAGCTCGAGGAAGCGCTTATAAAATATCTTCCGAAGGAAAAGGTTGTATATATGGAAAATGAGGAAGAGAGCGATGAAAATACCGAACCTGAGGATGATAAAAAGAAATTCAAGGACTATATGTCGGGACTTACCCAGATAAAATATGAAGAAGGGCTCAAAAACTGCGGAAGTGAAGAAAGTTACTTTAATATCCTTAAGGTTTATTACGAATCGATTGAGCTTACTAAGGGAAATATCGGGCAGGCATTTGATGAGAAAAACTGGAAGGATTATACAAGCTATGTACATTCACTTAAGAGTACCAGCAGGACTATAGGAGCAAACGTTTTGGCAGATCTTGCAGCGAGCATTGAACATGCCGGCTCTATCGGAGATACCGTGTATATTAAGGATCACAACTCAGAGCTGATGAACAGATATCTTCTTGTAGAGTATGAAGTTGCGGGAGTTCCCGGGATGGAAGGAAGTGAAGAAAGCGATGAGGACGGCGACAAGCCTGCTATCAAGGAATCGGAGCTTAAGGATGCATACGGAAGTATGGCAGAAGCATGTAAGGGGCTTAACTACGACACGATGGAACTGATACTTGATTCGTTAAAGGACTACACACTTCCGGAAAAAGATAAGGAGAATATCAGGAAGATAAAGGAATACCTCAAGATGCTTGATTGGGAGAATATAGGAAAAATAACAGAGAGTGAGCTGTAGACAGGAGCAAATGAATGTTTGATAAAAAAATTCTTTTAGTCAGAAATGATACAACGTTCATGGTCAACGCAATAAAAAAGAGTCTTGTTGACAATCATTTTATTGTGGCGGAGACATCATATTCTATTTCCGATATCAGCGCCAAGAAGGCGGATGCCAGTCTGGCTATTCTTTACACGGACGGTGATTATGTGGAGCATCAGGATGCAATCATTTATTTCAAGGAGCTGTGCCTTGATGAGAATATGATCGTCATAATAATCGGCGACAATGAAACTTTTAAGTTCATTCACAGGTTCATACCCAAAGAGGATATAGCTTGTGAGATGACAAGGCCGCTTGATATGGATGAGCTCCTTAGCAAGATATACATTGTTACCGACGAAGAATATATACAGATGAAGCGCAAATGCATTCTTGTTGTGGATGATGATTTTACATATCTGCAGATGCTCAGAGAGTGGCTTAAGGAGGACTTCAGGGTGGGAGTAGCAAACTCGGGAGCACAGGCTGTTGCATGGCTTGCAAATAACAAGGCGGATCTGATACTTCTTGACTATGATATGCCGGTAATAGACGGACCGAAAGTTATGGAGATGCTCAAAAAAGAGTCATTCTCAAGCGGGATTCCCGTTATGTTCCTCACCGGCAAAAATGATAAGAAGAGCGTTACCGAAGTTCTTGCACTTAAGCCTGCGGATTATCTTTTGAAATCTATAGATAAAGAAAAACTGCTTGATACACTTAGGAATTTTTTTGAATCAAGGGAATAAACAATATGATTGAAGGAACTCCGAACGGCGGCCTTACATTTAGTGTGGCGGCGCTGATAGTCAGTTTAACAAGTATATTCTGCGCGATCGTGATAAGGAAAAAGAAAAGTCTCAAGAACAGGCTTCTGCTTACGCTTCTTGTGATCGTTTCTTTGAATGCGTGCACGGGAATCGCAGCATATAGCGCATATAATTATGACTTTCCGTATGCGTATAAATTCTTTGTGTGTTATTTTAGTAAGTATATCTATTATGCTACGCATTTTTTGATGATGCCGATTCTTTTGTATTACATAATAGTTGTCTGTGGTATATTGCATCTTTTTTCCAAGAGACTGCGAGTTGCTTTTGCGGTTCCGATGTTTGTGATAGAGACGGTTCTTTTTTCCAATCCTATGACGAGACTTGCGTTTACGGCTTCGTCAGACCTTGTTTTTCACAGAGGACCGGTTGTCTATGCAGCTTATATTCTAAGTGCTTTTTATTTCGTTCTTTGCGTCCTTTTACTTGTACGATACTGGAAGAGTATCAATCATCTTAAAAAGGGTGCCATGGTATATTTTTTGTCGCTTGCCATAACGGGAGTCATCATACAGCTTCTTTTCCCAAGGATCACGTGCGAGCTTCTCTGTGAGTCTATAGGGCTTATGGGTATAATGATCATTTTGGAAAAAGATGATGACAGAGTAGATTCCGGAACAGGGCTTTATAACAGAATGGCTCTTTTGCAGGATATCAAGAATTACATTTCACTAAACAGAAGTTTTAAGTCGATCTGTGTGCGCATAGAGAATGCGGATGCTTATATTAACATCATGGGTTATGCGGATTTTGATGCTATAATCAAAAAGATCGCGAAATATCTATTTGATACTGCGGATAAGTATGATGTTTATATAAGCGGCATTGCCTGTTTTTATATTCTGTGCGTTGACGGTACTGAGAATGAGAGCAATAAACTTGCGCATACCATAAGGGACAGATTTGATAAGAGCTGGGATCTTGATGAAAATCAGATGAATATAAATGCTGTGATCATATGCGCGGGAACGCCCGAGATGTTTAACAGCGAAGAGGATATCCTTATGCTTTCCGAGGCGCATATCGAAGATGCCGGCAAGAATATCCTTATAGGGCATGATCTTGATTTCCTTTTGAGGAAGATCGAGGTTGAAAAAGCAATCGTTCGCGGAATGAATGAGAATCATTTTGTTGTCAAATACAGACCGTTTTTTGATAAGAGCGGGAATAACATATGCGGCGCGGAAGCTCTTTTGTATCTGAACGATCCGGCTCTTGGTGAAGTGTCATTTGGCGAGTTCATGAGTGTTGCGGAGAAATCGGGATTTGCAGAAGAACTGGAACACAGGATGATTGGCTCAATACTTAGATTTACGGGTGCACTTCTTGAGGAGAATGTCGATTGCATCAGATTTATCATGATGCATACAGTATCCGATAAGGTTATGAGTAAAGAACTTGTTGGAGTTGTAAGAGAATATGCCAAGCAGTACAATGTCGATCTTTCGAAGATCGCGCTTGATATAAATGACAACGTATTATACGTTGAAACGGATTCCGTTGATTATGTCATAGAAAGGCTAAGTGAAGACGGAGTCAGGATTTTCATGGGGAATTACAAGAACGATTCTATGGGAGTCAGATATGATATGCTGGGTGGCTTTGACGGGGTAATAGTCAATATTAGGCATTTCATGGAGACGACCGGCAGTTCAAAGCGAAATCTTATCCTTAAGAACAGGACGGATATGTTCAAACAGATAAATAAAACCGTTGTTGTATCGGGTGTAGATTCGTTTGAATACTTTGATAAGATAAAAGACATTTATGCAGATTATATTTTGGGAGATTATCTTTCACCTGCTGTTTCAAGGGTTGAATTTGTTGAAATGGCAAAGAGGGGAAGAATATAGGAATGTATGAGAAATTGGGGAGTTTTCTTATTGGCCGCCGTTTTGACGGTATGTATTCTTACGGGATGCGGTAGCATGGGAGAAGTAAAAGAATCTTCTTCCATAGTTGTAGTGTCGCCTCATCCGAACGGTTTTATCAGACCTCTTATTCAGGAGTTTGAAAGAGCGTCCGGAATAGAAGTTAAAGTCATTGAATGCGGCACTTCCGATGCTGTCGATATGATCAAAAATGATGAGGATATCGATGTTATGTGGGGCGGTTCGATCCTGACTGTCGGGCCGTTCAGCGATCTTTTTTATTCATACAAAACTCCAAATGAAAAATATTTTAAAGATGAGTTCAAATCGGTGAATGGCGCATATACGTTTTTTACCGATGTTCCAAGCGTGCTTATCATTAATACAGATATGGTATCAAGTAAGAATATACAGGGGTACTCAGATCTTTTAAAAGATGAATTTAAGGGCAGGATAGCTTTTGCCAATCCCGCAAGATCATCGTCTTCTTTTGAGCAGCTTGTAAATATGCTCTACGCCATGGGGAGTGGTGATACAGACAGAGGATGGGATTATGTAAAAGAGCTTATTACAAGTCTTGACGGTAAACTTCTTAACAGCTCATCTATGGTATATGAGGGAGTTGCAAACGGCAAGTATGCTGTTGGGCTTACGTTTGAAGAAGCTGCGGTAACCATGCTAAAGAGCAATAAGCACGTAAGTATCGTGTACATGGAAGAGGGCGTTGTATCCACTCCTGACGGCATATATATAAACAAAAATACAAAAAATATCGAGGAATGCCAAAAGTTTGTTGATTTCCTTACTGATAAAGATACACAGACGATAATTGCCAAAACGCTCGGAAGGCGCTCTGTCAGAAAAGATGTTGAAGTATCGGGACTTGTTCTTCCAAAGAGCGAGATAAAGAGCATCGCGGTAGACAAAGAAAGTGTAATGGAAAACAAGGAAAAATGGATAGAAAAATTCGGAAAGATATATGAAGGTGCGGGCGATGAGTAAAGAGATTGTATCTTTCCGTGAGAATATAAAAAGAACTTTCATACGCTTTGCGCTTTTGCCGGTTATTTTTATAGCGGCGGTCGTGTTCATTCTGTTTGTTTTTTTCTGGAATATGTTTATGGTTGCGGGAAACAGGAAAGACAACGAACAGATAAATGAAAAGCTCGGTGCTGTTATGGACAACTATTATGAGATGGTAGACACCGCTGCGGAGCTTATTTCGGAAAACGGGCCTGCAATTACAGGAAACAAGATTTATCCGATAGTCTATGACAAAACTGCCGAATACGGCGAGATGGGGAATTTTATAGTTTTGTCTTCGGACGGACAGGTTCTTTTTTCAAGTAAAGACCATGCGCCCTCTTTTCTTACGGGAAAAGAATATCTTAACTGGGGAGTATGGAGAAAGCTGAAAGATTCAGAGGGAATAACTGATGCGGTGCTATTTGAAAATAATCTGTGCATTGCAAAGGGCGTATATAAGAATGGGAACCTGATACGTGCGATTGTCTATATTGTTCCGGGGGAAGTTATAAGTTCGGCAATCGGAGACAGGAACCGATATGTGCTTGTGACAGACAAAAACGGCTGGGTGTATGCCAGCAATACAAGGGGCCTTCGGGATGATTTCGGGCAGATAGAGGATATTCTTTATGCTCGGGTGGGATACGTGCGGAATGCAAATATCGTATATTACAGTTACATGACGGAGCTTGAAGGCAGGAATCTTAAGATATATACGATCAATGATATAACGGGGAATCTTAAGATGATGCTGTTTCTTGTCGCGGTGATCGTGCTGATATTTATTGCGATATCACTGATCACGGTTAAGAGCACAGAGATAAGTTCGGTCAGACTTACCAAAGACATCAAAAAGATGGAGGATGCCTTTGAAGATGTGCAAAAGGGAAATCTTGATGTTTCGCTTGATATCAACAGCAGCAGGGAGTTTCAGACGATAGGTAATGATTTTAACGCGATGCTGGGAGGCCTTAAGAGGCAGATAGAACAGAACAAGGAACTTGCGCAGAACGCGGCTTTTTTCCAGGTTAAGCAGCTTGAAAGTCAATTTAATCCACATTTTCTTTTTAACACGCTTGACAACATAAGATTCATGGCGAAGATTGATGAAAAGGCAGCAGATAAGATGATCGTGTCGCTGTCGGGGCTTCTTAGGTACAGCATAAGAGAGATAAGAGAAGAAGTTACTGTCAGGGAGGACCTTGATAATCTGCAGTTTTATCTGAATCTTTTGCAGATAAGGTTTAACAAGAGATTTGCGTACAGCATAGATGTCTCGGAAGATATAATGGATTGCCTTATTCCGAAGCTTCTTTTGCAGCCGCTACTTGAAAATGCCGTTAAATACGGATTTTCAGGAAGAGAGAAGCTTACTGTCAGTGTGAAAGGCTATCAGATAACAAATCAACTTATCTTTATATGCAAGGATGACGGAGCGGGTATGGATGAAGAACTCCTTAATGAGATAAAGGAAAATCTTCACGAGACCAAGAATAAGTCCTCGCATTACGGACTTTACAATATAAATCGAAGAATAAATCTCATGTATGGCGAGAGCGCGGGACTAGGCATTGCGAGCACGAAAGGAGAGGGAACGCTCATAAGGATCGTGATACCAAAGCATGCATGACAGATCGGAAGGATAAAGATGTACAAAGTAATCATAGTAGAAGATGAAGATATTATCAGGAAAGGAATTGCATATACCATGGACTGGACTTCTATGGGATGCACGATAGTCGGCGAAGCGGCAAGCGGTGAAGAGGGACTTTCCAAGATAAGCGAACTTAATCCCGATATCGTTCTCGTGGATATAATGATGCCCGGAATGGACGGCATAGCCATGATAAGGAAGGCTAAAGAGGATGGTATCGGAGATTTTAAGTCGGTGATACTTACAAGCTATGCGGAATTTGATTATGCGAAGAAGGCGATAGATCTTGATGTGTCGGCATATCTTATGAAGCCTGCTTCCGAGGAAGAAATTCAAAAGAGCATAAAGAAAATCATAGAAGAGATAGAAAAAGAGAATGTATTAAAGCAGTACAAGGAGAAAAAAGATTTAAGCGATATAGGCAGGATATATATCAAGTCGGGAAAAGACAATGATTATGTGCAGCAGGTGATAGACAGGACAAAGGAGCGGTTTGCCGAGAAGATAAGCATAGAAACTTTGTCGGATGAACTTGGCGTATCTGCGAGTTATCTATCAAGAAAATTTAAGGAGGCAACGGGACATACGTATCTTGATTTTCTCAATGAGTACAGGGTTCGTGAGGCGGTCAAGCTCCTTGAAACGGGAAAATACAAGGTTTATGAAGTATCTGATATGACGGGATTTACTGATTATAAGCACTTTAATGCGGTGTTTAAAAGATATACGGAAATGTCGCCGTCGGATTTTTTGAACTGAGTTCAGAAATGCTGACAACAAAACAGAAATATAGGTATTTGGCCAGTAAATAAATAAGTATCATAGTCTCATGAAGTACCAAAGTTGAAAGGAGAAGGGATATGAAAAACAAATTGGCATTGGTATTGGCGGGGATTATGACCCTTAGTTTATTTGGCTGTGGCTCGGGGACGTCCGATACACAGGGAGCAGCAGGAGATTCAAGTGCTCAGGTTGAAAACGGTGAGGGGGCCGGAGAGTCTGCAGCATCCGGCGATAATGCAGATCTTGATGAGCTTATCGCTGCAGCAAAAACTGAGGGAGAACTGGTTGTTTACGGCTCATGCGAAGAGGAATATCTTGCAGCGGCATGTGAACATTTTGAAGAACTTTATGGGGTTAAAGTTCAGTATCAGCGTCTTTCGACCGGTGAGGTTCAGAGTAAGATTGAAGAAGAGAACGGCAATCCGTCAGGCGATGTCTGGTTCGGAGGAACAACGGATCCTTACAACGTAGCAGCTTCGGAAGGACTTCTTGAAGCTTATGAAGCACAGAATGCAGATCATCTTATGAGTGATATGTACCGCGATGCTGACGGCTATTGGTATGGAATTTATAAAGGTATTCTCGGATTTATGGTAAATACTGATGAACTTTCGCGTATGGGTGTTGATGAGCCGAAAGACTGGCAGGATCTTCTTGATCCCAAGTATAAGGGACTTGTTTGGCTTTCGAATTACAACACTGCAGGAACCGCAAAGCTTGTTATTAACACAATGCTCCAAAAGTACGGACATGATGAAGGAATCAAGTATCTTGTAGATCTTGATAAGAACATCGAAGTATACACAAAGTCAGGTTCAGGCCCTTCTAAGAATGTCGGAACAGGTGAGTGTGTTGTCGGAATCGGATTCCTTCATGACGGAATAACACAGATCGTTGATAACGGATATGGCAATGTATCTCTTATCATTCCTTCATCCGGAACATCTTTCGAGATCGGCGCAACAGCTATTTTCAAGGGATGTAAGCATCCAAATGCAGCTAAGCTCTGGATTGAATATGCACTCAGCCCTGACTGCGTAGAACTTGCGGCTCAGAACGGTTCATATCAGTTCCTTGTTATTGATAACGCAAAGCAGCCCGAAGTGGCAGCACAGTATGGTCTTGATCCCGAGAATGTTATGAAGTATGACTTTGAAGATGCCAAGGAGAATACAGCCAAGTATATTGAAGAAGTTATGAATGCACTCGGAAGTGCGGCAGATGATCGTTTCCAGACAGAATAAAAATATTATTTCAGGCGGATGTTTGCATCCGCCTGGATTAAATCTGTACGGAGGGTAATATTTGGGCAAGGAGGATATGAAAGATGGCAAAAAGTCAAAGTGCCAGCCTTGACAGAAAAAAGCTTTTGGCAGACCCGATCATGGTAACGACCATTGTGCTTTTGATTGTCTTTTTAACGATTTTTATACTTTACCCGCTGACTATACTTCTGGTTGACAGTTTTATTTCGGATTCGGGTATAACACTTGATACATTCAAGAGAGTTATGGAGCTCGCTAATTTTAGAAGAGCCATAACAAATACATTAAAAGTAGGTTTTTTGGTGGGAATAGCATCGGCTCTTATAGGGCTACTGTTTGCTTATGTTGAAGTATATGTAAAACTCAGAACAAGATTTATGGAGGGGCTCTTCAAGGTGGTTTCCATGCTCCCTGTTGTTTCGCCTCCGTTTGTTCTTTCGCTTTCGATGATCATGCTTTTTGGAAAAGCAGGTATCATCACACGTTTTTTACTTAAGATTTATGACAACAGCGTATATGGTTTCTGGGGAATTGCGATAGTACAGACGCTTACGTTCTTCCCTGTGTGCTATATGATGCTCAAGGGACTTTTGAAAAATATCGATCCCTCTTTGGAAGAAGCTGCCAGAGATATGGGCGCTTCACGTTTTAAAGTATTTATGACCGTGACATTTCCATTGATCCTTCCCGGACTTGGAAACGCATTTCTTGTGACATTTATCGAATCTATCGCAGATTTTGCAAATCCAATGATCATCGGCGGATCATATGATACTCTTGCAACAACCATATATTTGCAGATCACGGGTGCTTATGACAAAGAAGGTGCGGCTGCAATGGCGGTAGTTCTTTTGGGAATAACACTTATCATGTTTGTTGTCCAGAAGTATTATCTTGAGGCCAAGAGTACAGCTACACTTTCAGGAAAAGCGTCAAGAGAGCGTATGCTCATTACCGATAAGAGTGTCACGGTACCTCTTACTATCATTTGCTCGGCGCTCGCAATCTTTGTTGTACTCATGTACATATGCGTTCCTTTCGGAGCAATGTTCCGTACATGGGGATATGATTTCCATCTCACATTTAAGTGGTTTGGCCAGGTATTTACCAAGTATAAGGGATTCAAGGCGTTTAAGGACAGTTTTATTCTTTCATTTATTTCTGCTCCTATAACGGCGCTTCTTTCAATGATAATTTCTTATCTTGTTGTAAAAAAGAAATTTAAGGCAAAAGGATTTATCGAAGCTGTTTCAATGCTTGCTATGGCAGTTCCGGGAACTGTTCTCGGTATCGGATATATCAGAGGATTTTCCGGAGGAATTTTTGGAAGCGGTTTCCTTCAGGGACTGTACGGAACCGGAATGATACTTGTTATCGTATTTATTGTCAGAAGTCTCCCTACAGGAACAAGAAGCGGTATCTCTGCTTTGAGACAGATTGATAAGAGTATTGAGGAGTCTGCTTATGACATGGGCGCGGACAGTTTCAAGGTGTTCATGACGGTTACGCTTCCACTTATCAAGGATAGTTTCCTTAGTGGATTCGTTACTTCGTTCGTTCGAAGCATAACTGCGATAAGTGCGATAATTCTTTTGGTTACGCCGTCTTATCTGCTTATTACGGTTCAGATCAATGAATTTGCGGAGAAAGGTTCCTACGGAATCGCCTGCGCATTTGCATCGATACTTATCCTTATCACATACGGTTCGGTGCTTATCATGAACATTTTGATGAAATATTTTGGAACAAGCCGCAAGGTAAAAGCTTTGGATTGATGGAGAATAAATATGGCAAAAGAGAAAAAGGGTGTTCGACTTGAACACATTTCAAAAATATATAAAGATCCCAAGACGGGAAAAGATTTTTATGCTGTGCATGATGCAAATATCGAGATTGAGCCAGGAAGTTTCGTGACACTTCTTGGACCTTCGGGATGTGGTAAGACGACTACGCTTCGTATGATCGCAGGTTTTGAAAGTCCCGATGAAGGCGAAATCTATCTTGGAAATGAGCCGATAAATGCGCTCACTCCCAATAAGAGAGACACGGCGATGGTATTCCAGAGCTATGCGCTCCTTCCGCACTATAATATTTTTGACAACGTCGCATACGGATTGAAACTGAGAAAGGTTCCAGCAGATGAGATAAAGCGCAAGGTTACTGATATTCTTAGACTTGTCGGACTTGAGGGAATGGAAAACAGAATGACAAATCAGCTTTCGGGTGGTCAGCAGCAGAGAGTTGCGCTTGCAAGAGCGCTTGTTATCGAGCCGGGAGTTCTTTTGTTCGATGAGCCTCTTTCAAATCTTGATGCCAAGCTCAGGGTATCTATGAGAACAGAGATCAGAAGAATTCAGCAGGAGGCCGGAATAACGGCTGTATATGTCACACACGATCAGAGTGAAGCGATGGCGATCTCAGATAAAGTCATCATCATGAATGGTGGCCTTGTTGAGCAGATTTCAACACCTCAGGAAGCATATTATTATCCGAACAATAAATTTGTTGCGGATTTTATAGGTGAAGCAAATTTTATAAAAGGAACTGTGAAAAAGCAGGATGTTGTTGAGATTCAGGGCACTGAGATTGAATGTGCGACAGGAAGCCTGGACGTCGGCGCAGAATGCGATATTGTACTAAGGCCTGAGGGGGCAACACTTTCTGATACAGGCAGCATTAAGGGATGCGTAAAGTATTCCTGCTTTATGGGAGCATATCAGGATTATCATGTTCTTGTGGGAGACACTTTAGTAAAAATTCAAGACTATAATCCTAAGAATAAAAAGATATATAATGTAGGTGAGGATATTTTTCTGAAATTCGAAAATGATACATTATATGCGCTATAAATCGTGTAAGAGGTATATGAATGAGTTTTGGGCAGGTATTAGTTTTTCTTGAAAGTATGGATGATTTAGCGGTCGCTATAAGACTTATTATGGCAACGCTTTTCGGATGTCTTATTGGATGGGAGAGGATAGTAAAGAGGCATAACGCCGGAATCAAGACATTTGCACTCGTAAGTCTCGGTTCTGCTGTTGCGACAGCTCTTAATATCTATCTTGCAAATCTTCCGGGATTGTCAGCGGATGTTAGCCGTATACCTGCGGGAGTCGTTAGCGGAATCGGTTTTTTGGGTGCCGGAACGATTCTTGTCACGGGACGGCAACAGATAAAAGGTCTTACAACAGCAGCTTCACTATGGGTCACATCGTGTATGGGAATGGCGATAGGAGGGGGGTATATTGTGATAGGAATTACGAGTTTTGTACTTGTGATGATCGCTAATGTTATTCTTTTGCACTTGAGCCAGAAAGTTGAGGACAACAGCAAGTACATGTGTGTTTATGTTGAGGTTGACAAGAACCGTGGAGTCTCCAAGCTTACGAAGGCTCTTACCGAAGCCAACTGCAAGATAAGCAGCATGACAAAAAGTAAGGAAAAGACGCTTCAGTCCTCAGATGCAGCGATCATAGTCGACATTGATTTCGAGAAGAGGAGATCGCACAAAGAAGTGCTTTCGCTTCTGAACGAACTCGATTATGTCAATTATGTCGAGGAGATCTAGGGAAGTATTTTTTATCAAAGAAAAATCCCTTTGTCGGATGCAAATCCGGCAGGGGGATTTTTGTAAGCAAATCTTAACATATGATAATTTTTCAATAATTAAACTCTAATTATGCGATTAATTATTGACATTTTCTGGCAAATATAATACTTTTTAATAAGGGAGTATAAAATATTTTTTAACATATTGCTTTTGAGAGAAGGGGTTTGATACTATATGAATATTTTATTGGCAGTTCTTGCTGTATTGCCGACAGCGGTTTTACTTTGCATTATTTATAAAGCCGATAAGGTTGAAAAAGAGCCTTTGGGGCTGATGGCAGCAGTGTTTTTCTTTGGTGCAATGACCACTATCAGTGCAGTTTTCTTGGAGTGGCTAGGGGGAACGCTGCTGGATATGATATTCAGTTCACAGAATATTCCTTATTTGCTTTTAAATAACTTTTTTGTAGTAGCGGTTGCTGAAGAGGCCGGAAAATTCTTCGTTCTCAAAAAGAGTACATGGAACAATGATGAGTTTGGATTTGCATTTGACGGAATAGTATACTCTGTATGCGCGTCTCTTGGCTTTGCAACAATCGAGAATATTATGTATGTAGTCGGACAGGGGCCGTTTTACGGACTTCAGACCGCAATCATGCGTGCAGTCCTTTCAGTTCCGGGACACTGTATATTCGGCGTGTTTATGGGAACATATTACGGTATTGCCAAGGGCTATGAGTGCAGAGGCGGATTCGATAAGATGAAGACCTACACATACAAGGCATTCTGGGTACCTGTAATGCTTCACGGATTATATGATTTTTGTCTTTCTGTGAACGAGTATCCTATATTGCAGTTTATTATGATATTTGTATTCGTCGGACTTGAGCTGTTTATGGTGATTAAGGCCATAAAGTTTGTGAAGACGATATCCGACAACGATCTTCCGCTCAGACCGGGCTTTGACAACAAACCACCTGTGAATTTCGGCTTTTTTGACGGTCAGTATGCGCAACAGAGCTATTATCAGGGGCAGAACGTAAATGTTAACGGACAGTTTGCTCAGAATCAGTACTATCAAAACGTACAAATGAACGGCACCGGACAGTACTCACAGCAGTATTACGGTGGTCAGGCTGCAAACGGTCAGCCTGTGTTAAATTTGTCCTATCAGGGACAGATGGCGAATAACAGCATGCAGCAAGGCGGTTTGTCGCTTATTAAGCCGAATAATATACAGCAAGTTGAAGGATTTAAGGTCATACAGAGTTACAGAGGCTATGATAACGGCCCTGAAACTGAGAAATTGTATGATGGAATGTGCGACGGATTAACTAATCCGGCACCCGTTTTTTCGGCTTCGGATTTTGATTGATAACAAAAATGTAAAAATTGTGCTAGATGATATTAAAATTATCCGCTTTTTAATCTAAGAATAATAACTTATAATGACATTGTCGAATAGACTATGTCATTATTTTTTTTATTTAGGGAGGTAAAAAATGAAGAAGAAACTTATTTCGACACTATTAACAGTAGCAACAGTTGTATCAATGACAGCTTGCGGTGTTTCTGCACCTGAGGCACCTACAGCACAGACACCTGCTGATGCACAGACACCCGATGCAGCACCCGCTGAGAACAAAGGAACAGAAGCAGCAGCAGATGCTATTACACTTGTAATGGCTGAGGTTAACCCTCTTGATTCTATCGTTGGTATGACTGACCAGAAGTTCAAAGAGGAAGTAGAGGCCAGATCAAACGGATCTATCATTATCGATCTTCAGGCCAGCGGTGTTCTTGGATCAGAGAACGATGTACTTGATACAATGCTTGGTAACGGTGGTACAATCGATATCTCAAGAATTTCAGCTTTCTCACTTACAAGCTACGGCGGAGAGTCATCAAAGTTGCTTTCACTTCCTTACACATTCGTAAGCCGTGATCATTTCTGGAATTTCGCAACATCAGATCTTGCACAGGAATTCCTTCTTGAGCCTTCACAGAACGGAAGCGGCGTAAGAGGACTTTTCTATGGTGAAGAAGGTTTCCGTCATTTCTTTACAACAAAAGAAATTTCAGGTATTGATTCACTTAAGGGAATGAAGCTTCGTGTTTCTAACGACCCTGTTATGAACGGTCTCGTTGATGGTCTTGGCGGATCACCTACAGTAGTTGCTTTCGGTGAGCTTTACGGTGCACTTCAGCAGGGCGTGGTTGATGGTGCAGAGCAGCCTATCGCAAACTACAAGTCAAATGCTTTTGATGAGGTAGCTCCTTATATGATCCTCGATGGACATACTCTTGGTGCAATCCAGGTAGTTATCACAGATGATGCTTGGAACAAGCTTTCACCTGATCAGCAGCAGATTCTTACAGAAGCTGGTAAGGCAGCAGCTGAGTACAACCGTTCAATCTCAGAGGAGAAGGAGAACGAGGTACTTGAAGAGCTCAAAGCTAAGGGTACACATATCATCGAAGTTGATGACATCAAGCCTTGGCAGGATGCTGTAAAGGGCGTTATCGAAGAGAATACAAAGGGAATGGAAGATCTCTATCAGCAGATTCTTGACATGAACAAGTAATTATTAGCATCATTTAGTTGTAACTTAAAAAATTATTTTAACGCCGGCATAGGGAGGAAATCCCTTCCTATGCCATTTTTTAGAAGAAAAGAGGAATTATGGAAGGCTTTTTTAAACAGGTGGATAAGATCAAACCTTTATATGATTTTACATATCAGGTTATGCTCTTTATCTGTAAGGTTTTATTGATCGCAGATATCCTTATCACATCTATGAGTGTTGCCGGAAGGTATATATCTTTCATTCCGGATCCTGCATGGAGTGAGGAGGTGGTACTTACACTTATGTCTTACATGGCTGTTTTATCAGCAGCTTTGGCTATAAGACGCGGGGCACATATCAGAATGACAGCATTGGATGTGTATTTGCCTAAGAAACTTATCAAGGCTCTTGACATCTTGAATGATATTTTTGTATTAGTGCTCGCAGTAGTTATGATTGTAGTCGGATGGCAGTACGCATCGACTATCGGAGCGAAGGGTTCATACGTTAGTATGCCTTCACTTTCAAGATTTTGGATGTATTTCCCTATTCCTGTAGCAGGTGTCGCAATGTTAGTATTTGAGATTGAGGCAGTTTATAACCATATTAAAGGCATAGTGTTAAAGGAGGGAAATAAGTAATGGCAGTAAACGGAACAGCTATTGCAATATTGCTTGTGAGCTTTCTTGTAATGATTATGCTTAGATTTCAGATTGCTTATGCAGTTGCATTATCTTCACTTTTTTGTTTAATGTATCAGGGACTCCCGCTTACAACCATTTGTCAGCAGATGGTTAAGGGAATCAGTTCATTTAGTTTGATGGCAGTACCATTCTTTATTACAATGGGATGCCTTATGGGTAGTGGTGGTATATCGGAAAAGCTTATAGCTTTGGCCAACGCGTGTGTTGGTTGGATGACCGGCGGAATGGCAATGGTTAATATCGTTGCATCATATTTCTTTGGTGGAATTTCAGGATCAGCTGCGGCTGATACAGCTTCACTCGGAAGTATTCTTATCCCTATGATGGTAGAAGAGGGATACGATGATGATTTCTCAACAGCAGTTACAATCACATCATCATGTGAGGGACTTCTTGTTCCTCCCAGCCATAACATGGTAATTTATGCCATGAGCGCCGGCGGTGTTTCAGTAGGAAGCTTATTCCTTGCAGGTTATATTCCCGGAGCACTTCTCGCTGTATCGCTCATGATTGGATCATATATCATCTCTAAGAAGAGACATTATCCCAAGGGAGACAAGTTTAACTTTATTAAGTTTATTAAGCAGCTTGGTAATTCCTTCTGGGCACTTGCAGCTGTTATTATCGTAGTATTTGGTGTTATCGGTGGTGTATTTACAGCTACTGAGTCAGCTGCTATCGCTGTTATTTACAGCTTAATTGTAAGCGTTTTCATTTACAAAGGACTTGACGCTAAGGGTGTTTGGAAGGCCCTTGAGAGTTGTGTAGATACACTTTCTATCGTACTTATCCTTATTGCTACATCAAGCATTTTTGGATATTGCCTTACAACACTTCATGTACCTACACTTGCAGCCAATGCAATTATCGGACTCACACAGAATCCTATTATCATTGCACTTTTGCTTGATTTGATTCTTCTTGTACTTGGATGCATTATGGATATGGCTCCGATCATCCTGATCGCAACACCTATCCTTCTTCCTATTGCCACATCAATTGGAATCAATCCTATTCAGTTTGGTATCATGATCGTACTTAACTGTGGTATCGGACTTTTGACACCTCCCGTTGGAGCCGTTCTTTTCATCGGTTCAGCCGTTGGTAAGGTTAGGATGGAGAAGGTAGTAAAGGCTACACTTCCTTTCTACCTTTGCATGGTAATTGTGCTTCTCCTTCTTACATTTGTACCTGAGGTTAGTATGTTCTTACCTAATCTTCTTGGTGGTAAATGATAAAGGTGAGTGATTATGGAATATCGTTATATATCTGATGTAAAGCCCAAAGATTTATGGCTTATAGCTATGATCCGTACATACAGATCTCTTGCAGGAGTGATAAACGTTGTTTTCACCGTTGCAATGATAATGTTGACTATTAGATTTTGGGGATCGTCAGGTGCTTTTATCAGAACAGTGCTCATATTGGCATCAATGTTATTTCCGGTTTTTCAGCCGTTTGCGATCTATCTTAGAAGTATCAAACAGCTTGAAACACTTCCGGGGCGAGTTGAGCTTACATTTAATGATGCCGGTGTTCATGTGAGCAGTGAAGGGAAGCAGGAAGACATTAAGTGGAATAAGATTGCAAATGCGATCAAGCAGTCCAACATGATAATTGTTATGTCGGATAGCACCCACGGATATATGTTGACCAATCGCATTCTCGGTGATGAAAAAGATGAGTTTTATGATTTTCTTTGTAAAAAGATCAGGAACTAACGAATATTAGAAAAATGATGATGGCAGCGCTATAATACTTTTAAAGTAACTATAACGCTGCTGTCTTTATTAACAAATGAAAAAATTAAAAAGCTTTTGGTACTCAATCACAATTAAAAACAAAATATCTCTTTTCACAGGGAGCGTTTTTTTGACGATATTGGTTGCAGTCTTCTTTGATGCTATCCTGATCAGACTTTTTATGATTGATGTCAATGACATAATGGAAGATAATTCCAGATGCGGTGAGATTATCACCGTTATTGACAGAGAGAAGGAGTTGTTTGATCAATATGTCAACAGCGCTACACGTGAAAATGAGGATGCATTTAAGCTTGCTATGAAGCAGACCCAAACAGCTGTCTATGCTATTCCGCTTGATTATTCAAGGCTTGGGGAGAACAGATATGCACAGCTTTTCTCGCTTCAGACCTGTTATAATGTGTATTGCGGTTACAGAGATGAAGTGCTTAACGGGCATCTTCCCAGAAGAGACTATGTGAGCAGATTATATGCTGTTTATAATATGCAGAATTACTTACATAATTATGCTCAGCGCTTTATCGATCTGACACTTAAAGAAGGCAATGCAAAGTATAACGAGCTTATACCAAAAGTTTTCCTGGTTCCGGTTATTGCGGTAATACTTGGTGTTTTTCTGTTTTCGTCGGTCCTTGAAATATCAAGAATGATGAATAAATCTATTACGGAACCCGTGCTTAAACTTGCCAATGCATCCAGAAGGATCGCGGCAAACGATTTTAATGTCGATGACGTTGCTGCGAACAATCAGGACGAGCTTGGGGAGCTCATCGTGGCATTTAACAAGATGAAGTATGCAACGGGTGAGTATATAGGTGCTTTAGAAGAAAGAAGAGTGGCTCTTGATAAGCTTCATGCAAAAGAGCTCGAAACGCTTGAAGCGGAAAAGCAACTTGATGCAATGAATCTCGAACTTCTTAAGAACCAGATCAATCCGCATTTTCTTTTTAATACGCTTAATGTTATAGGCGGAATGGCAAATCTTGAGGGAGCGGCCACTACAGAGCAGATGATCGCTGCGCTTAGTTCGCTTTTTAGATACAATCTTAAACATCAGGAGAAGGAAGTGCTTCTTTCTCAGGAACTTAAGGTTGCATCTGATTATATGTATTTGCAGAAGATGCGTTTCGGGGAAAGAGTTAAGTACATAGTTGATTGCAAGGTGAATGCAGATAATGTAATGGTTCCGACTTTTACATTACAACCTATAATCGAAAATTGCATCATACATGGCATATCGCCGAAAGTTGAAGGCGGAGTTGTTGCAGTTGAAGTCAGCAAGCAGGATGGAAAACTTCTGATTACCATTAGTGACACGGGAAGTGGTATAGATAAAGAACTTCTTGAAGAGATAAGAGGAAGTTTGGGAGATAAACAGACCAGTACCATGGGAATAGGTATGGGAAATATTTATAGGAGAATAAAAGCTATGTATACGGATGCTGATATGAGAGTAAACAGCATCCTTGGAAAAGGTACACGAGTTACGATCATTCTTCCTTACCGTGCGGGAGATTCAATTTATACACGAGGAGAATAACGCATGTATAGAGTACTGATTGCAGATGATGAGCCTATTGAGAGACAGGTTATATCGAAGAAACTAAATGGATTTTTTAAAGGTCAGATAGAGATTTTTTTGGCGGCTAACGGAGTTGAAGCTGTTGAGATTGTTAAGGAGAAGCATTGTCAGATTGCGGTTCTCGATATTTCTATGCCCGGAAAGAACGGACTTGACGCGGCAGAAGAGATCCGAACATTTGATAACAAATGCAGTATCATTTTTCTTACAGCTTTTGATGAGTTCAGTTATGCCAAGAAGGCTATCGAGGTAAAAGCACTCGATTATTTACTTAAGCCGGGTGCGGATAATGAACTTATTAATGTTATGGAAGAAGCATTTTCTATTGCGGATAAATATAAAACAGAGGTAAATAACGTAGATACTACAAGGAAAGACGCCGTTTCTTCCGGTTTTGACCTTGAAGATAAGGATTTTTCAAAGTCCGGAGAAATAGTGCGAGAGGCAAAAAAATTTATAGACGAACATTATAAAGAAGATATTTCACTACAAGATGTTGCCGGAGTCTTAGGATATTCGGATGTATATTTCTGTAAGCTGTTTAAGCAGAATTTCGGCAAGAGTTTTATTGTATATCTAAATGAACTTAGGATTAGCAAGGCAAAAGAGTTTTTGGCCAATCCCGCAATAAATATCAAGGATATTAGTTCTGAGGCGGGATACAGAGACGCTAATTATTTTACGAGAGTTTTTAAACGTATGACGGGGCAGACACCCAGTGAATACAGAAACGGAGTCATTGGCTGATGAAAAAAAGATGGCCCATTGTGGCGATGATAGCATGCATAATAATTATTATGATTGTTGTCTTGTTCTTTTTTAATTACAGATCAGATAAATCTGATTCGCCCGAATATGTTTTCTTTTATGCAGATAACCAAACTGCCGATTATCCTTCGACTTTGGGAGGGCAGAAGTTTGCGGATCTTGTATATGAGAGGACAAAAGGTAGGATCAAGATAATCGTAAAATGCGATGCGGAGCTTGGAAGTGAGGCAGAAGTCATCAATCAGATGAAGTATGGTGGGATAGCTTTTGCAAGAGTTTCGTTATCTCAGCTTGCTGAGAGAATAAAAGCAATGAATGTACTTTTGTTGCCATATTTGTATAATGATTCCGATCACATGTGGAGAGTTCTGGAAGGCGATATAGGAGATGAGTTCCTGCTTAAGACGGATGAGTATGATCTTGTGGGACTGTCCTGGTATGACGCCGGCGCCAGAAATTTTTACAGTACAAAGCCAATTACCCGGGTTGAAGACATTAAGGGAATGAAAATAAGAGTTCAGGAGTCTTCAATGATGGCAGATATGGTCGAAGCACTCGGAGCGAAACCTATTGAGGTAGTATATTCTGAAGTATATTCGGCTCTGGAACAGGGAATTGTTGACGGAGCAGAGAATAACTGGCCTTCTTACGAGAGTATGAGGCATTACAGGGTTGCTAAGTACTATACGCTGGATGAACATATAAGAGTTCCCGAGATGCAGGTATGTTCCAAGGAAATCTGGAATATGCTTAGCGAAAGTGACAGGGAAATAATTTATGAATGTGCAAGAGAATCTGCCATGTACGAAAGGGAACTTTGGAAAGAAAGAGAGGAGAGTTCAAGAGAGAATGCTGTTTTTAACGGCACACAGGTAATCGAACTTTCTGCTGAGGAAAAAAAGAAATTTAGAGATGCAATGTCCGATATTTATGAGAAATATTGTGGTGATTATATGGATGTTGTACAAAAAATATTGAATTATTAAAGATTCTTATTTATCTGTATGCATATTTTCCGGCTATCGCGGTAATGGCAAGGAACATGAAGATAACGGCTTCAAGCATCAGATAAGAATTGCATTTAAATATTAGTAGAAGGACGGATATAACGGTTGCAAAGATAAGCGTTATATTCGTCTTTTTTTTGAATATGCTATTTTCATAGCTGTTGACTTTTCTGTTTGGATGGTCGATTGGACCTTCATAGATTATGAGTGCTGAGGAAATGAGATATATAACAAAAGATACGGCCGGCGGCAAGGTAATATATTTAAAAGCAAGAAGTGATGTAAGCAGAACAAGCAAGGAGCAGATGAAACATGCAAAGTAGCTATTTAAGTGAAGGCCTCCGTTTAATGAACGTATAGGGATAAAGAGCATAAAGAAAAAGAGACACGGAACAAGCATTTTGAGAAAAAGAGCTATGAATATACAAGCGATGATGCACAGAGCTTTTTCAAGAAAGCATACGAAACCATATTTGTATATGTCATAATCTTTTTCTTCGATAACGCCCTTTTTTAATATGTAATTTGTGAGCCCGGATGCCAGAAGTTCCATTATTTCTCCGTTCTTTTGTCAAATATTGTTGTCCCCGATCATTTGAAGAATCTGTTTTCGTACCTCTTTTTGTCTGTTTTCACTGATCTTAAGGCAGAATTCTGTCTGATCGTAATTGATAGTCATGCTGCTGTAATTCATGCGGCATACGTATTTATAATTTACCAGATACGACTGATGTATTCTAAAGAAGTAGTGACTGGATTTCTCGAGCTCTTTTTGAATATCATTGAGCTTTCCGTAGAAAAAGTCGCTTGAACCGTCGTTAAAATGTATAGTCACAACGCGATTTTTACTTTCGAAGTAAACAATGCTTCGTATCGCGACCTTTTTGACCTTCCTGTTGTAGGTATACTGAAAATAGCCCTCGGCCTTGTCGATTCTTGTCAGCGCCTGAGAAAAGTATTTTTTGAATATTTTTTCGTCGATCGGTTTGGAAAGAAATCTGAAAGGCTCGACTTCAAAGAGTTCTTTTAGATAACTGTCATAATTCGAAACGTAGATTATGAGCGAGTCTTTGTCTATGGTACGGATCATTCGGGCTGTTGTTATTCCATCCAGCTCCTTCATTTCAATGTCCAAAAAGATTATGCTGTAACGATCGCCCTTTATTATGCTGCGTGCAAGGGGAGAACCGTCGTAGAATACGTCGATCTCGGGGCGGATTCCGCGAGCGAGACATTCGCCGTTCAGCATGGTTTCTAGTTTACCGGAAAGCTTTACATCATCATCGCAAATAGCAATTTTTATCATATCCTACCTCCAAAAATCAGGTATAAGAATTAAAGTCGTAACAAAAGTGCAGGATCGAAAAGATAGTTCTGGTAATACTGCGGAAATTTCCCGCAAGGGTAGTATATCATCTTTTTTGATAATAGCAAACTTGGATAACTTCTGCAGTGTGCGAAAATGCGCGGCGTTTCGGAATAAAATCAGAAGCAGGACCGTAAAAGTTACATGGTAAGCCGTAAATATTACAAATTGGGAAAAGGCTTTGATTTTTGTGGTATTATCATAAACAGGTGGGTTTAAAGGAAAGAAGGGGCTTATAAAATGGGTGAGTATATATCGATTATTTCAGGCGTATTCTTGGCTTTTCTTATGATCATTATTATTCAGAAATTCATGGACGTTTTTCTTGCTGAACGAAGCAATAATATTATCAAATATGTTGGCTGGACAATCTATTTCACTTTTCTCGCATCGTCAAATCTGACAGATATGATAAAACCATGGGTGTTGTTATCGCTTAATATATTTTTTATTTTTGCCCTGGGAATTATCGACAGACACGCATCGGTAAAGAGCAGTATTTTCTTTTCAATACTTATATGTTCCGTTTGGATGCTTGTTGAGGTTGCTTCGGCGCTTGTTGTTGAGATGTTTGGGATAAGCGTTACAGAGAACAGGGATGCTGTCAGCTTTGTATCACAGCTTATAATGATTCTTTTGGTTGTGCTGTCTTTTAAGTCTAAATCCCGAAAGGGGCCAAAATACGGTAATATTCCCAATAAATATTTTGTTATGATTCTTGCCATACCGCTCATATGTATTTATCTGATGAACAAAATTTATATGATCTCAACCCGTCATCATCAGTACAATGACTTTGCGGCTATTTCAAGTGTTTTTCTCCTACTTATTAATTTCATAATTTTCGAAGTCTATTCCTGGATGAGCAGAGATGTCGAGCTCAAATCGCTCAATAAACTTTACGGCCAGCAGCTTGAACTGTGCAGCAGACAGGCCGCGGAGCAGGAACAGCTCTATATGGAGATAAAGAGAACAAGGCATGATATGAAAAATCATCTCGCAGGACTCCTTGGAATGATTGAGTCGGGGGAAAATGACGAAGCGGTAAGGTACGTAAAACAGCTTCTTGCGGACGGACTAGGTAAAACTAACGAAGAAATATCAAAAAGCGGCAATATTGTCGTTGATTCCCTGGTAAATTACAAGTATTCGATAGCCCAAAGAGAAGGAATAGCATTTGAAGCATCAATTTTTGTACCGGCAACACTTCCCTTTAGAAGTGAGCATGTAGTAATTATCCTTGGGAATCTTCTTGAAAATGCATTTGATGCATGCATGAAAGTTCAGCCAAAGGGCAGATATATTAAGCTTGATATGAGTTTTGAAAAAAACATGCTCAAGATAAGCATTATTAACAGCTGTATTTTTGAGAACAGAAGAGACCGGTACGGAAGGTTCTTTTCTACAAAAAGCGATGCGGAGCATCATGGAATAGGGCTTGCTTCTATAAAGCAGGCAGTAAGCGGATATGATGGTGATGTTATAATTGATGATAAAGGTAATCAATTTGGCGTAATTGTAATAATGTACGGAAAAGAAGAAGCATCCGAGGGGTGAAAAATACACGAATATCCTTTTTTTCTACATGAAACATTATAAAATGTACGGTGTAGTGTATAATAATTGCTGGAATGCAATTTATAAAATAAAGCTACGGTTTATAGAAAAAGGAGGGTATTTGATATGAAGCAGGGAAAAAATATTGTGGCAAAAATACTAAAAGGAATTGCGAGAAAGTCAGTAAATTCCGGGATGGACAGCAGGTGTATGTTCCTTTATCATCAGCCCAAGATGCCTTCGGGAATAAAGAAGATCTGATATGTGTAATTATATATAGGAAAGCAATTTCCTTTGTATAAGAAAGGACCTCATAAGCATATGCCTATGAGGTCCTTCCTTATACAAAGTTATCAGTCTTCGTCTGAAAGCCATCCGTAACGTTCCATGTCGATACTGCTGATGGTATTTTTACTGTCGTTAATGAAGATTTCTATACATTCTCTGGGATAATCTGACTTATCGTCTTTATCGAAGGGAATTCTATAGATATTAAGTTTCTCATCATATTTAAAGTTCTTAACGCCTGCTGCGCTGAGAGCTTTGTCGAGTTCATCCTTTGTCATTCCAAGCTTGATATTTCCGGCAATTGTAAGATCAAAAGGATTTACTGAGCTGTTAAATGCACTGATAGATACCACGATGGTATTTTCAAGTGTAACAGCATTAGGAAGAGGATTGATAGCCTCTACTGTGAGTCTGTAATCGCCCTTCTTCATTGTGAGGATCAAACCTTTCATTGAAGGAACAGATTCTGATTCATTGTCACATTTCCATCCCTGCTCAGCAAGTGTCTTGTAAGGAACAGGCAAATTGTATGTTGTTCCGTCAAGAGAGAAGTTTCCTGATAAAGGATCTTTTCCAAGTTCTGCGGGAGCTTTGTACAGGCTGAGATAATCAGGTGTCTTTGAGCTTACTTCAGGCTGTTCAAAATCATCGGGCATGAGCTTGTTCTGCATGCTGATATGAGTAAGGATGTTATTGTCAAAGTTGTAATATGCAGATACTTTGAATTCTTCATCCCCTTGTCCTCTGTATGTAAGTGATGATGAATTGCCGCTTGTATTTGTGCTGCTGGGATCGCCAAGTGCAGCTTTTACATCATCCATGGTAGTTTTCTGTAATTCAAACTGGTCGTTGTAGAACTTGACCTCAGCACCTGTATTCTTGATAAAGTAATCACTGAAATCAATCTCATAAACAAGGCACTTTGAAAGAGGCTGTGCGTCGATGGAGTGGTTTACAACACCGAAACTTGCGCTTCCTTCACCTTTCTGAGTGAAAGTCAATCTTACAATATCTGTATCGCTCGCATATAAAGTTTTATCTGCATCTTCCTTATTCTTATATGCCCATCCGTTTTCAAGGAGTTCATCAATACTCATAGGAAGGTTGTACTGCTTACCGTTTATGCTGAAGTTTGAATATTTTGCATATTCGTTTCCGCTGGCAGGAGCAGGAGCAGGTGTCGGATCGGGAGCGGGCTCGGCAGTTGTGGCAACTGTTGAAGCTGTAGCTACCTGCTCGACAGGCTGTGCTGATGCCTGCTGCGCTGCAGCCGGTTCCGGAGCGCTCGGACGAGACGATCTGAAACCGAATAATAATGCGGTCAAAACAAGTACGGCTGCAATAGATGAACCCAGTGCAATTGACTGAGGTGTAAGTTTCTTTTTAGGCTTAGCCTGTCCCTGCATATAATAAGGATTCTGGCCACCGGGCTGGAACTGCTGTCCATACTGGTTATTGCCGGGCTGCTGCATGGGCTGTCTGAACTGGTTGTTCATAGACTGCTGCATAGGCTGACCATATGCATTGTTAACAGGCTGCTGGAAATTCTGGCCATTCTGATTTCCCATAGGCTGCTGGAAAGGTGATCTGTTCTGAGCACCGCCTGGCTGCTGGAAGTTCTGGCCGTTCTGGTTTCCCATAGGCTGCTGGAAAGGTGATCTGTTCTGAGCACCGCCTGGCTGCTGGAAGTTCTGGCCGTTCTGATTTCCCATAGGCTGCTGGAAAGGTGATCTGTTCTGAGCACCGCCTGGCTGCTGGAAATTCTGACCATTCTGATTTCCCATGGGCTGCTGGAAAGGTGATCTGTTCTGAACTCCTGCAGACTGCTGCATGGGCTGTCTGTTCTGGCTTCCCATAGGCTGCTGGAAGTTCTGCGCGCTCTGTGCATTTGCAGGCTGCTGAACAGGCTGTGTGCTCTGTGCACTTGCAGGCTGCTGAACGGGCTGTGCGTTCTGCGTATTTGCAGGCTGCTGAACAGGCTGTGCGTTCTGCGTATTTGCAGGTTGTTGAACAGGCTGTCTGCTCTGCGCATTTGCAGGCTGTTGGAACGCCTGTCTGTTCTGTGAACCGTCAGGTTTCTGAAGGCTGAGTCTGCTTGGATCCTGAGCGGGCTGCTGTGAAGACATTCCGCTGCGATCGATTGCAGGCTGTTTATCTAGTTGTACAGTCTGGTTATTGTCGAATTGTTGTTCATTTGTGATTGGTTGTCCTGTAATAGGATCAAATCTTCTTTCATTCATATCTGTGCATCCTCTCAATAGGAAAATGATAAGTAAATATATTTCTTTTACCTTTTGATATTTTATTGCATCTTTAACAATTTGTAAATATTAATTAACAAAAAAATATAGATTAAATTGGAAAAAAACGTAAAAAAGTGTGATAAGATAGTATTGGTGACCTTTTCGGTGCAATTCTTGTTTAAATAAGATGTATTTAGGAGGTGTTTTTTATGATGATTTCGCCTGAGGCCTATAAATCCATGCATGAGGCCGATTCTTTTGATAAGCTTATTGAAGAGCGCAAGAGCCTTTTGGGGCAATTGGAGCAGCTTGAGAAAATTGTGCGTGATAAGGACAAAAAAGACGAATCATGGAATGAAAGTCCGGGGCCTGATGTCAGATATCAGATGACTCTCAGTTATCTTGTACAGATTTGTGAGCTTTTGTGGAAGAGTTACAGCGTAGAAATATCTATGAATGAGTGAGAACTAAATATACGAAAATAGGGATAGACTATAATGGAATGTGATGATATAATTAACGTGTTCACATTTCTACTTAATAAATATAGATGGGGAGCGTGTAATTTGAAATAGTTTATGAGGTGGTATTTATCAGGTTTTTTTCTTGGTAGATACCGCTTTTTTATTCAATAGGAGATTTTTATTGGATAAGAACAGCTTAGAGAGGAGAAGTTAAAAACATGGATGCACAGAATTTTTTGACAATGAGTATGGATGAACTTGCTAATGAGATTTCGGAGACGAAGAAGAAATTGTCTGCGCTCGAGCAGCTTATGAAGATCCGTCAGCAGTTGGGAGAGCGAACAACCAGACAGATTGAGGCCAAAAAGAAAGCAGAGAAGCGTGCCGAGAAGAAGGCGGCTGTAAAGAATAATACGGCAAGAACCTATGATGTATCCGATGCAGATACTATGTCTATATCAGAGTCGTCTGTTGAATCGGAATCAAGATTTGGGGATGGATTTTTTGGAGAATAAACGGACAATAAAGTAATCGAGTTTATTATAAATATTTTCTTAATTATCACAATAACGTAATGTTTGCCAATAAAATTGCGCTATAATTATACTTATATTCAGTGTATTTTCTTAAATGAAAGGAGTGCATGGAAGTGAGTGATAGCGCAAAGAACAAAATAGAAGATATTAAGATTTTTCAGAAGATTGGTTTTCAAAATTTGGCTGTAAACCTTGTTATGCTCGTTATGTTTATTATTGCGATTGTCATTATGGATGGTAATATGAAGAATATTATCAGTATAGGTATAGGCGCGAGCAACGATGATATACAGCTCATGAGTAAAGAGGCAAGACTCAGAGAAAATCTTATAACTATTGACGGCAATCTGTCCGCGTTACTTGGTGCGGTTTCTATGGGAACCAACGATCCGGCAAACTATGAGGTGTACTTTACCAATATAGATGCGGTAGAAAAAGAGATGCCGGAACTCCTTTCATTCTTGCAGGAGAGTGTTTTGGTCACACATTCCGCAGACGGCCCTTCACAGATAGATGAGATAATGAAGACTACCAACGCATTTCTCGGCGTTACCGATGATATGGTGGTTTCGCTTAGGGCTGCGGATGCCGCAAAGGCAATGGATACTTATATTAATCAGTATATAGATGCACAAGCGGCAGTATATGCTGCATATGATGCGGCTGAAGCTTCGATAAGTGTTCTTGGTGATGAACTTGCCACATATTTGAATATGCTTTACAGCCAGGCTTTTGTTAAGACTGTTGTGCTGGTCGTTATTTTCATATTACTTATTGCTATAAGTCTTGTTCTCAGTGAGACGAGAATCAGTAAGAAGATTGCCGGCATAGTTTCCGAACTTCAGGCAATTATTAAAGGCATTAACAGCAATGAGGGTGATCTTACCGCCAGAATTGAGACTAATACATCTACTGAGCTTGCATTTATTGTGAGTGGTATTAATAATTTTATTGAGACTTTGCAGGGAGTCATAAAAGAAGTTAAGGATGGTTCCAATGTTCTCAATAGTTCTGCTGATTCGATGACACTTCAGATTGAAAAAGCGAGCGATAATATTACAAATACCTCAGCAGCTCTTGAAGAGTTGTCGGCAAGCATGGATACTGTATCGACGACCGCCGATCAGATTTCCGGAAGACTTGATGAAGTTAAGGAAGCTACCAGCGAGATAAGACAGGAAGCTGCAAGCGGAGCATCAACTGCTGAGAATATCAAAAAAGAAGCTGACGAGATCAAAAATGAAGCTCTCAAGAAGAAAGAGAATACAGGTATTAAAGTTGAGGAACTCAGCGCGGTTCTTGAGAAATCTGTTAAAGACAGTGAGAAGGTTGCACAGATCAACGAGCTCACAAAGGTTATCCTTGATATAGCTTCGCAGACAAACCTTCTTGCGCTTAATGCTTCAATTGAGGCTGCAAGAGCCGGTGAAGCTGGTAAAGGTTTTGCGGTTGTTGCGGAAGAAATCAGTGCACTTGCTGATAACAGCCGTCAGACAGCCGGAAACATCCAGACGATCAGTAATGAAGTTACAGATGCGGTTAATACACTTTCGACGAATGCCATGGATGTAATCCAGTTCATCAACAACGATGTTCTTAATGATTATGATACTTTCGTTGAGACAAGTGATAAATATGAGAATACAGCTGTAGTAATGGATGAGATCCTTGATAAATTTAACAGGAAGGCCGATAACCTCAACATTATCATGGACAAGATGGCAGATTCGGTTGAATCTATCACAGAGTCTGTAAAAGAAAGTACTCAGGCAATCAACCTCTCTGCAGCAAATTCGACTGAGATCGTCGGACAGATCCAGGGAATCAGCGAGGCAATGGGAGAAAATAGTAAGGTTACCGAGCAGCTTTCAAGCAGTACGAAGAAATTTGCAAATCTGTAATATGACAATGACAAAAAATGTACACCTAAATTCTAATATGATTTAGGTGTACTTTTTTTGCGTTTTGCGATTAAAGTAGTACAATGTATTTCTCAGGAGGGAATACGGAAAAATATGACATACAGAGTAATTGCTTTATTATTTTTGCTGGTATTTTACGGCATATATTTTATAAAAATGCTTCTGCAGAGAAGGAAAGGCATTGTTACGGACCAGATTGCAAAGGGGAAGGTTAGGGACAAGGGTTTTTATATTGAACTTATAATGAAGATCGCGACAATGCTTGTGCCGCTTACGGAGGTTTTGTCGATAGTGTTAGGGGTAGCGATGCTGCCTATTATGTACAGAGTTATAGGAATGTACTTTGCATTTATCGGTGATATAGTTTTCTTTGCCTCGGTATATACGATGAGAGACAGCTGGAGAGCCGGAGTTGCGGCTGATGATGAGAAAGAGAGAAAACTGGTAACGACCGGGATATATAACTATTCGAGAAATCCTGCTTTTCTTGGATTTGATCTTGTCTATGCCGGCATTTTGCTGATGTTCTTTAATCCGGTACTTCTTGCTGTTTCAGTGTTTGCTATGGTGATGCTTCATATGCAGATATTAAGAGAAGAAGAGTTTCTTACAAGCTTTTTTGGAAATGATTATACAGAATACAAGGAAAGAACAAGCAGATACGCGGGCATGGGTAAAATAACGGTATCCAAAGCTCTTTTGTATATCTATTTTGTTCTCGGAATATGGTCTGTTTTGTACTTTTTTACCTGCCTTTCATACGGCGGAGGTTTTTCGCTTTCGTGGGTGTGGTTATGGCTTTTGATCGCAGCCTTTTCTTTTATAAGAGTATGGATGTTAAAGAGCAGAATAGATGGCAATGAGAAGATAAAGATTCCCAAGATATTTGTCTGGGCATACAGAATATTATTCATAGTTTTTTTGACTTATTTTGCAATAACGGAAGTTAAGATAATAGGGGCAATGCGGGCAAGGGCTAAGGAAGACCTTGATTATATCATAGTGCTCGGTGCGGGACTTCACGGCACGGAGCCAAGTAACCCTTACAAGGCCAGGATAGAACGGGCTGCCATGTACCTTGATGAGAATGAAGGAACGATAGTTATAGCTTCCGGAGGACAGGGTAAGTTTGAGCAAATAAGTGAGGCGGAGTGTGCCAAAAGAAAACTTACCTCGAAGTATGGAATAGATGAGAGCAGGATACTTCTCGAAGAAAAGTCTACAGATACTGAGGAAAATCTGCGATACAGTCTTGAAGTGATAGGTGATCCGGCGGCATCTGTGGGAATAGTGACCAATGGATTTCATGAACTGAGGGCGCTGTCTATTGCCAAAAGAGAAGGCTACGAAAATGTTTCATCCGTTCCTGCGCGAACTCTTTTCCCTGTGGGTATTCACTATGTTGTGAGAGAGTTTTTTGGGATGACTGAGTTCTATATAAAGAATTTTTGATAAAAAAAGAAGATTGCTGTTATGGCAACCTTCTTTTTTATCACATATATACTCAGTCGAGGTTGAGTCTTTTGTTTGCTGTTACGACGGATGCAACCCAGAAAATTATTATTGTAACAATAGAATAGATGATACCTTTTGACATAGAGTGTGTTAAAAGGCCATAAGAATCTATGTCGGAATAGGAATCCGGATACAGGAACATTCTTCCGAAAGATATGGAAGTTGAAATTATTCCCAAAACAAAACTTGTTCCAAAATAGCAGAGAACTGCACCTAAAATCTTGTGCTTACTCCAAAGTTGGCCGATGCTTATGCAGAAGAAGTATGTCAAAAGCTTGGATATATTTCCGAGGATTATTGTCACAGTAAATTCGATAATTCCCCATATAATATTAACTGATTCAGGATCGTATAATAATTGCTTGTATATCTCAAGCAGCACTTCCCGTAGTTCGTCAAGATCCGGCAGGGTTCCGATTATAAGTGTTCCAAACAGGATGCAGAGTCCCATTGAAAGACTGAATGCCAAAGACCATATGCAGGCAACTATCATTCTTGAAGAAACGACCTCAGTGATAGTTGCGGGCAGGGTAAATGTAAGGTAGCCTTGGGATGTGTACAGGTTTTTGTAGTAGTGAACAACAAGGTATATGGTGGCTATCATATTAAGTGACGTCAGTAGAATAATGATTCCTGAGACTCCCAGTGTTATAAAGATTACACTAAAATCTTTTTCAATCAATTCGGGAGATGCGACAATTCTGAAGAATAAACCGCCGACAATACCCAGAAAGATAGTAACCGCACATGTAAGTGTCATTACCATCCATGTATTCTTGAATTCATGTTTAAGAAGTGTTCCTAGCATCTGTATACCTCCCTGAAATATTGATCGATAGTCATGCCGGTCTCGTCTTTTATGGCTGCAACCGGCTGATAGAGCCTGATATTACCGTATTGTAAGAAAATAACTTCGTCCAGCACCGGCTCAATATCTGTTATGAGATGAGTAGAGATGATGATAGATGCGGAAGGATCGTAATTGTTTATGATCGTACGCAAAATATAATCTCTGGCAGCAGGGTCTACACCTGCGATCGGCTCGTCAAGAATGTAAAGTCTTGCTCTTCGGCTCATTACAAGGATAAGCTGAACTTTCTCTTTTGTACCCTTTGAGAGTGTCTTCAATCTGCGCTTTGGATTGATATTAAGATTTGTAAGCATCTGATAAGCTCTGTTTACATCAAAATCGGCATAAAAATCCATAAACATCGCAATGACTGCTTCAATAGTCATATTGTCATCAAGATATGTTGTATCGGGAAGGTAAGACACAAGTGCCTTACTCCTTGGTCCGACGGGATTGCCGTCAACAAGGACCATGCCGGATGATGGCTTTAAAAGACCGCATATGATCTTTATAAGGGTTGTCTTGCCACTTCCGTTTGGTCCAAGAAGGCCGGTTATATGACCGGGGCCAATGGATAGGTTAATGTTTGTCAGAGCCTGGACATTGTCATATGTTTTAAATAGCCCCTGTACTTCTAACAGATTACTCATACTTTTCTCCTTAAAAAATTTATTACTTGCCTTTCAATCGCTTATAAGTTTAAGCGCGGAAATATCCGGCGAGATTGAAAGAGAGTAGTTGGTGTAATAGACTACAAATCCCGGTTTGGCTCCTCCGGGCTTCTTTACGTCCTTGCGCTTTAGATAGTCTATCTCGACTTTCTCCTGAACTTTTCCTTTTGAATAATATGCAGCCAGGGCAGCAGCTTCTTCAAATGTTCTGTCGGGAACTTCTTTGCCCTTTGTTATAAGGACAACGTGCGAACCCGGTATCTTTTTGGCATGGAACCACCAGTCGCCGCCGTTTGCCATCTTAAAGGTAAGTTCATCGTTCTGAATGTTGTTTTTGCCTACATAGATATCAAAGCCGTCACTTGACTGATAGTGGAAAGGCTTACTGGTGATCTTTTCTTTTCGCCCGTTCTTGCTAAAACCTGACTTGATATAGCCACTTTCACGCAGCTCCTGTCTAATCTGGGCCAAATCGGCTTCTTTTTCGGCAATCTCGAGAGCACTTTCTATTGATTCAAGCTGTTCAATCGCTTCTTTTGATTCTTTGATCTGCTCTTCAAGCGCTTCAGCGGTTCTCTTAAGCTTGGTATATTTGTCAAAATACTTCTTGGCATTCTGACTCGGTGTGAGAGTGGGATCAAGAGTTATCGTCACATCTTTTCCGGTATTGTAATCATTGACCGTGATCTTCTCGGCGCCGGGTTCTGCACTGTAACCATAGACTGTAAGGAGTTCGCCGTATATTCTGTACTTGTCCTTCTTGTCACAGTCAAGCATCTGCTTGGTCTGAAGGTCGTATTTCCTTACATTTCGCTCAAGAGCTGTTTGAACGATCTTTCTAAGATCAACTGATTTCTGTCTTATTCTTGTTACGACATTTTTTTCGGCATAGTACTTATTTATAAGCTCAGAGATATTGCCCTGCGGCACTGCGGAAAAACCGGGAGCGTCCTTGTACATGGTTAGCGGTACGCAGGAGTACTCCTTTGGTGATGCGCCTTCATATATTATCTCGGGTGAAAATTCGCCACTTTTTACCATATCGATTATCTCTGAAAAAGCTCTGTAGAGCGCGATAGACTCTGATGTATCAAGCGCTATTGCGGATTTGTCGGAATCGATGCCGGCCCTTTTACATATTTCCTGAGAAATAATGGGAGAAAGACCTGTATAGCCCTGATAAATAGCCTTGAAAACAGGCATTCCCTTACTTAGGACTATTGATGAGAATTCATCAGCACTTGTCTCGAGTGGATTTTTTTTGTCCTGAGAGGGAACAAAGTACTCGCGGCCGGGGAGAACTTCCCTTACAGAGCTGACTGAAGCGGGAATGTGCTTGATGCTGTCGATTATTATATTATTCTCATCAGTAAAAATGATATTGCTGTATTTGCCCATGATCTCGATGAGGAGTACTTTATGCCTTAAGTCGCCCATTTCATCGAGGTGTTCGATCTCGAAACGGATTATTCTCTCAAGCCCCGGCTGAGTCACTGAGATTATGCGGCCGTTTTGGATATGCTTTCTTAGAAGCATGCAGAAATTGGGGGCAGTCATCGGCGAAGGTTTCGTTTCGTCCGTCATATAGATGAGCGGAAGAGAAGCGTCTGCAGACATGATCATCTTGGCCTGCTTTATGCCGTATTTGTCAATATTCTCATAGGAGAGCTTCACTGTTATAAGAAGTTCGTCGCTCTCTGTCTGCGCAATCTTATATATTCTGCCTCCTGTCAGGAGGTCACTCATATCTTTGGTTATATTTGCGATTGTTATTCCATCAAATGCCATTTTGTGCTCCGTATGCGTTAGTAATTATATATAGTCTACTAGTCGCGGGGAGGTATGTCAAAGCAGACAGAATAATGCGGCTTATGTGGTATTATTTCACATTTATGACATATAATTGGTGCATACTTTATTTAGGGTATAATATATACAGTAGCCGACTGTGATTGCTGATCTATCTAAAATAATCTCAAGGCTCAAAAATAAAAGGAGAACATTGTCATGGGAAAAAAGAGAATGTATAAAAGTAATGACAGAAAAGTTTGCGGTGTCTGCGGTGGGCTTGCAGAATACTTCGGAATTGATCCCACAATAGTACGTCTTGTATATGCGATACTTGCGATCACATACGGAAGCGGACTTTTGCTCTATATTATTGCTGCGATAATCATGGAAGACAGACCGGACTATACAGGCAGAGCATGAATTAAATAAGTCTTTGAGAGAACCTTTGATAAAAGAACATTATTAGGGGTTCTTTTTTCTTATATAAAATCTGGCATTTTTTGAAATTTATAATTATTTTATTGTAAACGCTTACATTATATGTTATAACTAACAATGAACTAAGTAGTTTGCAATTTGATTTGTAAGCACTTACATTACGGAGGTTACGGGAAATGGAATTATTAAACTACGATGTTTTGGCAAGATCGGGTTACAACGGATTTGTAAAAAAGGATGCGCAGATCAAAGTGCTGCAGTTTGGAGAGGGGAACTTTCTTCGCGCATTTGTTGATTATTTTTTTGATATCAGTAATGAAAAAGCCGGATTTGACGGCAAGATCGCACTCGTACAGCCTATTTCGCAGGGACTTACTAAGCTCATCAATGAGCAGGAGGGACTTTACACTCTTTACTTAAGAGGGAGCGAAAACGGTGAGAAGGTCGACCTTAAGAGAGTAATCTCGGCTGTGGATTGCTGTCTTAATCCTTATGAGAAGGCAGATTATGACAAGATGATGGAGATTGCGGCAAGCGATTCTCTCGATATCATCGTTTCGAATACAACTGAGGCGGGAATTGCTTACGATCCTGCCTGCAATTTTGAGGATGTTCCGGCGGGTAGTTTCCCCGGAAAACTTACGCAGGTTCTTTATACAAGATTCAAGGCGGGCAAGAAAGGTGTAGCCGTTCTTTCCTGCGAACTAATCGACAATAACGGCAAAGAGCTCCTTAAGTGCGTGAACAGCTATATTGATCAGTGGAATCTCGGAGATGAGTTCAAGGCATGGGTGAATGACGAAAATATCTTTTGCTCAACACTTGTAGACAGAATTGTTCCCGGACGTATCCGCGATGAGAAGGAAGTTCGTAAGCTTGAAGAAGAAAACGGTTATCACGATGAGCTCATTGATGTCGGAGAGATCTTCGGAGTATGGATAATCGAAGGTCCGGGGGAACTTGAAGACAGACTTCCTTTTAAGAAAGCGGGAGTTAATGTGCATGTAGTTCCTGATGTAATGCCTTATAAGCACCGCAAGGTGCGCATTCTTAACGGGGCACATACTGGATTTGTGCTCGGAGCATACCTGGCAGGCCTCGATATTGTAAGAGATTGCATGCAGAATGAGACTATCGCAGGTTTTATGAACAAGATGCTTGGTGATGAAGTTATTCCCACACTTGTAGATCATCTTGATAAGGATGATCTTGAAGAGTTTGCAAGTGCGGTGAAGGATCGCTTCAACAATCCTTTTGTAAATCATGAGCTTATGTCGATATCTCTTAACTCTACCAGCAAGTGGAAGGCGAGAAATATGCCGTCATTCCTTCAATATATAGACAAGAACGGTAAACTTCCGGTTTGCCTCACAATGTCTCTTGCGGCTTATATTGCTTTTTATTCCAATGATATATCGGAGCTTACGGATGCAGGTCTGATCTGTAAGAGACCTGCGGGAAATGCATATACCGTAAGTGATGACAGATGGGTGCTTGAGTTCTACTACGAGCACAGAAACGATTCCGAGGAAGAGCTTGTGCGAGCAGTTCTTGGAAATGAGAAGATGTGGGACCGCGATCTCAATAAAATAGACGGTCTTACGGATGCGGTCATAAAAGACCTTAAGATGATCCGCGCAGAAGGCGCGGAAGCGGCATATGCAAGCTGCCTTTGATTTTCTTAATAATTAAATTTGCCTATTATCTATTATTTGTATATATGACATAGTATCTATTGGTGCGAAGACTTACAGAATTTCGTTTTAGACAAACGGAGTTGAAGTAAGTCTTTTGTGCTGTAAAAATGGACGGTTTGCGGCTATGTTTGCATTGACCTGAAAATTGGGTTATATTATAATAACTTGTGTATTATTATGCCCAAAAATAAGGGGGATTTACAGATGGTCTGCAGTATGACTGGTTTTGGCAGAAGTGAAGTCACAGAAGGTCAACGCAAGTACATAGTTGAGCTTAAATCTGTTAACAATCGTTATCTTGATATAAATGTCAAGATGCCTAAGAAATTCAACGCATTTGAGTCTGCAATTCGTTCAGAACTAAAAGGCTATATGAAACGCGGCAAAGTTGATGTATTTGTCAGCTACGAGGATTTTTCGGAGTCTGAATCCAAGGTTAAGTACAACAAGGCTATCGCACAGGAATACTATGATGCTTTGAAGGAAATGGTCAAGGACTTCGGGCTAGACGATGAGATCAGACTGCCTCTTTTGGCTAAGTTTCCTGAGGTCTTCACAATGGAAGAAGAGGAACTTGACGAGGAAGAGGTATGGACAGGGCTTAAGAGAGCTCTTAATGAAGCCGGCAAGCAGTTTATGGAGTCGAGAGCCAAGGAGGGAGAATTCCTTTGCGCCGATCTTACAGCTAAACTCGCCGAGATGCTTGAAAATGTCGAGTATATTACCGAGCGTTCACCCGAGATCATCAAAGAGTACAAGGCGAAACTCAGGGAGAAGATCCAGGATCTCATGGAAGACAAACAGATCGATGAGAACCGTCTTGCCATGGAAGTTACAATATTTGCCGATAAAATATGTGTGGACGAGGAACTTACAAGACTCAGAAGTCATATAGAAGCAACTACAGATGCACTCAGAAACGGTGATGACAAGGATGGAATAGGAAGAAAACTGGATTTCCTCGCACAGGAAATGAACAGGGAAGCCAATACTATCCTTTCTAAATCAACTGATCTTAAGATCTCCGACAGGGGAATCGCACTTAAGACCAGTATAGAAAAAGTAAGGGAGCAGATTCAGAACATTGAGTAAACTCATTCATATTGGATTTGGCAATATAGTCAACGCCGACAAGATTATAAGTATAGTCAGTCCTGACGCAGCTCCTATCAAGCGTATGGTTCAGAAGGCTAAGGAACAGGGGACAGGTGTTGACGCGACACAAGGGCGCAAGACCAAAGCTGTTTTGGTCATGGAGAACGGCATGCTTGTGTTATCAGCTCTTTTGCCTGAAACAATCAGTGCTAGAGCATATTCAGAGAGTGAGAGTATTACAGATGAATCGTAAAGGTATAATAATTGTTGTCTCGGGCTTTTCGGGCGCGGGCAAGGGAACAGTAATGAAGGCACTTACAGCGAAGTACGATCAGTATGCTCTGTCTGTATCGGCTACTACAAGAACTCCGAGAACAGGTGAAGTTAACGGAAGAGAGTACTTTTTTGTAACTACTGAGGAATTTGAGAAGATGATTGATGAGGACGGGCTTATTGAACATGCCAAATATGTCAATCATTACTACGGAACTCCCAGAAAGTATGTAGAAGATAAACTTTCAAAAGGAATTGACGTGATCCTTGAGATAGAGATTCAGGGAGCACTTCAGATTAAAGAACAATATAAGGACGCAGTTCTTTTGTTTATAACACCTCCGTCTGCGGAAGTACTTGAGAAGAGGCTTCGCGGAAGAGGAACTGAGACCGACGAGGTTATTAAGAAACGCCTTAGCAGGGCAAAAGAGGAATCTGTCGGAATTGAGAAGTACGATTATATTGTTGTCAATGATAAGCTTGAGGAGTGTGTTGAGAATGTGCATCGTATTATAAGCGCAGCTCATTGCAGTCCGGACAGAAATCTTGATTTTATAGATGACATAAGACATCAGCTTGAAAAATTCTAATTCTATAAATAAATGTTATTTGCGGATATCCGCAGGAAAGGAACAAAATGATACATCCTTCATATGTAGATCTGATGAAAGTAGTAAACAAGGGAGTTGAAGAGGGAGAGGAGCCTGTAATCAGCTCAAGATATTCAGTAGTTATGGCTACTGCAAAGAGAGCAAGACAGATTATCGCAGGTGACGAGCCTATGGTAAAGGTTAAGGACAAGCAGAAGCCTCTTTCTATTGCAGTTGAGGAAATGAATCAGGATACTCTTCGCATTCTCACAGAAGAAGAAAAAGAAAAGCTTGAAGATACTGACGTAATTGAGGAAGTTGAGAGTACAGAAGAAAACTGATATGAAGATATTATTTGTATCGCTTGGATGCGATAAAAATAGAGTTGATACCGAGGTTATGCTTGGTATGTTGCATAGCCGTGGGTATGACTTTACAGATGATGAATCGGAAGCAGAAGCAGCAGTTGTTAACACCTGCTGCTTTATAAATGATGCAAAGCAGGAAAGTATAGATACTATCCTTGAGCTTGCGGAACTTAGAAAAGAAGGTCAACTTAAGGCACTTATTGTTACGGGTTGCCTTGCGCAGAGATACAAGGAAGAGATTCAGGATGAGATTCCTGAAGTTGATGAGATCCTTGGTGTAACATCCTCTGATAAGATTATAGAAGCTATTGATGAGACTATAGCCAGAAACACAATTTTTTCTCACAAGAACTATTTTGATGATATCAATAAAAAGCCTGTGGGAGGTATGGACAGAATTATTACTACAGGCGGTCTTTTTAATTATCTTAAGATTGCGGAGGGGTGCGACAAACATTGCACCTATTGCATAATACCCAAAGTTAGAGGAAATTACAGAAGTGTTCCTATGGAGCAACTTTTGGAAGAAGCCGGAAAGCTTGCAGATCAAGGTGTTTCCGAACTGCTATTGGTTGCACAGGAGACAACTTTGTATGGAACAGATCTCTACGGAGAGAAGAAACTCCCGGAGCTTTTGCACAAATTGTGCGAGATAGAAGGCTTTAAATGGATAAGAGTATTGTATTGTTATCCTGAAGAGATCACGGATGAGCTTATACAGACTATAAAGAACGAGCCTAAGATATGTAAGTATCTTGATATACCCATTCAGTCGGGATCTGACAGAATCCTCAAGAAGATGGGAAGAAGAACCAATAATTCCGAGATCAGGGAACTTGTTAATAAGCTTAGAAAAGAGATCCCGGATATTTGCATAAGGACAACTCTTATAAGCGGATTCCCGGGTGAGACGGCAGAGGATCACAATGAGACTATGGCTCTTGTAAGGGATCTTAAGTTTGACAGATTGGGCGTGTTCACATACTCGCAGGAGGAAGATACACCTGCCGCGACAATGCCGGATCAGGTTTCCGAGAGAGTTAAGACTACCAGAAGAAACAAGCTTATGAAACTCCAGCAGGAGATCGCATTTGAAGCTGCCGAGAAGATGGTTGGAAGAGATGTGGATGCGGTTATCGAAGGAAGAATAACGGATTCCGACGATGGTGACGGGCTTTCATATGTGGCGCGCACTTACAAAGATGCTCCCGATATAGACGGATATCTTTTTGTGACCGGCGTACAGAGAGAGCTTATGACGGGCGATTATATAAAGGTACATATAACAGGCTCTAATGAATACGACTTGATTGGGGAGGAAATAATATGAATTTACCGAACAAATTGACAGTATGCAGAGTAATATTGATTCCTTTTTTTGTATTTTTTCTTTTATTTGATCCTACAAATGTTCTCTTTAAATGGATCGCACTTGGAATATTTATAATTGCAAGTCTTACCGATATGCTTGATGGTAAGATTGCGAGAAAATATAATCTTATAACAGATTTTGGAAAATTTATGGATCCTTTGGCGGACAAGCTTCTTGTTTGCAGCGCGATGATCGGACTTATCGAACTTGAGAGAATTCCTTCATGGATTGTTATCGTCATCATCGCAAGAGAATTTGTTATAAGCGGATTCAGACTTATCGCTTCCGACAACGGAAGAGTTATTGCCGCAAGCTATTGGGGCAAGTTTAAGACAACGTTTCAAATGATTATGGTAATCCTGATGATCGCAGATATACAGAATCAGGCATTTAAGGTCCTGACTCAGGTAATCATGTGGATAGCTCTTGTGCTGACCATTATATCTCTTGTGGATTACCTTGTTAAAAATAAGGATGTAATGAATGGAAGTAAATAATAACAACGAAGAAGTAAAGATCAGATACGACGAGTCAGGCCTTAATGAGAAGATAATCCGTGCAGTTACGGAGATGGGCTTTGAATATATGTCACCCATCCAGAAGGCGGCTATTCCTGTCATGATGGAAGGCAAAGATATTATCGGACAGGCGCAGACGGGAACAGGTAAGACTGCTGCGTTTGGTATTCCTCTTTTGGAAAAGGTTGATCCCGAGAATAAGCATTTGCAGGCAGTTGTTCTTTGTCCTACAAGAGAGCTTGCTATGCAGGCAGCTGATGATATAAGAGATTTTGCAAAGTATATGCATGGAATCAAGGTTCTTGCAGTATACGGCGGACAGGATATATCCAGACAGATAAGAGCACTTTCGGCAGGGGTTCAGATTGTTGTTGGAACGCCGGGACGTGTTATGGACCATATGAGAAGACATACCATGAAGATGAAGGATGTCAGGGTTCTTGTTCTTGATGAAGCAGATGAGATGCTTGATATGGGCTTTAGAGAGGATATTGAGACTATCCTTGACGGAATGCCCGAGGAGAGACAGACAGCTCTTTTCTCAGCTACAATGCCCGAGCCTATTTTACAGATAACAAGAAAATATCAGAAAGATGCTGAGTATATTAAGATGACTCCCAAGGAAATCACTGTAGCTGCGATTGAGCAGACTTATTACAGGATTCCCCAGAGGATGAAAGAAGAAGTTCTTGTGAGACTTCTTGATTATTACAATCCCGGAAGAACACTTATTTTCTGTAATACAAAGAGAATGGTAGATACGCTTTCTGAGAATCTTAAGGGCAAGGGATTCCTTGCAGACGGCCTTCACGGTGATCTTTCACAGAATCAGAGAGATACCGTTATGAAGCTTTTTAGAAATGACAAGATCAATATTCTTATCGCTACGGACGTTGCGGCAAGAGGTATTGATGTAAGCGGTGTTGAGGCTGTATTTAATTTCGATATTCCTGAGGATATAGAGTATTATGTTCACAGAATAGGAAGAACTGGACGAGCCGGAAGAAGCGGAAGATCGTTTACACTTGTAGGCGGAAGAGAGATGTACAAACTTCGCGAGATCGAGAGAGTTTGTCATACCAAGATCGAGGAAAGAAGAGTCCCTTCCGCAAAAGAGATAACAAGAGTTAAATCACAGAAGATATTCGGTGAAGTTATAGATATAATCGAGAACGGAGATATTGCTTCGACTCTTGAATTTGTCAATCAGAAGATTGAAGAAGGCGAATATACTGCAGATCAGCTTGCAGCCGGATTCATGAAGCTCAAGATGGGCGCAGATATCGAAGACCTTGTGCTCTTTGAGAAAGACCGTGATTACGGCGGTGATCGCAGGCGCAGAGGCAGAGATTCACGCTATGACGAGAGATCCGGAAGAAGAGACAGAAGAAGAGGCCCCAACGGCGGAAGAAGAGCGTCTGATATGAAGAAAGGCGCATTTGAAGGAAGAAGAGCTACCGACGGTAAGAGAGGATCGTCTTCCGGAAGAAGAAAGTTTGAAGACAGAAGAAGCAGCGGCAATCGCAGATCGGAGGGCGGGAAAAAACGCTACGATTCATATAAGAACATAGACCGCGCAGAGAATGATTCTTTAAACTTAGAGATGGAAAAGAAGCCTTTTTCTACAGACAGAAGATCTTCTGACAGACCAAAGAGAGAGCGTGTATCGTCCGGAGCATCTGCATTTGAGAATGTAGGAAGACTCAATATTAAGGATGAGAAGAGCACAAAAGCTTGGTATATGGGCGAAGACAGAGATACAATGAATGTATCAAAGTCAGAACGCAAGAATATTAAGTCTGAAAATAAAAAGAGAAGTATCGATTATCTTCAGGACGTTGACGATCTCGTAATGGAGAGCTTTGGTAAGCGCAAGAAAGAGAGATAATAGCTGAGCGTAAGGGAGGCGGAACAGTGAAAGACAGAAAAACTCTGATCAGCAAGACCTTAAGAGCAAAGATATTTAATATGGTCAGTGTCGGCGTGATAGACGAACCGATCAATAGATTCTATGATTTTTTGAGTATTGCTGCGCTTGTTCTGAATCTTTTTTCAGCATTTGCAATTACATATGATTACATGGAGGAGCACTACAAAGTGCTCCTTCTTGGAATTGAGGCTGTAACTACATTTTTCTTTGCGATTGATTATATCCTAAGGCTCCTTTCATCAAATGAGCTTTATCCCAAGGATAAAGAGTCTGTAGCGCTCAGAAAATATATTTTGTCATTTACGGGTATTATTGATCTGGTATCATTTTTGCCCTATTACCTTTCAGTATTCTTTCCGGTATTCTTTCCGGCGGGAACAGCGGTATTTAAGCTCTTTAGAGTTGCAAGGATACTCAGACTGTTCAGAATAAATTCCTATTACGATCAATTGAATGTTATTACAGAAGTTATAAAAAGAAAGAAGCAACAGCTTATGGCTTCTGTTTTTATTATTTTGATACTTATGATGGCGGCGAGCCTTTGCATGTACAGCGTTGAACATGAAGCACAACCGGAGATGTTCAAAAATGCTTTTTCCGGGATATGGTGGTCTGCATCAACGCTTCTTACTATTGGCTATGGAGATATCTATCCTGTCACGATAATGGGTAAGATCTTTGCGATAATCATTGCCTTTTTGGGAGTCGGCATGGTTGCAATCCCTACAGGTATTATTTCCGCAGGCTTTGTTGAGCAGTTTCAGAGGCTTAAGGATATAGGCGAATTTGCGGAGGAAGAGAATATTCACTTTATCAGGGCTTGGCTTGGAAGCGATGATTTGTGGACGGGGAAAAAGATTGCTGATATAGGACTTCCAAAGGATGTTATGATAGTTGCTGTTCAGCGTGATGACGATACGATCATTCCGCGCGGTGATACGACTCTTTGTGCCAACGATCTTATAGTTTTATGCGCGGAGAAAACCAAAGAGCTTCAGCCTGTAGCAATTAAAGAGATAGTTATAAATGAAGGTCATTCGTGGAATAATAAGGCGATTAAGGATATTGATATTTCCAGACAGTGTTATATCTTTATGGTCAGAAGAGATAATAAAGCCATTATTCCTGACGGAAAACTTGTTATAAAAGCAAATGATGTCGTCTTACTGTATGACAAACATTTGCATAATGAAAATATATAAAAGAGGTTTTTGTAATGTTTAGCTTGGAGACAAAGAAAAAGATACTTGATTCTACGGATCTGTTCGTACTTGATATGGACGGAACATTTTATCTTGAAAATGATATACTTGACGGCTCACTTGATTTTCTGGATTCTGTGAAAAAAGCCGGCAAAAGATATATCTTTTTTACCAATAATTCGTCTACATCTTCGGAGGAATATATCAAAAAGCTGTCACGCATGAATTGCCATATTACGAGCGATATGATAATGACATCGGGAGATGTGATGATAAAATTCCTTCAGACGAAGTATAAGGGGGAATCGGTTTATCTTCTTGGAACGAAGCCTCTGCGAAAGAGCTTTGAAAGTGCCGGTATAAATCTGTATGATGCGAAGGAAGGTATTTCTTCCGATGGGAAAAGAAGTGAGAGACCGGATATCGTGGTTGTTGGATTTGATAAGACTCTTACATATGAGACGCTTACAAATGCCTGCACATATATACGAAACGGAGCGACTTTCCTTGCGACACATCTTGATATAAATTGTCCCGTAAAAGACGGATTTATACCCGATTGCGGGGCTATATGCGCGGCGATAGAGCTTTCTACCGGTGTTAAACCAAGATTCGTAGGAAAGCCTTTTAAAGAGACGGTAGAGATGATAGTTGCTTCTACGGGTGTTACTGCAGAAAAAATAGCATTTGTGGGAGACAGGATTTATACGGATGTTGCGACCGGAGTAAATAACGGTGCGATGGGAGTGCTGGTCCTTACAGGGGAAACAAAAGAATCGGATATTCCGGGATCTGAGGTGCAACCTGATGTTGTATTTGCTTCAATAAAAGAAATGGGTGAATTGTTGGCGGAGTAATTTTTAATTACTTTGCTTAAAAGTTAAAGAGGGCAGAAATCTTACGATTTCTGCCCTCTTTAGAAAAGAGAGAAAAGTGGGGGTTTACTTTGAGGATAGCTTAAACAGTGGTTGTGATTACCTTTAACCACAATGTGATTTTATTTAATTTTTTCCATTATGTCTATGCTTATTAAGCGAATGTGTAATTTTTGCAAGATTTCGTTCATGTTGTTGCATGTTTTAAGTTAATGCTTAAATATAAACTAATCGTGTAATCCTTATATTTCATGGGGATTATCGATATTATAGAAAATTAATTTGAAAAAAATTAGCTTTATGATATAGTTTAAAATAATTGTTTTGAAAGCGAAGGTTTAGTCGTGAGTTACAATAAGAGATATGCCGAATATGAGAGAACCGGAAAACATCGCGCGGCCAGAGCAAGGCGCATGAGGAAAATAGTGCTGACTGCTTTCTTTTCAATCTGTGCAGTGATTATAGGATGTGTGATCTACAGTAATCTCTCTTTTGTACAAGTTAATAAAGCTTTATTGGACGGCAAGAGAAATTGCATCATGGAGGATTATAAAGCTGCGATAGATTCTTATTCCAAGGCTATTGAGCTTGATTCCGGTGCTGTTTCTGCGTATTCAAATATGGCAAATGCGTATCTGAGTATTGATGATAAGGAATCTGCCAAGAAAGTTCTCTATGAGGGATGGGAACGTACCGATAATGCAGCTCTTTTGTCCAATTATCGTGCGGTTATCTTAAATGAGACCGTGGCAGATATGAATGCCAAGAAGACCAGCCTTGATACGGTTTCAACAATTCTTGATGTTCTGGAAAGCGATAAGACAAATAAAGATGCCATAGAACTTTTGTATCAGTCATATCCAAGGCTTTGTTTGAATGCGTCGGGTGATGCGGATACTGTTTTTAGGACAAAACTTTCGACTGAGGGTAAGAGTGATGAGCGCGGCAGCTCTTTTGCAAAGTATGAAGAACTTATAAACAGGATGGTTGCCGTATATGAGGCTTCGCCTGATGAAAGGCTCAGAGAAGCGATTACGGAGTATCTTATTCCGTGGGAAGATTCTTTTACCATGAGTATATCCGACGTTGATTCGTATATAGAACTGTTGAAGAAGGCAGAGAGCGCGCTTGGCGGGACAAATGAGGAAGTTAAGTCGATCAAGGCATGTCTTGATAATTCTAAAGAAGTTCTCGGCATTTTTGATGATATATTTAAACAGCTTGATGTCGGAAACGTAGATGAGCTCAGGAATTTTATTGTTTCAGATGAGTATATTAAGTTAAGGGATCTTTTTCTCAATAAGGGTGAGACACCGCAAGAGAACACGGTGTACGTGCCGATAAGCAGAGAAGCTATAGTCCTTAATTGCAAGGATGGGGCATGGAGCTACAGATTTCTTAATTTTGAAGAAAATCCTACAACGCGCGGAGTTATAACTGTTTGGGCGAATTTCTTTGAGGATGACGGCGTGCAGAGAAATGCCATTTCATATGAGCCTGCTGCGGTGGGAAAAGATATTTATCCGCATACAAAGTATTCTGTCACATATCTTCGAAGCTATATTACATCAGGCAGATCGACAAAGGTTGCCAAGATGAATTACAGGCTTGAGACTGAGATTGAATACAAGGACGGTACAGTCGATAAGACAATCGTTGGAGACTGGGGCGGATCAGATGAGTGGGAAATGGATATTGATACTATAGAGTCGAGGATAAGAGCATAGTGAAAAGTGGCACAAGAGAACCTAAATGCGTGATCATTTCTGCGGGAAGTTTTGTTCCGGTTGATATCAAACTTTATGAAGGAGATTATCTTATAGCTTGCGATGCGGGCTTTGCATATGCTGAGCAACTGGGAATCTTGCCGGATCTTATTGTTGGAGATTTTGATTCGATGGCAGAGCTGGGACCGGGAGTGATGAGGAGCCTTAAGGAAATTGAGGAATCTGATCCGGACAGAGTCATGCGCCTTGATGTGAGAAAAGATGATACGGATACTATAAAAGCTGTCAAGATCGCGCTTTCCAAAGGATATAAGAAGATATATCTTTACGGAGTGCTTGGAGGAGCGCGTTTTGACCACAGTTTTGCCAATGTACAGACTTTGTTGTATATTAAACATAACGGCGGAACGGGATATATCATGGAGCATGATAAGATGCTCATGATAGCTGAGAATGAGACTGTAAAGTTTAACAGGGGAAATACGGGGTATCTTTCAGTTTTTTCAATCACCGAGAAATCATATGATGTCACTTTGAAGGGGCTTGTGTACACGCTTGATAAGGGCACTCTTACAAATGATTTTCCGCTTGGAGTCAGTAACGAGTTTATTGTCGATGAGGAGGCGGAGATATCCGTGGGCAATGGAACACTTCTGATCTGTGTTCATTTTTTTGAAGGAGACAGATGATCGCCTGTTGCTTGTGGTACTCGATATTTGTATGATCTGTTTTCTTGCGAAGTATTTTATTAAAGACTATACGTCGGTCAAAGATGCTAAAGTCAGGCAGCAATACGGCGTACTAAGCGGTGCTGTCGGGATTTTTCTTAATATTATTCTTTTTGTTTCTAAAATGGTTGCGGGATTTATTACCGGTTCCATTTCTATTATGGCGGATGCCTTAAATAATCTGTCGGATGTCGGTTCATCTGTTGTAACTCTTGTGGGCTTCAAGCTTTCGGGGCATGAAGCTGACGAGGAACATCCCTTTGGACATGGGCGAGTTGAATATGTTGCGGGGCTTATCGTGGCGCTTCTTATAGTGCTTATGGGAGTCGAACTTATCAGGACTTCTTTTGGGAAGATATTTAGCCCCGGTGAGATAAGCTTTAGTCCGGTTGTTGCCGGAATTCTTGTTTTTGCAATACTGGTAAAGCTCATTATGTATTTCGGAAACAAAGAAGCGGCGGGAAAAATTGAGAGCCCGGCGCTTAACAATACCGCACTTGACAGTATTTCCGATGTTTTTACCACTTCTGTTGTACTTGTATGTGCGATAATAACGAGCAGGACTGGAATAATGCTTGACGGCTATGTCGGAATACTGGTCGGATTACTTATCGTAAAGACCGGAATTGAGGCGGCTAAAGATACCATTGATCCGCTTCTTGGAGAACCTCCGAGCAAGGAGATGGTAAAAGAAATTGAGGAGACGGTTATTTCTCATGAGAATGTTCTTGGCGTTCACGATCTTGTTATACATAATTACGGACCGACAGGCCTTTTTATGTCGCTTCACGCGGAAGTTGATGCGAGGCTCGATCTCATAACGGTACATGATTTTATCGATGATATCGAGAGTGAGCTAAGGACAAAATACAGCAGCGAAGTTGTGATCCATATGGATCCAGTTGTAATAGGTGATGAGGATACGGAAGAATTTAAGCGTAAGGTAAAGTTCATTGTAAGAGAGCTTGATCCTGTTCTTGATATACATGATTTCAGGTTGATACATTCAAAGGATAAAGAGCGAAGAGTCGCATTTGATTTGAGTGTACCTTACAAATACAATCTCAAGGATTCGGAGATAATCGATTATCTGGTGCAACATATAAGGGGCGTTGAACCGGGAATTGAGTGCGATATCACTATTGATAAGACGGAACGATTGTGATCTGCACAGATTGGAGGAGAAATGTTGGGACTTAAAAAGATTAAAAACGGGTTTGTTGAAATTGTAAAAGAACATCCGGTTTCGGTTATAAGTATGCTTATATCGATGTTTTTTTACAGCATTGTAGTTAGTTGGAATTATCCGGATTTTGTTCTTGAGTGCTTTATTAATTTTTTTGCCTTGTTCTTTTTGATTTTTGCACTCAGTGCTCTTCCGTGTGAGGCATATCGCCTGTATAAACGAAAGAGTGATGCAAATTATTCTTTTAAAGACAAAAAGAATATGATCATAAATATCTCGGTGATGAGTGTAGGCACTGTTCTGAACTTTTTTTCTTCGGGGCTGTATTCATTTAGGGGGCTTAAATATTTTGATGATATAGGTATAGATGATCTGACATATAATCTTTTTGCTGAATATATGTACAGGTTTACTACATGTTTTGTTGTAGCGGCAATATGTGCATCATTGTACTTTTTTCTTAAAAAGAGTGAATGCTCGTTTGAGACCTATACCGCAAAAGCATTTTGTGGTTTGATGAAGGCTGAACTTGTATTTTTGGTAATCTTCATAGGGCTGACGCTTATCATAGGCGCATTCAGTGCACTAATAGTTGAGGTTGATTTTGACATATATGAGCGATTATGGGTGCTTCTTATAGGAGTTGTTCAGTACCCGTGCATTCTTATGGGACTTTCCAAGACAGATGATGAAATCTCCAAGTTTGGGAAGATTATGCTTAATTACGTTCTCACAGGGCTTTTGGCAATCGCGTTTTTGATTATCTATGCTTATATAGTTAAGACAATCATAAAATGGAAATTCCCGTTGTATATGGTATTTGGCATTCTTACGACGCTCTTTTGTTTTGGCGTTTTTATCTGGACAATGGCGCAGGGCATATGCGAAGACAATTTGAGAAAGTTTTTCAGGATAATGCCACTTCTTTTTATCCCTTGTATAGTTATGGAGATTTTGAGTCTTGGAAGACAGATTCATATATATGGTCTTACGCTCGCAAGATACGCGGGAATTGCGGCTATTGTGTTTGAGATTGCTTATTTTGTATTGTATGTTTACAACATGAAAAAAGAAAAGAATGCAATGTCGGTTGTGTTTGGAATAATCGTTGCGGTTGCTTGTGTTTCGCTTTTGGCTCCGGGAATAAATGCATATTCTGCAGTTATTGCATCGCATAAAGGGAAACTTATGAAATATCTTGCAAATGAAGATATTGCTTCGTATCATGCAGCTTGTGAGGCATACAGAACAATCGCGTATTCGTGCGGAGCTGTGGGTGAAAATTATATAGATAAAAAACTTAGCGTTGAACAAAAAGAGAAGATGATCGAACTTGCGGGCGATGATGCTGATGATAAAAATGAGTACTTTCACGCTAGTGCATCAAGAAATACAAAGAAGTCTGTCGATATTTCCGGAAGTTATGAGAAAATGTATAATGCATATGTTTATAAAACAGGTGATGAATGCAAAGATGATTCTTATGTGTTTGAAGTATATGACGGCGAATACGGAGATGATAATAATGAGATGATAGGAACAGTTGATCTTACAGCGATTATTACTGAACTGGTGAAATTAGATGAGTATGGAGAGGATGATAAGAAAGCTGCTATCATAGATGCACCTTTAGATCTTAATGAAGGCGGTAAGCTGATTATTGAATATATACATATCGAGGGTACAAAGGTTAAGGATGACAACCGTGATATTGATGAGATCAGTTTGCATGGATATGTGCTTAAATGATAGTGGCATTTTTCGTTAGTTTCTTTTCAAAAACGTAAAATAACCCATCTTGTCATTTTGGTGTTGTTTGAGATATACTATCCAAGGAAAAAATTAATTTATTAGTATTTTAATCGCATTAAGCGTAGATATGGAGGAATATATAAATGAAAGGTTCAAAGCCAACAGTTCTTTTGATTCTTGACGGATACGGAATCAACCCCAATCCTGAGGGAAATGCTATTGCAATGGCAAAGACTCCTGTTATGGATTCACTTATGAAGGAGTATCCTTTTGTACAGGGAAATGCCAGCGGACTTGCTGTAGGACTTCCTGATGGTCAGATGGGTAACTCAGAGGTTGGACACATGAATATGGGTGCCGGCAGAATCGTTTACCAGGAACTTACAAGAATCACAAAGTCTATCGAGGATGGCGATTTCTTTACAAATGAAGGCCTTATGGCTGCAATCAATAATTGCAAGGCTAATAACTCAGCTCTTCATATGTACGGACTTGTTTCAGACGGTGGTGTACACAGCCACATTACACATATTTACGGACTTCTTGAGCTTGCTAAGAAGAACGGACTTGATAAGGTTTATGTTCACTGCTTCCTTGACGGAAGAGATACTCCTCCGGAGAGCGGAATCGATTTCGTTCAGCAGCTTGAAGATAAGATGAAAGAGCTTGGTGTTGGCCAGATAGCTTCTATTTCAGGCCGTTACTATGCTATGGACAGAGATAATAACTATGACCGTGTTGAGTTTGCTTACAACGCTCTTACAAAGGGTGAAGGAAATAAGGCAGACAGCGCACATGAGTGCATGGTTCAGACATATAAGGATGGCAAGACAGATGAGTTCGTTATTCCTACAGTTATCATGAAGAACGGCGAGCCTGTTGCTACAGTTAAGGATAAGGATTCGATCATCTTCTTTAACTTCCGTCCCGACAGAGCAAGAGAGATCACACATTGCTTCTGTGATGATGATTTTGATAAGTTTAACAGAGGAAAGAGACTTGACGTAACTTACGTTTGCTTCACAGATTACGATCCTCTTATTCCTAACAAAGAAGTTGCATTTAAGAAGGTTCTTCTTACAAATACATTCGGTGAGTGGCTTGCTGCTAAGGGACTTAAGCAGGCACGTATCGCTGAGACAGAGAAGTATGCTCACGTAACATTCTTCTTTAACGGCGGTGTTGAGCAGCCTAACGAGGGCGAAGACAGAGTTCTTGTAAACAGCCCTAAGGATGTTCCTACATATGACCTTAAGCCTCAGATGAGCGCTCCTGAAGTTTGCGAGAAGATTCTTGATGCTATCAACTCACAGAAATATGATGTTGTAGTAGCTAACTTCGCTAACCCTGACATGGTAGGACACACAGGTGTTATCCCTGCTGCAGTTCAGGCTATCGAGACAGTTGATGAGTGCGTTGGCAAGATCGTTGAAGCTGTTAAAGCAACAAACGGAACAATGTTCATCTGCGCAGATCATGGTAATGCAGATATGATGATCGATTACGAGACAGGTGAGCCTTGGACAGCTCATACAACAAATCCTGTTCCTTTCATCCTTGTAAATTACGATTCTGCGTACACTCTCAGAGAGGGTGGATGCCTTGCAGATATAATTCCTACACTTATCGAGTGCATGGGAGAGAAGCAGCCTGAGGAAATGACAGGAAAGTCTTTATTGATAAAAAAGTGATAATATGATAAAGTAATATTTGTTCGCTAACTGCGAGTATCGAAGTTTCATGTTGGCGGAGTATGTAAATTTCAGTAATATGTACTGGGAGGGCTATTTTGTGAATACATTAGATTACGTATTCGGTGTAATTTTTATATTGATCAGTGCCACTTTGGTTGTACTTGTTCTTCTTCAGGAAGGCAAGAGTCAGGGACTTGGGGCTATTCAAGGTTCAGTAGAGAATACATACTGGGGCAAGAATAAGGGACGTTCCACAGAAGGAGTTATGAAGAGAGTAACAGTTATTCTTTCTGTACTGTTTGTTTTATTAAGTCTCTTTCTTGACATGAATATTATTTAATGGATTTCGGGCACTCTATTAGGTTAGAGTGCCTTATTTCATTAAACGGAGAAATTTATTTGGCATAATATTGCGGAGCATAAGTATGAGCAAGGGGAAAAAGCTTAAAAGAATAGAAGAGAGCGTATACGGCGGAAGCAAGAAGAAATCCGCCGAGCTTGTTGTAGGTAAATTTATATCGAATGCAAGAGGATTCGGTTTTGTCAGCGTTGATGATATGGATGAGGATATTTTTATACCCGAAGAATATGTACACGGCGCTTATCATTCCGATACCGTGGAAGTTGAGCTCCTTAAAGAGCAGACAGGCAGGAGAAAAGAAGGACGCATCAGAAATATTCTCGTAAGAGGTATTGAAGAGATAGTCGGAACATACCAGGCTGAGAAGAACTTCGGCTTTGTTATTCCCGACAGTGACAAGTTTGCCAGCGACATTTTTATCCCCATTGAGCATCATAATAAAGCTGTTACCGGTGATAAGGTCCTTGTTAAACTGACGGACTACGGCAATATTGCAAAGAGACAAAAGCCCGAGGGCAAGGTCCTTGAGATAATCGGAAATATAAACGATCCGGGTGTCGATATTCTTTCTATCGTTAAGAATAACGGTATACCTTACGAGTTTCCCGAGAAAGTTATCAATCAGGCCAATAAGTGTCCTGACTTTGTGAGTGAAGCTGATATGTATGGCAGAGAGGATCTTAGAGACCTCACGATGGTGACTATTGACGGTGAGGATGCCAAGGATCTTGATGATGCGGTAAGTCTTTACATAGATGATGAGGGACTTTATCACCTGGGAGTCCATATAGCCGATGTTTCCAATTATGTACAGGAGAGCTCTGCGCTTGACAGAGAGGCGCTTAAGCGAGGCACCAGTGTTTATCTTGTTGACAGGGTTATACCGATGCTTCCTCACAGGCTCTCAAATGGTATATGTTCTTTGAATCATGGCGAGGACAGGCTTGCACTCAGCTGCCTTATGACAATTGATAAGAACGGCGGAATCGTAGATCATAATATTGTTGAGTCTGTAATTAATGTAAATGAGAGGATGTCATATACATCTGTTGCCAAGATTCTTGAAGATGAAGATGAAGAAGAGATTGCCAAGTACAAAGATCTTGTTCCGATGTTTAAGGATATGGCGGTTCTTTCGGGCATCCTTAGAAAAAAGCGCGAGAAGAAAGGCGCTATAGATTTTGATTTTCCTGAGTCCAAGATTCTTCTTGATGCTGACGGGAATCCTACAGATATAGTTTTGCGTGAGAGAAATACTGCGACAAAGCTTATCGAAGATTTTATGCTTGCGGCAAATCAGACTGTTGCGGAACATTTTTATTTTATGCAGAGTCCTTTTGTCTATCGTATACACGAGCAGCCCGATCCGGAGAAAATCGCTACTCTTTCTGTGTTTGTAAATAACTTCGGCTTCCATATCAGAACCAGGAGGGATGAGGGCGTAAGACCAAAAGAGATCCAGAAGCTCTTAAAGGGAATCGAGGGAACCAAGGAAGAAGCGGTTGTAAGCAGAATGACTTTAAGAAGTATGATGCAGGCCAAGTACAGCACTGATTGTACGGGGCATTTCGGACTTGCATTTGATTACTATTGCCATTTTACTTCTCCTATCAGAAGATATCCCGATCTTCAGATACATAGAATTATTAAGGACCATCTTCGCGGCAGGATGAATGAAGCGAAGGCGTCTCACTACGAGGAGATTCTTGATGAAGTTGCAAAACATTCGTCGGAGACCGAGAGAAGGGCCGAAGAGGCTGAACGTGAGACCGAAAAGCTCAAAAAAGCCCAGTATATGGAGAATCATATAGGTGAGAAGTTTGAAGGTGTCATTTCAGGCGTTACCCAGTGGGGAATGTTTGTTGAACTTGATAATTCCTGTGAGGGTATGATACGTGCGGCTTCTATGGAAGATGATTTCTATGTGTACGATGAAGCTTCGATGAAACTTGTAGGCGAGAGATATCACAAAGAGTACACTCTCGGAATGAAGGTCATGATCCGTGTTCTCGGAGCTGACAGGATTACCAAGACAATAGATTTCATGCTGATAGATCCGGGTAGTGATGAAGAAGATTTTTATCCTATGGGAGATCGCTTTGTTCCGAAGGCTAGGAAAATAGCCGAGGATAAAGCAAGGAAGATCAGAAAACTCAGCGAAGCTGCCGAGAATAAAGACGAAGATGCAGACTGTTCCGAGGATGAGCTTAAAACTTTAGAAGATTCCGCAAAAGAGAGAGTCAGAAAAAGACTCGTTGAATATGCAGGTAAGCTTATAGATATTAATGAATATGAGCCCGATCCCAGGACAGGAGAGCCACAGCCAAAGCACAGGAAAGGTTCAAAATCCGGAAGAGGTGTCTCGGCCAAGACTTCACGTTCCGGTAGAAAAAAGTCCGATGATAAGGGTGATAAGAAAAAATCCACCCGCAAGGTCTACAAGGTTCATAAATACAAGAAGTCTGCCACGAGCAAGGCGGCAAGAAGCGCTCAGGGCAAAGGAAAAAGAAGAAAATAAAAAGGAATCATTATGGCAGAAGATAAGGCAAGAAAGCTGGTAGCCAATAATAAAAAGGCATATCATGATTATTTTATAGAAGAAAAATACGAGGCAGGTATTGAGCTGTTCGGAACTGAGGTTAAGTCAATCCGTCAGGGAAAGTGCAGTATAAAAGAAGCCTGGATCAGCATTGATAAAGGCGAAGCTTTTATCATGGGAATGAATATCACTCCGTACGAGAAGGGTAATATCTTTAATAAGGATCCCCTTAGGGTTAAGAAGCTTCTTTTGCATAAAACTGAGATCAGAAAGCTTGATCAGCAGAAGATGGTTCAGGGATATACTCTTGTTCCGCTTGAAGTTTATTTTAAGAACGGAAGAGTTAAGGTAGAGATAGGACTTGCCAAAGGTAAAAAGCTGTATGATAAGCGTGCCGACATGGCCAAGAAAGACCAGCAGAGAGAAGCAGAAAAAGAATTCAAGATGAGATTTAAGTGATAAAGCTGTTGAAAAAAGGCTTATCAGACGATATACTTAATAAGCAATAAGAGCCAAAGGCTCTTTGCATATAATTGAATAAGGGTTAGTAAAGGTTTCGACAGGGATTTTGAAGCTGGAGAAGCTATCCGCGGGATGGTGCGTTAAACCTCAAATTAAAATTAAACGCTAACGATAATTTAGCATACGCTGCCTAAGTGCAGCCCGTCGACCCGGGTACACCTACATATCCGGTAATCGGCGTCAAAACTTGTAGGAAACGACACAGCTTAAGCTTTGCGGTTGTGGTCGTATCATGAAGCTACCGATTGCTTACGGTTGTCAATTACTGCAGGCATGAGGGAACAGGGATGCAGAATCCCGCAATAATTGACTATGATAGTAGAAGTACAGGGGATGAATTTTTGGACACGGGTTCGACTCCCGTCTAATCCATAGTTAAATTGACACGTAAATACTGAGATTCTTCAGAAATTTGCGTGTCATTTTTGTATCATACGAAGAAATTGTGTAAAGGTATAACAGAAAGGCAATCATATGAGGCGATTAACATCAATAGTTTTAGCGTGCGTGATGGCAACGGGAGTGGCATGCAATAATGTCGGGCATGTAGAAGCAAAGGAGTCGGTAGAATCTATAGTTGAGGGAATGTCTGTAGAGCAGAAGCTGTCCCAGATGATCATCCCTTCATTCAGAACATGGAATGATCAGGATCTGACGGCTTTGAATTCTGAGATTACTTTAGCTTTAAAGAAATATGATTTTGGCGGAGTGATCCTTTTTTCTCAGAATACGAAGAATGCGACTCAGACAACAAAACTGATAAATAATATTCAGAAGGCACACCTAAGCGGCGGCTTTAAATCCAGGATGTTTGTTGCAGTGGATCAGGAAGGCGGAAGAGTTACACGTTTGAAGACAGGTACACAGATGCCCGGAAACATGGCACTTGCCGCTACGGGTGATGCTTTCAATGCTTATAAAGCTGCGAATGTTATCGGCGAAGAGTTGGCGGCGCAGGGCTTTAATCTTGATTTTGCACCGGTTGTCGATGTGAACAGTAATCCTGCAAATCCGGTAATAGGTGTCAGATCTTTTTCCGAGGATCCGAGCGTGGTGGTTCAGTTTGGCACTCAATATGTAAATGGTCTTCACAGTCAGAAAGTGATGACCTGCCTTAAACATTTTCCGGGACACGGCGATACGGCTGTTGACAGCCACACGGGACTTCCGAAGGTTGATAAGACTTATGAGGAATTGATGAAAACAGAGCTTGTTCCGTATGCTTCACTTGCTACGTCTTCTGACTTCATAATGACTGCGCATATTCAGTATCCTCAGATAGAAAAAGAGATGAGTGTTTCCAAGACTTCAGGGCAAAAGATTTATCTGCCTGCGACTCTGTCTAAGAAGTTTCTGACGGAGATATTACGAGGAAAGCTTGGATATCAGGGGCTTATCATTACAGATTCTATGGAGATGGATGCTATCTCAACTAATTTTGATAAGCTGGATGCTTCTGTCAGGGCAATAAATGCAGGGGCGGATATTCTTTTGATGCCGGTAGGTCTAACTTCTGCCAAGAATCTGAAGGAACTTGATACATATATTGAATCTCTCGCAGCTAAGGTAAGAAGCGGAGAGATACCGGAAACTCGATTAAATGAATCTGTTACAAGAATTCTTAGGACTAAGGATAAATACGGGCTTTTGGAACTTACGGGAGAAGCTTCTCCTCAAAAGGCTATGGGTGTAGTCGGTTCAAAACAGCACAGAGCCGTTGAATGGGAGATTACAAATGCAGCTGTTAAGTATGCGAAAAATGACGGAGTATGTCCGATTGAAAAAAGCAGTAAGGTAGTTATTTTTTATTCTAAGAAAGATGAATTATCTGCAATCAAGTCGGGGATCAAACAGGCCGGTGCGAAATCGGTCAATTATGTAAGCTGTGAGAACGGCGTGGATGCATCCGCGGATTCCGCCATTCAAAATGCTGATGTAATAATATGCATCTCAAGCTGTGCAACAGGTGAGGAGCTTAAAAATACGGCAAATATAAATGCATTGATCGGCAAAGCAAAGACGCATGGCAAAAAGAGCCTGGTGCTCAGTACGAATCTTCCGTATGACCTTGCAAACTATAATAATTCAGACGCGCTTGTAGCTTCCTATGGGCCGGGAATCAACGTGATCGCGGCGATATATAAATTGTTTATTCAAAAAAATAACTAAATTACTAAGTGCCCAACTTAATTTAGTATTCTTGACTAATTAACTACGTCCATATAAAATCAATTTATTCTGATAGAGAGAAGAAGGAATTGAGATGAGCGTTAGTAAAAAGAGAATAGTAGTAAAAGTTGGAACATCTACGATAACGAATGACAGCGGAAATGTTGATATTCGTTCACTTGATCATCTGTGCAGAGCGCTTTCCGGCGTAGAGAATCTTGGATACGATCTTGTACTTGTATCTTCGGGAGCAATCGCTGTCGGCGCCGGTAAGATGCGACTTGCACAGAAACCTAAAGAGATCAGACTTAAGCAGGCTGCGGCTGCAGTTGGACAGACCGAGCTCATGCATCTTTATGATAAATTCTTTGGCGAATATAACAGGATGGTCGGGCAGATATTGCTTGATAATGCGGATTTTAGCGATCCTGTCAGAAGTCAGAATCTTAAGAACACATTCGATGCGCTTCTTGAGAATCATATTATTCCAATAGTAAATGAAAATGATTCGGTAAGCCATGCGGAGATTGAATCTGAAAAGAAGCTCTTCTCCGATAATGACATGCTTTCTGCTCTTGTTGCTATTTTCTGTAACGCGAGTAAGCTTATCATCTTTTCGGATATTGATGGTCTTTATGACGGCAATCCGAATACAGATCCCAATGCTAAGCTTATCAGCAGAGTAGAGGAAATTACCGATGAACTCAGAAGTGTTGCATCAGGTTCGGGTTCCAACAGAGGAACCGGCGGGATGATAACTAAGTTAGAGGCTGCTGAACTTGCGACATCACATGGAATTGACGTGCTTGTCACCAATGGAAAAAATCCTGAGAAACTATATGATATAATTGAAAAAAAGAAAGTTGGAACACTTTTTGTCGCAAAAGAATAACAATGAATTGTAAACGCAATAGCATTTTTTTATCTTTTTTATGGCAAATATTCGCATAAATATATGAAATATTTACGATTTATATTAAGTTTACTTGCCTTTAAAAATTAATAATAATATTATTAAGTAAAGTATTGTGCTTTATTACATCATTGTTTTTTTTCATCATTGGAGGTTTTTATGGGACAAAAAAGAAAGAGCGGAGTTAAGTGGTTTCATTCCATTTTATTCCAGGTTATTGCTGTAAATATTGTGATGACGGTCGTTTTTCTGGCAGTTATGATTACAACAATGGATTCGCTTGATAATTCTGTTAATATGTCTTCGGAACTTATGACTTACATCGCAAGCGCAAACAATTATGAGGGTAAGGTATCTTCAAAGGTTTACTATCTTTATTCACAACCTTTTGTTTATATCTATGCCAGCAAAGATTCCAAAGACCAGATTAAAGTAGATGTTGAACAGAACACTGCAAGTCTTAAGGAGTCAATGTCCGGACTTATGACTGTACTTGGATCAAATACAAGCGAGTATTCTGTGAATGCACTTTCAATTGCTCAGCAGCTTCAAGCCAGCATTGATACATATATAATCGATCTTGATGATGCTTTTGCATTTGCTACAAAAGGACAGGGCGCTCAGTGCGCTGACAAGATGGAACATCAGGTTAAGGATGATATGGCTGAAGTTGAGCAGAACCTTACAAGTCTTAGCGCAGCTGTTGAACAGATTGCCATCGGTTCAATAAATGAGATGATCACTATGAGAAACGGGGCACTTGCCAAGTCTATCGTCGGATTGGTTATCTTTATTATCTGTATTATTGCAACATTTGTTTTGAACTACTTCCTTATTGTTCGTAAGATCAGTTCAATTTCTAACGAAGTTAACAGGATTATCGATGAGATTGATAAGGGACAGGGAGACCTTACTTCCAGAATTATGACAAGTGTTGATTCCGAGCTTATGTATTTCAAGAAAGGATTCAACAGATTCATTGAGACACTTCAGAATATCATGCGTGAAGTTAAGGAAGGTACAACCGTACTTTCAACATCCGAAGAAGAAGTGGCTTTGAAGATCCAGAAAGCAAATGATAACGTAACAAATACATCTGCCGCTCTTGAAGAGCTTTCTGCAAGTATGGATAACGTTTCACATACAGCAAACAAGATGACTGAGAAGCTTGAAGATGTTAAGCGTGCGACTCAGAGCATCAACGATGAAGTATATGAGGGACAGGAAACAGCTGCCGGAATCAAGATTGAAGCTTCAGCTGTTCGTGCAGAAGCTAATCAGAAGAAGAGCAATACCGGTGTTAAGATGGAAGAACTCAGTAAAGTTCTTGAGCTGTCTGTTAAAGAGAGTGAGCAGGTTAACCAGATTGGCGAACTTACAAATGTCATTCTCGATATTGCATCACAGACTAACCTCCTTGCACTTAATGCAAGTATAGAGGCTGCAAGAGCCGGTGAAGCCGGAAAGGGATTTGCGGTTGTTGCTGAAGAAATCAGTTCCCTTGCTGAGAACAGCAGACAGACAGCCGGAAATATTCAGGCAATCAGCCAGAACGTTACAGGTGCGGTTAAGGATCTTTCGGATAACGCACTTCAGGTTCTTGATTTTATCAATACAACAGTTCTTTCCGACTATGACTCATTTGTAGAGATAGGTGAGAAGTACGGAAATACAGCTACTATTATTGACGGTATTCTTAGCAAGTTTAGTGCCAAGGCTGATAATCTCAATAATATCATGGCTGAGATGGCATCCTCTGTAACATCAATCAGCGAATCGGTTAAGGAGAGTACAGTTGCCATCAATACATCAGCATCTAACTCGACCGAGATTGTAGGTGAGATGCAGGGAATCGGAGAAGCTATGGATAATAACAATCGTGTTACCAACCAGCTTTCCAACAGCACAAAGCAGTTTGTTAATCTGTAATCTGTTATATAATATACGGAGAATTAAGAGCATGGCTAACGATACGAGTCATGCTCTTTCTATTGTTTGAATAATGGATTACAATACTGGTATTTTATAATTATACAAAACTGCATATTTATATGATACCAGCGTGGCGTTATCATTAGAGGGTATTACAGAAGAAAATATGCAGACAAGAGAGGATACATAATGAGAGTAGCAGCAATCAACGATCTTTCCGGCTTGGGAAGATGCTCACTTGCGGTTGATCTGTCGGTTTTTCCTGCAATGGGGATTGAAACATGTGCGGTGCCGACTGCAGTGTTGAGCGGTCAGACAGGCTTTGAATCATATTACTGCAAAGATCTTACGGGGGTTATTTCGGAATACACGGCAAAATATAAGGAACAGAATATTTATTTCGACGGCATTATAACCGGGTTTATGCTAAGTGAAACACAAGCGGAAAATTCGCTTGAATTCATAAAAACATTTAAGACAGAGGATACGCTTATTCTTGTCGATCCTGTGCTTGGCGATGATGGAAAGAGATATGTGAATTTCTCGGACGGGCTTCTTGGCGTAATGAAAAAAATGGTGAAAGAAGCCGATATCATCACTCCCAATATGACGGAGTTATGCCTCCTTGCAGATATCGATCCCGAAAAACCACGTGAGTTTGAAGGAAAAGAACTTATAGATTTTGTTATTGAAGCCGGAAAAAGAGTTCGTGGAAGCAGTAAGCAGATAATTGCTGTTACAGGGATTCCTTTAAAAGAAGAACATGAAGTCGGAAATCTTGTGATCACAGATTTGGAGAGTGTTCTTATTAAGGCTCACACAAACGGAGTACATTATTCGGGAACGGGAGATCTTTTTGCGGCAGTTCTTTTGGGAGGACTTCTTAATGGCAAAGATATTGCATCAGTAACAAAGCTTGCGGGAGATTTTATACGTGCTTCCGTTGAGGAGACGGAGAAAATCGGAAGTTCCGGAAATGATGGAATTGCTTTTGAGAGAAATCTCGGAATGCTTATATCATGATAAATAAAAACGGTGTAAGGAGATGTTGTTGTCTCTTTACACCGTATTTTTGTCTTATTTGCAAAACAAGTCATTTATTGGTTTGATCAAGGATTTTCATGGTATTTGTCATAGATTTCCGTGAGATAGGTCTTTACGATCTGGATGTTAGACATCTTGCGAAGATCCAGATTTCCCATGAGAACAGCAATCTCATCGGCGAGTAAAAGCATGTTGTAGATTGTAAGCTTGAACTCATCTCTTGTAAGTTCGTCTATGTTTATTTCCATGAGAGGAGCGCCGAGCTTAAGAGTTACGTTTTCATCGGCAATTCCTGTTAACATGATTCTTGTAGTCGGATCAAAATTTACATATAAAAGAAGCTTTTCTTTTTCGTGTTTTTTGAGAGTGATAGCGGTCTGATGTGAAGCTTCCATCCATTCATAAAGATCGGTTTCATCGGGGTTCATAAGATACTTAGTGAGTTCTTCCTTATGCTTTTCTATGTATTGCATGTATTTGCCGGCGTTAGGACCTGTGTATGCAAGCTCTACTTTAACCCCGTTGTCTGTTCTGACAAGTCTGCACTTTTCGGCAACCTCTTTGAGTTTCAATGTTGTTTCTGTGGCGCCGACCATCTTGAAAGTGCCTGTTTCTAACTCCTGTTTAAATTCCATTTTTATCTCCTTTACGCAAAACTACAATAACGTAAGTATAGCATATGGGTTTAGAAAATGGTATACTTATAAGAGTTTTGTATAAGTCAAGGGGAAGATATGGCACAGAGTAATAATGGTAGAAAACAGACAAGAAAGACCGCTTCAAGGAGTTCAGGTCAAAGATACTCCAGAACAAGCGCTTCTGCCAAAAAAGCGGAGGAGATTGATTATTCATTAAGAAGCGAACTTGTGGTTATTGCAATGGTCGCTTTGACAATTTTCCTTTTTTTATGTAATTTTGGCGTTTGTGGGGAGTTTGGCAGTGCATTAAGCGGAATATTATTTGGCTTTTTCGGATTTACGGCGTATTTTGCACCACTTGTGGCATTGGGCGCTGTTCTTATTTCTGTTGCGAACTACGGTTCAAGTGCTGCACAACGCAAGGTTGTTTCCGGAATTGTCCTGTTCTTTTTGGTTGGGATCATTGCGGAACTTATTACGAAGAGGCCTCAGCAGGCGCAGAATTATGACGTGGCATTTATATTTAATTCTGCCAAAGAGGGAAGAGACGGCGGAGGATTTTTTGCAGGTTCTCTTGCTTATGCATTTTATAAACATTTATCATTTGCGGGAACAGCTCTTTTGCTCCTTCTGATAGGAATTATCAGCATCGTGATATTTACCGAGCAGTCATTTGTCGGCGGTATCAGGAACGGAAGCAGAAAACTTATCGAGAAAACAAGAGAAGACGCCGCAAATTACAGAGAATACGCCGAGCGCAGGCGTGAGATGGTCGAGAAGCGAAGAGCTGAGATACAGGAAGAAAAGCGACTTGCCATTGAACAAAAAGAAGATGCCAAGATTTTGAGGATGGAGAAGAACGTCCGCGGAGTCATGCTTGATACGAATATCACCAAAGAAGATGTCGAGGAAGAGAAGTCCGATAATATCCATATTTACGGTGGGAGCGAAGAAAAGCCCGGAAATGTCTTTATACCGGATGAGGAAGAGTTTCATGATGATATTCACGAGATTGTTCTTAATAAGCGTGACATAAAGACTGATGTAGAGCCGGACGGACAAAGAGTCCTTGTGACAGAACCGAGAATCCACAGTATGGATTTTGGTTCAAAAGAAGAGGAAGCAATTCCTTTGCCTGATAACAGCGTGAAGCTTGTAGCAAAGGTAGCTCCCGTTGAAACTCCGGATGATATTCTTCCGGATGTTCCGATACATGCGGAAAATATTGGAAACGGCATGAACGGCGAATATGCAATACATGCTCAGGATCATATTTCAAGGTCTCCCGGTGCTTCGTCCAAGATCACATCGACTGCAGAGGCTACACATGTTCCGTCAGGTCCCGGTCCTCATACCGTAAATGTCGGAATGGAAAAAGAGATTGAAGCGCACAAACGTGCTATCAACAAGAAATATGTATTCCCGCCCGTAAGTCTTTTGGAAAAGGGAGTTAAGAATAAGAACCTTGAGACGGCAAGGCAGCTCAAGGAGACAGCGCTTAAATTGCAGGAAACTCTTAAAACTTTCGGCGTAAACGTAACTGTTACGGATATAAGCCAGGGGCCTTCCGTTACGAGATTTGAGCTTCAGCCCGAAGCGGGAGTCAGAGTAAATAAGATTGTCGGACTTGCCGATGATATCAAGATGAATCTTGCGGCCAGAGACATTCGTATAGAAGCGCCTATTCCCGGAAAGGCTGCTGTCGGAATTGAAGTTCCGAATAAAGAAAACCAGGCTGTTGCGCTCAGAGACCTCTTTGAATCAAGAGAATTTAAAGAGTTTTCTTCAAAGCTCGCTTTTGCTGTCGGTAAAGACATAGCAGGAAAAACGGTAGTAACGGATATTTCCAAGATGCCGCACCTTCTTATCGCCGGTGCTACGGGATCGGGTAAGTCCGTTTGTATAAATACAATTATAATGAGCCTTATTTATAAGGCCAAACCTGAAGAAGTTCAGATGATCATGATCGATCCAAAGATCGTTGAACTTAGTGTTTACAACGGAATTCCACATCTTATGATTCCTGTTGTGACAGATCCCAAGAAAGCTGCTGCAGCGCTTAACTGGGCGGTTGCAGAGATGACAAACAGATACAAGAAGTTTGCAGAAGCCGGTGTTCGTGATCTTAAGGGATACAATAAATCCGTTGAGCAGAGCGCAGACCCGGACAAGCAATTGCTTCCACAGCTCGTCGTAATTGTAGATGAGCTTGCGGACCTTATGATGGTCTCAGCAAATGAAGTCGAGGATGCAATCTGTCGTCTTACACAGCTTGCGAGAGCAGCGGGTATTCACCTTATCATAGCAACTCAGAGACCTTCGGTTGATGTCATCACAGGTCTAATTAAGGCAAATATGCCTAGCCGAGTTGCGTTTGCGGTATCAAGTGGTGTTGATTCAAGAACGATTCTTGATATTACAGGTGCCGAGAAGCTTCTTGGAAAGGGCGACATGCTCTTTTATCCTCAGGGATATACGAAGCCTGCGCGAATGCAGGGCGCATTTGTATCAGACAAGGAAGTGCAGGCAGTTACTGATTTCTTGAGAAATCAGGGAATAGAATCATCTTACGGAGAAGAAATCGAACAGCAGATTCAGAACATTCAGAGCCAGGGCGGAGGTGGTGGCACCGCAAGTTCAGGCGACGGAGCTTCTTCCAGAGATGAGTATTTCGTACAGGCCGGTGAGATGATCATTGACAAAGAGAAAGCATCCATCGGAATGTTGCAGAGAGTGTTTAAGATTGGGTTTAACAGAGCGGCCAGAATAATGGATCAGCTCTGCGAGGCGGGTGTTGTCGGAGATGAAGAGGGCACCAAGCCAAGGAAAGTCCTTATGACAAAGGTAGAATTTGAACAAATGGTAGGAGGAGAATAAATGGGAGTAAAAAGTGATATCGAAATCGCGCAGGAAGCAAAAATGCTTCATATCAAAGAGGTTGCTGAGTCAGTCGGTGTAAAAGAGGATGACCTTGAGTTCTATGGAAAGTACAAGGCTAAACTCACTGAAGAATATTTAAAGAAGGCTGAAAGCAGCAAGAAGGGAAAACTCATTCTTGTTACCGCGATCAATCCCACTCCCGCAGGAGAAGGCAAGACAACTGTAAGTGTAGGACTCGGAGATGCTCTGAACAGACTTGGACATAAGACAGTTATTGCACTCAGAGAGCCTTCGCTCGGACCTTGCTTTGGAATAAAGGGTGGAGCAGCCGGCGGTGGATATGCTCAGGTTGTTCCTATGGAAGATCTCAACCTTCATTTCACAGGTGATTTCCATGCAATAACATCAGCCAATAACCTTTTGGCTGCACTTCTTGATAATCACATTCAGCAGGGTAACGAGCTTATGATCGATACCAGACAGATTATCTGGAAGAGAGCTGAGGACATGAATGACCGTGCTCTTAGAAATATCGTTGTCGGACTTGGTGCCAAGGCAGACGGTGTTCCAAGAGAGGATCACTTTGTTATTACCGTTGCTTCAGAGATCATGGCTATCCTTTGCCTTTCAAGCGATCTTGAGGATCTCAAGAAAAGACTTTCAAAAATAATTGTTGCATATAACTTTAAGGGAGAACCTGTAACAGCAGGAGATCTGCAGGCTGTAGGCGCTATGGCGGCTCTTTTGAAAGATGCGCTTAAGCCCAATATCGTGCAGACACTTGAGCATACTCCCGTTATTGTTCACGGCGGACCTTTTGCAAATATTGCACACGGATGTAACTCGGTAAGAGCTACCAAGACAGCTCTTTCAATTGCCGATTATACTGTAACGGAGGCCGGATTCGGCGCGGATCTCGGTGCTGAGAAGTTCCTTGATATCAAGTGCAGAATAGCCGGACTTAAGCCCAATGCCGTAGTTCTTGTAGCTACGATCAAAGCACTTAAATATAACGGAGGAGTTCCTAAGACAGAGCTTGGAAAAGAGAATCTTGAAGCTCTTAAGAAAGGTATCGTAAACCTTGAGAAGCACATCGAGAATATCCAGAAATACGGTGTTCCCGTAGTTGTGACACTTAACTCTTTCATTACAGATACAGAAGAGGAAACTAATTTTGTAAAAGAGTTCTGCGAAAAGAAGGATTGCAGATTTGCTCTTGCGGAAGTTTGGGCAAAAGGCGGCGAAGGCGGAGAAGCTCTTGCAAAAGAAGTTATTGATACAATAAATACTAAACCAAGTAACTATGCACCGCTCTACAGCGATGATATGCCAATCAAGGATAAAATCGGTACAGTTGCTACAGAAATTTACGGAGCGGACGGAGTTACATATACGCCTGCTGCTAGCAAGCAGATAGCTAAGATTGAAGAGATGGGATTTGGCAAACTTCCTGTATGTATGGCCAAGACTCAGTATTCACTTTCTGACGATCCGAATCTTCTCGGAAGACCTACAGGTTATAACATTACTGTAAGAGAAGTATATGTTTCTGCAGGTGCAGGCTTTGTTGTGGCACTTACAGGTGCGATCATGACTATGCCCGGACTTCCGAAGCACCCTGCGGCTTATGACATTGATGTTGACGAAAACGGAAAGATTACCGGATTGTTCTGATAGGAATACAAATATTTAGTTTGGAGTTTAGGAGTATATATGAGTGCACAGATTATCGACGGAAAAGCAATTTCACAGATCATTAAAGACGAGCTTAAAGAAAAAACGGCTCGATTAAAAGAACAGGGGATTGAGGTTACTCTTGCTGTAATACTTGTCGGCGAGGATCCCGCTTCTCAGGTTTATGTCAGAAATAAGAAGAAAGCGTGCGAGTACATCGGTTACAGATCTCTTTCTTACGAACTTCCGAAGGAAACTTCACAGGAAGAATTGTTAAAACTTATTGATGAACTTAATAACAGAGATGATGTAAACGGCATACTTGTACAGATGCCTCTTCCTTCACAGATTGATGAGAAGACGGTTATTGATGCCATTAGCCCCAAAAAAGATGTAGACGGATTCCATCCGATGAATGTCGGTGCACTCTGTATAGGAGAAAAAGGCTTTGTATCCTGCACACCCGCAGGCGTCATTCAGCTCTTAAAGAGAGGATGTGACGGTAAAATCGATATAGCGGGCAAAGAGTGCGTTATAGTAGGAAGATCCAATATTGTCGGAAAGCCCATGTCACTTCTTATGCTCAGAGAGAATGCAACTGTTACCGTTGCTCATTCTCGCACAAAGAACCTTGAAGAAGTATGCAAGAGGGCGGATATTCTTATAGCCGCTGTCGGAAAAGCCGGAATGATCACCAAAGATCATGTTAAAGAAGGTGCAGTTGTAATTGATGTCGGAATAAACAGAAATGAAGAAGGCAAACTTTGCGGTGATGTTTGCTATGACGAAGTAAAAGAGATAGCTTCCGCAATAACTCCCGTTCCCGGAGGTGTAGGTCCCATGACTATCGCTATGCTCATGAACAACTGTTATGAAGCTGCTACCATGTTTAAATAATAGTAGAGTTTTAGTGGAGTATTAAGATATGAAATGTCATAAATGCGGCGCCTATATTCCTGAAGGGCACATGTACTGTGACGAATGCGGCGCGGAGATAAAAATCGTACCGGATTTTGAACCGGAAATTGAAAATGAAATAGATAGTACGATGTCATCGATTGCAGGCACGTTTGTAAAAGACGAGAAAAATAAGAAAAGAGAAGTGCAGGAAAAAGATGAAGAAGAGGACGATGTATATGCGTTCATAAGAGATAAAAGAAAGACTGTACTTGGATTTGCCGGCGTCGTTGCAGCTGTAATAATGATTGTTGTTATTGTTTTTATTTTTCAGGACAGAAACGGAAACAGATATATCAATCTTGCGCGTGAAGCCAGAGAAAGCGGTAATACATACAAAGCGGTAGCGTATCTTACAGAGGGGAACAAGAAAAATCCCCGCAATATCAATATTATTTTTGAATTGTCGGATTGTTATCTTGAACTCGGAGCTATCGATAATGCGGTTGCTACACTCAGAATTGTAACAGATTCGGAAATTTTCACAAAAGATTCTGTCACATTAGCATACGAAAGTATAATTTCGATATATAAACAATCGGGAGAATATGATAAAATAGCACAGATTCTAAATGAAGATCAAAATGAATCTGCTGTTGCTCTTCGAAAAAAATATATCCCGAAGCCTCCGGAAATGACTCCGGAAGCGGATACTTATGAAGAGTTTGTATCGATTGAACTTTCCGGTGGAGAAGGAGATGTCATATACTACACCATAAATGGCGGTGTGCCTGATAAAAAGTGTACCGTTTACAGGAGAGCAATCGACTTAAGCGTAGATGATGAATATAACATCAAGGCTGTAGCTGTAAATGAGTATGGTATATCGAGTGAAGTTGTTGAGAATACATATATTGTAGAAAAAGGTGCTGCACCGGATCCCGAGGTTATGGAACCAAGCGGTGATTATACACAGAATACCATGATAGTGGTAGTTCCGGGGGAAGGTTGTACCGTATATTACACGACAGACGGTTCGGATCCCGACATGGATTCACTTGAGTACACGGAACCGATTCCTATGCCACTCGGCTCATCGAAATTTAAGTTTATTGCTTATAACGAAAAAGGCAATCCGAGTGAAATAGTGGAGAGAGAATTCCATTTTGCTTATCCCAGAAAAGTCTCCAAGGAGCAGGCAGTTAAGAGTCTTGTAAATAAGCTTTTGCAGCTTGATGTTCTATTGGATGAAAAGGGAAGTGTACGAGGCGGCGGACGAAATGAATATATCTATCAGAATATCATAGAAGTCCCGGGTGCCGGTGAATACTATAAGATTGATGAAGAGTTTGTTCGTGCGGATGGAACCAGAAGTAAGACAGGAAGGTTCTTTGCGATTAATACGAATGACGGCTCGTTAAATCATCTTGGCTACGATACAAGCGGCAGATATACATTGAAATTGATCAAGTAAATAAAGAAGTAATATACTTTATATATTTTTTTACCAGATAATTGGAGGAGAAAGACTATGTTCAAGATTTTAGAGGCAAATGAGCTTACTACGAACATCTTTCAGATGATCGTTGAGGCTCCGCGTGTGTCAGACGCATGTTTACCCGGACAATTTTTAATTATCCGTGTTGATGAAGAGGGAGAGAGAATTCCTCTTACAATCTGTGATTATGACAGAGAGAAGGGAACTGTTGAGATAGTTGTACAGGCAATCGGTGCAGAGACACATAAACTCGCCAAGCTTAAAGCAGGTGACTGTCTTGCAGATGTTGTCGGACCTTTAGGAAAGCCTTCAGATCTTTGCGAAGAGAGTGTTGAAGAATTAAAGAAAAAGAAGATCGTATTTATCGCAGGTGGTGTAGGAACTGCTCCTGTTTACCCTCAGGCAAAGTGGTTAAAAGAGCAGGGAGTTGAATGCGACGTTATTATTGGAGCAAAGACTAAGGATCTCGTTATTATGGAGGACAGATTCAAGGAAGTATGTAATCTCCATATCACAACCGATGACGGTTCTTATGGAAGAAGCGGAATGGTTACAAAGGCTCTTCAGGACCTTTGGGATGAAGGAAATAAATATGATCACTGTGTAGCTATCGGACCTATGATCATGATGAAGTTTGTTTGCAAGCTTACAGAGGAACTCGGAATTCCTACAGTTGTCAGCATGAATCCTATTATGGTTGACGGAACAGGAATGTGTGGAGCTTGCCGTCTTACAGTTGACGGACAGGTTAAGTTCGCTTGCGTTGACGGTCCTGAGTTTGACGGACACAAGGTTGATTTTGACCAGGCAATGAATCGTATGAAGTTGTACAAGACTGAGGAGGGAAGGCTTCTTCTCAAGGCTCAGGAAGGTGACACACACCACGGCGGATGCGGAAATTGCAACTGATAGATAACTATATAGGAGATTAAAAGATGGATGGATTTGTAAGAGTTCCGGTCCGCGAACAGGACGCTAAGGAACGTGCAACTAATTTTAAAGAAGTATGTCTTGGATATAATAAAGAAGAAGCAGAGAAAGAGGCACTCAGATGTCTTAATTGTAAGAATCCCAAATGCGTACAGGGATGTCCTGTATCAATCAATATTCCTGCATTTATCGAGCAGGTTAAGCAGGGAAATGTTGAGGAAGCTTATCAGGTAATCAGCCAGTCAAGTGCGCTTCCTGCTGTCTGTGGACGTGTATGTCCTCAGGAGAGCCAGTGTGAAGGTCAGTGCGTAAGAGGAATCAAGGGTGATGCTGTTTCAATCGGTAAGCTTGAGAGATACGTAGCTGATACAGCAAGAGAAATGGGAATCAAGCCCGAGGGCGCTAAGGAGAAGAAGGGCAAGAAAGTTGCCATCATCGGTTCAGGCCCTTCAGGTCTTACATGTGCAGGAGATCTTGCAAAGATGGGTTACGACGTAACTATCTTCGAAGCTCTTCATGAGGCAGGCGGTGTTCTTGTTTATGGTATTCCTGAGTTCCGTCTTCCCAAGGATGCTGTTGTTAAGAAAGAAATCGAGAACGTTAAGTCACTTGGCGTTAAGCTTGAGACAGACGTTGTTATCGGCAAGTCTGTTACTATAGACGATCTTATGGAGAAAGAAGGCTTTGAGGCTGTATTTATCGGTTCCGGAGCAGGTCTTCCCAGATTCATGAATATCCCCGGCGAGCAGGCTATGGGTGTATTCTCAGCAAATGAGTTCCTTACAAGAAGCAATCTTATGAAAGCTTTTGATGAGAACTCAAGAACACCTATCATGAAGCCCAAGAAGTGCGTAGTTGTAGGTGGTGGTAACGTTGCTATGGATGCAGCAAGAACAGCACTTCGTCTCGGAGCTGAAGTTCATGTTGTATATCGTCGTGGTGAGGAAGAGCTTCCTGCACGTAAGGAAGAAGTTGGACATGCTAAGGAAGAGGGAATCATCTTCGATCTTCTTTGCAATCCTGTTGAGATCCATGCTGATGAAAACGGCTGGGTAACAGGAATCACATGTATCAGAATGGAGCTTGGTGAGCCTGATGAGTCAGGAAGAAGAAGTCCTGTAGAGGTTCCCGGTTCTGAGTTTGAGATTGATTGCGATGCAGTTATCATGTCACTCGGAACATCTCCTAACCCTCTTATTTCTTCAACAACTGAGGGACTTGAGATCAACAGAAGAAAATGTATTGTTGCAGAAGACAATGGACAGACATCAAAGCCCGGTGTATTTGCCGGCGGTGATGCAGTAACAGGTGCTGCAACCGTTATTCTTGCCATGGGCGCAGGAAAAGCTGCCGCTAAGGGTATTGATGAATATCTTCAGAGCAAGTAATTTGTACTGAATCTTTTATATAACGCCGTCACCTGTATATCAGGTGACGGCTGTTAATCTATAATAATCACGGAAAGAATAAATAATATGGTTGCTTATGTAAATGGTATTCTTGAGAGCATCGAAGAGGGGAATGCCGTTGTGGACGTTAACGGCATAGGAATAAACGTTAATATTTCCGGGTCTACCATGGACAGAATGCCCGGTATTGGTGATGTGGTAAAGTTATACACATATACAAATGTCAAAGAGGATGCGTTTACGCTTTTCGGTTTCCTTTCCAGAGATGAGCTGGGACTTTTTAAACTACTTATAACTGTAAACGGTATAGGACCTAAGGGCGGGCTTGCAATATTGTCCGTTATGTCGCCGGACGATCTTAGATTTGCCATTATGGCAGGTGACAGCGCATCAATAGCAAAGGCTCCCGGAATCGGAAAGAAAACTGCAGAGAGGATTACTCTTGAGCTCAAGGACAAGATCAAAGTTACGGAAGATTCTTTACTTTCACAGGGAGATTCTTCTTTGGACGGAGAGCTTTCCGATGAGAAATCTGCCGCAAAAGATGAGGCTGTTGCGGCACTTGTGGCACTTGGATATAATCAGTCCGATGCAATTAAGGCAGTCAGAAAGGTTCTTGGCAGTGAGAAAGCTGCCGGTGCGGAAACAGAAGATCTGCTGAAACTGGCTCTTAAGGAGATGTTTTAAACAGCCATGGAAAAGAAAAAAATCGTTACAAATGCCAGAGGAATAGATCCTGAGATCAATCCGGAAGACATTAAGATTGAAGGATCGCTTAGACCTCAGAAGCTTGATACTTATATTGGACAAAAGAAAATAAAGGAAAGCCTTAAGGTTTATATAGAAGCTGCCAAGAAGAGAGGAGATTGTCTGGATCATCTTCTTTTTTACGGGCCTCCCGGTCTTGGAAAGACCACTCTTGCGGGAATCATCGCAAATGAGATGGGAGTTCATATTAAGATTACCAGCGGCCCTGCCATAGAAAAGCCCGGAGATATGGCGGCTATATTAAATAACCTTCAGGAAGGCGATATCCTTTTTGTGGATGAGATACATCGTCTTAACAGGCAGGTAGAGGAGGTTCTTTATCCTGCAATGGAGGACTATGCCATTGATATTATGATCGGCAAAGGGCCTACTGCAAGATCAATAAGACTGGATCTCCCTCATTTTACACTTATCGGAGCAACAACAAGAGCAGGAATGCTCTCGGCACCTTTAAGAGACAGATTCGGAATGATACACCGCATGGAGTTTTATGATGTTGATGAACTATGCAGCATCATCACACAGTCTGCGAAAGTGCTCGAAGTTGAAGTTGATAAGGGCGGTGCTGTTGAGATGGCAAGACGAAGCAGAGGAACGCCAAGACTTGCAAATAGAATACTTAAGCGCGTGAGGGATTTTGCCCAGGTAAAATTTGATGGCAGAATTACGGGAGAGGTTGCAATGACGGCTCTTGACCTCATGGACGTTGATAGGATGGGGCTTGATCATACAGACAGAAATCTTCTTTTGACAATGATAAACAAATTTGCGGGGAAGCCGGTCGGACTCGATACTTTGGCAGCTGCGATAGGAGAAGACCCCGGAACTATCGAGGATGTTTACGAACCATATCTTATCAAGAACGGTTTCATAAACAGAACTCCCAGAGGGCGCGTGGTTACTGATATTGCGTATGCTCATTTGGGACTTGAAAACCCCGGTGATACCGATATATAATTTAAAGTACAAATTTGCTTATTGGTTGATTTTTTATGCAGGGAGAAAAGTATGGCATCTAAAACGGATACTGAGGTAATTATCGGGGGAAAAGTATTCACCTTAAGCGGCTACGAAGGAGAGGAATATCTTCAAAAAGTAGCTTCGTACATTAACAACAAGATTTCGGAATATAACAAAATAGACGGTTTTAAGAGACAACCGATAGATACACAGAATGTTTTGTTGCAGCTTAATATTGCAGATGACTATTTTAAGTTAAAGAAACAGATAGAGCTCATGGAAGAACAGCTTACCGAGAAGGAAAAGGAGCTCTACGATCTTAAGCACGAGCTTATCGCTACTCAGATCAAGCTTGAGAATACCGAGAAGAACAGCAAGAGTCTTCAAAGTAAACTTGATGAATCTTCAAAAAAGATTATTCAGTTGGAAACACAGGTTAAAGGTAATAGAAGATGATTTATTGGGGCTGTCTTTTGAGACAGCCTTTTATATGAATATGAAAAAAATTGAACTTTTGGCTCCCGCAGGGGGCTATGAAACAATGGTCGGCGCCTTCAATGCAGGTGCAGATGCCGTTTATCTTGGCGGTTCTAAGTTCGGAGCAAGGGCATATGCGGATAATTTTGACGAAGCCCAGGTCCTGGACGCTATTTCTTATGCCCATTTACACAACAAAAAAATATATATGACGGTAAATACTCTTGTTAAAGAGCGGGAGTTTTCGGAAATCTATGACTTCATGCTTCCTTATGCCGAAAAAGATCTTGACGGTGTTATCGTTCAGGACCTCGGCGTGATGAGGTTTATTCGTGATGAGTTCCCGAATGTTGAAGTTCATGCCAGCACACAGCAGACTGTAACAGGTATTTACGGAGCAAAGCTTTTAAAGGATCTTGGATGCTGCCGTGTTGTTCCTGCAAGAGAACTTAGTCTTTTGGAGATGCAGGCAATCCGCGAAAAGGCAGATATTGAAGTGGAAGCTTTTATTCACGGAGCTATGTGCTATTGTTATTCGGGAGCGTGCCTGTTTAGCAGCATGCTTGGAACAAGAAGCGGAAACAGGGGGCGCTGTGCTCAGCCGTGCAGACTTCCTTACAGAACAAGCGGGAAGAACGGCAAAGAGGAGTATCCTATAAGCCTTAAGGATATGTGCACGATCGATCTTATACCCGAGCTTATTCGCGCCGGAATAGATTCTTTTAAGATTGAGGGAAGGATGAAGAAGCCTGAGTATGCTGCGGGTGTTACTTCTCTTTATAGAAAATACATAGATCTGTATTATAATGAGCCCGGTAAAGATCACAAGGTGTCCGCCGAGGACATGGAAATCCTGAAGGCTCTTTATCTGAGGACAGGTATAAGCGACGGCTATTATCACAGACACAACGGAAGAGAGATGGTTACAGTTTCATCTCCCGCATATAACGGAACTTCCGAAACTGTGTCCAAGATGATAAGGGATAAATATCTTGGATATGAGAAAAAGATAAAGTGCGATATTTACTGTGATCTTACGGTTGGAAATTGTGCCAAGCTTACAATGCTCTTAAAAGATAACAGTGATGTTGTCTGCGAGATCACGGGAAAAGAAGTTCAGGCAGCTTCAAAGAGACCTATGGATGCAGAGAGTATTGAAAAGCAGCTCAGAAAGCTTGGAAATACGGCTTTTGAGGCGGATGAGGTCTTTGTTACGATAGATGATAACGGAAGCGGAAGCGGTATCTTTATTCCTGTCGGAGAGCTCAATGAGTACAGGCGCGAGCTTTGTGATAAGATGCTGGATATTTTATTGCATCCGGATAAAGAGAAAGAGAAGGCTCCCAGTGGGGATAGAACTGATAAATCCGAAGAATCTTTTGTGAAAGCGAATGTTCAAAAGAAAAAAGCGGATTTGCACATCCTTGTCAGCAATAAGAAACAGCTTCATGCAGTACTTGACTATTTGGATGACGATAAGGATTACGATAAGATAGGAAGAATATATATTGATTCCGATATGCTCCTTGGTGATTTCAAAGACAGTGTGCTTAAGGAACTTGAGAAGGCAAAGTCCGGAAATGTTGAGATAGTGGCAGCGCTTCCGTATGTTACGCGAGAAGAGAAGTTTGATGCTACTTCGGATATTTCTTTGCTTATTGATATATGCAGAGAAGGCGGTTTGGACGGGTTACTCGTAAGAAACCTTGAGCAATTGGGATATTTAAGAGATAATAATTATCTTGGAAAAGTAATCTGCGATTACGGAGTATATGTATGGAATTCCCGAAGCTATAAGCTTATCGCAGAGTGCACCAAGGGGGATTTCAGTGTGGATGAGATATCTGTGCCGTATGAACTTACGATTCATGAGGCAAAAGATGTTACAACTTCCATAAAGGCATTTAGTGATGTCCCTGTCACATATAATATTTACGGACATGTTCCGATGATGGTAAGTGCCGGCTGTGTCAAGAAGACTACCGATAAATGCAGCGGAAAGAGCGGAAGCGTTCACAGCGAAAGAATGCGCATGGTCGACAGGATGGGAAATGATCTGATTGTCACGACCAATTGCAGGAATTGTTATAATGTCATATGGAATGCAAATCCGACGGCTCTTTTGGGTAAGATGAAAAATATAGAGGATATGGGCATCTTTGATCATTACAGAATTGATCTTACTATTGAGGATGATAATGATACTGTAGATGTTCTTGAGAGCTTTATTCGCGGTAAAGCTTTTGAAGGAAAGGACTACACAACGGGTCACTATAAACGCGGAGTGGAATGATTTAATGAAATTATACGTTACAGAGATAGCTAAATATGTGATCGCTCTTTTACTTTTTTTGTATACTGCCGATTCATTTTGGGCGCTTACAAAGCCGTATGAGAGCGATAGGAAAATTATATACACAAGGCAGATTTTTTGCATGTTCGGCGTTCAGTTATCTTGCTTTATCCAGATACTGGCAAGAACGGGAAAAGTCGCCTATCTGTTTTTCTTTTTGTTTCAGATTGTGGTATTTGCTTCGGTTATCATGCTTTTTTATGTGATATATCCCGATGCGAATAAGCTTGTAGTAAACAATATGTGTATGCTTTTGATGATCGGTATCATCATGCTTACGAGACTTTCGTACGAAAAGGCGATAAGGCAGTTTATTGTTATTGCAATATCTTTTGTCATAGGATTCTTTATCCCGGAGCTTATATTCAGGCTTAATGTTTTAAAGCGCTATACCTGGATCTTTGCTGCGGTTGGAATCACAGCGATAGGTATCGTTCTGATATTGGGAAAAACTGTAAACGGTTCTAAGATTACATATAAGATCGCGGGAATTACATTCCAGCCTTCGGAATTTACCAAGATTTTATTTCTGTTCTTTATGGCGGGAGCGCTTTATAAGGCAAAAGATATTTTGACACTTGCAAAGGTTGCAGCTGTTGCGGGTGTTCATGTTATCATACTTGTTTTGTCCAAAGACCTTGGTAGTGCACTGCTTTTCTTTATCGTATTTCTTGCACTTGTTTATATTGCAACGAATAATATCGGATATCTTTTTATGGGATTGGGATTTGGAGCGCTTGCAAGTGTTATCGCATATGGACTCTTTTCACATATACAAGTGAGAGTGAAGGCCTGGCTTGATCCTTTTGGAAATATTGAACAGGCCGGATACCAGCTTTCTCAGTCGCTTTTTGGAATAAGCAGCGGCGGAGCTTTTGGTCTTGGTCTATACGGTGGTGCACCGCAGTCTATTCCGTTTGTTGAACAGGATTTCATTTTTTCTGCGATCGCGGAGGAACTTGGAATTGTTTTTGCGGTTATAATGACGCTTATTTGCCTGAGTACATTTATGCATATTATGTATGAGGGGTACACGATAAGAGACAGGTATTACAGACTTATTTCTTGCGGAATAGGTGTGGCATATATCTTTCAGACTTTTTTGACCATAGGAGGAGGTTCCAGATTTATTCCGCTTACAGGTGTGACACTTCCGCTTGTAAGTTACGGCGGAACTTCGGTAATGGTTTCGGTTATCATGATGATGATATTCGAGGGAATATGTCTGATACGTAATTTTGAAGAAGCGGAAGATGAAATCCGCAGGGATAGAGAAAGAGATACAAGGGATTATTATTACAATGAGAGAAATGAGAGATACGAGGAGGACTACTAGAAATACAAGGCCGTCGCGGCCGACATCCATTATCGTGTTGTCGGTTTTCTATACTTTTTTATTTGCGGCGATGCTGGTGTATATCAGTTATTCTTCTACGGTAAATAAGCAGAAATATATAAATAACAATTACAATACCAGGCAGAAAATCCTGCTTGCCCAGAACACGAGGGGAAAGATTCTTTCAAGAGACGGTGATGTTTTGGCATGTACCGAAACGGATAAGAAAGGAAAAGAAGTAAGAAAGTATCCTTACGGAAATGAATTTGCCCATATCGTTGGCTATGCGTCGAACGGAAAAGCAGGCGTGGAGTCTTTTGCCAATTATTATCTTATAAATACGGGAATCGACCTTGCCGAGAAGGTTTCGTATGATTCAAAGAAGCAGAAGTATCCGGGAGATGATGTAACGACAACTCTTTCCGTTAAGCTTCAGGAAGTGTGCTGCAAAGCGCTTTCTTCAAGAAGAGGAGCGATAGTTGTTACGGATCCAAAGACGGGAGAGGTACTTGCAATGGTATCTAAGCCTGACTTTGATCCAAATACCATTGAGAAGGACTGGAAAGGATTTCTTGAAGATAAGTCGGACAATGCTAATCTTCTTAACAGAGCCACTCAGGGACTTTATCCGCCGGGTTCTACATTTAAGATAGTTACATCGCTTGCTTATCTAAGAGAGCATCCAAAGGACTATGAGGATTATACTTTTACCTGTAAGGGAAGAGTTTCGGAAGGCGATAATACCATATCCTGTTATCACGGAGAAAAACATGGTTCGCTCGATCTGTATAAGTCTTTTGCCAAGTCTTGTAACTCATCTTATGCGAATATTGGCCTTAGCGTTAAGCAGAGTACATATAATGATGTTCTGAAAGACCTTATGTTCAATGACAGATTGCCTGAGGATTTTCTTTATTCAAGAAGTAAGGCTAAATACAAAGATAATATGTCAAAGGGCGATGTCATGCAGCTTGCTATCGGACAGGGCGCAACGGCTGTTTCTCCGATGCATATGAATATGATCACTGCAGCGATTGCTAATAACGGAACGCTTATGAAACCTCATGTGATCAAACAGATTACCACTGCGGACAATAAAATTGTGGAGTCTTACGGAGGCGAAGAGTACAAGAGGCTCATGAGCGAAGAGGAAGCAAGGATACTTACTGAGATGATGACTCAGGTTGTAGAGAAAGGAACTGCGAGCAAATTAAAAGGCCTTTCCTACACAGCTGCAGGAAAGACCGGTTCTGCCGAGTTTAATTCATCTAAATCTGATTCTCATGCGTGGTTCACGGGATTTGCTCCCGCTGAAGATCCGCAGATCTGCATAACTGTAATAGTTGAAGATGCAGGAAGCGGCGGAAGCTTTGCCGTACCTATCGCAAAAAGAGTTTTTGATGCGTATTTCGGTATCGGCTGACAGCTTTTTGTCAATAGACTTCTTCTATGCAGAGTCTGTAGTCCATCGAAAGATCAAGCGGAGAATTGTTTTCATTTAAAAGAATTACGGGATGGGAGAGCGCGTGTTCATTTATACGGATCACGGTTCCTCTCTTCCCGTTATTTAATTTTATATTAAATCCTAGCTGAGAGCTTGCTATATGAAGCAGTATGGCAGTTAAAGCTTCGCTGTCGAATTTCTGGAAGCCCTGTGCTTCATAGTTTGCAATAATCTGGAAAGCATTCAGCTTTCTTCTGTAATTTCTTTTGGAAGTCATCGCAACATATGAATCCACTATTGCGATATACTTGGCAAATCTGTCGATGTTGGCACCATGCAGACCGGAAGGATAGCCGGTTCCGTCACATCTTTCGTGATGCTGCATCGCTGAATTAAGTACATGTTCGTTAAAATCACCCATGTTTTTCAGAAAGTCATATCCTATGACCGTGTGCTGAATGATTATCATGTATTCTTCTCTTGTAAGACGCTGGGGCTTAGTCAGAATCTGATTCGGGATACTGAATTTACCTATGTCATAGACAAATGCACATTGGATAAAAAGCATCTGGTCTTCCATTGAAAGACCAATGAAAGATCCAAACACGCCTGCGATAAGAGCGGATTTTAAACAATGGTGAAGAATCATGTCTTCATCTGAAGAAGTCAGATTGTAAAGATATTCCAGAAGCTGTTCACCGCTTGCTACGGAAGAAATTATTGAATTGTAAACTTCCATAAGTTGCTGCATTATGATCGGCTGTGTCGATGTGAGTGCAGCCATCATATAACCTCTGAATACCGGAAAATAAACATTATAAACCGATTCGAATTTTTTGAAGCCTTCGGAAATACGAACTTTATCATTGTGAGTTGTGGCAAAGTCGGCTTCTTCTTTTATTGGAACAGCCATAATGGACTGTCTGGTAAGCCTTTCTATTATTGTTGCGTCGATCTTCGTGTTTGCTGCGACAATAATCTCATTTTTGTAATTCAATATGTTCTCTGCGGCTACCATACCGGGCTTTAATTCCATCCTGGCAATGTACTTCATTTTTTAGCAGACCTCCGTAATACAATCTTGGGGTGTAATTCCATAAACGCGTGCCTTATGATAAAATAATAAGGATTTATGAGCGCTTAATAATAATATACTTTTTCGTGTTATTAAGGTCAATTCATTTATCCTGGGGAGCTATATTTATGACAAAAAATGGATTCTGTAAATTTTATAAGAATCTTTATTGGGATGATAGTATCAAATACAAAAATCTGGTTAAATGGCGTCTTTGCCACAGGAAGAAGCAGCTTACGATCTTTTGCGTGGTGAGGGCAACCAACGGGACCGACCAGCTTGAGATCATTCACAATGCATTTTTATCTCAGATGTATTACAAAGAACATCCGGCATATGTGTACGGAATTGCTTCAGGTTATTCCGAGGCGCTTGATATCGTGGTCAGAATCTCCGATGAGGCGCAGAAAGTGGGGAAGGCCGGAAGGCTGCTGGATTATCTGGACAAAAAATAATAAATCATAACGGAGAAGTTTATGTTGGCGGTTTTTTTATCGATTTTGAAGGTGGCCTGCATTGTGCTGGCTATTGTGCTTCTTATTGCTATATTGCTTGTTCTTCTGGTGCTCTTTGTTCCAATAAGATACAGGATCAAGGGTAATTATCCCGAGACTGTTTTTAAGGAAGGGGAGGGAGTAGATAAGGATAAGGTTTTTTTGTCCGTAAAGTTTTCATGGCTTTTACATATCCTTTCGGGTAAGTTTTTGTATCCGAAGAGACCGGAATTTGTCATAAGAGTATTTGGAATAAAGATCTTTCCGCGAAAAGAAAAGAAGATAAAAGAAAAATATAATGATGAAAAGTCAGGCGAAAAGTTTGGCGACAGTGAATTATCTGTTACAGAAAAAGATAACTTGGATGAAACAAATATTTCGCGGGTTGAGCCGATAGAAAAAGAAAATACGGAATTAAATCAAGAAGTAAATGTAATAACAGAAGAAAAACTTAATATCGATGACGATGAGACATTTTTCGACAAGTTAAAAAAAGTCGCTGAAACGGCTTTGGAACTGATAAAAATGCCAAAACGTGTGTTTGAAAAAAATCGATATACAATATCTAGAGTTTGTGATAAGATAAGAATGATAAAAAGTACTCTGGAAAATGATATTTTCAAGAGGGCTTACAGCCTTGTAAAGGACAAGCTGATACGACTCTTAAAAATGATCCTTCCCGATAAGAGCAGAATAGAGCTGTATTTGGGAATGGGGGATTCGGCGACTGAAGCGGAGCTTATGTCTGTTTACGGAATTTTATATCCGGTGTTATATGACAAACTTAAGTTTACACCTGATTTTGAGAACAGGGCGCTCGGCGCGGATTTGGATCTCAAGGGACACATAACTGTTTTTACGGTTATTTATTGTATTGCGGTTTGTTATTTTAACAAGGATGTAAAAAAAGTAATAAACAGATTCAAGAAGATAATGAATTCATAAGGCAATTCTTTATCGCCCGGAGGAGTGAATGGGAGACAACAATTTTGGCAGCGTGGTTGACTCGCTGCTTAAAGGTATGAATTCAATTCTTGCGACTAAGACTGTCGTGGGAGAGGCTACTAAGGTTGATGACACAGTGATCTTACCACTTGTTGACGTTTCGTTTGGTGTTGGGGCAGGTTCAAGCAACGCTGACAAGAAGAACGGCGGTACAGGCGGATTTTGTGCAAAGATGTCGCCGAGCGCTGTATTGGTAATCAAGGATGGATCTACTAAACTAGTTAATATCAAGAACCAAGATGCAATAACCAAGGTTCTGGATCTCGTGCCTGATATTGTGGATCGTTTTTCCAAAAAAGATGATAACATGATGGATGATAACGCGGCAGTAGACATTGCTTTTCCCGAGGAGAGGAAGGAAGAGTAAGTCTTAGGCTAGGGGGGTCCTAATGGAAAACAAGAGAGAAATTGAAGACATTATCCTTAATGGGACGAAGGATGAGCTTGCTGAGCTCAGACTTTGGCTTTTTAAAGAAAGTGTAAGACTTGAGAATCAGGAAAGTTCGCTTTCCGACAGGTATGCAAAACTTGAGGCTGATGAGATTTCTTTTAAAAACAGAGTGGACGCAGCTGAGAGAAAGCTTGAAACAGCGACGAGACGCCTTGATAACGATCAGGCACTCTTTGAGCAGAGGCTAAAGATTCTTAATAATGGCTTTGATCAGCTTAATGATGACAAGAAAAAGCTGCAGAACGAGTTTATCAGACTTGAGAGGGAGAAAGCTTACCAGAGAGAAAATGAGTATGATGCGGTTGATTTTTTATTCAGAGGAGTCAACAGTGCACTTGCTCTTAAAAAGAGATATAAAGATCTGATGAAGATTTTTCATCCCGATAATATAAGCGGTGACCAGGGCATGGTTCAGCTTATTAATCAGGAGTACAGTGAATTGTGTAGACGATATGACGTTAGCATGATTAACTAAATATAGTCTTCATAAAATCTTAAGTTGTTTGTTATCGCAATATATGATAATGTAAACAAGTCATTGTTCCGTCTGTGAGCAATGACTTGTATATGTTTTCGGGGATATTTGTCAGAACGGGATTTTACGGTTCGACAAAACGTGTATGATGGCATTTTCGCCATAGATTCCAAAAAAGAAAAATTAAATAATCAAAAATTAAAACATTGACAAGAACGAACGTTTGTTTTATTATAATTTCTAGTTAGAACAGATGTTCTAGAAAAGGAGACTCGTATGGAGAGAGAAGAAAAACAAAAAGCACTTGAAGCAGCACTTGGTCAGATTGAGAAGCAGTTTGGTAAGGGCGCTGTTATGAAGCTTGGTGATTCATCGGATACTATGAATATAGAGACAATTCCAACAGGATCACTCAGCCTTGATATAGCACTTGGACTTGGCGGAATCCCTAAGGGAAGAATTGTTGAGATATACGGACCTGAGTCCAGTGGTAAGACAACGGTCACACTTCACATGATCGCTGAAGTTCAGAAGAGAGGCGGAATTGCAGGATTTATCGACGCAGAGCACGCACTTGATCCTGTATATGCCAAGAACATCGGAGTTGATGTAGATAATCTTTATATTTCACAGCCCGACAGCGGTGAGCAGGCTCTTGAGATCACAGAGACAATGGTTCGTTCAGGCGCTATTGATATCGTAGTAGTTGACTCTGTTGCAGCACTTGTTCCCAAGGCAGAGATTGACGGAGACATGGGAGATTCTCATGTCGGACTTCAGGCTAGACTTATGTCTCAGGCTCTTCGTAAGCTTACAGCCGTTATCAGCAAGTCTAACTGTACTGTAATATTTATCAACCAGCTCAGAGAGAAGGTTGGTATCATGTTCGGTAATCCCGAGACAACGACCGGTGGACGTGCACTTAAGTTCTATTCATCTGTTCGTATGGATGTTCGTCGTATTGAAGCAATCAAGCAGAATGGTGAGAATACAGGTAACAGAACAAGAGTTAAGGTTGTTAAGAATAAGATTGCTCCTCCTTTCAAAGAGGCAGAGTTTGACATCATGTTCGGTAAAGGAATCTCTATTACGGGAGATATTCTCGATCTTGCCGCAAGCGTTGATATCGTTAACAAGAGCGGAGCATGGTATCAGTACAATGGCGAGAAGATCGGACAGGGACGTGAGAATGCTAAGTTGTATCTTGAGAACAACCCTGAGATTCTTGCAGATATAGATTCTAAGGTAAGAGCATATTACAATCTTCCCGTAGATGTAACTGCATCTAAGAAGGCCGGCGAGAAGGCGACCGAGGAAGCAGCACCAAAGAAGACTAAGGCAGCAAAATAAATGATTATTTCTGATATATGTGCATTGGACAAGAAGAGATCCAAAGTATTTATAGATGGTGAATTTGCTTTTGTTTTATATAACGGTGAGCTCAGAGATTTCGATATAAAAGTCGGAAATGAGCTCTCCGACAATAAATATGATGAGATTAAGTGCGGACTTCTCCCTAAAAGGGCGAAGCTCCGCGCTATGAATTTATTGCAAAAAAAGGACTATACCGAAAAACAGCTCAGAGACAAGCTCTCTGACGGCTTGTATCCGGAAGACTGCATTGACACTGCGATAGATTATGTCAAATCTTACAGATATCTTGATGATGAAAGATATGCCTGCGATTATATAACTTATCATATGTCTGTGAGGAGTAAGAACAGGATAATCATGGATCTTATGAATAAGGGCATTTCCAAGGATATTATTCATGAAAAACTTGAGGAATTATATTCGGAAGAAGGAGAAGATATCGAAATTTCGCAGATCAAAAACTTACTGATTAAGAAAAAATATGACGCGCAAACGTTTGACCATAAAGAAAAACAAAAACTTATTGCTTTTTTAATGCGCCGCGGTTACGATGTTTCTGCGATAAAAAAGGCGATGGACAGCGGAATAACTTGACACTGTGTTTTATAGAATGTAAAATTTAAGTGTTGTAAAATTGTATTTAAGTGTGTGTTTTTGATGCATACTATACAAAATATTGTACAATGAAAATTGAATAAGGAGGTGCTCCTGTAATGACTACTGTTATAGTTGCAGCAGTAACTCTTGTTCTTTCTGCGATTTTGACTTGGATTATCTCATCTGCTTATCAGAAAAAGGTAACAGAGGGAAAAATCGGAAGCGCTGAAGAGAGGGCAAGAAAAATTATTGACGAAGCACTCAAGACTGCCGAAGAAACGAAGCGTGAGAAACTTCTTGAAGTAAAGGAAGAGGCACTTAAAACACGTAATGAACTCGAGAAAGAAGTACGAGACAGAAGAAATGAAGTCCAGCGTACAGAGAGGCGTATTCAGCAGAAAGAGGAAAACGTCGAGAAACGATCTGAAGCGATCGAAAGGAAAGAGCAAAGTTTAAATGCGAGAGAGGACGCTTTAAACAAGAAGAATGAAGAGGTTACTAAGCTTAACGAACAGAGGGTACAGGAACTTGAGAAAATCTCTGGCTTAACCTCCGAGCAGGCTAAAGAGTATCTTTTGAAAATTGTCGAAGATGATGTGAAACATGAGTCAGCTGTCATGATTAAGACCATGGAAGCTGAAGCTAAGGAAGAAGCTGATAAGAAGGCGAAAGAAATCGTTGTTAACGCGATTCAGCGTTGTGCCGCTGATCACGTCTCCGAAACAACAATTTCCGTTGTTCAGCTTCCCAATGATGAGATGAAGGGTAGAATCATCGGCCGAGAGGGAAGAAATATCAGAACTCTTGAGACAATGACCGGTGTTGATCTTATTATTGATGACACACCTGAAGCTGTAGTTATTTCGGGATTTGATCCCATCCGTCGTGAGGTTGCGCGCATTGCACTGGAGAAATTGATCGTTGACGGTCGTATTCATCCCGCCAGGATTGAAGAGATGGTCGAGAAGGCACAGAAAGAAGTTGCTGCCAAGATCAAAGAAGAAGGTGAAAATGCTGCCATAGAAGCCGGTGTTCACGGCCTCCATCCGGAAGTTATCAAGATTCTCGGCCGTATGAAATTTAGAACAAGTTACGGCCAGAACTGCTTGAAGCATTCTGTAGAGGTTGCTCAGTTATGTGGACTATTGGCATCGGAACTCGGTCTCGATGTCAGAGTTGCAAAGAGAGCAGGACTTTTGCATGATATTGGAAAAGCTGTCGATCATGAGCTTGAAGGCTCACATATCCAGCTTGGTGTAGATATTTGTAGAAAGTACAAGGAATCACAGACTGTTATTAACGCAGTGGAAGCTCATCATGGAGATGTTGAGCCCCAGTCACTCATTGCTATTCTTGTTCAGGCTGCTGATACAATTTCATCAGCAAGACCCGGTGCAAGAAGAGAGACTCTTGAAACTTACACATCTAGACTTAAAGAACTCGAAGATATTACCAATAGCTTTAAGGGCGTTGATCACTCTTTTGCTATTCAAGCCGGCAGAGAAGTCAGAGTAATGGTTGTTCCTGAGCAGGTTTCAGATTCAGACATGATACTTATGGCTCGTGATATTGCTAAGAAGATTGAGGATGAAATGGAATATCCCGGACAGATCAAGGTTAATATCATAAGAGAGAGTCGAGCAACTGATTACGCTAAGTAATGCTGTTTCTGAACAATTATTGGGTAAATGTAGTGGAGAGGCTATTTTGCGAAAGCAAGATAGCCTCTTTTTAGTAGAGTAGGAGAACTTGTTATATTATGTTGCCGGTTGAATTTAAAAACAGAATGAAGGACCTTTTAGGTGACAAAGATTATGAGCTTTTCATTGAGACATTTGAAGCTGATAACAGATATCATGCTTTGAGGATCAATACTTTAAAAGTTCATGATGATTTTAAAGATAAGCTCGATTGTATAACAGAGCAGGTTCCGTGGGAAGAAACGGGATTTTATTATGATGCATCTTTTGCGCCGGGAAAACACCCCTACCATGAGGCGGGGCTTTATTATATTCAGGAGCCAAGTGCTATGGCACCTGTTCATTTCCTTGATCCGAAACCGGGAGATAAGATCCTGGACCTTTGCGCTGCACCCGGTGGTAAGTCCACACAGATAGCTTGTAAGCTTGAAGGAAAAGGACTTTTACTTACGAATGAGATAAATAAGGACAGAGCAAAGATACTGTCTTTGAATATAGAGAGACTTGGCATAGAGAATGCCATGGTATTAAATGAGTCGTCAGAACATTTGGCTGACTTTTTTTACGGTTATTTTGATAAAATATTGGTAGATGCTCCTTGCTCGGGCGAGGGTATGTTTAGAAAGAATGACAATGCCACCGATGAATGGAGCGTTGAGAATGTTCTTCTTTGCGCTAAGAGACAGGCTGAGATACTTGATAATGCTGCTAAGATGCTTGTTCCGGGTGGCACGCTTGTATATTCGACATGTACTTTTTCTAAAGAGGAGAATGAGGATAATATTGAAGCTTTTTTGGAAAGACATGATGACTTTAAATGCGAACTTATGAAGAGACTCTTCCCGCATGAAGTGAAGGGTGAAGGACATTTTCTGTGCGTTCTTAAAAGGGACGGAGAGAATATTTCTGTAAAGAACAGCTATGTGCCCGGTGGCAGAATAGTTCCTGCAAGAAAAGAGCAGATAAAGGTTTTTGAGACGTTTATGAAGGAAACTTTTGCCGGCGATACAGATAAGAGACTTGTTGATGGCAAGGTCATTTTTATGTTTGGCGATCAGATGTATCTTGCTCCGAAGGATATGCCTTCGTTTGAGGGGCTTAAGGTGTTGAGGCCGGGGCTTCATCTCGGAACGCTTAAAAAGGAGAGATTTGAGCCGTCACATGCGCTGGCGCTGTTCTTAAATCCGGAGGATGTTAAGCTTACGTATGAGATTGCATCTGATGATGACAATATCAGACAATATCTTAACGGACAGACGCTTCGTGTATCGCGCGCGGGTAATAAGGGCTGGTGTCTTGTAACGACCGACGACTATAGCATCGGTTGGGCGAAGGAAGCGGGCGGTATGCTCAAAAATCACTATCCTAAAGGGCTTAGGATCAATTATTAAAAATAGAAGGATAAGATCAAAAATGAAAAAACTTCTTGCATATCTTAAGGGATACAAAAAAGAGATAGTATTGGGACCGCTGTTTAAGCTCTTGGAGGCGTCTTTTGAACTTTTGGTTCCATTTGTTATTGCTTCTATGATAGATAACGGAATTAAGGCAGGGGATAAGTCACATGTAATTAAAATGTGCATGATACTTATCCTTTTGTGCGTTGTTGGTTGCATAAGTGCGATCACGGCGCAGTTCTTTGCTGCAAAAGCTGCGTCCGGATTTGCCAAGAAGGTTAAGAGAGCTCTTTTTGACAATATACAGTCACTGTCATTTTCTGATATGGACAGGATTGGTACATCTGCAATGATGACCAGGATGACGAGTGATATAAATCAGGTTCAGCAGGGTGTTAATCTTACGATAAGGCTTCTTTTAAGATCGCCATTCATAGTTTTTGGTGCTATGTTCATGGCATTTATCATTGATGCCAGAATGGCGCTTATTTTCCTTGTGACAATAATACTGCTGTTTGCGGTTGTCGGTGCGATCATGGGATGGAGCATCCCTAAATACAGCGAGATACAGGGAAGACTTGATACAGTACTCAGACTTACAAGAGAGAATCACACCGGTGTCAGAGTTATCAGGGCTTTTGGTCTTGAGAATGAAGAAAAGAATAAGTTCCATAAGAGTAATGATGCGCTAATGCAGCTTCAAAGCTTTGTTGGCGGAGTATCTGCGCTCATGAATCCTGTTACATTTGCGATACTTAATCTGGCAATTCTTTATCTGATCTACAGAGGCAGGTTCTATGTTGAGATTGGAGACCTTACACAGGGCGAAATCGTAGCTCTTTATAATTATATGTCGCAGATACTTATCGAGCTAATTAAGCTTGCCAATCTTATTCTTACAATTACCAAGGCAATTGCTTCTGGTAACAGGGTGCAGGAACTTATTGAGCTTAGGAGTTCTATGGTTGACGGAAGTGATGATGTGTTTGAAGAGACTACGGAGCATGTTGTCTTTGACAATGTATTTATGAGATATGAGGGAGACAGCGAAGATTCGCTTGAAAAGATAAATCTCTCTGTAAAAAGAGGAGAAAGAATCGGAATTATCGGAGGTACAGGAAGCGGAAAGTCTACGCTTATCAATCTGATTCCGAGGTTCTATGATACCAGGGAAGGAAATGTGATAATTGATGGCAAAAATGTCAAAGAATACAAGCTTGAAGCACTCAGAGAGCGAATCGGCATTGTGCCGCAGAAAGCAGTTCTTTTCCACGGGACGATCAGAGATAATATGCGCTGGGGTAAGAATGATGCTACAGATGAAGAAATATATGAGGCTCTTCGTATAGCCCAGGCTGATGAGATAGTTAAGGGAAAAGAGAGTGGCCTGGATCATATGGTATCGCAGGGAGGAAAGAATTTCTCGGGCGGCCAGAAACAGAGGCTTACAATAGCCAGAGCCCTTGTCAGAAAGCCGGAGATACTTATTCTTGATGATTCGGCTTCGGCACTTGATTTTCTTACGGATAAGAATCTCAGAAAAGCTATCGGCGAGATGGAAGATACACCGACTACTTTTATTGTGTCTCAGAGAACGTCTGCGGTTCACGACTGCGACAAGATAATTGTTCTTGAAAACGGCGCTGTTGTTGGAATGGGTACACATGATACTCTCCTTGAAACTTGTGAGCTTTACAAAGAAATATATGAATCTCAGTACAAGAAGGAGGGAGCGGTATGAAGAAAGGGACTCTCAGAAAAGTGCTTCATTATGCGGGCAAATATCGCGGACTTGTATTTTTGTCGCTGATACTTGCTGTGATAACTGCTGCACTTGCTTTGTATATTCCAATCCTTGCGGGTAAGGCGATTGATAATCTTACCATCGACGGTGGCAAGCTGTTAGTGCCTATCCTTGTCAGGATGTTTGTGGCAATCGTGATCACTGCGATTTGTCAGTGGGTGATGAATAAGGCGAATAATGTCATTACTTTTAAAGTTGTAAGAGATGTTAGGGCGGAAGCTTTTGACAAGCTTCAGACACTGCCCTTTGAGTATCTTGATAAAGTGCAGACAGGAGAAGTGGTGAGCAGGATAGTTGCAGATATAGATCTTTTTGCTGATGGACTGCTGATGGGATTTACCCAGCTTTTTACTGGTATAGTGACGATTCTTTTCACGCTTGTGTTCATGTTTTATTTAAGCTTCAGGATTGCGATAGTTGTAGTTGCGCTCACACCGCTTTCGCTTATTGTTGCAAGAGTTATCGCAGATAAGTCGTTCAAGCTATTCAAGATTCAGAGTGAAGCCAGAGCGGATCAGACTTCGTTTGTCGATGAGATGATCGGTAATCTTCAGGTTGTAAAGGCATTTGCGCATGAAGATGAGAACATGGAATATTTTGATGAGGTAAATGGCAAGTTAGAAGACGCTTCTGTTAAGGCAGTTTTTGTTTCGGCGATAACTAACCCCGGAACAAGATTTATAAATAACCTTGTATATGCATTTGTTGCTCTTTTCGGAGCTTTTGCGTGCATCAGTGGCGGAATGACCGTGGGCGGACTTACGATCTTTTTAAGCTATGCAAATCAGTATACGAAGCCTTTTAATGAAATCTCGGGAGTCGTGACTGAACTTCAGAATGCGCTTGCCTGCGCTAAGAGGGTATTTGATCTTATTGAGGAAAAGAGCGAAGAAAAGGATAAAAAGTCTGCGCCCGAGAAGTTTACCGCTGAAGGCGTCGTTGATATCAAAGATGTTTCTTTTTCATATGATAAGAATAAGAAGCTTATAGAAGATCTTGACCTTAATATTGTCAAAGGTCAGAGAGTTGCGATAGTAGGACCTACGGGAAGCGGAAAGACGACGCTTATCAACCTGCTTATGAGATTTTATGATGTTGACAGGGGAAGCATCAAGATTGACGGATATGATATCAGGGATGTCAAGAGGCTTGATCTTAGGGATAATTTCGGTATGGTCCTTCAGGAAACCTGGCTTAGGCACGGTACGATAAGGGATAATATTACTCTCGGAAGAAAAGATTTCAGTGATGATGAGGTAATTGCTGCGGCTAAGGCAACTCACGCGCACAGCTTTATCAAGAAGTTGCCCGAAGGATATGATACTGTTATTTCAGAGAATGGAGGAAATCTTTCGCAGGGACAGAAACAGCTTTTGTGCATTACAAGAGTTATGCTTAATATCCCGCCAATGCTGATCCTTGATGAAGCCACATCATCAATTGATACTCATACGGAGATGAGAATACAGCGAGCCTTCAATAAGATGATGAAGGGCAGAACGAGCTTTATTGTTGCACACAGATTATCAACGATTGTTGAAGCGGACGTAATTCTTGTTATGAAGGACGGACACATCCTTGAACAAGGCAAACATGAAGAGCTTCTTAACAAGAAAGGCTTCTACCACGAACTATACAACAGCCAGTTTGCATAAGGAATTGAATAAGATTTGGATATGCCAAAAAACAAAAGCGTATTATGTCAACCTTGTGCTAGAATGGAAATGGATGTATAATTCAACATCTATTCAAAAAGATTCAATGAGGGGCATATATGAGAAAAAAGAAAATAAAGAGACCTGTTTTTGTTATTGGACACAAGAATCCCGATACGGATTCAATCTGCGCTGCAATAACCTATGCGAAGCTTAAAAGTAAAATAACGGGTGATGAATATATTGCGGGAAGAGCAGGACACATAAATGAGGAAACACAGTTTGTGCTTTCTCATTTTGGTGTGCAGGTTCCCGTTTACATTAAGGATGTCAGGACACAAGTAAGAGATATGGAGATCAGGATGCTCGACGGAATAGGAGCAGACCATTCTCTTAAGAAAGCCTGGGCTGAAATGCGTGACGCCGAGGTTGTAACTCTGTGCGTTACCGAAAATGACGAAGTCAGCGGAATAATAACGACCAATGATATCGTTGAGACTTACATGGATGTTATCGATCCCGGAATATTGTCTTTGGCCAAGACATCCTACGAGAACATTGTTGAAACTTTGGACGGTGAGCTTATTGTCGGAGACATCGAAGATACTCTCGATAAGGGAAAAGTTGTTATTGCGGCTGCAAGTCCCGAGATGATGGAAAACCTGATCGAAGAGGGCGATGTTGTAATACTCGGAAACAGATATGAAACACAGCTGTGTGCGATTGAGATGAATGCCGGATGCATCATTGTCTGCGAGGGAGCTGAAGTTGCAAAGACCATTCAAAATCAGGCAAGAGAGCACGGAACTAAGATCATCACAACACCGCATGATACTTTTGTTGTGGCAAGGCTTATCAACCAGAGTATGCCGATAAGCTATGTTATGAAAAAAGATAATGTCGTATGTTTCCATATGGATGACTACATCGAGGATATTCAGGAAGTAATGGCTTCGATGAGGCACAGATATTTCCCTGTCCTTGATAAGAACGAGCATTATGTAGGAATGATCAGCCGTAGAAATTTCCTCGGTGCCAAAAAGAAACAGCTTATTCTTGTAGATCACAATGAAAAGAATCAGGCTGTAAACGGTGCGGATTCTGCAGATATTCTGGAAATCATAGATCACCACAGACTTCGTACAATAGAAACTTCGGGACCTGTTTTTTTCAGAAATCAGCCTCTTGGCTCGACATGCACGATAATATATCTCATGTACAAAGAGTATGGTGTTAAACTTGATAAAACTACGGCGGGCCTTCTTCTTGCCGCGATTCTTTCTGATACGCTTATGTTTAGGTCACCTACATGTACGGAGATTGATAAGAAAGCCGGAGAGGAACTGGCTGCGATTGCAGGCGTTAACTATGAAGAGTTTGCAAAAGAGATGTTCCATGCCGGTTCAAACTTAAGCAGTAAGACTGCAAGTGAGATTCTTCATCAGGATTTCAAGAAGTTTACCGTCGATGATATGAATATCGGAATAGGTCAGATCAATTCCATGAGTTTTGAAGAACTTCTTGAAATAAAAGAAAAGGTGGAGCCTGAGCTCAAAAAGGCAGCAGAAGACGATGGCCTTGATATGCTTTTCTTTATGCTTACCAATATAGTTGATGAGTCATCGGAAGTTCTTTTCACCGGTGCCAAGTCACAGTATACGATCAACAGTGCTTTCGGCATTAATGTAACGGGAGATAAAGCAACGCTTCCTGGTGTTGTATCCCGTAAGAAGCAGCTGCTTCCTGCGATTGTAGAAGCAATACAGAATTGATGATCGTATTGTGATTTGAAGGTTTTGTAATGGCAGAGGATTAGCCGTACTTGATTTTTTGCATTTGTGATTGTTGTATTTGTGTGCCTGAATGAAGGGTATTTTAAAATGCGAAAAGAGATTTTTGCGAATTCGGCTAATTGATAATATTGCTTATTTTTGCAATAAATAATAAATAAGCCTCTTGATTATAAATTTTCTCTATGATATAGTAATAAAGCTGTACGTCGCCAGAGGTGCAGCTAAGAATGCCGGCATGTCGGAATGGCAGACGATGCAGACTCAAAATCTGTTGTGGGTAACCACGTGTGGGTTCAAGTCCCACTGCCGGCACTAATTTGATGAAGCCGATAACTAACGCGATTCGATTCAAAGGCGCGTGGTTATCGGCTTTTTCGTGGTTTTGAATTTAGAATTCAAGTCTAAAAAATATAATAAAAACTATATGTTAGATGTAATAGTGCATGTGGAAATATTCGAAAGGGATAGAGCATATAGGTGAAGAATAGAAAAGTAGCTTTTTTGCTGATTGGAAGTTTTTTAGTTCTTGCAATGTTTTTGAGAGGGTGTGTCATTAATTCTGGAGAGAATGTTACGGATGACACTGAAACAAGCGCTGTTAAGGAAAAACAGAAGGAAAATCCAGAAGAAAAGGACATTCAGGATACTTATAGAACAGTGAAATGTATAAGTTTATGCGACTTATATGATTATGAGGATGATCTGTCATTGCAAAATGGGGTGTATTCGGTGATAACGGATTCTGAATCGGAAGAGGCTTTTTTGGCATATTTCTATACAGAATCTGATAGTTTCGATGTTATCGAAGAAGCTGATGCTAAAATTTTAAAAGGGTCATCTGACGGAAAAAATGTTTTTGTGGTGTCTTTTAGTGAGAATGATGCAGGGTATCTCAAATATGTGTATGGTTTTAAGTATTCGCCTGATGATGCGATTGTAGAGGCTAAATATGATTCATCAAAGAAGGGCGATGAGATTTTTGATGAAGTGTATTCGCTTAATGGCGAGAAATACGATCTTTTTGATTCAATTAAGCCGTTATTGGATTACCAAGAGAAAACATATGTTAAAGATAATAATAAAATAGTGAAAGTCGAGTATAGTGCAGATCCGAAGGAGCATGGAACATATAATTCTTCGGGAACAGTTTATTATGATGAGCGGGAACGCCCTTTTTATAAGTCATATTATTCGACATCAGGAACAAGATATACTATCTATCTTTACAACACTGAGGGAGACCTGAATCAGATATTTGATTTTGGAGGCTTGCCATATAAGGAGCTTGAAGGTGATCCTAGCTTAGATATCGGAATAGATGTAACAATATATCTTTTTGAGAGATAATGTTATTGTGACAAATATTGTGCAATGAAAGGATATAAGTGTTATGGAATTTAGAAAGCTAACCGTTTCAGATCTGCCGTCATTGCTTGAATTATATCGTCAGCTTGACGAGAACGATGATCAGTGTTCTTTTGAACAGAGCAAAAAGGGTTGGGATGAAATAGAAGATAATTCCAACATTCAATACTTTGGCGCAATTGATGATGGCAAAGTTGTATCAACTTGCTATGCTGTTTACATACCAAATCTGACTCGCGGCAGCAGAGGGATATGTTTTATTGAGAATGTGGTCACGGATAAAGAATATAGAAATCGCGGATTGGCTTCCAAAGTAATAGATATGGCTATTGCATTTGCTAAGGAACATCATTGCTACAAGGCAATATTGCAAAGCGGAACGTCTCGTACGGAGACACACCGGTTTTATGAGAATAAGGGATTTAACGGAACATCAAAAAAAGCGTTTGATATGAGGCTGGATTGATTTTTATGTGCACCGCACAGAGCCTGCGAGGACAAAGCGTGCGGTGCAAAAAATAAATTTTATACCGTACAGAATCTATGCAGTCAGGGTGTACGGTGCAGAAAATGGAATTCACACCGTACAGAATCTATGCAGTCAGGGTGTACGGTGCAGAGAATGGAATTCACACCGTACAGAATCTATGCAGTCAAGGTATACGGTGCAGAGAGTGAAATTTACACCGTACAGAATCTATGCAGTCAAGGTGTACGGTGCAGAGAATGAAATTCACACCGTACAGAATATATGCAGTCAGGGTGTACGGTGCAGAGAATGAAATTCACACCGTACAGAATATATGCAGTCAGGGTGTATGGTGCAGAGAATGGAATTCACACCGTACAGAATCTATGCAGTCAAGGTGTACGGTGCAGAGAATGAAATTCACACCGTACAGAATCAATGCAGTCAGGGTGTACGGTGCAGAGAATGAAATTTACACCGTACAGAATCCGTGCATACCATTTGTACGGTATGAAGAAGAACAAAGAGTCGCTCGCGACTCTTTGCGCTCCGATTCGCGCAAGCTTTAGCTTGCATAATTCATCTGCGCATCGGTCGAATCCATAGCGGTGCTTTTTTATTTGATAGCTTCCTCTCCAAATAAAAAAGCATCACCTGCAAGTGAGGAAGTGTATGCAGGCGGCGCAAATCAAAATTTCACTCTACGATCAGAGTTTTACGTAAAAATCATATGAATCAGTTTCTGATCAGTTTTTAAAGCTGGTGCTATTGTCATCAAATAAGTTGACTTTATTACTAGTGTCTTGGCAAGGTGACAATTAGATAAATTACTTGTGAAATAATCCATGTACTGCGTTGTCGTCAATCGTCGATGCTCGCATCGACTCAATCCTCCGCCTTATACTTGAATTATTTCACTTCGTAATTGATCAAAAGTCATCTTGCCAAGACACTTGCCTAAATTGTTATTTGCTTCAGTGTAATTAAATGTCGTAACGCTCGGTACGATTTATTTCTTACATTTGTCCTTGAATAAGTAATACGCGAGCACGTGCAGCGCTTGTTTGAAGTCGCCTCCGAAGATTGAAGACAATAGCTCCGGTTCACTAAGCTTCACGACGTTCAGGAATTCTGTTGCGTCAAGCTCCTGAGTTGCGGTTTTCACGCAATCTGTGGCGCAGTAGATATGTACGTTGCTGTTTGAGATTGTTGCATTTGCAGGAATTGTGAGAAGATGAGTCCAGTTGTCGGAAGTATAGCCTGTTTCTTCGCGAAGCTCACGTTTAGCGGCTTCAAAGGCTTCATCTTCGGATGCAATGATGTTGTCTTTGGTAATGCAAGTTTTGCAGGAATTATCTGATTCTTGTTCTGTACAATCAGATGAAAGATTGGATTCCTCTTTTTTATCATATTCAATTCCTCCTGCGGGGAATTCTGTAGCAATATCATTTATGCCGTGCCTGTACTGGCGGACGCAGATGAAGTTTCCGTCTGTGTCGGTTGCGACAACAAGAGAAAAGCTGTGTTTTGAATAGTTATATACAGGCGAGATTGTCTGCCCGTCGGGAAGTTTATACGTATTTCTTCTGAAGTCGATCCACTGATCTTGGACGACATGTTCTTCGTTTAAGAGCTCCCAGTTGAGTTTTTTCCCAAAATTGGTCATAAATTACCTCTTTTTTTCCTTTTTTTACGCAATGTATTTTATCACAAATATGGTATTTGCTGATATAATATTTCGTAGGAACGTGTTCTTTGATGTATAATCTTAAACATAATTTGGTATATATTTGAGAATTTCAGGCAATCTTGATTGAGGCGGTGTAATTTATGAAATTAATGGCAGTAGACAAACTTGTGCCCGGACTTATAGTTTCGGAGAATATATATACGATTGATGACAGACTTGTCCTTGCAAAAGGGACAGTTCTTGATGAGAAAGATATACTCAGGATCAAGTCACATTCCCTGTATAATATTTTTGTTGAAGATGACAAGCCGGTTGTGCTTGAAGCAAAACCTGAGAAATCGCCCGAAGACTTTATGTCTTATGCGGAGAAACTCAAGAATTCAGAGAGTTTTATCAGATTTAAACATGATATTGAGGAGAAGGCGCAGAAGCTTGAAGAATCATTTAAGATGATAGCCAATGACGGAGCGCCTCTTGAAATAGATAAACTTACAGAACCTGTATACCACCTTTTTGTTGAGGCGGGAGGTACTGCCGGAGTGTTCGATATGCTCCATAACCTTAGAGATAACAGCGATGCGGTCTTTATGCACAGCTTGAACGTTTCTCTTATAGCCAATACCCTTGCAACCTGGATGAGACTTCCCGAAGATGTGATTCAGGTTGTGACTGCAGGCGGACTTCTCCATGATATAGGCAAGATGCTTATGCCTCCGGAACTTCTGAACAAGAAGGCAGCTCTCACCGAATATGAAGAGAGAGTGATGAGAGAGCATGTTACCAAGGGGTACGAGCTTATTAAGGATGAGGATATAGATCAGAGGATAAAAAATTGTGTCCTTATGCACCACGAGTTTAGAGACGGCTCGGGATATCCGCTCCACCTCAAGGGAGATAAGATTGACACAGTGGTTTCAATCGTGACGGTTTCAAATATATATGATGAGATGACATCGAGAAGAACCTACAGAGCTCCCATCTGCCCTTTTTCTGTGATATCGCAGTTTGAGGAAGAAGGAATTAACAAGTTTGAACCGAATGTAATCATGACATTCCTGGGCAATATCGCCAATACATTTATTGCTAACAGAGTTATGCTTAATACAGGCCAGACGGGAGAGATTATATTTGTAAATGCAGATCATCTTTCACGCCCTGTTGTAAGATGCGGAGAGAATTATGTCGATCTGTCATCCGACAAGAACCTTTCAATTGTTGCTGTAATCTGAGAAAAAGCTTCATTTAGCGTTTTCTGAGCCAAATAGATAATTGTAAATGAATTATGTTTGTAGTATTCTGTATGTTGTAGAAATGGCTGTTAAGAACACTTTATAGTACAACATATTGAGATTTTTTATATTGTTATGCGGAGCCGAACATGAATTGTAAAGAAGCGGATAAATTAATTCCATTATTTCTAGAGGATGATCTCGATAACCGTGAACTATCCGAATTTCTTAGTCATGTTGAATCTTGCGCTGATTGTAAGGAAGAACTGACCATTCAATTTTTGGTTCGGGTCGGTATGAAGAGGCTTGAAGACGGTAATACCTTCAATCTTCGAAATGAACTTGATGCTCTATTAGTTGATGCAAACAAGAGACTTACTGCCAGAAAATATCTGGTCATTTCAAGCTATCTTTTGCAGGCTGTGGTTCTGGTTCTTGGAGGAACAGCACTTTTTCTCGCACTGTTTTTAAGATAAAAAATATTTACTCTGTTGGGGAAAAAAGTCATTGAGTATTCATGTTATTGACGGAACAAATTTAATAAAGGACGCATTCTATGCTATGCCCGATTTTGTCGACGAGGACGGAAACCGGGTAAGTGGCATTTATGGTGCATTATATAAGTTAAAGAGCATGCTTTCGGGAAGTGAAGAAGCTCTTTTTACTTTTTCTTTTGAAGAGAATATTGAAGCTGAATGTACGCCTGCGGTCATTTATCAGGCTCACAGATTCAAGGAAATTCTGGCTTCTTCAGGCGCAGACGGCATTTTGGATGCCGCAAAGGGCGCGAAGGCTTCATCTGAACTGATATCTTATATTGAAAGTGAACTGGAAAAACTTTCACCGACCGGCAAAGTTGCCAAGACTCCACAGTTTGAACTTAATACTTCATCAACTTCAGATCTTAATGAGGTTGAAGAAATTTTTAAGAAAGCGCATGAATACGGCGCTAAGCGTAAAGATAACTATATCGGATATTTCTTCATGCGAGAGGGAACCAAGGATTCTGCTTCCAAGAAAAAAGAAACTGTAGGTATCGCGCTTTGCTTTGACGAAAAGAGCGCTGTATACATTCCTGTCGAGAATTTCATCACGGAATCATATATAGGAAATAAGCTCGCTGAGCTGAGTAAGGACTGCTCACTTGTAACTTTTGATATTAAGGACGGATATGATATTTTTGAGCCGGACGAGATAAGCAGAAGAACTTCCGGTTACAGCGCAGAAGATACGGGATATCAGGTTGAGCCAAGGTGCTTTGATGCGCTGATCGGAGCCTATTTGTATAATCCTATTAAGAATGATTACAGCATCGAAGATATTTCCAAGGAATATCTTAAGATTCCTTTTGATAAAAGAAGTGATGTGTTCGGAAAGAGCAGCATAAAAGAAGCAGAACCTGCCAAGATAACGGACTACGCATGTAAGGCAGCTTATATCTGCAAGGCTGCAAGCCCGCTTATTAGAGAGAAACTTATAAAATCAGGCATGGAAAATCTCTTTTACAATATCGAGATGCCTCTTTCATACATTCTCTTTGCAATGGAAAAAGAGGGAATAATAGCGAAAAGAGATGAGCTGAAAGCTTATTCCGATAAGCTTGCGGTCAGGATCTCGGAGCTTGAGAAAGCTATATATGAGGCTGCGGGATGTGAGTTTAATATAAACAGTCCGAAGCAGCTTGGAGAAGTTCTTTTTGAAAAGCTGGGACTTCCCGCGGAGAAGAAGACAAAGTCGGGATACTCGACTGCGGCTGACGTTCTTGAAAAGCTTGCTCCTGATAATAAGATTGTTGCGGATATTCTGGAATACAGAGGCCTTGCTAAATTAAAGTCAACATATGCTGACGGACTTACGGCTTATATCGACAGTGATGAGAGAATCCATACAAGCTTTAATCAGACGATCACGGCTACAGGAAGAATCAGTTCAACGGAGCCCAATCTTCAGAATATTCCGATGAGAACCGAAGAGGGAAGGCTTATCCGTAAGGTTTTTGTCCCGAAAGAAGGATATGTCTTTGCCGATGCGGATTATTCCCAGATCGAGCTTAGGATACTTGCTCATATGTCGGAGGATAAGGGACTTATCGAGGCATACCACGAGGGCGAGGATATTCACAGGATTACAGCATCCAAGGTGTTCCATGTTCCTTTTGAAGATGTAACACCGCTTCAGAGAAGAAATGCCAAGGCAGTTAATTTCGGAATTGTATACGGTATCAGCTCTTTTGGCCTATCCCAGGATTTATCGATATCTAGAAGCGAAGCAAAAGAATATATGGATAAATACTTCGAGACTTATCCCGGAGTTAAGGCATATCAGGATAAAGTGATCGCAGATGCAAAAGAAGACGGAGTGAGCGTTACGCTCTTTGGCAGAAAGAGACCTATTCCGGAGCTTAAGGCATCAAACTTTAATCTCAGGCAGTTTGGAGAGCGAGTTGCGATGAATGCGCCGATTCAGGGAACGGCTGCGGATATCATGAAGATTGCCATGATCAATGTCTTTTTCAGGTTAAAGAGAGAGAATCTTAAGTCAAGGCTCATCCTTCAGATTCACGATGAACTTGTCATTGAGACGGCACCTGATGAGAAAGATACAGTGACTTTAATACTTACAAAAGAGATGGAGAGTGCGGCAGAGCTTTCGGTTCCAATGGAAGTTGACTGTCACATCGGGAATGACTGGTATGAAGCAAAGTAAGATACAAAAGGGAAAAACAAATATTATAGGAGTCACAGGCGGTGTGGGGGCAGGCAAGAGCACTGTGCTTAAATACATAGGAGACAACTATAACTGTAAGGTTGTTTTTTCTGATGATGTCGCCAATGAAATCAAGATGAAGGGGTATCCTGCATATGATGAGCTTGTCAGGATTCTTGGAAAAGCTATTCTTGGAGATGACGGTGAGATTGACAGAGGAAAAATGGCTGCGGCTATATTTAATGATGCAAAAAAACTTGAGAAAGTGAATAAAATTTTGCATCCTGCAGTAAATACATTTATTATTAATATTATAGACGAAGAGAAGCTCAAAAACAGATTGGATTTTGTTTTTGTAGAAGCGGCTCTTTTGATCGAGAACGGTTATAAAGATATTGTAGATGAGCTTTGGTATGTCTATGCCGATGAGGCTACCAGAAGAAAGAGGCTCAAAGACAGCAGAGGCTATTCGGACGAGAAGATTGACGGAATACTTGGACAGCAGCTTAATGATGAGACATATAGACTTAACTCGGATTTTGTAATAGATAACAGCAAGGATTTAGATTCGGCAGGTGAACAGATCAATAAAAAACTTGGAGAGTGGAGAGTATGAATACAAGTTTGGAACAGGCAGATCAGAAAGTAGTATTTGGTCTTGATATCGGAACAAGAAGCGTGGTTGGAACTGTCGGATATATGAATAACGGACAGTTTAATGTTATTGCGCAGACGGTTGAAAAACATCAGACAAGAGCAATGCTTGACGGACAGATACATGATATCGGAAAAGTCGGCGCTACGATCAGAATTGTCAAAGAAAAACTGGAACAGCAGACAGATATACATCTTACAGATGTCTGTATTGCAGCTGCCGGACGTGTTCTCAGAACCGTCAGAACTACATATGAGTATGAGTATCCGGAATCACATGACATTACGGATGAAGATATATATAACCTTGATTCTGCTGCGGTTCAGCAGGCTTATTCGGAGTTCCTTCAGAAAAATACTTCGGACCTTAAGTTTTATCTTGTAGGATATTCTGTAATGCATTATTACCTCGACGGTTATCAGATTGCAAATCTTGAGGGACATAATGCGGGTAAGGTAAGCGTTGAACTTATCGCTACATTCCTTCCGGATGACTGTGTAGACGGACTTTACAAGGCGTGTGAAAGAGCGGATCTGAATGTTGCCAATTTAACTTTGGAGCCTATTGCGGCTATGATGGTTGCGATTCCGGATAGATTCAGAATGCTCAATCTTGCACTTGTAGACGTTGGAGCGGGTACATCCGATATTTGTGTTACGAACGACGGATCAATCACTGCATACGGAATGCTTCCTATAGCAGGTGACGATATTACCGAGATTATTGCCCAGCACTGCCTTGTTGACTTCAATCAGGCTGATGAGATCAAGATTGCGGCAAGTCACAATGAAAGAGTTGACTTCATTGATATTATGGATCTTCGCAAGACCATAACATCAAAGGAAATTGCCAAGATTATCAGACCTCAGGTCGATATGATGGCGAAAAAGGCAGCAGAAGAGATAAAGAGATTAAACGGCGATAAGCCTGTCAGCGCTGTGTTTGTTGTAGGCGGTGGCGGCTGCGTGCCCGGATATACAAGAGCTATAGCAAGAGAAATGGATATTCCTGAAGAGCGTGTTGCTCTTAGAGGTGAGGAAGTAATGAAGAATATTACTTTCCTTAATAATGACGGAATCGAAAGAGATTCTCTTCTTGTCACTCCGCTTGGTATCTGTATCAGCTTTTATGAAGAAGCAAACAATATTATCTTTGTTTCATTCAATGGAGAGCAGACCAGAATATACGACAATGGCAAGCTTCAAATAATTGATGCGGCTATGCAGGCTGCATTTCAGAATGAAGATCTTTTCCCTAAGAGAGGACAGGAACTTAGATATCTTGTCAACGGAAAAGAGAGAGTTGCAAGAGGTGAGCCCGGTGAGGCAGCAGTTATTACACTTAACGGTAAGAGTGCGGACATTCATTCCAAGATTCATGCGAATGATATCATTGAAGTTAAACCTTCAACAGCCGGTGAGCCGGGACATGCGATTATTGAGAATATTCCTGAGTTTAAGACCAAGTTTATTATAAATGTAAACGGAGTAAATGTTGAGGCATCGAAATTTGCAACCGTAAACGGAGAGCCCCAGACTGCCCTTTACAATATACAGAACGGTGATGACATAGAAATCCTTGAGTATAATACCGTTGCGCAGGTTGCTGCACTAATGGATATTGAAATTACTGAGGATACGTATATAATCGTTAATAATGAGCGTGGTGATTCTTCAACGCCTGTTTATGAGAATTTCAAAGTTGAATTCAAGGACAGAGAAGAAGCAATCATGGAATATTACAGAGACTTCCCCGATGCGGATGAAGTTGCTGTAAGTCAGGAAAATGAAGAGGCTTACGAAAGCGATGACAATGATGTGAAGAAATTTGAAGGCAGAAGCGACGAGCTTGGCTTTGAAGATCTTCCCGATGATGACGGCGAATATCAGAGAAGCGAGAATTCCGTCAAGAATGTACTTGCAAGGGATCTTCATATCATGGTTAATAATGATGCGATCACGCTTCACGGCAAGCCGGAATATGTTTTTGTAGATATCTTTGACTCGATTGATTTCGATCTGACCAGGCCTAACGGCAGGGCAATCGTTACGACCTTAAACGGAAAGACTCCCGATTACTTACAGTCTATCCATGAAGGTGACAAGATAGAAGTATATTGGAAGTAAGGGGATTAACTGATGCGTTTTACCAGTATTGCCAGTGGAAGCAGTGGTAACTGTACCTATGTCGGATCTGACAACACTCACATTTTGATAGATGCAGGAACGAGCAAAAAAAGGATACAAGAAGGGCTTAATAAGCTTGAGCTTGATTTTGATGACCTTGATGCCATATTTGTGACACATGAACATGTGGACCATATAGGGGCACTTCATACAATACTTAAGAAACACAATATACCTGTTTATGCCACGGATGGCACTATACAGGGCATTAGAAAAAGTGATAAAAAGAATGAGATGACAGGTTCCGTATTCTGTCCGGTTCAAGCGGATAAGAGTCTGTGTGTCGGAGATATGATAGTAAATCCCATGACAATTTCACATGATGCTCTTGAACCCTGCGGATACAGGATTTATTGCGGGGACAAGAAGATAGGAGTTGCGACCGACCTTGGATGTTACACGGATTATACCGTAGAATGTCTTTCAGGGTGTGATGCGCTCCTTATAGAAGCCAATCACGATGTGAAGATGCTTCAGGCGGGGCCTTATCCCTATATGCTCAAAAACAGAATTTTGGGTGACAAGGGACATCTTTCCAATGAAAAGAGCGGCGAACTTCTTTGCAAGATCTTGAATGATAAAATGAAGGGCGTTTTTCTCGGGCATTTGTCCAAGGATAACAATTTCCCGGAGCTTGCATATGAAACAGTTCGCGTTGCTGTAGATATGGGAGACAATCCGTATTCAAGCGGCGATTTCCCTATAATGGTTGCAAACAGAGCAGAGCTTTCGCCTGTTATCGAATTTTAAATAAGTGGAGGAACTATGAACAAGATTATTATTACAGTTGTTGGTAAGGACACAGTAGGAATCATTGCTAAGGTATGTACTTATCTTGCAGATTCAGGGATCAATATCCTCGATATTTCCCAGACAATAGTAAGCGGATATTTCAACATGATGATGATAGCTTCTATGGAAGGGATATCAAAGGATTTCAACAATGTCGCCGATGACCTTGAGAAGCTTGGCAAGGATATTGGCGTAGTTATCAAATGCCAGAGAGAAGAAATTTTTGATTCCATGCACAGAATTTAAGGAGACAACCTAATGATAAACACTAAAGAAGTCATCGAGACCAATGAAATGATCGAGAAGGAAAATCTCGATGTCAGAACAATTACTATGGGTATCAGTCTTCTTGATTGTATCGATTCAGATCTCGATGCTCTCAAGAAAAAGATATATAACAAGATTTACGAGTCGGCAAAAGACCTTGTTAAGACAGGTGATCAGATCTCAAGAGAGTTTGGTATTCCTATCGTAAACAAAAGAGTTTCGGTTACACCTATCGCACTTGTCGGCGGCGCGGCTTGTAAGACAAAAGAAGATTTTGCTGAGATTGCAAAGACACTGGATGAAGTTGCAAAGAAGATTGGCGTTAACTTTATCGGTGGATATTCTGCACTTGTAAGTAAGGGAATGACACAGGCAGACAGGCTTCTTATTGAGTCAATCCCCCTTGCTCTTTCACAGACAGATCTTGTATGTTCATCAATAAATGTTGGTTCTACAAAGACAGGTATTAATATGGATGCCGTTCGTCTTATGGGAACTATTATAAAAGATACTGCAGAAGCAACCAAGGAGAATGATTCTTTGGGATGTGCTAAGCTCGTTGTATTCTGTAACGCTCCCGATGACAATCCGTTCATGGCAGGAGCATTCCACGGTGTTACCGAGGCAGACAGAATCATCAATGTCGGCGTAAGCGGTCCCGGTGTTGTAAAGACAGCTCTTGAGAAGGTAAGAGGAGAGAACTTTGAGATTCTTTGCGAGACTATCAAGAAGACTGCATTTAAGGTTACAAGAGTCGGACAGCTTGTTGCAAAAGAAGCATCAAAGAGACTTAGAGTTCCTTTTGGAATAATAGATCTTTCACTTGCTCCTACACCTGCTATCGGAGACAGTGTTGCCGATATTCTTCATGAGATAGGTGTTGAGCATGCAGGCGCTCCCGGAACTACTGCAGCACTTGCACTTCTCAACGATCAGGTTAAGAAGGGCGGCGTTATGGCTTCTTCATATGTCGGAGGACTTTCCGGTGCATTCATCCCTGTAAGTGAAGATCAGGGTATGATCAATGCCGTAGAAGCAGGAGCACTTACTCTTGAAAAGCTTGAAGCGATGACTTGCGTTTGCTCTGTCGGACTTGATATGATCGCTATTCCCGGAGATACAAAGGATACAACTATTGCCGGTGTTATTGCGGATGAAATGGCAATCGGAATGATAAATCAGAAAACTACTGCCGTAAGACTTATTCCTGTTATCGGAAAGGGAGTAGGAGAGACTGTAGAATTCGGCGGACTTCTCGGATATGCTCCGATAATGCCTGTAAATAATTTCTCATGTGATGCCTTTGTAAACAGAGGCGGAAGAATTCCCGCCCCCGTACACAGCTTTAAGAACTGATCTTAGTATTTAATACATCTATTTTGCGATTGGTGTACTTACATTAAAAGGAATAGTGATATTTGAGTAAAATTCGTTATCGCTGTTCCTGAATTCAGCAGAACCGCCATAGGTCTCCGCTGCGGATGTGATTGATTTTAACCCTATACCACTACCTGAACGTCTGGTAGTGATATAGGTGTTATTTTTTTGCTTTACAAATCCGTTAAAACTGTTTGTTGCAACTATATAAAGGTTACTCATATTTCTTTCAAGGATCTTTATGTCTATTTTTCTTTCTTCTTCCGAAAGCTCCCTGCATGCGAGAACTGCATTTTCCAGAAGATTACCTATTATATTGCAAAGGTCGATGGTAGATATCGAGATATCTTTATCCGGAATTGAAACTTTGCAGTTAAATTGAATCTTTTCGGTCTTGCACTGTCTCATGTAGTGATTTAAGAGCGCATTGAGCGAATTGTTCTTGCAGTAAAATCTGATCTCGTTTTCGGGCATATTGCTTATGTAATTGCTGAGGTAATCCCTGATGGATTTGATGTCACCGCTGTTTGCGAGTGAATCAAGAAGGCATATTGTATGCTTGAAATCATGTCTTACCCTGGCTGTTGTTTCTATATAGTTCTGCTGGCTTAAGTACTGAGCTTCTTTCATTTGAAGAATATGATACTTCTCTTCATATTTAACCGCATTTAATATCTCAAATACTATGTTATAGAAGATTACGGTGAGGATAATGATTAGAAAGAACATACCTATAAGAAGTCCCCAGAATGTTGCAAATATATCATCTACATATAATGAACTGTACTTGGTCGGCATAATAAGCATGTTCATTGCTATAAATATGACGGATACAGGCATCGTGATGATCCAGATTTTGGGAATTGTCAGCATATCAACAAGATTGCTGCCGTGGTCGTAGAGTGGAGACCAGAAGACAGCGGTTATAAAAAAGCTGAGTGTCAGACGAATAAATGTACTTTCAACATTATATGCGCCTGAGTTTGATGATGGATTTACAATTGCATCATATCCGTAGACTCCGTTGAGCATAATTGACATAAGTGCACACATCCAAAGGTAGATCGCAAGAGATTTGGAAAAGTCTGCAAGGAGAGTTTTGCTAAAGATAAAATACATTATGATGACCAATATAAGAAGAGAGAATGATCCGTCTATATCTAAAGCGAGCGTCATTACCGATGATACTGCGGACAATAGAATGATAATTCCCGATATACATAGAAGAAGCGGATTGAAACGATACTTCAGGTGATTCTTAAACGGCAGATAGCACATGATCGCTGTCGGGATAAGAATAAGATTGGAAAAAAACATATTAAAAAAATTAAAGGTGTTCATCAGATAACTTCACTTTCATTCCTAATTTTATTAAAGATATAATTCTTCCATATCTGCTCAAGCTGTTTCTCTTTTTTGAGCGTGATGGGAGTCTGTATATCACCCGCAATAAAGCAGCTTCCGTTCTTTACGGATGTGATATAGTCCATATTTACCAGGATGCCTCTCATTACAGGAAGAAATCTTATATCTTCTGATAAGATGTCCGAAATGCTCGCAAAAGTCATTCTGACTTTATAGGTTCTCTGGTTCTTAAGTACTATTTCCATGTAGTGGCCGATGGACCTGATAAGCGCAATATCAGAGTAGGGTACTGATACGTTATCTTTTTCATATGTAAAGAAAAGGTAGGGGGCATCGACAGCCATTGTCTTTTTCTTTAAGAAGTCATCCATGACTTTGTAGAGTCTGCTTGTTTCAGCAGGTTTTGGAATGTAATCATAGGCATGGATACTAAATGCGTCAGGCATAAATTCACAGCTGCTTGTCAAAAAAACGATCGCGGTGTCCGTATCTGTCTCGCGGATTTTTTTGGCAGTTTCGATCCCGGTGATGCCATTCATAAAAATATCCATGAAGATTAATGTATAATTATAACTTTCGTATTCGGATAGGAATTCTTCTCCTCCCAAGAATGTTTCGATAGAAAGATCCAGTGAGTTCTCATAGGCGTAACTCAGGAGTATGCTCTTAAGCAGGTCGGAGTCGGACTTAAGATCATCTACAATTGCGATATTCATTTACTATAATTCCCCGTCATAAAATTAGCGTTTTGAAAAATATTTCATATTAGATTATAATATTATAATGCATCTTATGCCAAAAAAAAACATTTTATGACATAAATATTGCTTCGAAATCGCGTTGATAATAAAATTCTATTCGTCAACGGCAAACGGTTTGATTAAATTTGAGCGAAAATTTCTTAATTATAAAGAGGGGCACTTATGTTTAGAAGATTAAAAAATCTGTTTGTATTCGCTCTCGTTGTTATCATAAGCACTGCAAGCCTTGCAGGTTGCGGAGAAAAATCCGAATCAGTTTCTGATATAGACCTTACTAAATTTCAGAGACTTTCTTATGATGCAACCGATGAGCATGAAATTGCGTTGGAGAAATTCAATAAAGGCTGTGAACCTGCCAAGATCATTCGTGATGACAAGTCACAGTTTGAGAAAAATTTTTGTCTGATTTTTCAGGGCGCAAAAGATGCGGTTACAGTAGAAAAGGTACTCGCACTTCTCGATGAGAAGAATATGAAAGCTACATTTGCGATGACTGCTGCAACTGCCGCCGAAGATGATGCTTTGATAGATCTTATTACCCAAAAAGGACATGATATTATCGACAATGGTCTTAATGGAGATTCCTCAGTAGACGTTCTTTCTGATGAGGATATGGTCAGCAATTTTTCTGATTCCAGAAAAGTTTTTTCCACATTAATGGATGTTGCTCCCGATAAGATGATGCTGAATACTACATATTACAATGATACGATCTGTATGGCCGCATCTGCTGCAGGTTACACCAAGCTCGTATCTCCGAGTTCCGGAAGTTATCTCAATGAAAAGAGTTTCAGAGATGCCCAGAATACCGCAGAATATGTAGCAAGACAGTCGGGAGGGAAGATCCTTGTTATCAAGCTTGATGAGTATGTTGAATCTCTTGAGGTTGATCCTAAGGTGGAGTATAAGGATCCCGCTATTGATATGCAGGCAACAATCACACCCGGAAACGCTGAAGTGGAAGATGACAGAGATGTTGTCACCATGGTCAGCTGGCTTCTTGATGCCATGAAATCACAGAGCGTTGAGAATGTTAAACTTGACAGTCTTAAAGCACTCAATGATGAAGAATATGTAAGACAGTTATATGAAGAGACCGGCGGTTATGCTGCGGAAGTATATGAAGAAGTAGCCACAATGAAAGATGTTACCGGTCTTTGCTTCTATGGAATATCCGAAAATGCCGGTAATATAGAGAATATAATTAAGGCTCTTGTAAAAGCGAATGCAAAAGCCACTTTCTTTGTGAGCTCCGAAGAAATAGAGAAATACCCTACGGTTGTAGAGAAAATTGTAAGTTCAGGATTTTCGCTTGCCACAAGAGGTACAACAGGTGGAAATATCAGTAATAAAGAGTTTTATGATATCTACGTTGATCTCAAGACATCAGTAAGAAGTATTCAGAAGAACTACGGACTTAAGGCAAAGTATTACATGCCTGAGGATGCGAGTGAGATAACGGAGAATCTCAGAATTGCAGCGAAAGTTGCCGGACTTGATATTGTTTCTCTGAACAATGAAGTACTTCCTGAAAAGGGATGCATCAGTTGTTTTGATCTTACAAGAGAATTTGATATGGAGAGGCTCAATGCCTATATTTCATCGACTGCCGGCAAGAAGCAGGAAGTTGTTGATATAACGGCACTTGTTCGTTCATCGACTTGTGAGCCTGTTACCGATAAGGATACACTTAGATACCTGAGAGAAGAGAACGATGCAAGACTTGCTCAGGAGAAAAAGAATATTTATACATCAGAGAGAGCTGTTACGATGACATTCTACGGAATCTCTAACAAAGCGGTTCTTAACGATGTACTTACAATACTTAAGAATAACGGTTACAAGGCAACATTCTTTGTAACTCCCGATGAGCTCAGTAAGTGCGGCGAGTCAATAACCAAGATACTTAGCGGCGGAAATGAGCTGGGTATTGCTTATGTAAGTAATTCACAGATCGATCAGAGTTATGAAGAGGTTGCGGGATACATTCTCGGAGCCCAGCAGTATGCGGAGTGGAAGTATGATTCCAAGATATCTGTTGTAATGCAGCCTTACGGGGTTCCTTCCAAAGATACCAAGGAAGCTGTATCTTCATGCGGATGTTCGCTTGCGGGATACGAATATTCAATGGTTCAGTCCAAGGACCGCGGCGCTGTAGATCTTAGCTTTTATTCGACGCTTGCCAAGAAGGTTGAGGCACACAGAGGAAGCATCATCTACTTCAATATGAATTATTACACTGCAGATCAGGATGCTGCAAACGGTGACGGAACAACACTTCTCGCAGAACTTTTGAAGAAGTTTATCGAGACGAAGATATATGCACTTACATATAGAGATGTACATGGAAAGGTGCAGTCTTCAACATCATATACAGTTAAAACTTTCGGAGAACTTGCTTCTTCTAAATATGTATATGTACCTATAAAGAACTCACAGAAGATTGTTGCGGACGGTAACAGCATAGTGGGAGCACTTCCTGATAATGCGACAAAGAATGCATATATGGCGGGACATTATATCGGTAATCCCGATGTGTCATTTATTCCGGGATTCTCCGCGGATGAGCTCAGAGCTTATGACACAACAGGTAAGATCACTAAAGATAAGGTTATATTCCTTACCTTTGATGATTGGGGATATGAGCAGGATATAAACGAGCTCTTGTATGTCCTTGATAAATACAAAGTAAAAGGAAACTTCTTTGTAAGAACGAACAATGTTGCAGACAATCCGAATCTTCTCAGAGCGATCGCGGTAGAAGGTCATATGATAGGATCACATTCCAACTCACATATGGCTGCATGGATTGCCAATGAGAACGGAGACGGTACTTATACTTACGAATCAATCAGTGAAGAAGCCGGACGCAGACTCAGAGCTGATGTAGTTAACAGCTATACGACTTTGAATAAATATTGTGGTGATGTAATGGTCAACGGAAAGAAGTCGCTTTCAACAATTTACAGACCACCGACACTTGCAATGAGCCGAATCGGTATGGAAAACATTTTGGATGTTGGATTTACATATATTGTCAGCGGAGACTTTAGTTCAGGCGATTATAACTGCAATTCTGTTGATGAACTCGTAAATATACTCCGAAACGGCAAGAAGACATGGAATGGCACAGCAACAGTAGGAAACGGTTCCTGCCTTGTATTGCATATGTCACCCAATGCACAGTTTACTGCCGAGGCACTCGATATCATGATTCCGGAATGGCGTGCTCAGGGATACAGATTTGCCAGACTGGATGATTACCTAAAGTGATTGAGAGGTAAAAAATGGAATTTCTGGATAAGATAAAAAAGAAAAAAGGTTCTGTAAACAAAGAAGACGTGATGATAGTTGAAAAGAAGGACAGAAGGGTGCTTTCACATGTACCGGATTCTACAAAACAGAGAACAAATGCAGAACGAAGAGGAAACAGTAGCGACAATAAGAATAACGATTATGAGGCTTTTCTTAAAGAGAGTAAGTCAGGAATAAGATATGTTACCGGTTTCCCCGTACATATGAGAAGTTATACAAAAGAAGGTCCTAAAGTCAGCGGAGTAGGCCGGGTAGTTGATATATCAAATACCGGTATGCTTGTCGAGGTTGGCAGAGAGGAATTCAGTGCTCTCAGCACTAAGACGGTGCTCAAGGTTGATTTCAGAGTTGTTCCCGGAAGCATGCCTGAAGGAAACGAGATGCGGGTTAAGCAGAAAGTTAATGTTGTCCGCACTTTCATTACTTCCGACGGCAAGTTCATGATCGGAATTAACTTTGGCAAGGAACTTCACAATTATGCCGCAGCAAATAAGGACAGATTCATGTTCGTATCATCGGTGATCCTCATCGCATTTACGATCAGCTGTATCATCCTTATGAGGGCGGAGAGCATCATATATTTTAAGTTTAATAAGCTCCTGTATCTGTATAGTATGGTCACTGCAGTTTTTCTTTTGAGCAGATATGTATTTGGAGCATTATACAGACCAAAGAAAGTAGATCCCGATTTTACGCCGGGCGTTTCGATCCTGATTCCCTGCTTTAATGAGGAAGAATGGATCGGAAGAACGATTGAGAGCTGCGTTAATCAGGAATATCCGATAGATAAGCTTGAAGTCATCATAATAGATGACTGTTCAACGGATGGATCTGTCGAAAAGATAAAAGAGACAATCGATAAGCTGAAGAAAGAAGCAAGTGATAAATTTGATCTTGAGGGCAGGATTTCCTACTGCGTACAGGATAAGAATGCCGGAAAGAGAGATGCTCTCGTAAGAGGCTCGGAGCTTGCCAAGCATGAACTGGTTGTCTTTGTTGATTCGGACAGTTTCCTTGATCCTTTTGCAATACGACATCTGGTTCAGCCTTTCAAGGATCCTAAGATGGGCGGCGTAGCCGGAAGAACGGATGTAGCCAACACATATACAAATGCGCTTACAAAGATGCAGAGTGTAAGATATTACATTGCATTTAGAGTAATGAAGGCGGCAGAGGGACTCTTTGATGCGGTTACATGTCTTTCCGGACCTCTTTCCTGTTACAGGAAGGAAATCATCCTTGCCAACAAGGAAGCATGGATGAATCAGAGATTCTTGGGACACAGAGCTACGTTCGGTGATGACAGAGCAATGACGAATTTTATTCTCAGACATTACAGAGCGACTTACCAGGATACTGCTGTATGTTCGACGATTGTTCCGAATAAGCATTCTGTTTTCCTTAAACAGCAGATGAGATGGAAGAGATCGTGGCTTAGAGAATCACTTATAGCAGCTTCGTTCATGTGGAAGAAAGAACCTTTTGCGGCACTTGGATTTTATATGGGACTTGTGGTTCCCGTAGCTGCTCCGATAGTTGTTTTATACAACCTTGTATATGTACCTTTGACACAACATATTTTCCCTACAGCATTTTTGTTAGGATTGTTCCTTATGTCATTCCTGATGAGTATGTCGCAGATGCTTCTCAGAAAGAGCTCAACATGGGCATATGGCCTTTTATTCTGCATTTATTATGAGCTTATTCTTTTGTGGCAGATGCCTATTGCGTGGTTTACATTCTGGAAATCCACATGGGGAACCAGAATGACTCCAAGTGATATAGAAGAAGCCGAAAAGAAGCGCCTTCGCAAGGAAAAGAAGGATAATAAGAAGTCGTCAAATAATAAAAACGTGGAATAAGGTGGGAATATGTATAAGATTGAATCATCAAAAGATATAAAGAAGTTGATACGTTCAATATTAGAGCTTGTACTATTGCTTTCACTTTTGGCTTTCATATTGAAATCACTGCTTACTTCTACAACGTACAGACCGTATAATCCATTGGATACAAACGTGGTTTCACGTATGGATCATGGATTCCTGGCTATTTCATATTCCGGTGTAGCGAGGGAAGGAAGCGATTCGAGAATCGGAGTGGACAGGCTTGATGAACATTTGAAAGCTCTTGAGGAGAGCGGATATGTTACGATTACTCAGAACGATATCGACAACTATTACAATCGCGGTATAGCGCTTCCTGATAAAGCACTTTTCCTAATGTATGAGGATGGAAGAAATGATACAGCCATCTTTTCACAGAAGATAATGGAGAAATACAACTTCAAGGCAACAATGTTTACTTATGCCGAGAAGTTCAGGAGTAAGGATGCATTCTTCCTCATGCCGGACGAACTCAAAAGGCTTGAAGAGAGCACATACTGGGAACTCGGAAGTAATGGATATAGACTTGGATATATAAACGTCTTCGACAGATACAAAAGATACATCGGAGAACTGTCGAGTGAAGAATACTCTGCAATGAACAAATATTTTGGCAGAGATTACAATCATTATCTTATGGATTATGTAAGAGATGAGAATGGCGTTCCGAAGGAATCCTACAATGAAATGCAAAAGAGGGTATCCGGCGAGTATGGCCTTATGAAACAGGAATATATACGGGGACTTGGAAAAGTGCCCGGGGCATATGTTCTTCTTCACTCAAATACAGGCAAATTCGGTGATAATGATAAAGTAAGTGCAATAAATGAGAGAGCGATCACGAATACATTTACAATGAACTTCAACAGGGAAGGATATGCTCTCAACAACAAAAAGAGTAGCATTTATGACCTTACACGCCTTACACCTCAGCCAAGCTGGTATACAAACCATCTTATCATGAGGATAAGGGATGATCTTCCGGAAGAAGATAAGAATAATATAGAGTTTATCGAAGGGGACGGTAACTCTAAGGACGCTTGGGAGCTTGTTATGGGAGCTGCCGAGTATAGGAAGAATGATGAGGTTATAGCGCTTACATCGCTTCCTCAGGAAATGGGTATCTTAAAGTTAAAGGACAGTGAGAAACTTAAGGATATCAAAATCTCAACAACGCTTAAGGGAAATGTACTCGGTTGCCAGTCAGTCGTTTTGAAGGCTAACAGCAAACTGGAAGGCGGCGTGGAAGTGAGAGTAATGAATAACCATCTTTATCTCATAAACGGTAAAGAGGTTGTTGAGGACATCGATCTTTATGATTTTGATCAGAAAGAGAAAGTTTCGGTCGAAGAAGACATGAGAGATTCCCTTGCCGGTGAATACGCAGCATTTGCAAGATATGCCGTAAGTCATAAAGAAGCGGTAGAGTATACAAATCTTTCAAATGAAGTTAAGAAAGCAAAAATTAAGACATTGGAAGAAGGGGCTGAAGAGTACAGACCTGTATTCCAGATTAGCGATGCAGGAAACAGAAAGCTTGATATAACGCTTAAAGAGAACGTGATCACAGTCAAGCTTGATGATAAGGTTGTTTTTGAGAACTACGAGCTTAAAAACATTCACGCCGGAGCTATTTATCTTAAGAGTGCTTGGACAGAGTATGGTTACAGTCAGAGAAATGTTGCGGATGACGTTTATGACGGAGTATTTGAGAAGCTGACCATAACGAACCTTGACGATAACAGTGTACTTTACACAAATGTACTTACAGGTATGCAGAATGTTCAAAGGAAAGTTGAACAGACATTTAATTCTGTAATAAACTGGTTTATTACAAATATTTAAGATCACGCTAACGCTTAGTGATCGTATGATAGGGGAGACTATGAATTTAAAAAAGACTTATGTATTGCTTTCTGCAATAGTGTTATGCTTTGGAATGTTCTGCGGCTGTGGGGACACTGCGGATAAAAGTAGTGATGCGAATGCGGAAAGCGAGGCAGAAAGTGCTTTCGTGGAAGATTCATATGGCGGAGAATCCGGAGAAGTTACGGTCTGGTACCCCTATTGGGACAATGAAACTGCGGACGATGAACTTGCTGCGATAGGAGATGATGTCGACACGATATGCTTTTTTGCGGCATATTTTGACAAAAACAGTAAGCTCTTTGTTCCGGACAATATTACGGACAAGATAGGGGAATTTAAAAAGTCCGGGTATTTAAAAGGAAAGACGACGTTTCTTACAATAGTTAATGATAAACTGCTTGATCAGGGTTCATCCCTAAAAGATACTGAGCTTTTATATGAGATATTGGGAAACAGTAACCTTGCGGAAAAGCATGCGGACAATGTTATAAAACTTGCCGGAAAAACAGGTCTTGGCGGCATCGAGATAGACTATGAGGCGATAAAGAAAGATAAGGAGCTGTGGGGGCGTTTTAATGAGTTTATAAAAGTGCTCTCGGAAAAGGCTTCAAAAGAAAATATCAGTCTCAGAGTTATATTTGAGCCTTCGGCGCCGATAGACAGTTTTGAATGGCCTGAATATCCGGAATATGTAATGATGTGTTACAACCTTAAGGGATACGGTACGGAACCGGGACCTAAAGCGGATGTGGAATTTATAAAAGGTCTGTATGAGAAAATGTCCGTTTTAAACGGAAAAGTTAATTTGGCATTTGCTACGGGAGGATTTGATTTTGCTGATGACGGATCGGTTAAACAGCTTAATTACAATGCTGCCGTGGCACTATGCGATGAATATGGCGGTACACCGGAACGTGATCCCGGAAGTTCAGCAATGTACTTTAGTTATACAGATGAGGTGAATACTGAACATCAGGTATGGTATGCCGATCAAGAGACATTAAAAGTCTGGATTGAGACTGCAAAAAATTCTGGTTGTGAAAAAATTTCAATCTGGCGACTTGGCGGAAATTTATAACAAAAATAGTCATAAAAGCGGCATTATAATATACTTAAACAATGGCGCTTTTATGACTTTTTTTGTACAAAAAAAGTAGTTGCAATATTAAAAATGAAATGATATTATTTTAGTGTACTAAGTTGAATAGTACACTTATTCTTGTATCATGGGGGGGATGAAGACCTATGATATACAAGCATATCCGAAAGGGTTTTATATATAATGTTACTTAATAATTTCATAATTGATGATGGATGGGAGAACTATGAAAATTATAGACTACCAGGACAGCAGACCTATTTATGAGCAGATAGTTGAAAGTTTCAAAGTCCAGATTTTTAAAGGAATATTGCAGGCTGATGAGCAAATGCCGTCTGTCAGGAGCCTTGCAATGGAACTTTCGACAAATCCCAATACGGTTCAGCGTGCTTATTCTGAACTTGAGCGGCAGGGATTTATTTATACTGTGAAGGGCAGGGGGAACTTTGTCAAAGGTGACGATTCTCTGAAAGATACTAAGAAACAGGAGGTAATCGATGAGATTGTCGAACTGTTTGTTGAAGCAAATTCTATCGGTATCACTTTTGATGAAGTGTTGTCAGAAATAAAGGTCAGGCTAGATGAAATAGCTAAGGAGGGAGGAAAGTCGTGATTGAGTTAATTGAAGTTAACAAGGCATTTGATGAAATCAAGGCTGTCAATCATGTTTCACTGAAGATTACTGACGGTGAAGTTTTTGGTCTCGTGGGGACAAATGGGGCAGGAAAGAGCACTACATTAAGAACAATAGCAGGTATTATCAAACCGGATTCCGGTATTGTATGTGTTGATAACAGACCTGTTTATGATAATCCTGATGTTAAGAAGGATGTTTTTTATATTTCGGATGATCAATATTTTTTCCCGAATAGTACTCCGGAAGATATGGCTGTGTTCTATTCTTCAATTTATAAGGACTTTGATAAAGATAAATTTGATAAGATGACCACAGGATTTGGACTTGATACGAGTAGGAAGATAAATACATTCTCTAAGGGTATGAAAAAGCAGGTTTCAATTCTGTTGGGATTATGTGCGGGAACCAAGTACCTTCTTTGTGATGAAACTTTTGACGGACTTGATCCTGTAGTCAGACAGGGGGTTAAGAGCCTTTTTGCAGCTGAAATATCGGACAGAGGCTTGACTCCCGTAATTGCATCTCACAATTTAAGAGAACTCGAAGATATTTGTGATCATGTTGGATTGCTCCATGATGGTGGTGTTGTTTTATCACAGGATCTGTCTGACATGAAATTTAATATGCAAAAAATTCAGTGCGTATTTAAGTCTGAAGAGGATGAAAAGAAGGCACTTGAAGGTCTCGATGTGCTTATCCATGATGTGCGCGGAAGGCTTCATACAATAACTGTCAGGGGTGAAAGGACAGATATTGAAAAAGCGTTCAAGCGCGGAGAAATGATTTTCTTTGAAATATTAGCTCTTACATTGGAAGAGATCTTCATAAGTGAGACGGAGGTGGTTGGATATGACATCCGCAAATTTATCTTGGGTTGATAAGGTTAAAGCAAATAAAAAAATCATGAGTAATAGAAATTTGTGGACTTTTGTTCTTGTTTTACCTGTAGTTTTCATTGCTTTTATTGTTCCTACCGTGCTTTGGTTTATCAGAACAACAAATTATGGAAATATGCACAGTCAGTCGGCTGAACAGATGTTGTTTGAGAAGCAGATGGTAGTAATGAGAACAATTGGTCTTAGCTCAGACCTTTATCTTCTTATTGGGGCACTCGGCATTTTATATGCTTTTGCTAAGTTTTCTTATCTGTTTAGTACAAGTAAGCTTGATTTTTATTTGAGTCTGCCTACTACAAGTGCAAGAAGAGTGCAGAGTGCTTATATGGTTGCACTATCTAATTTTACCGGTATTTACCTTATTGTTGTGGCTATAGCTTTTCTGATTTCGGCTACAACAGGGGCAGTAAATACTGCCGTTGTTATTGCTGTTCTTATCCAGACGGCTAGAATGCTTGTGTTCTTCTATGCATGTTTTACCATAGCAACTTTAGCTATTATGTTGAGTGGAACTAAGCTTATAGCACTTATATTTACAGCTTTTTTGTTATGTTTTCCTGCAGTTTTAGGAGAAGAATTCCATCAATTTGATAGGATTTTTTATAAAACTTCAACAGGTTATGATACTGTACGCAGATTTTTGTGCCCTTTATTTGATGCAAATTCTGTTGCTGAATATTGGTTCCGGTATAGATTTTATTCTAAAGAATATGTTATGGATGTGCCTTTTATTCTGGATTCATATCGTGAGCTCTTTTTATATGACATTGATATGATTCTTGCTGCTATTATAGCGACTGTACTGGTGATGGTCGTATATAAGCGCAGAAGAGCGGAGCATGTTGGAAAAACTATCATATATAAGCCTGTTAGATGGGCAGTCAAGATAATTATTTGTATTGTTACTTCACTTGCCGGAGTAGTTGCTTTAAATACTGTATGTCATTCAATTCAAAGTCAGTATTTGTATGTTATCTTTGGTTTTGCAATGCTTATAATCTGTTTGATCACCGGTGGATTTGTAGAAATTTGTCTTGATCTTGATATAAAGAGTTTTTCCAAGGGTAGACGTCAAACGCTTATGGCAATGGCAATATTGCTTTTGATTTTTTTTATTTATAGGGGTGATTTACTAGGCTATGACAGCTATGTACCGACCCCCTCATCTATTGAAAGCGCCTCGATTATAAATGTAGACGAAGGTTTTGGGTATTATTATGATGAAAGCAGAAGGTTTTCTGATACTATTGATGGTTATTCTGAATTGCATATGAAACTTTCTGATGTTGATTCTGTAGTCAAGGTTGCACGGAAAGGAATGGAGTGTGCCAGAAGGAATACATACAACAAGCATGCGGACGGATGGAACAGTATAGTTACGTACAATATGAAAGACGGTAGAAAGATATACAGAAATATCATAATACCTTATGACATAGATCCTGCGCTTATGGATAAACTTACCGGTAGCGAGGAATATATAAAGGGGCATATTCCGTGCTTTGATGATAATTTATTTAGTGAAGAGATGTTAAATTCTGATCTCAGTATTTCCTTTGAATTTGTTTATTACAACGGAAACGGGGTTGCTGATTACAATATACCGATAAAAGAATTTATTGATGCTTACAGGCAGGATGTCCTGGAACATTATAAATATTCTTTTATCAGAGAGCACAGTGCGGTCGGAGAAGTCTTGATAAAAATCGATTATCCGTCATATGCTTATGTTTCTTTATATGTATATGAGGACTTTACGCGTTCAATCGAATTCTTGAAAAAGCATGGATTATATGTTGATCAGAAAAGCTTCTTGGAAAATATAGATGAGATTAAGGTTTATAATGCCTTTGTGCAGCCGATAAAATCTGTAAACTTCAATGATCTGTCAGAACAGGGAAAAAGAGATGCTTTTTATTTGTGGTATTACGGAAGGAATGATTACGGTTCCAGTACTCATACTTATACAGATAAGGGACAGATAAAAGAAATTCTTGATAATTGTACATATGACTACTATGTTGAGTGGGGCTATCCTTTTGATAAGCTTGAAAAGCAGTATTCTGTAAGCGTTAACGAAAATACACAGGATGTTTTTGAGCGTCATTTTAGTTTTAAGTTGAATTCGGTACCGGAGTTTGTTATAGAGGATTTAGCAAGTGAAAATTAACTCTTTTATCCCAAAAAGAATTAAGCAGCCAAAGCAAAGAGTTAAGACGATAGGAAAGAGAGGGCTGGTTTCCTGGCTCTTTCTTTTACCTTCACTCGTCGGAGTAATGGTATTTTTTGTTATGCCTTTCATGGTTGTTATAGGCTATTCATTTATGAACAATCCTATCCAGAAAGAGTTTGTGGGATTCAGTAATTTTGTAAATGTATGGAATAATGATGCTTTCAGGTTAGCGGGAGGGAATACATTAAAGTTTTCTTTTACTGCGGTACCTCTTGCAGTTATATTGTCACTGGTGTTGGCTGTTGTTATGGAATCGAGGATTCCGTTCAAAAGCTTTTTCAGATCGGCCTTTCTAAGTCCGCTTATGGTGCCGACTGCTTCCATAGTACTTATATGGCAGGTGATGTTTCATCAAAACGGTCTTGTTAACAATGTTCTTATGATGTTTAGTGATTCCAAGACGGATTGGCTCAAATCTGATAAGGCATACATTGTTATCATATCGCTTTTTTTATGGAAAAATCTTGGTTACAACATGATCTTATTCATGTCCGCACTTGCGGGAATACCAAAGGAACTTATAGAAGTTGCAAGAATAGAAAGTGCAGGTAAATTTCAGATTTTTTGGCACGTGAAGCTCAGGTTCATGTCGCCTACGATCATGTTTGTTACGATCATGTCCCTGATCAATTCCTTTAAGGTTTTCCGGGAAGTTTATCTTCTTACCGGAGATTATCCTTATGATACGTTATATATGCTTCAGCATTATATGAATAATAAATTTGCTGCGCTGGATTATCAGATGCTTTCCGCTGCGGCGATAATAATGTTCATAATTGTTTCCGTGCTGATCTATTTTCTTGTAAGACTTGAGGACTCATACGGTAAAGACGTAGAAGGATAATAACTTTTATGGAAAATAAGGCTTATGAATTATACAAAAAAAGAATAAAAAAGAAAAAAGAGATTGAAGACAGAACGAAGAAGATAATTGTAACTGTAGCGGCCGTTGTTTTCGCATTCTTTTTCATAATGCCGACGCTTTTGACGGTAACCAATTCGTTCATGGCTGCGTCGGAAATAAATGCAAATTATGGTGCAATCTTTGCTACAGATAAGAATGGTGCAAAGATATTCATTTCAAAGACCGTAAATCTTAAGTTTATTCCGGATATGGTCAGTTTCGCACAGTATTACACAGTTCTTTTTAAGAGTCCGGAGTATCTTTTTAAGTTTTGGAATTCAATGATATATACGGTTCCGATAGTTGGAATGCAGCTTGCGTTGGCTTCGCTTGCGGCGTATGGCTTTTCAAGGCATACGAGCAGGATAAAAGATGTTATCTTTTTCTGTTACATTGTTTTGATGCTGATGCCATATCAGGTAACACTTGTTCCGAACTATCTTGTTTCGGACTTTTTGGGAATCCTGGATACAAAGTGGGCTATCTGGTTTCCCGGATTCTTCTCACCTTTTGCGATTTATCTTCTGACCAAGTTCATGAAGAGAGTTCCAAAAGAGCTTACTGAAGCGGCTGAGATAGACGGTGCCGGTGAATGGGATATTTTTTCGAAGATACAGCTTCCGCTGTGTAAGGGCGGAATCGCTTCGATAACTATATTGGTATTTTTTGATTATTGGAACATGGTTGAGCAGCCGCTTATATTGCTTAAGGATCCGGAGAAACATCCTTTATCCGTATTCTTATCTAAGATCAACACCGGCGAGATAAGTCTTGCTTTCGCGGTTGCGGTAATTTATTTGATCCCGCCGTTATTGTTGTTCTTATACGGCGAAGATTATTTGGTGGAAGGTATTTCTTACCAAGGAGGAGTAAAGGGATGAGTGAAGAAAAAGAGATTGTTGTTGAAGACAACGCTCCCAAAAAAGAAAAGAAGGACAGAAAAGATATTGTAAAAAACGTAGCGATTGTATTCCTTAGCATTATGCTTATTCTTACGTTTTTTTCCAATACCATTATGAATTATTCCCTTCCGCAGGTTGCAACAACTTATGTGGAAAGAGGAGAGATCAATCCGCAGATCAAAGGAACGGGTGATGTATCCGCGGAAGATCCTTACAACGTTACCGTTAAGGAGTCAAGGAAAATCTCAGGTGTCGCCGTGAAGGAAGGCGCACATGTAAATAAGGACGATATTCTCTTTTATCTTGATGACATGGAGTCGGATGAACTTGTAAAAGAGAAAGAGAATCTCGATGCGCTTGAGCTTCAGTACGAACAGGCTCTTTTCTCGGGAGATATTCCGGATGAGGTTATTACAAAGGTTCGTAAAGGCAAGAAGTCAACTTATGACAATTATCAGGCTGAAGTAAAGAGCGTTACAGATAAATATAATGAGGCGCTTGCGGCTGACAATGCTGCGCAGGCAAAGATTGACGAGATTACCGGCAAGAAGGACTATGATGCTGCGGGAAATGCTTATGAAGCAGCGACACCCGGCTATACTCTTGACCAGGCAAAAGCAGATCTTGCTGATGCGCAGGCACGTGGTGATGAGGAAAGAGCAGCTGATCTTCAGAATAAGATAGCTGAGCTTGAGAAAGACCAGGGACAGCTTACCAATTACGGCACTCAGGTTGATGCAAGCAACAGCCAAAAACTTGCAACAGCCACCGCGGAAAAGGCTAAAACGGCTGCAGCACTTAAAGTAGCTGAAGAAGAGAAGACAAAGGTACTTGGAAGCGTTAAGACAGAACTTGCTCTCAACGATCTCAAAGATAAGATCGCTACATCAAAGGAAAAACTCAGTAAGCTTGAAGCTGAAACTACAGGTGCAACAATTAAGTCACCTGTTGACGGAATTGTATCAAGCATTGCAAAGGTTGCAGGAGAAACTACATCTGCCGAAGAGCCTGTTGCGGTTATTCAGGTTGACGGAAAAGATATGACGGTAGAATTCTCAGTACCTACAGAGCAGGCTAAGAAGCTTAAAGTCGGAGATGCGGCAAAGCCTCAGAATCCATATCAGTTTAAGGAAGAATTCAGAGCGATACTTAAATCTATAAAGAATGACAAGACAGATCCGGCAGGAAAGAAGGTTCTGACATTCAAAGTTGAGAGCTCTGAAGTTACACCGGGACAGTCACTTTCACTTCAGATCGGGGAGAGATCCAAGGAATATGACATGGTTGTTCCGAACAATGCAGTTAAGGGCGGATCGTCTGACAAGCATGTACTTGTTATAAAAGAGAAGCATTCTCCGCTCGGAAACAGATATATTGCAACAAGAGTAGATGTTGAAGTTGTTGCGCAGGATGACAAAAACACAGCGATTAACGCAAGCCTGGATGAATATGCTTATGTTATTACAACTGCATCAAAAGCTGTTAATCCGGGAGACCAGGTAAGACTTTCTGACGAGGGAAGATGAAGACAGAAAAAGCATCAGAGTTTTTAGAGAAAATCAAAAATAAAATAATAGTTATTGCAAAAGAAGCAAAGATACCACTTATTCTTGTTGCGATACTTTTGGTTGCAGATCTGATCTTGGGGATGATAAGCAGAGCAATGATAGGTAATTTGCCCGATCAGAATACGGTATCCAGATGTTCATATGAGCATTGTGCGCAGGTTAGTGCATTTTTCGGTCAGGACAGGTACATTGACGAAGATTTCATCAAAAAGATGGAATACGATTTTAAGAATAAGATCACAGAGAGCGGTATCAGTGAGAAGAAGCTTAAGTATTCAAGCTGTTACAGTGCGCAGGGGACAGTGAGCCTTTCTTTTGAAGACAAGAATTTGGAGGAAGTGGACGCTATCGGAGTAGCGGGAGATTTTTTCCTGTTCCATCCACTTAAGTTTGTATCGGGCGGGCCGTTTATCAATGATTCTGTTATGGCTGACTATATTGTTATAGATACGGATATAGCATGGAAATTGTTTGGCTCCAATGATGTTGTCGATGAAATCGTCTATATAGGCGATGTTCCGCATTATATTGCAGGTGTTGTCGAAAGACCTGAGGGAAGGATCAGTGATGCCGCAGGTCTTAAAGATCCTGTAATTTACATGACCTATGACAGCCTTTCAAAGTATGGAAATATATACAGCGGCAGGACTACAGAGAAAGAGATATCCGAAGACGGCAAAAAGGCTAAATTCGGAGGAATAAATTGTTATGAGATAGTATGCACCAATCCTGTAGAAGGGATTGTTCGCAGTAATATAGCTGAGAGTTGCGGCCTGGATGGCAGATTTGTGCACATCTGCGAGAATTCAGAAAGATTTAAAGCTTTGCCGCTTCTTGAAGTAGTCGCTTCTTTTGGAACACGAAGTATGTGGCAAAAGGCAATTTATTACCCATATTGGGAAAATATAGCCAGAGGATATGAAGATATTCTATCAATACTTTTTGTGATAAGGCTTTTTTTGAAAGTGAGCGCATGTGTGACAGTTATTCTTTTTGTAAGGACATTTTATGTACGCAAGGAAACTGATCTGCACGGTTTGTTTGAAAAATTGGCAGATAAGAAGTATGAACTTGAAGTTAAGTTGAATGAGAGAAAGAAAAATAAGAGGAATGCAAAATGGGAAAAAGACGAGTTGCCAAGAGAGTAGTCTGTTTAAGTCTTGCATCGTTTCTTTTTGCGGCATCTCTTACGGGATGCGGAAAGAAAGGAGGGGATCCCGTAGAGGAGGCCAAAAAGGTTGACAAGAATTGTATATATAAGCAGGAAGAACTGGAAGGAGTACTAAATGAAGGCGAGTCGATAGGGGATATCGGTTATGTCGGAGACAAGGTAAGAGTTATTACAACTTCCGAGAAAGGTGATGTCAGGTATATTTCTCTTAACACTGACGGATCTGACGTTCAGTCTGTTGATATAAAACTTGAAAAAGGAAGTTATCCATCATGGTGTGCTTATGATAAAGACGGAAGCCTTTATATGACGTACTATGTATATGATGAAGAAGATCTTCCAATACTTTATGCTGAGGATAATGCATCGGCAGGTGAGGCTTCATCTGCGGCATCAGATGAAGGTGATACTGCCGGAGAAGGGGCTTTGGAAGGGGCTTTGGATGCATCACAAGATAAGGCTGATACAGAGACAACGGACGCAGAATCATCGGAAAAAAAGGCCTCGACAGAAGAAAAATCCGAGGCGGAAGATGAGGGTGCTGATACTTCAGACGGAGCATATGATGATTCATTTTATTATCTTGTGAAAATCGATCCTACGGGAAAAGAACTTTTAAAATTTGATCTGTCCAAGGAATTTGCCGGTGAAGAGAATTACTGTGGTCAGATGGTCATGACTGATAAATACGGTCTTTTGTTTGAAACTTCCAGAGGAATTGAGAAGTTCGATGATAAGGATGGTTTTAATATCATCATGGCTAAAGAAGAAATTGCCAAGTCAATCGGCTATGTTTCTTCTTTCGGTAAAGGGGCAAATGATCAGCTGTATATTTCTTATTATGATGATCAGAGCGAAGATGATGTGGTTTGTTTGCTTGATCTTGATAAGAAAGAAATCGGGAAAGCTGTTTCTGCATTTAACAACGGTGATTATGTTTCTACTTTTTTTGCAGGCGAAGGTTATGATCTCTATGCTTCGGGAAGAAGCGGAATATATGGATATGACATCAAGAACGATAAGCTTGTAAAACTCGTTGATTTTGCTGATTCAGCAATTGGAATGGGAACTTTTACATCAGTAAACAGAGCAGTGGCTATAAGCGAAAATGAATTTATTGCGGATATTCCGGAAGGTATTGATAGTTCATCGGTTCTTTGCAGATTGGTTAAGGTCAATCCCGAGGATGTTGTTGATAAGATACAGATTACTTTTGGCGGTTTGTATATTGATACTCCTATGATGAACGCCGTTATGAAGTTTAACAGGTCAAGTGATAAGTATACTATAAAAATATTGGATTACGGCGATATGTATCCTGATGATTACGATCAAGCTGTAAAGCAGTTTAATTTGGATATCACATCCGGGAAAACGCCTGATATCATAGATGTTTCATCACTAAACATACCGATTGAAACTTTGGCAAATAAAGGGATAGTTCTTGATCTGAGTTCGCAGTTTGAGAATGGCGGAGCATTTGGAGACGTGGAATTACTTCCAAATGTTGCCGAGATGATGAAAGTAAACGGTAAGTTTTATTCTGCCATTCCTTATTATACTGTTTCAACTTATGTGATGAGAGCAAGTTTAGCCAATGGTAAAACGTCTTTGACATATGAAGACTGTGACCAACTTATAAAGGACAAGCATACTGATTACAATACCGCTTTTGGCGGATATTCTTACAAAGAATATTTGATCTCTTATGCATGGTTATATAACAGAAATCAGTATGTTGACTGGTTTAATAAGAAATGTAATTTTAACAGCCCTGAGTTTATCGATTTTTTGAATTTTATAAACAGATTTCCTTCTGAAGAAAAAGCAAGTATCGATGAAGAAAATGCAGATTACAATCAGCTTTATGCTCAGGATAAGGCATTGTTCTACAGCGCATTTTTTGCTTCACCGGAAGATTATACGAGAATAAAACAGGTTGATTTTAATGATGATATAGCAATGGTAGGTTTTCCGAATAACAGCGGAAAAAACTTTGCAGCCATTTATCCTATAACTGTTGCTGTAAGCAGCAAAGTAAGCAATTTGGATGGTGCTGCCGAATTTATAAGGAAGCTTTTTGAAATAGGCAATCCCGAAGATAAGGAAAAGTTTATCAGCTATCTGTCTTCAAATAAGAATTATTTTGAAGCTATGCTGCAAGAAGCTTGTGAGGAAAAAGATGAGTCTTCGGAGGATGCTTATTTCCAGGATTATACTTCCGGTAAACAGGTCAAGAAAAAGCCTATGACACAGGAAGAAGCAAAGGAATTTTATGATTATGTCCTTTCTATAGATACTATGTATGAGGTAGAGACGGATATTCAAAATATTATAAGTGAGGAGGCTTCGGCATTTTTCAGCGGTCAGAAGACTGCGGAAGAAGTTGCCGAGATCATACAGAACAGAGTTAACGTATATATCAATGAAAACAGCTGATAACTATTGAAATGGAGAAGAGAAAAATGAGAAAAGTTGGGCAGGCAGGTAAAGGCATTAGTAGTATTCTTATTTTTGCAATCTGTATAACATCATTAGCGGGATGCGGTAAGAAAAAAAGCGATAATTCTTTAGAGGAAGCAAAGCAGATCGATAAGAACTGCATCTTTAAGCAGGAAGATTTTGAGGGTATTCTTGAACCCGGTGAAAAAGCTGATAATATCGAAATTGTGGGCGATAAAGTAAAAGTTATCACTAGGTCGGAAAAAGGAAAGAACAGATGTATCTCTTTTAACAAAGACGGATCTGATGTTCAGTCAATTGATATCAATACAAGAGAAGATGTTTATTTATCTTCTTGTGCATTTGATAATGACGGAAACATTTACGTGAATACTATTGAAGGAATAGTGGATGACAGATTTGCCGATATGGGCGGCGCTGAGGATGCTGAATCCGAAGCAGATGCTGCTTCTTCAGATGCTTCTGCTTCGGAACAATCGGATGCAGGAGAAGATGCTTCAAAAGAAGCTTCAAAAGATGCTTCAGCAAGCGAAAGCTCAGCTGCAGAAGAGGCAAACGATGGTGATTTAGGAGAGAACGTAGCTGATGATGGGAAATCTTATCTTGTAAAGCTTGATCCAACCGGAAAAGAGATATATAAATACGAGCTTTCCAAGGACTTTGAAGGAGAAGATTTCGATGTCAGCGAAATCTTCTGGTCTGCCAAGTATGGACTTGTTTGTTCTACGGCAAAGGGCATTCAGGCATATGACGAGCAGAAGGGCTTTGAAATGCTCATAGATAAAAAGAAGATTGGTGATTCGATATATATTTATAACTTTGTCAAACTTTCAGATGATAAGGCAGTTGTAACTTATTATGATGAAGTAAATTATGACGGAGAGACCACTGCGATAATTGATCTTGAGAAGAAGGAAGTTGGAAAGAAACTTGAAGGGCTTAGTGAGAATGCACAGTATAGTTTCTTTACAGGAACAGATGGCACTTTATATGCTGCAACTGATGTTGGAATCTTTAAATACGATCTTCAGGCATCTAAGCTTGAGAAACTCCTTGATTACAGAGATTCAAATATCGGTTCCGGCGGATGGATGTCATGGATTGCTGCTGTTGCTATAAGCGACAAAGAGTTTATTGCTAGTATTCCGATTGATACAGATAATAATATGGCTCTTGTAAGGCTCACCAAAGTTAATCCCGAAGATATAGTCGATAAGACAATCATTACTATGAGTACTCTTTGGACTGACGAGACTATCGGAAGCGAGATTATGAAATTCAACAGAAATAATGATAAGTACACGATTAAGATTATTGATTACAACGAGCTTTATCCCGATGACTGGGAGGAAGCGCAGAAGCAGTTTAATCTTGATATTACATCAGGAAAAGCAGCCGATATTATCAATATCTCAGGAAACGAGTCATATCTTAAGAAATACGTAGATAAAGGAATTGTACTTGATCTTACATCTGCATTTGAAAATGGTGGCCCTTTGGCTGATATAGAATTCCTTCCGAATATAGATGATATGATGAAGATAGATGGAAAGTATTATTCATTTATTCCTTCATTCACGGTTGAAACTTATGTGGTTAGATCTAAATTTGCCAACGGAAAATCATCTCTTACATATAAGGATTGCGATGAACTTATTAAAAGCAAGGGAACTGATTATGATACAGCATTTGGCTCATTCAATCAAAAGTCGATAATGGCTTCATATTATTGGGAATATTACGGCGATAAGTTTATAGATTGGGAAAATAAGAAGTGTGATTTCAACAATCCTGAATTTATTGATCTGATGAATTTTATAAATAACTTCCCGGACGAGCGTAAAGACTTTGATAGTAATGATTATATAGATCCGGAAACTTATTACGCCGATGACAGAGGTCTGTTCTACAACGGATACTTCTATAACATGAACGAATATGCAAGACTTAAGCAGGTGCTGTTTAAGGATGAGATTGAATTTGTAGGAGTTCCGAATAATTTCGGTGAAAATTTATCTTCAATAAACGCTAAAACTTTTGTGGTAAACAGCAAAACAAGCCATCAGGATATTATTTATGATTTCATCAGGAATCTTTTAGAGGCAGACAGAGGAGCTTGGGGAGGCTTTTCATCGATAAAATCAAAATTTGATTCAGAATTGCAGGAAGCCACAAAAGAAAAAAGTGACGACGATTACGATGCATATGTATATGACAGGGTAGCCGAAAAGGAAGTGAAGATTAAGCCTCTTACACAGGAGGAAGTAAAGAAGTTCAGTGATTTTGTTCTTTCGATAAACTCGCTGTACAGCGGAAATTCGGAAGTTAGCGATATAATATCTGAAGAGTGCTCTGCGTTTTTTAGCGGACAAAAGACAGCGGAGGAAGTTGCAGAGATAATCCAGAACAGAGTTAGTGTCTATATAAACGAGAATAGTTAATATTTTAAGGAGGATGCTGATATTAGGGTATCCTCCTGTATTTTTAGTTATAGTTATAAACGGAGAGAAAAAATATGAGGAAAGATTATTTTGCAAAAAGAGCTTTGAGCGGCATACTTTCAATTGCTCTTTGCATTACTGCTTTTACAGGGTGCGGTAAGAAAAAGGATGATAATCCTGTAGCTAAGGTAAAAGAGCAGTCGAAGGATTATGTTTTTAAACAGGAGAGCATTAAGGGAACTATAGAGAAAGATGAAAGAGTTACCTGTATTGATAAGGTTGGGGACAAGATCAAGGCAGTGATCGGCACAAAAAGCGGAAGTATAAGATGTGTGACATTTAATCCTGACGGATCGGATATACAGTCTTATGTTATCGAAGGAGAAGAATATTACAGCGCTGAGGAATGTGCTTTTGATAATGACGGAAATCTTTATGTGCATCTTTTTACATCTCCAAAAGAAGATGGAAGTTATGAAAACGCGGAAGTAGATAGGACAGAATATCTTGCAAAGTATGACACTTCGGGAAATGAACTTTTCAAAGTTGATGTTTCCAAAGAACTGACAGAGGAAGAATTAGAGAACAATAATTTCTTTATATATGATATGGTCTGGGTCCGGGATAAAGGACTTGTAGTCGGAACTCCCGGAGGAGTTGAGACATATGACGATGCTAACGGATTCAGTATGGTTATGCCGGGTGGCGCAGAAGGCTCTTTTGCCCATATAAGTCAGATTGTCAAAGGCTTAGATTCACAGTTATATATTCAATATGACGACGAAAAGTTCAGTACGCTTGATCTTGACAATAAAAAGATTGGTGAACCGATTGAATGTTTTGATCCGACTCAGTTCTATCAGTTTTTTGAAGGTGAAGGACATGATTTATTTGCTGCTACTTCTGAAGGGATTTTTGTATTTGACGGAAAAGAAAAGCAGCTTGTTAAAGTTCTTGATTTTAACGATTCACTTATGAGCGGCGGAATATATGATGCGGTTGCGCTTAGCGATACTGAAATAATCGCAGCTGTATCGGGAGATACTCCTGATGAATATGGCTTTAATGCCGATATTGTAAGGCTTACAAAAGTAAATCCGGAGGCTGTCGGAGAAAAGATCCAGCTTACGATGGCTTGCTTTGTCGGTGGAAACTATGCTGAAAAAGCGGCTTCAAAGTTTAATAAAGTAAATGATAAGTATAGTATCAAAGTCATAAATTATCCTGAGCTGTATGGCTCTGAGGAAGAGGGAATCAAGCAGTTTAATCTTGAACTTGTATCGGGAGATGCGCCCGATATTATTGATACCTCAGGTCTTAATGTATCAGTTCAGGAATATGTAAATAAGGGGCTTTTGCTTGATCTGACACCTGCTTTTGAAGATGGCGGTGGACTTGGTGATATCGAGTTTCTTCCTAATCTTGCTGAGATGATGAAAGTTAATGGCAAAATATACAGGGCGATTCCGGAGTTCGGTATTAAAACATATATTGTAAGAGAAAGATTTGCGGGTGGAAAAAACTCTTTTACCTATGATGAGTGCGAGGAACTTATAAAGAGTAAAAACCTTGATTATGTCTCTGCATTCGGCGATGTAAATAAAAATGTAATAATTTCTTATAATTTGCCGTATAATAGAAATAAGTATATAGATTGGCAGAACAAAAAATGCAGCTTTAACAGTCAGGATTTCGTTGAGTTTTTAAATTTTGTAAACAGGTTCAAAGAAAACAACGAGGAAGAAGATTCTGATGGTTTGGATCTTAAGTATGCCGATGACAGGGCGATTTTTTATAATGCTGAGATTTATGACCTTTATGAATATTCAAGGATTAAACAGGCTGTATTTAGTGATGAAATTGCTATGGTGGGATGTCCCAATAAGGACGGCGAGAACCTGGCTGCGATCAATGCATTTGACAGTGTGTCTGTAAGCAGCAGAACAAAATATCCAGAAGCGGCATATGATTTTATCAGATTCCTTTTTGATGATTCTAATGATCTTGGTGGAGTTTTCACATCGAATAAGGCAGGATTTGAAAAGGCTTTGGAGGAAGCGACCAAAGAAAGTGTCAGCTCGGAGACTTTATTAGTTCCGGGTGGCGGCGGTGAGGTTAAGAGAGAGCCGTTATCACAGGAAGAAGCGCAAAAGTTCTATGATTATGTGACTTCAATCAATACCTTGTATGAAGAAGAGGGAGCAATAAGCAATATTATTGTTGAGGAAACATCGGCATTCTTTAGCGGACAGAAAACCGCGGAAGAGGTCGCTGATATTATTCAGAGCAGAGTTAATATCTACATCAATGAGAATAGTTGATGTGTTAAAGATATAAGTGGTTTTTAAGGAGAGAATATTATGAGAAAAGAAATTTTATCAAAACGGGTTGCAAGTTGCATTTTTGCTACGGCTTTATGCGTGGTGACATTTGCAGGATGTGGTAAAAAAGAAGTCGGTGCCGAAGTAGGCAACGCCGAAACTTCCGTAGCGCAGGAGACAGCAGCTCAGGAAGAAAACTGCATCTTTAATTTGAATAAGCTAAGTGGGATAACAGACGAATCGGAGTTCATTGAATATTTTGATTATGCGGCAGGAAGATGCGTGGTTGTTGCGGTTGGAGACCAGGGAGATCGCAAATACATTTCATTTAATCCTGACGGATCAGATGTTAATTCTTTTAACCTTAGTGTGGGCTCTGTTATATCAAGCTATGCAGTTGATGCTGAAGGCAATTTTTATATGCAATATATAGAATATAATGAAGAAGCTGATACGGAAGCTGATGAAGAAGGTGTTGCCCATGCGGGCGATGACGATGAGAGCGAAGATGCAGCTCCCGAAGACTGGCAGGGAGATGCTGCCGATGCAGAGAGTGCGATGAAGGCAGCAGGCCTTGTGAAGTTCGATGCGACGGGAAAAGAGATTTTCAGAAAAGATCTTATGAGCAATTACAAAGGAGATGGCTCTTTTGTTGTAAACAGTATTGTATGGACTGAGAAGAATGGACTTTTATTTAATACAACCACAGGTATCATGAAGTTTGACGAGAACAGCGGCCTTTCAACGATCATGGAATGTAAGGATTTCGGCGATAAATATGAAGGTTATTGTACTTTGTTTAAGGGCGCGGGAGATAAGCTTTTTGCTTCTGTATATGAAGGTGAAGATGGATATATTACTTATGCAGTAGATCTTGATGGAAAGAAGCTCAGCGATCCTCTCAGCATACCAAAAGAGTATTTTTACTTCTTTGCAGGTGAAGGACATGATTTCTATTGTGCTGATGCGGAAGCTGTTTACGGATATGACGGTAGTGCAGACAAATTGGTTAAGGTAATGGATTTTGCACAGTCAAAATTAGAGCCTGATGTAACGGGAATACTTATCAATTATGCGGTTGCTTTGAGTGACAAAGAGATAATTGCGGATGTAACGGTAGACACTGATGCTTTTTCATCCAACATCTGCAAACTTATCAAGGCAGAAGGCTGATAAGTTTTTAGGTTTGTTTATTCGTGCTTTTAGAATGGAAAGATTATGAGAATAGCTTTTTGGGGAAAAAGAATTTGGAGCTATATCTTGGCAGCAGCTTTTCTTGTTACGGCATTTACAGGGTGCAGTTTCAAGAAGGCTGATAGTGCCAAGTCTTCGGAGCATGCAACAAAACAGTATGACAGCTGTGTTTTTTCGCATGCCGAGCTTGAAGGGGTAATAAGGGATATGGAGAGTCTTGAATACCTGGATTATTCGGACGGCAAGTGTATAGCTGTCACGGATCTGGGTGTCGGAAGGCACAGATATATCTCTTTTGTCCCAAACGGCACAGAAGTAAAGTCGTTTGAGATAAGAGCCGGCGCTCCGGGAATGTCGTGTAAATTTGCGACAGATAACGAACAAAATCTTTATATGTATTATGAAACCTACAAGAGTGAATATGAGATTGAAGATTTTGCTTCGCTATTTGAAAACTATTTTGGAGGAGGCGAGGATATTACCGGTGACTTTTCTGTTTTCATTAGCGATGCCGCTGTTGTTAAGTTTGATAATAAGGGAAAAGAGCTATTTGATATTAATCTCACTGACATGGTAACGGGTGAGGGACATTTTGATATCAATAATATTTTCTGGACCAAGAATACGGGACTTATTCTTGATACGACCAAAGGAATCATGAAGTGCGAAAAAAAGAGCGGAGTCAGTGAATATATGGGACTTGATGTGCTCGGTGAATCATATGCTGATTGCGGTTATCTCTTTAGGGGAGCAAACGGCAAGCTCTTTGCTTCGATTGGTAGTGAGGATGCGGAATACGCTGAATGTTACCGGATTGATCTTGATAATATGACGCTCAGTGATCCGCTTAATGTATTCAATGACAAGGATTACGATTTCTTCAGGGGCGTAGTCTATGATTTCTACGCAGCCGACTCAGAAGCGCTTTACGGATATGACGGCGAGTCTGGCAAATGCAAAAAGCTTGTGGATTTCGCAGAGTCCGGTCTTGAGCCTTCCTCAAACGGAAGAGTCCTTGAAAAGGCGGTTATTTTGAGCGATAACTATATCGTTGCGGACCTTTCCGACGATGAAGGGTTTAATGCTAATTTGTGTAAGCTTAAGAGGAAAGCGGAATGAACATGATGGACGAAACAAATTTACAGGCCCAAAGATCGATTATTTTAGATATAAGATAGAGAGAGTCTGTGAATGTTTGTATTACTATGAAGAGGCTAGAGGATAGGCATAAATTGATATGCATGATGAGTTAATAGAAGCATATAAGCGATACTATAGAATTGTTGAATGTGCTTGTGTCGATTTAATTGATTATTATAATAAAATTGGAGCAGTACTCTGGGATAAGTACTCATTGATAGAGTATTTACATCAAGAAAGAATATTTGAAATATGTTTTGATGAAAAGAAATATCTCTTTCACGGCGGCGGATGTACTGTGATGCTTTATGACAATCCGCTTATAGACTGGGATTTTGGGTATAGAAGCTGGTGGTGTGGAATAGATCCTTATAAGATGGCAAGAACTTTGAAAGCAGATCAATATACTGATGCGGATTTTTACAATGGGGAGTATATTCAGGAAATCTGTGAAAAAAGCTGCTTAGAAAATATAGTGTTTGTCTATAAGAATCAGTATTATATTAATTTGCTTTCAATAGGTGCAAAAGAGCTGAAAAGACCTGAAACATATGACAAGATGATTGTAAGATATAAAGATAGAATCAAAGAATTTCCAAAGACAAAGAGTATTGATAAGTTTTTGAGAAAGAGTACTAATGTGTACAGTGATATTGAAAGTCTTGGCAATCTTTATTTCTTGTCGTTTTTTCTGGATGGTACAGAAGTGGGGAGCTTTGTTTATAGAGATATAGCGTTTCCAGAGACGGCAGCAAAGATAATGAATGACGAAATAATAAAACCGCATAAAGTAGATTTTTGGAATAATATATGAAGCAACCAACAAAAGAAGAAATATCGAAAAACATAGATTTGGTCTTGAAAAATTATGTTTCAAGAGAAGAAATATGTGAGTGGGCTATTAACTATATTAGACAAGAAGATCAAGTTGATATTGACGACATGGAAGCGTGGCATTTTTTAGTAGCAATCTCAAATATCGACGAGATGATTGCGCCTGATATATATCTTTTTGGCAAAGAAGATATACAGATTATAGTAAAGAAGTATTGTCAATCTTGAGAGAATGTTGAAATGGCTATTTGGCAAATTGATTTTAATGTTATCGATAAAAATAAAAAGAATACAGATGAAGATATTTGCTATTGGAACAATGAACCTGTTGGTGCCAATGATGTTACTTTTCTGGAAAAAGAAGATAGCTGGTCAAAAGATATAATACAGTTTGGAAGCTTGGAAGGCACATGTATTGAATTGTTATTAGAGAATTCGCGTGTTGTAGAAGTCAGCATCAGGCTGGATCTGAGGACGTTAAATAGATTGTTGTTATCAGATGTGATTGATTATATTAAAAGAATAGATGCCAATATTTATTATAATGATGAGATAATAACACCTTCATATGAAAATATCTGTAGTATTATAAGGGCATCGGATGCGCATAAATACTGTAGTAATCCGGTATTGCTTTTTGCGGAATTATAAGTATTTCTTAAGAAAATTTAAGAAATATCTACAGCAGTTCTTAAGATTTGTTTGCTATCATTGAATATGTCGACGGTCTTTCAACGGCCATTCTCAAGTCGACATATGGCTGCTTGGCCAAATCTATTTTTTCAGGAGGAGCTGTATGAACAGCAAAACTAATCTATCTAAATTATTTCCGATGATCAAAACAAAGGAACAGATTCTTGAAGAGATCAATTCAAATGATACTCTTCGCGAAAAATTTGAAACCTGGTCTGAAGATCAAAAGGAGGACTTTCTATCTATATGTACCGGAAGCAAAGGTGTAAAGATGCTCTATGACTGCTATTTCAAAGAAATCCTCAATCCAGAGTACACGCCTGAACGCTTGTCAGCATTATTAAGTATCATTATCGGTAAAAAAGTCACTGTAAAATATCAACTTCCGAATGACAACACACGTATCGGAGATGAACTGTCTCTTGTCATTACCGATATAGTTGTCGAACTCGAGGACGGAACTCTTGCCAACATTGAAGTTCAAAAACTCGGTTACGCTTTTACAGGAGAAAGAGCATCTTGCTATTCAGCAGACTTACTGCTTCGTCAATACAAAAGAGTAAGAGATGCGCTTAAAAAAAATTTTTCTTACAAAAACATTGCTCCGGTATACACTATCGTATTCCTCGAAAGTAGTCCAAAACCATTTAAGGATTACAAAGATATCTTTATCCACAAATTCTCAGCTGTATCTGATAGCGGTCTTGAGCTTAACATGCTTCAAAACTATGTATTTATCCCTGTTGATATTTTCCTTGAAAAACTCCATAATAGTGGTATACAAAGCGAATTAGATGCATGGCTTACATTTATTGGATGCGATGAGCCTGAGTTCATTATCAAACTGATTGAAAAGTATCCTTTCTTTAAAGCAATGTATCAGGATTTATATAACATGTGTCTAAACATAGAAAGGATGATGAATATGTTCTCTGAGGAGCTTAGGATACTTGATCGTAACACAGTTAAATACATGATTGATGAGCTTCAAGAGGAACTTGATGATACCAAGACTCAGCTTTCTGATACCAAGACTCAGCTTACTGATGCTAAGACTCAGCTTACTGATACTAAGTCACAACTTACCGCTGCGCAAAAGCAGCTTTCAGATGCAAATTCGATGCTTTTAGATAAAGCAGCTACCATTGCCAAGCTGCAAGAGGAACTAAAAAAATATAAAAACGAATAAAGATAAAACCCTCGGCATTGTACCGAGGGTTATTATTATCCTTGTTTTTTCCACGAAGTTATCGAAATGGATACATCGTTATAATCTGCATCATCGCCGTCTTCCAAACTGTAATTATACAGATGTCCGATGGTGTTTTTTTTCTCATTCTTGATGGAACCTGAAGCTACAGCCGTTTTTATTTCTACAGAAGGACTGTCAAATTCTACTTCGATGCGTAAATTACGACCGCCATCGTAAAGAGCCGACTCATGTGACAATATATTGAGTTCGGTTATGTAATCATCTTTACCTATAGTGGCGTATGTTTTATTGTCATCTTTTATTGTAACGGAAAAAGTATTTGCACACTGTGAGCATACATCCCATAAAATGAGATCGCCTTTTTTTATTCCGCATAAATAGTATGTTTCCTTGTTTTTCTTGGCTTGTACTTTCTCTTTAGCATAAACACAAGTATTATCTGCAAGCATAGATAGTGCAATAACACCGGCTACAACGATCGACAAAAAATTTTTCTTCATTAGTCATCCTTTCCGTTTTGCCATAATCCCAATGCATTTATTATACATTTCAAGCGGTCGGAGAGATGTGAAATCTTTTTGTCTACTGCGCAGGATAGGACTTATTTTTGCCTGATCAGGTTATTGCATTCGGAAACAAATTCCTGAAGATCGTCATACAATGATTTGATTATTTCAGGTTTTTCCGAAATGTTTTCATCCCAGCAATTTACCAACAATTCATTATAAAATTCAGTGCTGTTCTTGCCGTCGGAGGTATAGTAGTCTTTAAGAGCGTAATAGGTTCCATACATTGAAGCAAAATTGCCACTGAAGTTATTGCTTATATCTGCTCCAAACCAGTATTCGTTTGAGTCTCCTATGTGACAGCCTTTTTCTTTGATTTCTTCAGAGAAATTTTCCTTTCCGATTGTCTTCATGACCCATCTTCCGAGTACGTAACCTTCCTCATAAATCGAATCTTTATTTTTTACAGGACGCATAGCACGGAAACTTGTAAGAATATCATCTGCGACCAGATTTTTTAACGGATCCGAGCCGGCATCAGTAAGCTCGCCAACAGCCTCTTTATCGGATACAACTTCAATCTTGGTTGCTTTAACGCGACTTATGGGCGGTTTCATATCTTCTTCAAAGGTATATGTTATCTTAAATTCATCATAAAAATGGTCTATTATATATTGTTTTTGTTTTTTGGTGATCTCAACAGTAAGATCATCGGAATATTTGATGTTATCGGCAGATCTGTCTATTTGGGGCCATATAATAAGGCTGTTTTCGTCCATAAGAAAGTATTCGTCACTGTACCATCCGTAGAAAGAATGCTCTGACCCCGGTTCGGCGTATTCCGTCGACTGGATGTTATCGGGTAAGGATACATAAGTAGAAGCGTTCTCTGTACCGGCCGTTGTACTGTTTTCCGAATTGCTTTCAGTAATAGTTTGAGCGTTGGAATTGTAACAGCCGCATACTGTAGATATCATTGAAATTATAATCAAATAAGTTGCTATTTTCTTTTTCATAATCGCTTTGTTAATAAATAATTTTGTATTCACATACATCATGCTATAATAGTACAAATTCGTATCAAGGGATAGAAGAAAATATTATGTTGTATAAAGCTATGTTTATAGTTGATTCAATACTATTATATATATTTTCAAGAATTCGGAAAGAGAATGATAGTGAAGGTTGGGTAAAAATTAAAAACGAGACCTTTCATAAGATATTTTTTTGGAACGGATATTGGGAGTATCGGCCATGCGATATTGTTTTGGCTGTGATAGGTGAGATTGGATTTGTTATAGGAATCTGTATGTTGCCGTTTGAATTATCGAATCATTTTATGAAGCTTTTTATATTAGTGTGTGTGATATTTATGGTTATTTGTTTGCTTATTTCATTCATCTATGAAGGAAACATAATTCATAAAAAGAGAAAGAAATCAGATCAGTTGGGAAGATTCATTAAAAATATAAATAGAAAGAGATAAACGGTGTAGATTGCAAAAAGAGATTGGGCGGAGTAATGAGAATTTATAATAACAATCTGTATGGAGTTGCTTATACTACTCCTATAGAGGATTGCAAAACAAGAAAGCCGACAGAACAAGAAAAGGCATTCATAGAAGAAAACTGGGAAGAGTTAAAACGGCAAGTTACTAAAAACGGAAGATACATGATCATACATAGCGTTATTGTGATGTGTTTTTTCTTGTTTTCATTATATTTTGCGGCATTTTATAGAGAGGTTTCGCTTTATTGTCTTTGTACGCTGGGGTTTATTATTTTTGGCGTAGAATCATATTTCAGGATTACGACAGCAAGAGGGCTGTTTCGTCTTGCTGAACATAAGGAGTATGAAGTCACAATATTTGTATGTCGGGGAGCATGTGCAGAATTGGGGAGGTATAAAAAGAACGAGCAGATATATTATTTGAAAACGGAGACCGGACAACAGATAAGATATTCATGCATGTTAGGGCTTGGGAATATTAATTTCAGAGATGAAGGATTTATCATTGTTGATAACGGAGCTGTTGCTTTGTTGCCGGTAGATAAGGTTGTGATGAGGAAATTCCTGCAGGAGCATCATTGAAGAAAATAAAGAGAAAGGGTGTATATCATAGAAGAGGATTTGATCCTGAATTATGGTGTTTAGTGATGGGATAATACTATGAGAGCAATAGAGAATAATCCGGAGGGAGCGATATATACTACTCCTGTAGAAAAGTGTAAAACAAGAAAACCGACAGAACGAGAAAAGTATTATATTGAAGAAAACTGGGAAAGAATAAAACAAAAAGCTATCCAAGACTCGAAAAAAGGGATTTTTAGCAGCTTTATGTTTTTGTTCACGGGCCTGTTTATGATGATTTGTTCGATTGGTGCTCTCTTCGCAGGAGGCATTCATATTATTTTTGTTTTTTATGCGTTACTGTTGTTATTGTTTTCAGTATTTATTTGCTGGGCGGCATGTGGTGTGATTGAATCATCCATAAAAATGATCCGCTTTGTCAAACGTAAAGAATACGAAGTAACAACATTTGTATGCAGAGGCGTGTACACAGCAGGCAAAGGCTCGGGACAAATATACAGCTTGGAGACTGAAAACGGACAACATATAAGATATTCATGCACGGTAGGACTGTGGAATATTGATTATAAAGATGAAGGATTTATCCTTACTGATAAAGGGGCGGTTGCTTTATTGCCGATAGACAAGACGGCATGGGGCTGACCGCCCTTTTTTTGTGCCTGTAGACAGTCTTTTCTTTGAGACAAAAAGTGACATGTACCTTGCAAAAAAATGCATTGAATAAACAACTGTCTTGTCAGTAGACTTTACATGTGGTAGACTTGTGGAAAATAAAGAACAGGCCGGTGGGGTTATACACCGGTAAAAAGGGAGAGCTATGGTAGGAGAGATTATTGAAGAAATCGAAAAATTAAAGAAAGAGAAGGACGCGGTAATCCTGGCACATTACTACGTTGCCGACTGGGTGCAGGAAATAGCTGATTATGTAGGAGACAGTTATTACCTTGCCAAGGTGGCAACAGAGCTTAAGGAAAGTACTATCGTATTTGCGGGAGTCAGCTTCATGGGAGAGTCTGCAAAGATTCTTAATCCCGAGAAGACAGTGCTTATGCCGGATATGAATGCAGATTGTCCGATGGCGCATATGGCTGCTGTAGAGAGAATTGAGCAGGTTAGAAAAGAGTACGACGATCTTGCTGTTGTCTGCTATATAAACTCAACAGCGGAACTTAAGACACATTCAGATGTATGCGTTACTTCTTCAAATGCCATGAAGATTGTAAAGTCTCTTCCGAACAAGAACATATTCTTTATTCCGGATGAAAACCTTGGAAGATACATTGCATCTAAGGTTCCTGATAAGAATTTCATTTTCAATGACGGTTTTTGTCACGTGCACAAGGGAATAACAGCAGAGCAGTTAAAAGCTGTTAAGGAAGAACATCCAGATGCGGAGGTACTTGCTCATCCCGAGTGTACTACAGCAACTCTTGAGCTTGCTGATTATATCGGAAGTACGGCCGGCATCATAGATTACGCTGGCAAGTCTGACAGCAAGGAGTTTATTATTGCAACAGAGCTTGGTGTGATGTATCAGTTGGAGACAAACAATCCGGGCAAAAAGTTCTACTCGGCAGGTAGCACTCAGACTTGTCCAAACATGAAGAAGGTAACTTTGGAGAAAGTCAGAGATTGTTTGAGAGATAATACGGGAGTAGTCGAAGTAAGCGACGAGAAGAGAGCCGCTGCTTTAAAACCTCTTTCAAGAATGTTGGAGCTTGCAAAATGATGAATAAAAAATTTGATGTTGTAATCGTAGGAACAGGTGCTGCAGGTCTTTTTTGTGCACTTAGTCTGCCACAGGACAAAAAAATACTTTGCATCTCAAAGGATGCGCTTGACGGAAGCGACAGTTTCCTTGCTCAGGGCGGAATCTGCATGCTTAGAGATGATAATGATTATGCTTCTTATTTTGAAGATACAATGAGGGCAGGTCATTACGAGAATAGAAAAGAATCCGTTGAGATAATGATAAAGAGCTCACAGCAGATTATCCATGATCTTGAAGGATACGGTGTTGAGTTTGAAAAAGAGAATGGAGAATTCGTCTTTACCAAAGAGGGAGCTCATTCGGACAACAGAATTCTTTTCCATGCTGATGTTACAGGAAGAGAGATTACAGGTAAGCTCCTTGCAAGAGCGCAGGAGAGAGAGAACATCACGCTTATGGATTACACTACAATGGTAGATTGGGTATGCAAAGATAATGTATGCTACGGCATTGTAGTTGCGGATGAAGACGGCAAGACGGAAGCTATTGAAGCTGATGTAACTGTTCTTGCCTGCGGAGGTCTTGGCGGAGTTTATAAGCATTCCACAAACTATCGTCATATCTCGGGAGATGCATTGGCACTTGCCCTGTATCACAATGTTCGACTTGAGAACTGCGATTATGTGCAGATTCATCCTACCACTCTTTATACCAAACAAAGTGGAAGAAGCTTCCTTATCTCGGAATCTGTAAGAGGAGAAGGTGCTGTTCTTAGGGATAAGAACGGCGAGCGCTTTACAGATGAGCTTCAGCCAAGAGATGTTGTCAGCAATGCAATATTTGCCAAGATGAAAGAACAGGGAACAGAGCATGTGTGGCTTGATTTTTCTCCGATTCCCAAAGAGGAAATTTTAAGTCACTTCCCCAATATCTATAAACACTGCACAGAAGCAGGTTTTAATCCGTTAGAGACTTGGGTCCCTGTTGTGCCTGCACAGCACTATTTTATGGGCGGCATATATGTAGATAAGGATTCCAAGACCACCATGGAGCAGCTCTATGCAATCGGAGAAACCAGTTGCAACGGTGTACACGGAAGAAACCGCTTGGCGAGCAATTCTCTTTTGGAGAGCCTTGTTTTTGCAAAGCGTGCTGCAGCCGATATCATGACAGTGAGCGAATACAAAAAGGCAGCAGATTTTGATAATTTGGTTAATTTGGAAGATTATGCAGATCTTCATGGTATCATGGAAAAATACCATGCAATGGTAGTTCAGGAAATAAAAGAAGAGGCCAGATTACGCTCTTTGAAAGAGGAGGCAATATAAATGAACGATATAACTATGAGATTAAATGCGGATGAGCTTATAAAGATGGCTCTAAGAGAAGATATTTCAAGCGAAGATGTAAGCACAAATGCGGTTATGCCAGATGCACAGGAAGGAGAGGTAGAACTTCTCAGTAAGCAGGACGGAATTATCTGCGGAATGGATGTTTATGAGAGAGTATTCAAAATACTTGATGACAGCGTTGTTGTAGAAAAATATGTAAAAGATGGCGATGAAGTAAAAAAAGGTCAGCTTATGGCAAAGGTAAGGGGCGATGTGAGAGTTCTTTTATCCGGAGAGAGAGTTGCACTTAACTATCTTCAGAGAATGAGCGGAATTGCTACTTATACTCATGAAGTTGCGGCTCTTTTGGAAGGAAGCAAGACAGTCCTTCTTGATACCAGAAAGACAACACCCAACATGCGAATCTTCGAGAAATACGCGGTAAGATGCGGTGGCGGTCAGAATCACAGATACAATCTTTCTGACGGAATTCTTTTGAAAGATAATCATATCGGGGCAGCAGGTTCTGTGACAAAGGCTATACAGATGGCCAAGGAATATGCTCCTTTTGTAAGAAAAATTGAAATTGAAACAGAGACACTTGATCAGGTAAAAGAGGCGGTAGAAGCCGGTGCCGACATTATCATGCTTGATAATATGGATCCCGCAACGATGAAGGAAGCCGTAAAGATCATTGATGGCCGCGCAAAGACTGAGTGTTCGGGAAATGTCACAAGAGAAAACATTGTAAATATCATCGATAGCGGAGTTGATTATGTATCAAGCGGCGCTATTACTTATTCTGCGCCGATTCTTGATATTTCAATGAAGAATTTACACGTTATATAGGAGCGAGCTTATGGATGGACAGGCTAGAAGAAAAAAAATAATAGATATCGTAAGAAAATCCGACAAGCCTGTATCCGGTACTTTTTTGGCAAATGAGCTAAATGTCAGCCGTCAGGTGGTGGTCACGGATGTCGCACTTATAAGAGCAAACGGAGTGAATATAATATCCACTAACCGCGGATATATAATCAATAATTCTGATAGCAGATGTAAGAGGATAATAAAAAGCCGTCACACGGATGAGCAGATTCTCGATGAACTTTTTACAATAGTCGATAATGGGGGATGTGCAGAGAATATTATTATAAATCACAGATACTATAATAGATTGGAAGCGCCTCTCAATGTGAGTTCACGCCGTGAAGCCAAAGTATTTATGGAAGCAATTGTTTCCGGTAAATCCAAATCTTTGAGCTCTGCTACAAGTGGATATCATTATCATGTTATCAGCGCTGACGACGAAGCTACATTGGATATCATTGAAAATGAGCTAAAAGCAAAGGGGTACTGGTTGCCACTTGATGATTGGATTTCTCAGTAAAAAACTATTTTTCTAAAATATAGTCAAGCATAATTTGCAATAAAGATAATTTTATCTTTATAGGCTAATATTAGTGAGTTTTTGCCCTCCAAATGTTATAATACGTTTGGAGGGATTAGAAAAATGGATGATAAGAAGATGCTAAATGAGAATGTACCGTACGTTGTGCATGAGGCAACATTGTCAAGGCTTGAAAGAGGCAACAGAAGAATGCTTATAGCGCTTGCTATTTGCGTGGTAGTTATGTTGTTAAATAATATTGCATGGTTTGTACATGAAGAACACATTGCAAATCCGGAGAAATTTGCTAAGGAAGAGAAAGTCGACGACGAAGAAGAAGCGGAGTACGACGAAGAATATGGCGATGAGTACTCGGAGTATGATGAGCACGACGGGAGGAAAGGCTCAGGGAAAGGACGCTAACAAAGAGAGGACCCCGCAGTGGTTTTGGGATAGTCCATGGAACGGATACTTTTGGGATTATTGACGGATAAGAGAAACATGGATCAAGGCGTTTTTTAGCGAAGAATCTAATCTTTTAGAAAAAGGCACATAGATTTAGTCTATGTGCCTTTTCCCGTGAATTATGGAATATCGAGAGCAGATGACGGGAATCGAACCCGCCTTTCAAGCTTGGGAAGCTTGCATTCTACCGATGAACTACATCTGCAAACGACTCTTTAATTCTAAATAAAATATGGTATAATTTCAAGTGTATTGTTGGCAATAGTTATCATTCACAGCTGAATGATGACGGTACAATTTAATATTGATAAGGGGAGAAAAAGCATGACAGACAAAGTTAAATCAGTTACAAGTAAAGGCAAAGGTCTTGCAAATGAATTCCGTGAATTTATTATGCGCGGCAATGTTTTAGACATGGCAGTCGGTGTAATTATCGGTGGAGCATTTCAGAAGATCATTTCATCTCTTGTTGATGACATTATTATGCCGGTAATCAGTATCATTACAGGTGGCATTGATTTCAACAATATGTTCGTATGTCTTGACGGTAATACGTATGTCACATTGGAAGCTGCTAAGGAAGCAGGTGCGGTAACTCTTAACTATGGTACATTTATTACAGTTGTGATCAATTTCTTATTAATGGCTATCGTAATCTTTGCACTTGTTAAGGTAATGAATTCCGTTAGTTCCAAGTTTGAAAAAGAGAAGGCAGAAGAGCCTGCAACAACAAAGATTTGCCCTCACTGCAAATCTGAGATCAATATTGAGGCTACAAGATGTCCTCATTGTACTTCTGAATTATCTTGATATATTATATTATTATATAAATGGAAAAGCAGCATTTATGCTGCTTTTTCCTTTGATAAAGATAAATGATCCATACCGCAAAGGAATAATATATGGCAAAAGTAATCATGATACAAGGGACGATGTCCGGGGCGGGAAAGAGCCTTCTTGTAGCCGGACTTTGCAGAATATTCAAGCAGGACGGATATGTGGCAGCGCCTTTTAAATCACAGAATATGGCACTTAACTCCTTCATTACATCTGAGGGACTTGAGATGGGGAGAGCACAGGTTATGCAGGCGGAGTGCGCGGGAATAAATCCCATGGTCTGTATGAATCCTATTCTTTTAAAACCCACAAGTGATGTGGGCTCTCAGGTTATCGTAAACGGTGAAGTTATAGGAAATATGAGTGCCCGTGAGTACTTTGCTTATAAGAAAAAGCTTGTGCCTGATATCAAAAAGGCATTTAAAAAGCTATCGGATATAGCGGATATCATAGTGATAGAAGGTGCCGGAAGCCCGGCTGAGATAAATCTCAAAGCAAATGATATTGTAAATATGGGAATGGCAGAGATGGTGGATGCGCCTGTTCTTCTTGTGGGAGACATCGACAGAGGCGGTGTCTTTGCCCAGCTCTACGGAACAACAATGCTCCTTGAAAATGAGGAGAGAGAAAGAATAAAAGGATTTGTCATCAACAAATTCAGAGGTGATGTCACACTTCTTGATTCGGGAATTGAAATGCTCACAGAGAAAACAGGCATAAAGACAGCAGGTGTCATTCCTTATATGAATATCAAAGTTGATGATGAGGATTCACTTACCGATAAGTTTAATTTTAAAGATGAATTAAAAAAGAATGCAGCGGATATTGCTGTTATCAGGTATCCAAGGATTTCGAATTTTACGGACTTTAATTGTTTTGATGCCCTTGATAATGCATCTGTGAGGTACGTTGATTCGGTTTACGACCTTGGAGATCCGGATATTATCTTTTTACCCGGAAGTAAGAATACTATTGCAGATCTTAAGTGGCTTAGAGAATCAGGACTTGAAGCGGCAATAAAAAGGTATGCGATGAAAAAGCCCGTGTTTGGCATCTGCGGAGGATTCCAGATGCTTGGAAATAAGATCCTTGATCCTTCGGGAGCTGAAGGTGTGCCCGGATCTTCTATAAGAGGAATGGAGCTTCTTGATATCGATACGCAGATACAGGAAGAAAAGGTGAGAAAGCAGGTTGATGCTAAGATTTCTTTTCCGAAAGGATTGTTCGAATCGCTTAAAGATGTGGAAATATCGGGGTATGAGATTCACATGGGCGAGAGTGTTAGGTCCGGAGCGGTTGAAGCAGGAACAGGAATTGTTGGAGATTCGGTAGAAGATTATTACTCAGACCTTGTGATCAGTGACGGAAAGAATGTCTATGGAAGCTATGTTCATGGACTTTTTGATAAAGGCAGTATAAGTGCCCATATTTTGAAGGCTCTTGGAAAGGCAGATTCGGAGAATTTTTCTTATGAAGAGTTTAAAGAGAGCCAGTATGATATACTTGCAGATACAATAAGACTTAATATGGATATGGATTATGTATATTCATGTCTTGCGGATGCTAAGATTGATCTGTGAAGGAAGCTTGTGTAAATGATTGTTATATATGGAGTTTTTTATGTCAGATAGTATTATTAATAACGAACCAAATAAGAAAGCTTTAATAGCGATGAGCGGCGGTGTGGATAGCAGTGTTGCGGCTTCGCTTATCTCTGATAGAGGATATGAGTGCATGGGATGCACCATGAGATTGTATGAAAATGATGTTATTGGCGAGGATCTTTTCGGAACCTGCTGTAGCCTTAATGATACTCAGGATGCGAGAGCGGTTTGCGAGAGGATTGGAATTCCTTATAACATTTATCACTACGAAGCCGAGTTTAGAGAGAAGGTTATAGAGCCCTTTATATGCAGTTATGAAAACGGTGAAACGCCCAATCCATGCATAAGATGTAACAGATATCTTAAGTTTGACAGTCTTTATAATAAGGCAAAAGAACTCGGATATGACTACATCGTAACGGGGCACTATGCGCGTATTGAGGAAAGGAACGGTAAATACTACCTTCTCAAAGCCAAGGATCCTAATAAAGACCAGAGCTATGTTCTCTATGATCTTACACAGGAACAGCTTGCGCATACTTTTTTCCCGCTTGGCGAATATACCAAGGATGAAGTCAGAAAGATTGCCGAGGAAAAAGAATTCGTAACTTCGCACAAGAGTGAAAGCCAGGATATATGCTTTGTTCCTGACGGCGACTATGCTGCGATGATAAGACGCTACAGAGACAAAGAATATGAAAAAGGCGACTTCGTTGATACTGAAGGAAATGTTCTCGGAACCCACGAAGGAATCATAAACTATACAATCGGCCAGCGCCGTGGTCTCGGAATTCCTGCAGACAGAAGGCTCTATGTAAAACAACTCGATGTCAAAAATAACAGAGTAATACTTGCAGACAACAAGGACCTCTTTGAAAAAGAACTGATAATCCGTGATTTCCATTGGATCACGGGCGATGCTCCTACAGAGCCTACCCGTTGCAGCGCCAAGATCCGCTATCGCCACAAAGAACAGCCCGCAACCCTCGAAGTCCTGGGCGGCGACAGAGCAAGGATCACCTTCGACGAACCCCAGCGCGCCATAACCGCCGGACAATCTGCAGTTCTCTACGACGGCGACATCGTCCTCGGCGGCGGAATTATTACAAATGAGTGATACGGATGCAGATATTCTGCGTAAAAGCTGAGTTATTGGCTGAAGTTGAATTGGAATGTTGTAACGCTGATTATTGGAGATTTACAGTAGAACACAGATAAGTACAATGTAGATGGTGGTATTTATCTGTGTTTTTTAGATTATTTATAGGAAAGATAGAGAGTAATCCCAGATAAAAACAATGTAGATGGCGTTGTTTATCTGGCTGTTCTGACTTTTTTATAGGAAAAATAAGAGAAAATTACAGATAGATGTGATGTATAAGGTGGTATTTATCTGTTTTTTTGAAATCTTATATAGGGAAAATGGTATGAAATCACAGATAATTACAGTATAGAAGGTAGTTTCTATCTGTAGTGTTAGCTTCATACTATACTTTCCATGCGGGACTTCGGTTAGGGGTTATTCGTACGAGCAAGATGATTTTCAAAATTTCTAAAAACGGGATATGCTGACTGTTCTGAACAACGTGAAAGTCAGCATATCCCGTTTTTAGAAATTAATGAAAATCACTGCGCAGACGACCAACCCCTAACCGAAGTCCCGCATGGAAAGTATACATAAAGGCAATACCGTAGATTCTAGCATAGCCCATTGTAAATAAAGGGCTACACCGTAAATTCCGGCATAGCCCTTAGATATTTAGAAGTTTGTTGACCCTCTCTTAATGAGTTCGCCCGAGAAGATGGTCTTCTGCGGCATCTCAGTTTGGTTGAGAGTTCCGATAAGTGTTTTTACAAGCTGAACGCACATATCTTCAAGACGATTGTCGATAGAAGAGATGTTTGGCTCTGAACAGTGTGCAAGAATAGAATTGTTGTAACCTACAATCTGCAATTCGCTTGGAACATCTATCTTGTTTGCTTTCGCAAAATTCATAGCGCCCACCGCAAGGAAATCCTCACTTGTAACTATTCCGTCAAATTTGAGCCCGCTCTTGTAGAGCCTGTCGACGAAATCTCTGACTCCGTCGATGTCTTCGCGGCTACCTGAAAAGCACTGCTGATATTCTTTTCTGAGAGGAATATCGTGTGTTAAAAGTGCATTCTGGAATCCTGCGAGCTTTTTGAGTCCGGAATAAGTTGTGCTGTTGTAGAGATATAGAATATTCTTTATTCCTGCATCGAGCATGCATTCCGTAGCATCCTGAGTTGCCTTGTAGTCATCACACAGTGTGCAATATACGTTGGGGCAGTCAAAGTCTGCGTTAAGGAGCATGATAGGTACTGAAGCAGCGCCTTCAACAACATATTGGTTGTCCTCAGCATTGTTCATGATGAAGTTGGAACCGACCATTATTACGCTGTCTACATGCTGAGAGAGAAGGAGATTAAGGCATTTTTTACGGGAAGGTATCTCGTAGCCTGTGCAGCACAATACTGAATTGTAGCCGCTTTCTCTGAGGTTCTGCTCAATGTAGTAAATTGCCTTTGCGAGATACAGATCGGATGCATCGGCACAAAGAATACCAACAGTCTTCATTGAATTGAGACCGAGTCCTCTTGCGAACGCATTTGGTTTGTATCCGCATTGTTCAATTATATCCAATACCTTTTTACGGGTGCGGGGCTTTACGTTGGAGCTTCCGTTAAGTACACGGGAGACTGTAGCGATTGAAACTCCGGCTTTTTTGGATATGTCGTAAATAGTCATTTGGTTGCTCATACTTATCTCGTTTCTAAAGGAAATTTGAAGTATCTTACTGCATTGTTATATGAAATGTCAGCGGCAATCTGACCGAGTGTATCAATACACTCTTCAGGATACTCACCGTTTTCAACAAGTGAACCAAGGAAGTTGCAAAGGATTCTGCGGAAGTACTCATGTCTTGTGTAAGAAGTAAAGCTTCTTGAGTCTGTGAGCATTCCTACGAAGCCTGAAAGGTTACTTGATTCTGCAACTGCCTTAAGGTGCTGTTCCATGCCAAGCTTTGTATCATTGAACCACCAAGCGCTTCCCTGCTGGATCTTAGCTACTGTAGGAGCCTGATTGAAGCAGTTGAGCATAGTGTTAATGATCATAAGGTCATTAGGGTTAAGGCTGTAGATGATTGTCTTGGGAAGAGCATCCTTTGAGTTGAGCGCATCAAGGAAGTCAGCAAGCTCGCCCATAGGATAATAAGCGTCAATTGCATCAAATCCTGTGTCGGGACCAATCTTTGCATACATAGCCTTGTTGTTGTCACGCTTGCATCCGAAGTGAAGCTGGATAACCCAATCTCTCTTTGCGCATTCCTCACCCTCGAAGAGCATGAATGCTGTCTGGTACTGAAGATACTCTTCATAAGTAACTTCTTCGCCGTTCATCCTTTTAGCGAAGATTTCTTCAATCTTTTCTTCAGGAACAGGCTTGTACATAACATACTCAAGAGCGAAGTCGGCAACATTGCATCCCTTCTGCTCGAAGTAATCGTGTCTAACCTTAAGAGCCTCTTTTAAAGCCTTGAATGAATCAATCTTAACACCGCTTACTTCAGATAACTGATTGATATATGAAGCGAATTCGGGCTTGATGATATTCTTGGCTTTGTCGGGACGCCAAGCGGGAAGAACCTTAACATCAAATGATTCATCTGCTTTAATCATATCATGCCATTCAAGTGTATCAACAGGATCGTCTGTTGTACAGATGAGAGTTACATTTGACATCTTGATAAGCTTTCTTGCGCCCATATCGGGAGCCTGTAATACCTTATTGCAGATATCGTAAACTTCCTCAGCTGTTTTCTCGTTCAGGACTCCATCATATCCAAAATATTTCTTGAGCTCAAGATGTGCCCAGTGGAAGATGGGATGTCCCACAGATTTTCCGAGACATTTTGCAAAAGCAAGGAATTTCTCTTTGTCAGAAGCATCACCTGTTATATATTTCTCTTCGATACCGAAAGATCTCATGAGACGCCATTTGTAGTGGTCTCCGCCGAGCCATACCTGTGTGATGTTATCAAAATGCTTGTCTTCAGCAATCTCTCTGGGATTGATGTGGCAGTGATAGTCAAGTACGGGAACTTTCGCTGCGTAATCATGGTAAAGAGTTTTGGCAGTTTCGCTCTGTAAGAGGAAATCTTTGTCCATAAATTTCTTCATTAAGTCATACCCTCCATTATAAACGTTGATTAATAAATATTTACATAATAATTATGTAAGCATTTTCATATTTTTCAAAAGTATTATACAAGAGCAGTATATTAAATACAATAGCAAAAATTGATTGACGGGCTGTCATAATGAATATATGATTGAAATGTAAATGCTTACATTTGTTATGAGGGTGATAAGAGGTAGGAAATGAATAAATATTTACAGATCAATGAGAATGATAATGTTGTAGTATGTCTGGGAGCGATTGAATCGGGGGACGAGATCGCTCTTTCAGACGGGACGGTCATCACTGCGCTTGACAGTATACCTGCCGGACATAAGATGGCAGTTAAGAGTATTGAAAAAGGTCATGAAGTGATCAAATATGGGTATCCCATAGGCAGAGTCACTGAGGATGTAAAGCCCGGAAACTGGGTACATACGCACAATACCGAGACCAAATTAAAAGGAGTTCTCCAATATGAGTACAAGCCCGATCTTGATGATATTTCAGATAAGATCAAGAAGATGGGAAAAGATAAGAACTCTTTCAACGGATATGTGCGAGAAGACGGAAGAGTCGGGATCAGGAATGAAATCTGGATAATTCCTACAGTCGGCTGCGTCAATAATATTGTCACGGCGCTTGCCAAAGAAGGAAATCACATGATAAAGGGAAGCATCGACGAGGTAATTGCTTTCACTCATAATTACGGATGCTCCCAGACTGGAGACGATCAGGAGTATACAAGAAAAATTCTCGCCGATCTTATAAAGCATCCAAACGCCGGAGGAGTTCTGGTTGTGGGACTTGGATGTGAGAATAGTAATATTGATGTTTTGAAGCCGTATCTTGAAAGTTTTGATGAGAAGAGAATCAAGTTTCTTGTCTGTCAGGAGTCCGATGATGAGATGGAGGACGGTATAAAGCTTCTTGGCGAGCTCATCGATGAGGCTTCGGGTGACAGAAGAGAAAGAGTCAGCACTTCGAAGCTTGTTATCGGACTTAAGTGCGGCGGAAGCGACGGATTTTCGGGTATCACAGCCAATCCGCTTGTCGGCCGTATCTCCGATATGTTGATAAAGCAGGGTGGAACGTCTATTCTTACTGAGGTTCCTGAGATGTTCGGCGCTGAGACTATTCTTATGAACAGGTGTAAAGATAAGAATACTTTTTATGATACCGTGAATATGATAAACGGGTTTAAAAAGTATTTCGAGAAGCAGGGCGAACCTATATATGAGAATCCTTCACCAGGAAATAAAGCGGGCGGTATAACCACGCTTGAAGATAAATCGCTTGGATGCACTCAGAAATCGGGAAGTTTTCCTGTTATGAAGGTCCTTGAATACGGAGATACAACTGATACGACAGGTCTCAATCTTCTCTGTGCGCCGGGAAACGATCTTTGCGCCGCGACAGCGCTTGCTTCTGCAGGTGCGCAGATAGTTCTTTTCACAACGGGAAGAGGAACGCCGTTTGCATGTCCTGTGCCAACTTTGAAGATTTCAAGCAATAACAGGATAAAAGATAAGAAGAATAACTGGATAGATTTTTCTGCGGGTGATGTTCTTGAGGGGAAAAGCTTTGATGCACTTGCGGATGAGCTGTTTGAGTTTATTTTGATGACGGCGTGCGGAGAGAAGCTTAAAAGTGAAATAGCCGGCTTCCACGATATGGCTATATGGAAGCGCGGCGTAACGCTTTGATAAATATTATTTGTTTAGATATTCAATCTGGTCTGTGAGTTCATGAGGAACTTGCAGACCTTCTTTTTTTAGCCTGAATTCAAGGTTTTGAAGCGGTTTGGCGATATTTGCATTATGCGCTACGAGGTGATTTATGAGTTCCTTGTACTGAGGATTGTCATATACAGCCTCGCGGTATTTTTTTGAAAAAGGACAGGTGTTAAACAAAATCTCGCGGGTTACTTTGTTTAGTCGCAGTGAGCCGTTGGCCTCATATTTTAGATATGCAAGGTAATCGGCAATAAAGATGCTCTTGTAATTGTTGTTGTATTTCTTAAGGTCAAGCCTGAGCTTGTCCTTTTGCTCGGCGGAAAGAGCCGCATTCTTTTTGAAAAATTGCAGATAGTCGCAGTATAGAGATGTGAGCGACGGATCCGTAACATCATTCCAATGAACGCCTTGCTCCGTCTTGCACATTTCCCATCTGAACTCCCCTAGGAGCTTTATCATGCATGCATCGGTATTTTCAAGGTTGAATATTGAAATAAGCATTCGTGCCTTTGTATTTCTCTTTTTACCTTCGATTTCCTGCCACAAAGAAGCCCTTGTTCCGGCGTTTGGCATAAGGATTATATATGGTTCGACTTCTTCAGCGTAGTAAAACTGTGTAATCCCGATATCAGGGTTTGAATATACAGCTTCTCTGCAAAAAACACCGAAGTCGATACTTTTGATCTTCTCAATGTGCTCTTTTATCTTTGGTGCGGTCATGTATGCGAGATTGAGCGGTCTTATAACATTCATGGAATCAAATACGGGTACAAATGAAGAGATTCTTCCGAAAGTCATCCTGTTTCCCAGTGAAAAGAGATTCTGAATCTCGAAATCAAGCCTGCTTTCGGGATTGTTCACCATTGCTTCAATCTGTTCCTGCTTAAGCGAGCCGGTTGCTTTCTGCTCCCGAAGATAGGTTAGCCAGTCCTGATCAAATTCATTTCTTGAAGGCTCTACCTGAAGTTTGTAAATTTTCTTGAGCCATTCAGACAGAAGAAGGATATTTCCTGATGAATCGGGAACATAAGATTTTGCGATATTGCACAGAGTCCCGGTATGCTTTTCGCCTGCAAGCTCTTCGTCTACAAAACCAAACATGAGGAACATCTTAACTTCTATTGGGATATCTTTAGTAGTAAGGCTTTTTAAGAATACTTTTTTATATATTTTGTAAAAAGAATTTGAGATGCTTTTTCTGAGCATTCTTGCTTCATCAGAGGAATCGTAACGACTTTCGCTTGCCTTGAAAAGACTGATCTCTTCCTGAAATTTCGATGAAAGAGCCGACTCGACGCCTGAGTACGTGAGAATAGTAGCCAAAGCGTTATTTATGATTATTTCGCCGTCGCCGTTTTCAGCATTTTCGATGTTCTCAATCTTGGAGTTGATCATTTTCATTGTTGTTGTAAAGTCGGATGTATTTCTCTTGAGCTGCTTTTTGTAAGCGGTAAGGAATTTAAGTGAAACCGCAATGAGTTTTTGATTTCGCTCAGAGATCATGACAGTACCGATAGCTATTTCCTGGCTGAGAGAGTAGAAAGCTTTGTTTAAAACAGCTTCTTTTTCCTTCATGCTCTTTATATATCCGTATTCCCATGCTGCTATCATGTCATTTTTTACAGGCGGAACGATAAGTTCAAGCTTTTCGAATCTTGAAGGTACTTCACCTGCTTTTATGCATAATTCGGGATAAATTGCGTAGTCGGATTTTAGTTTTTTGAATTCCAAAAGAGTGTTATCGTAGAGCTTTTCGTATTCGTGGAATATTTCATATGTTGTATAAGTGGATTGTGAGGCGAGAATAGAAGTGATCTTCTCATTGGCCTTTAGCATGGAGAGAATATCGGCCGGTCCTTCGTATGGATATGTATATATGGATGAATCTTCAATTGCTTCGTAGGTATATTGGTATTCTTTTGTGGGTGATTCGATAAGACCGATTATTCCACCGATATTCAGGTGAAAAGAGGTGAATTGATCGGTCGCTCGGATCTTACCTTTTACCAGTATTTCCAATGTATTGACGGTATCAGTAAGTGCCTTATGCACTATCTGTCCTTTTTGTAGTGTTACAAGTCCCATTAAATTTTCTCCTCAAAAGTGTGTAAGTAATAGTCAGTCGTGTAAGAAAAATAAAGATGTACCTGTATTGCTTAATGTGCTTTCTTTGCACTATTTCTATGTTAACATGATAAAAATGCGGCTGCAATCAGTGAAATGCCGATTTATGCGTTGTTTTTTCACATGATGATAGGTTTAAGACTGAATTCGCCGATGTTTTTGCGGTTACATATAAGATTATATATTTTTGAAGCAGCAAGGTTTTCATTAAACAGCTGTATGGATAGCGGATCCAGAAGCTTCTCGGCGTCTTTTAGCCTGTTCAGCATAGGAATTTCGGAATTCTCACCGATATTTGCAAGAAGAGGAGATGAGCTTTTCTTTTGAGCCAATATCCTGATAAAAGAGGTGAAACCGTCTGTTTTGTACATTTGCATATTATCAGCTCTGATATCGAGAAGGATATGCATGAGACTCCTGCTTATGCGAGTATATGACAAGTCCTTGGATTTAAGAATGTCGCAGAAATCTGAAAATTTTCCGTAGTTGTCCAGTTTTTTGCAGATCTTATTAGAAAGACTTTCATTTACATCCAGAAATTGTGTGAGATTGTTTTTGTTTTGCAGAAGCTTGTAATACAGGAGCTTATCCAAGATTTCTTCTCTGAGATATTCGCCTTTTTGGAGCCTGTCGTTTAATAAATCAAAGGCATCCTCCGGCATTGTGTTTTTTACGGTACAGGGAAGTGACGGATTTCCTGCTTCTGTTTTTATAATACTTTTTCTGATCGCGGTTGCGGAAGAGTAATTAGAAATGTTCTCCGAGTGGTAATTTTCACCAATCCTTTTTATGAGAACGGGTGAGAGTTTACTGTCTGTTTTTTGGAGAGCGCGCAGATACTCGATTGCAAGGATACTGTTCGGTAATGTAAGCGCTTTTTTGATCTCGTCTTTTTTGTCAGAATCATATAGTGAAGATTTAGAAGCGCAAAGCTCGGATATCACTGCATTTTCACGTGATGCGGCGTAGCTTGAGCCGTTTTTTGTATTTTCTTTTATATTGCGTTTAAAAGAATCTGATTCTTCATTCAGAGTAGTCGCAATATCGGAAAGAATATAAAGATTTTCTGATTCACTTCCAAAGCAAAGATAATCGACTGCACCAAGTTTGTTTAAAAGAGAAACGGCGCCACCTGCAAAGTACTCGGCGCTTCCCAGACTATAGTAGGACGGAAGCTCCAGAACAAGGTCTGCGCCTGAATTTAATGCGGATATTGCTCTTGTGAATTTATCTGTCACTGCGGGAAATCCGCGTTGCACAAAATCACCGCTCATGACCACTATACAGTAGTCTGCGCCGGTTCTTTTTTTGCTCTCTTCTATGAGATATTTGTGTCCGTTATGGAACGGATTGAATTCGGCAATGATTCCTACAGTTTTCATCTTGGTGTAAACGCTTTCAAATTTTTTTAATTTTTGTACATTTTTTCTCTTGTTCTAGAATTATAATATAAGTATCATTATCAAGGAAGTATCATAATAATTTTAATACATTCGAAAAGAGGCAATTTGATATGAAAATTTTAGTAATTAACTGTGGAAGCTCTTCACTTAAATTTCAGCTTATCGACTCTGACAGTGAGCAGGTTATCTGCAAAGGTCTTTGCGAGAGAATTGGTATCGACGGAAGCAGAATAGTATATACTCCCGCCGAAAAAGATAAGATCACGATCGAAACTCCCATGCCTGACCATAACAAGGCTATTGAACTTGTTATCGAGGCACTTACAAATAAAGAGAACGGAGTTGTATCGCTTGATGAGATCGGCGCTGTAGGACATCGTATCGTTCATGGCGGCGAGAAGTTTACAGAGTCTGTTGTTATAAATGACGAAGTTATTAAGGCCATCGAGGATGTGAGCGACCTTGCTCCTTTGCACAATCCTGCAAATCTTATCGGAATCAAGGCTTGTCAGAAGGCAATGCCCGGCGTACCTATGGTTGCGGTATTTGATACAGCTTTCCATCAGACAATGCCTGAGAACGCTTATCTTTATGGCCTTCACTATTCATATTACGAGAAGTACGGAATCAGAAGATACGGATTCCACGGAACAAGCCATTCTTACGTAAGCAAGAGAGCTGCCGAGATTCTTGGAAAAGACATCAAAGATCTTAAGCTCATCGTTTGCCACCTCGGAAACGGTGCTTCAATTTCTGCTGTAAAGGACGGCAAGTGCATCGACACATCTATGGGGCTTACTCCTCTTGAGGGACTTATCATGGGAACAAGAACAGGAGATATCGATCCTTCTGTTGTAGAGTTCATCATGAAAAAAGAGAATCTCTCTGTTGCTGAGGTGACAAATGTTCTTAATAAGAAGTCAGGTGTGTTCGGACTTTCAAACGAACTTTCATCTGATTTCAGGGATCTTGAGGATGGGTATCTTGCAGGAAATGAAGGCGCAAAGCGTGCGGTTGACACATTTGCTTACAGAGTTGTTAAATACATCGGTGCTTATACAGCGGCTATGGGCGGCGTAGATGCAATATGCTTTACAGCCGGAGTTGGAGAGAACAGCGGATTTACACGTAAGAAGATAATCGACGGTCTTGGATTTATCGGAGCATCCTTAAATGAAGAGGCTAATGCTGTGCGCGGCAAGGAGGAAATCATCTCCAATCCCGACAGTAAGGTTACACTTATGGTTGTTCCTACAAACGAAGAGCTTGCAATTGCTCGTGACACATATGCTCTTTGCAAATAATTGTTTTTGACATTTGTTGAATGAGCCGGCCAAACAGCCGGCTCAAATCTTATTTCTTTAAGGCTTTTATGTTAGATAATACATTTTTATACAATATTTAAAAAAAATAGAGTAAAAAGGTTGCAATCTTTTTTCTTATGCCTATAATTGTCTCTGTGCTTATGTTGGCGGCAAAATTTTTGCGCTTAATATATGAGCTCCGAATGGAGGGCTCTACGGGCATGAATGATATTATGTTCCGAAAGCGCAATTTTGGAAATTACAACTTTGCCTGAAACAGTGAAGAATATGTATATAAATGCATGTATTCACTGAATCTGATTTTAAGCTTCTTGATCTGTGACTTTGAAATACTACCGAAATCTATGTGCTTTTTTCTTAGAAAAGTGATTAAAGGATTCGGAAAAGATACGCAGGGTGCTGAATTTTGCACAGCGTACTCACAGACTCTTCTGGTAAGATCGGGATGTCTTGGAAATGTGGGGCCTCTCCAGTTGTTTTTCTTATACTGTCTGTTATTTCTTTGGCTATTTTTAAGCTAAGATACAAAACTATTATAAAAACGGGCCCGTTGCCGGCATGGAGATGGTGAACTGGGTGTAAGGGGCACCGGTTTGGATATTTTCTATATTGAGAGGGAACTAAATTATGAAAGAACTGAACTCATGCAAAGAGGCTATGGCTGAATGCATCGAGAAGAAATATTTCTCGATCGCGCATCTGTACAAGGATGAGAAGGCTATGGCTATGCATATTCACGATTGTTACGAGGTGTATTATTCAATATCAGGCGGGAAGCAGTTTCTGATTGATAACAAGGTTTATGACATTGCTCCCGGTGATATTTTTCTTATAAGTCAGTATGATTCGCATTATCTGACACAGATTGATCAGGAACTTCACGAGCGTATTGTTATAATGATCGATCCGGAATTTATGAAGAGCGTTTCGAGCGAAGAGACCAATCTGAATAAGTGTTTCGAGAACAGGGGAGAAGATTTTTCTCACAAGATAAGTCTGAATCAGGAGCAGCAGAAAAGATTTTTATATTTTATAAACAAGATACTTTCAAGTAACGGCTATGGTCATGATCTACTGGAGAAGACTACATTTATAGAGCTGTTTTTGATGATAAATAAGATATTGCTCGACAAGGACGGAGATAAGGCTACAGAGGAGATTGCTACATATAATGAGCAGGTTGATGCAATCCTTTCGTATCTCAACAGCAATATTCAGAATCCGGTGAGCATAGGCGATCTTGCAAAGCATTTCTATATAAGTGAGTCCTATATCTGCAGAATATTTAAGTCTGCGACCGGAACAACCATAAATAAATATATGACAGCCAGAAGAATATCAATAGCGAAGTCTTTACTGGCTGAGGGAAAAGGCGTAAGTGAAGTCTGCGAGGAGTGCGGTTTCTCGGATTACAGCAACTTCCTCAAAGCGTTTACCAAGTCGGTTGGTATTTCGCCAAAGAAATATTCGCAGAACTGCTACAGATAGTGCGGAAAAAACTGTTGACAAATGGAAAAGCTATGAGTATACTACATAGGTATGCTAATGAATAAACGTAAACAATTGCCTTTGTAAACAGGCAGTTTCTTATACGGTTACTGTAAGGAGGTGTTACTCAAATGTCAATCTGCCCTAAGAATAAGTCATCAAAAGGCCATAGAGATCAGAGAAGAGCTAACTGGAAAATGACAGCTCCCACTTTGGTAAAGTGCAGTCATTGTGGAGCTCTTATGCAGCCTCATCAGGTTTGCAAGAAGTGTGGCTACTACAATAAGAAGAGCATTGTTGAGACTGAGGCTTGATATACTTTTGGTATACCCTCATAAAGTCAGAATTTAAAGGCTTTCCGGCTATGTCGGAAAGCCTTGATTTTTGTCAACCACTCTAGTATATTAAAATAAGTTCAATTTAATAGGAGGTCCCGAATATGTCGGAACTTGTACGAGTTGCCGTTGATGCTATGGGTGGAGATAATGCACCTGTTGCAACGGTCAAGGGAGCTGTTGAGGCAGTTGCCGAATCAAAAGCTGTCAAAGTATTTCTTGTCGGTAAAAAAGAAGTTCTCGAAAAAGAACTTTCCGCATACACTTACGATAAAGACAGGATAGAAATCGTTGATGCAACAGAAGTCATAGAGATGGCGGAACCCCCGGTTTTGGCTATCAGGACCAAAAAAGATTCGTCAATAGTTAAGGCGATGTATATGGTCAATCACGGTGAAGCGGATGCATACGTATCTGCAGGAAGCACCGGAGCTACACTTGTTGGCGGACAGGTAATTGTCGGAAGACTTAAGGGGGTTGACAGAGCCCCCCTTGCACCGCTTATCCCTACAGAAAAGGGTAATTCTCTTTTGATCGATTGCGGAGCAAATGTAGATGCGAGAGCAAATCATCTTGTTCAGTTTGCCAAGATGGGAACCGTTTATATGGAGAACATCATGGTAATCAAGAATCCCACCGTTGCGATTGTCAATATCGGAGCGGAAGAGGAGAAGGGAAATGCACTTGTAAAGGAAACATTCCCTCTTTTAAAGAATTGTCCCGATATTAACTTTATCGGAAGTATCGAGGCAAGGGATATTCCTGCCGGCAATGCTGATGTTATTGTCTGTGAAGCATTTACGGGTAATGTGATCCTTAAGATGTATGAGGGTGTTGCCAAATCTCTTGTACATGTTATTAAGAAGGGACTTATGTCCAGTCTTAAGACGAAAATCGGAGCTCTTCTTATTAAGGATGACCTTAAGAAGACACTTGGCAATTACAGCCTTGAAAAGTACGGCGGAGCACCTATGCTTGGACTTAAGGGCCTTGTCGTAAAGACTCACGGAAGTTCAAGTGATATTGAGATCAAGAACTCAATATTACAGTGTGTAACTTTTACAGAGCAAAAGATAAGCGAGAAGATCAGCGCAAAGATTTCACCGCAATAATAACTGTTATTTGAAATTGCTGTAGTTCCGCTAAAAAATTGAGATAAAAAAGCTGCTATGCAGTGGAGGAAAAGTTTTATGGAAGAATTCGAGAAGATGAAAGAAGTTATTGCCAGTGTGCTCAATGTTGATCCTGAAGAGATCAAAATGGAGACAACATTCACAGAGGATCTCGGTGCTGATTCTCTTGATCTTTTTCAGATCATTATGGGACTTGAGGATGAATTTGATGTTCAGATAGATCCCGAAAAGACTGAAAATATCAAAACTGTTGGGGAAGCTGTTGAGCTTTTGAAGGCTGCAATAGAAACTAAGTAATTCTCAATCAATTTTTTGTACTATCTGAGGCAGCATTATAACTGCCTCTTTTCTATTTTTATTCTAAACATTCTTCGAGGTAACTATGTTAACGGAAAACGACATCAGCAGACTGGAACAGATAATCGGTTATACATTCAAGGACAAAGCTCTTATTATCGAGGCTCTTACACACAGTTCTTATGTGAATGAGCACAAGATCAATAAAAAGCATGACTATGAGCGCCTTGAATTTCTTGGTGATGCTATTTTGGAGATGATCTCGAGTGAGTATCTTTTTAAGACATTCCCCGATAAAAAAGAGGGCGAGATGTCCAAGATAAGAGCGGCGCTTGTTTGCGAACCGGCTCTTTATCACGATTCTCTTCAGATAGATTTAAAGAGCTATATTCAGCTTGGAAAAGGTGAAGAGGCAACCGGTGGAAGAAATAAAGAGTCTATTATCGCCGATGTTATGGAAGCTGTTATCGGAGCGCTTTACCTCGACGGAGGTATCGGTGAATCCAAGAAATATATTGATAAATATGTTCTTACAAATTCTGAGTCTTATCAGATGTATAACGACAATAAATCCACTTTGCAAGAGATCGTGCAGAGTTTGAAACTCGGCGGTGTCAGGTATGAAACATGTGGCGAAAGTGGTCCCGAACATGATAAAATGTTCAAGGTTCGTGTTTACGTAGCAGATAAGAATATGGGAGAAGGGACTGGCAGAACCAAGAAGAGTGCCGAACAACAGGCGGCATATCAGGCGGTTCTGGCTTTGAATAAAAAGAAATAATGTATTTAAAAAGTATTGAGATTCATGGTTTTAAATCATTTGCCAATAAAATAAAACTTGATTTTCACAACGGAATTACCGGAATCGTTGGTCCTAACGGATCCGGAAAGAGTAATGTAGCAGATGCCGTAAGATGGGTTCTCGGTGAACAGCGTATCAAGCAGCTTCGAGGCGGATCCATGCAGGATGTAATTTTCTCGGGGACGGAGCTCAGAAAGCCTCTGGGCTACGCTTTTGTTGCCATTACACTTGATAATTCCGATCATTCACTTGCCATAGATTATGATGAAGTAACTGTTTCAAGACGCCTTTATCGTTCGGGTGAGAGTGAATATATGATAAATGGCTCTGCTTGTCGACTCAAGGATGTAAATGAGCTGTTTATGGATACGGGTATCGGTAAAGAGGGATATTCTATCATCGGACAGGGTCAGATTGATCAGATCCTTTCAAGTAAGCCCGAAGATAGAAGAAATCTTTTTGACGAAGCGGCAGGTATCGTTAAGTTTAAGTCGAGAAAAGAGACCGCGGTTAAGAAGCTTGCCGAGGAAAAGATAAATCTTACCAGAATAAGTGATATTCTGGCAGAGCTTGAAAAACAGACAGGACCTCTTGAAAAGCAGTCTGAAAAAGCAAAAGAATATCTGAAATTCAGAGAGAGACTTAAGACACTCGATGTAAATATGTTCCTTGTTGAGAATAAGAATCAAAAGGAACAGCTTGAAGAAGCGGGAAAGAACCTTCTTATTGCTTCGGTGTCACTTACTGAGTCCAAGAATAATTACGAGAAGGCCAAGGAAGAATATGAAAATATCCAGAAGAAGCTTGAAGAACTTGATGCGGAGATAGATGAAGCAAGAGCTAAGATCACGGATTCTTCTGTTAAAAAAGAAAAACTTGAAGGCCAGATCGGAATTCTCAACGAGAAGATAAATTCAGCATCTTCAAATGATGCTCATTTTAAGACAAGAATCAATGATGAGCAGGAAAAGATTGCTGAAAAGAATAAAGAAAAAGAGAAGTATTTACAGAAAAAAGAAGAAATTGACGCAGAAGTTGCGAAGTTTCTTGAGAGCAAGGAAGAGGCAAGAAAAGAACTTGATAAGGTCCTTGCTGAGATAAATGAAATAAACGAGCAGGTTGAAGAGTGCAAGAGCACTATCATCGAAACTCTTAATAAGAGGGCTACGATAAAGTCTAAACTCAGTTCCCTTGATACAATGAAGGAACAGGTCAATATCAGAAAGGCAGAACTTACAGGTAAGCTTGTTCGTGCGCAGTCGGATGAATCCAGACAGGAAGAGACAATAAAGAAATTAAGGGATGAGTTTGACAGGATAACTGCCGAGATTTCAGAAATGAATCAGAAGCAGAAAACTACAGATCAGGAAATAGTTGCGATCCGTGAGGAAATGTCTCGCAAAGATACTGAACTTAGAAAAACTCAGAACTTGTATCAGCAGGAAAAATCAAGACTTGAAGCTCTTGCCAATATCACCGAAAGATACGAGGGATACGGCGGAAGCGTTAAGAAGGTAATGGAGAGAAAAGATTCCGTTACCGGTATCATCGGTGTAGTTGCGGATATTATCAAGACTGAACCTAAGTATGAGACTGCCATTGAAGTGGCGCTTGGCGGTAATATCCAGAATATTGTTACGGATGATGAAGAGACGGCAAAAAAGATGATTGCTTACCTCAAGGAAACCAGAGCGGGAAGAGCAACATTTTTACCTCTTACATCACTTGATAATCCGCCCGAGCTTAAGGCCAAGGAGGCACTCAATGAAGAGGGTGTTCTTGGAATGGCTGATGAACTTGTACAGACAGATCCCAAATATAGAAGTGTAGCTAAAGCTATGCTTGGAAGAATCGTTGCTGTCGACAATATCGACAATGCGGTTAAGATTGCAAGGAAATACAGATACACCGTACGAATGGTAACTCTTGAAGGTGAACTTCTTGTTCCCGGCGGAGCTATCAGTGGTGGTGCTTTTAAGAATAACAGTAATCTCCTCGGAAGACGCCGTGAGATGGATGAGATGGAGCTCAATGTTCAGAAGTACAAAGAACAGATTGATACGCTTCAGGAAGAAATTGACGCGGCAAAGAAAAAGAGAAATGAACTCCGTACACTTTCAGAGGAACTTAGAAATGAACTTCAGGGTAAGTTTATTGCCCAGAATACCGCAAGACTGAATGTCGAGAATGAGGAAGCAAGACAGGAAGAGCAGAAGGGTAACTATAGCGATCTTAAAGCAGAAAATGATGAGATCGAAACAAGAATTGCAGAAATAGAGACAGAGAAAACACAGGCTCTTTCTGCACTTGAAGATTCCGAGAATACAGAGAAAATCTGCACTGAGCTCGTTGAAAAGCATAAGGCTAAGCTTGAAGAGCTCCATGTGATTGAAGAGCGCGAGAATGATGCCGTTTCCGTAAAAGAGATTGAATATGAGAAGAGCCATCAGAAGCAGGAGTTCTATCAGCAGAATGTCGACCGTATAAATGATGATATCGCTACCGAAGAGAAGGCGCTTGCAGAAATCGTGGAATCAATGAACGAGAATGCAAGACTTCTTGAGCAGAACAAGAAAGATATCGAAGAGATCAGACTTACGATCGAGGCATCATTGGATGTTCAGTCGGGCGCTACAAAAGAACTTGAAGAGAAGAAAGAAATCAAGAACAATCTTTCGGAAGCTCAGAAAGAATTCTTTGGTAAAACCGAAGATCTTAATAAACAGATGTCAGATCTTGAGAAGGAAGTTATCAGACTTACTTCCAAGAAGGAAAAATGCGAAGAGTCGATTGAATCTCAGATCAATTATATGTGGAATGAATATGAGATCACATTGTCTGACGCGGCTGAACTTCGCGATGAGGAAATGAATGATGTTCCGGCTATGAGAAGAGAGATACACTCTTTGAAAGATTCGATCAGGAAACTCGGCGATGTCAATGTAAATGCCATTGAGGATTACAAGAACCTCATGGAGAGATATACATTTATGAAGAATCAGCATGATGATCTTATTGAAGCGGAAAAGCAACTCAAGGAGATTATCAATGACCTTGATGAATCCATGAGAAAGCAGTTCATGGAACAGTTCAAGCTCATCAATACTGAGTTTGATAAGGTATTTAAGGAAATGTTCGGCGGTGGTAAGGGAACGCTTGAACTTGCTGAAGATGAGGATATTCTTGAAGCAGGAATAAAGATCAACGCTCAGCCGCCAGGAAAGAAGCTGGTCAACATGATGCAGATGTCCGGTGGAGAAAAAGCGCTTACAGCCATTGCACTTCTTTTCGCGATTCAGAACCTCAAACCTTCACCGTTCTGTCTTCTTGACGAGATTGAAGCGGCGCTTGATGAGAATAACGTTGTACGTTTTGCAAGATATTTGCACAAACTTTGCAATACACAGTTCATTGTAATTACGCACCGTCGTGGTACAATGGAAAGTGCCGACAGACTTTACGGTATAACGATGCAAGAAAAAGGCGTATCAACACTTGTAAGCGTAAATCTTATTGATAAGGAGCTCAGTAACTGATGGCTGGTGGATTTTTTGCAAAATTACAACAAGGCTTGTCGAAAACAAGAGAAAATATCGCTAAGGGCATAGATAATGTCTTTAACGGATTTTCAAATATAGACGATGATTTTTATGAGGAGCTTGAAGAAACTCTCATTATGGGAGATATCGGTATCGATGCTACAAGCAGTATCATTGATAATCTGCGCAAGCAGGTAAAGGAAAAGCATATTTCCGATCCTGCCGAGTGCAAGAAACTCCTTGTGGAAAATATCAGAGAGCAGATGAGGACGGGCGATGAAGCCTATGATTTCGAAGATAAGAAGACTGTTATCTTTGTTATAGGTGTCAATGGCGTAGGAAAGACAACATCTGTAGGCAAACTCGCCGCTATATACAAGAATAAGGGCAAAAAAGTTCTGATTGCAGCTGCCGATACATACAGAGCCGCAGCTACAGAGCAGCTCAAAGAATGGGCTGACAGAGCCGGAACACCTATTATCTGCGGAAAAGAAGGCGGAGATCCGGGAAGCGTTATTTATGATGCCGCTTTTGCCTTTAAATCAAGAGATTGTGATATTCTTATAGTTGATACGGCGGGAAGACTTCACAATAAGAAGAATCTTATGGATGAACTTTCCAAGATGAACAGGATCCTTGATAAGGAACTTGGAGAAGTTTGCAGAGAGAACTTCATTGTTCTTGACGGAACTACAGGTCAAAACGCTATAATGCAGGCTAGGGAATTCGGCGAAGCCGCAGACCTTACCGGTATTATACTTACCAAGCTCGATGGCACCGCAAAAGGCGGAATCGCAGTTGCTATAGTTTCCGAACTTAATATCCCGGTAAAATATATCGGTGTCGGAGAAGCTATAGACGACCTGGAGAGATTTGACTCCGATCAGTTTGTGGATGCTTTATTTTCATGATTAATATGTTGGGAGAATGGGAGATAAGAAATGGCTGAAGAATCTATAATGACATTGGACAAATTTGAAGAAGCATATGAGGCTGTGAAGAAGGTTACACTTGAGACCAAGCTTATTTACAGTGATTACTGGAGCAACAGCACCGGTAACAAGGTTTATCTCAAGCCTGAAAATCTTCAGAGAACAGGTGCATATAAGGTGAGAGGTGCATATTACAAGATCACTACTCTTTCCGATGAAGAGAGAAAGAAAGGTCTTATAACCGCTTCTGCCGGAAATCATGCGCAGGGTGTTGCTTATGCAGCAAAGTGTTACGGTGTAAAGGCTACTATCGTAATGCCTACTTCAACTCCTCTTATAAAAGTGAACAGAACAAAGGCTCTCGGAGCAGAAGTTGTTCTTCACGGAAATGTATATGATGAAGCTTATGAGCATGCATGTAAGCTCGCTAAAGAGAATGGATATACAATGGTTCATCCTTTTGACGATCTTGATGTTGCAACAGGTCAGGGAACCATTGCAATGGAGATTATCAAGGAGCTTCCTACTGTAGATTACATCCTTGTTCCGATCGGTGGAGGCGGACTTGCAACAGGTGTTTCCACATTGGCTAAACTTCTTAATCCTAAGATTAAAGTTATAGGTGTAGAGCCTGCGGGAGCTAATTGCATGCAGGAATCGATAAAGGCAGGACATGTTGTTACACTTCCAGGTGTAAATACAATTGCCGACGGTACTGCGGTTAAGACTCCCGGAGAAAAAATCTTCCCTTATCTTACCAAGAATATAGATGACATCATCACTGTGCCCGATGAAGATCTTGTGGTTTCATTCCTTGATATGGTTGAGAACCATAAGATGGTAGTTGAGAATTCGGGACTTTTGTCCGTTGCCGCTCTTAAGCAGCTTGATTGCAAGGACAAGAAAGTTGCCTGCGTACTTTCTGGCGGAAACATGGATATCATAACGATGTCTTCCGTTGTACAGCAGGGTCTCATAATGAGAGACAGAATATTTACCGTTTCGGTGCTTCTTCCCGACAAGCCGGGTGAACTTTCAAGAGTTTCCGGTATAATCGCCGAAGTAAACGGAAACGTTATCAAATTGGAGCACAACCAGTTCGTTTCAATCAACAGAAATGCTGCTGTTGAGCTTCGAATCACGCTTGAAGCGTTCGGAAGCGAGCATAAAGAACAGATTTTGAATGCTCTGACCGAAAAAGGTTTCAAACCTAAAATTGTAAGGACAAATATATAAGAAAATGAGTAAAAAAATTAGTGCAAAAAGAAGGTGCATTGAGTATCTGATAATAACCTTTGCGGCTTTGCTTTATGGAGTAGGAACAAGTATGCTTATCGATCCCAACGATATAGCACCGGGAGGTCTTACGGGACTTGCCATTGTTCTTAACAGAGTTGTGGGAATCGGAACAGGCCTTTGGTTCTGGCTTATGAACATTCCAATCTTGATACTGGCAATCTGGAAATTTGGTATCAGATTTACGGTTTCGACTATTTACGCAACGACGATGATATCTTTTTTCACCGACCTGTGCACTAGATTTTTCTCGGATTATGTTATCCGGGATAAAATACTTGGTGTTACATTTGGAAGCGCATTGTCAGCCATAGCTATCGGCCTTGTTTTCAAATGTCATGCCACAAGCGGAGGAACTGATGTAATAATTAAGATCCTCAGGCTGAAATATCCGCATATAAAGACAGGTGTTTTGTATATTCTGACAGATATAGGAGTTTTGTTCGTTGCTGCGATCGTATTCAATGATATTGCGGCTGCGATGTATTCTTTCCTTTCTGTTATGATCACATCTTTTATCCTTGATATAGTGCTTTACGGAAGAGACGGGGCGAAGCTCATTTATATTATTTCAGACAACCCTGATGCAATTACAGACAGGTTGTTGAAAGAGCTTGATATAGGTGCAACGCACGTGTTTGGACAGGGCGCTTACAGCGGAGAAAAGAAAAAAGTAATAATGTGTGCCGTAAAAAAGAGGCTTTCACCTTTGGCGGAAGATGTTGTCAGAGATGAAGATCCAAATGCATTCATGATCGTAACGAGTGCGAGCGAGATTTTCGGAGAAGGCTATAAGAGCTATTTTGATGAGAGAATGTAGAGTATATGAGTAATAACCTTCCGGATTCAAGAGAAAAAAGAGGTGCCAGCAGCGCCCGCAATACGTTATCCATTATTTTTATGAGCCTTGTCGCTATCATGGCGCTCAGTTTCAGCGTTGTTCTTCTTATTAAGAACGCTTCTCTTCAGAGAGAAACGGACGCTGTGAGAAGCGAATTGAATACCATGGACAAGGAGCATTTTTACACCGAGGCAGAGATGGGAAGCCGCATTGAAGAGGCGAGAATAGAAGCCGGTGAGAAAGCGGACAGAGCCCTTCGCGAAGATATCAAGAAGAGACTTGAGGACGGCGAAGGTGCCAATTCGATAATCAAATCCCTTTATCCCAATCAGCTTGTTGTGTCCAAGAGCGGAAGATACTACTTTATCCCTATAAGCAATAAGATCAAACATCACGATTTCGGACCGAATGATTTTGAGATGGATGAAAAAGGCTTTCTTAAGTACGTTGGCGAGAAGAAGGACTTTAAGTTCAAGCAGGGAGTCGATGTATCCAGGTTCCAGGGCGAGATTGACTGGAGCAAGGTTAAAGAAGACGGAATTGAATTTGCTATCATAAGAGCGGGATACAGAGGAATAACCGAAGGTAAAGTCATTGCCGATGAGACTTTTGAGGATAATATAAAAGGTGCCATCGAGAACGGCATTGATGTCGGTGTTTACTTCTATTCACAGGCAATCAACAAAGAAGAGGCACTTGAAGAGGCCAACAGTGTTATCGAGATGATAGAGCCTTACAAGATCACTTATCCTGTTGTTATTGATATCGAATCTGCGGATTCCGATAATGCCAGAACTTTGAATCTTACTTCAAAAGAATATGAAGAAGTTGCGAATGTTTTCTGTGACAGGGTAGAAGAGGCTGGATATAAGTCAATGGTTTACGGCAATCTTTTGTCATTTACGCTTCTTATGAATGCTGAGAATGTAGATAACAGAGATATATGGTTCGCACAGTACAATCCTTCTCTTTATTATCCTTATCACTTTGATATCTGGCAGTATACATCGGCCGGAAAAGTTGCGGGAATCGAGAAGAGCGTTGACCTTAACATTTGTATTACCGAGTATTGAAGATGAAAAAGATGGATAATATAACGGAATATGAACAGAGAGGTTACTTAGACAGTGACTTTAAGTATTTTCATATTTCCGACAAAGTAACTTCAGATATTGATTTTCATTATCATGATTTCTATAAGATTATTCTTATCCTGAAAGGTAATATCAGATATTTGATCGAAGGACGAGAGTACGAACTCTTGCCCTTCGATTTTGTGCTTGTTAACAGGTTTGATATTCATAAGCCCGTTGTCGACAGCAAAGACGAATACGACAGGATCATATTGTATCTTAAACCTGAGTTTCTTGATAAACTGGGACTTCTTGATGCTTTTGTGAAATCCAAAGAACTCGACAGTTATATCGTGAGATTTAATTCGGGAACGAGTGCCCATATTTACGATATGCTTCTTAAAGCGGAAGAGGATATCAGGATAAAAGATACCGAGTACGCCGGAGAGCTTACAGCCAAGATTGATGTGATAAAGATGCTTATCGAGTTTAACAAAGCATGTATTTCGGAAGATTTTGGATTCAGACCGGAGGCGAGGTTTAACAGGAAGGTTATCGAGATAATCGAATATATCAATGATAATCTGCAAAAAGACCTTTCTATTGATTCCATTGCCAATAAATTCTATCTGAGTAAATATCATATGATGAGGATCTTTAAGAGTGAGACTGGATATTCTGTTCACAGATATATTTCAGAGAAGCGAATCCTTCTTGCGAGAAATTTGATAATGTCCGGGACTCCGTCGACCGCGGCATGCCTTGAGTGCGGGTTTAAGGATTATTCTTCTTTTAGCAGAGCATTCAAAAATCAGCTTGGAATTCTTCCTTCGGAAGTGAAGATATAGGTGTCAAGAAAAAATACTTGACACCTATTTTTGTTTGATATAATATATCCATTGTGCAATTGGTTGAGAAGAGGAATTCTATGGAAAAAATCGTAGAGCAGGGCTTGTTGTATGATTTTTACGGCGAGCTTCTTACCGAACATCAGAAAAGTATATATGAAGCTGCTGTTTATGAGGATATGTCTCTTACGGAGATAGCCGATGAACACGGAATCAGCAAGCAGGGTGTACACGATCTGATAAAGAGGTGCACCAAGACTTTACAGGGATATGAGAACAGACTTCACATGATAAAGAGGTTTGAAGCAATCAAGCAGGATGCTGAATTTCTCAAGGAACTGTCGGATAAGGCTGATCTTATATCAAGTGACGAACTAAAGGATAACCTGAGAATTCTTTCAGGGAAAATATTAGAGGAGCTTACGTAATTAATGGCTTTTGAGAGTCTTACAGATAAATTACAAAATGTATTTAAGAATTTAAGAGGCAAGGGACGTCTTACTGAAGAAGATGTTAAGACTGCCCTTAAAGAAGTTAAGATGGCTCTGCTTGAAGCGGATGTAAACTTTAAGGTCGTTAAAAAGTTTATTGCTTCTGTACAGGAAAGAGCCGTGGGTGAGGATGTTTTGAACGGACTCAATCCCGGACAGATGGTCATAAAGATCGTTAATGAAGAAATGACCGCTCTGATGGGTTCTGAGACAACGGAACTTAAACTACTTCCCATCAACGAGATCACGGTTATCATGATGTGCGGTCTTCAGGGTGCAGGTAAAACAACCACGGCAGCCAAGATTGCAGGAAAGCTCAAGATGAAAGGCAGAAAGCCGCTTCTTGCAGCATGTGATATATACAGACCTGCGGCTATCGATCAGCTCAAAATAAATGCTGAGAAACAGCAGGTGGATTTCTTTTCCATGGGAACGGACGTTAGTCCTGTGGAGATTGCAAAAGCGTCTGTCGAGCAGGCTAAGAAGAAAGGCAACAATGTTGTCATCGTCGATACAGCCGGCCGTTTACAGATAGATGAAGGAATGATGAAGGAGCTTTGCGATATCAAGGAAGCAATCGAAGTTCATCAGTCACTTCTTGTAGTTGATGCCATGACCGGTCAGGATGCGGTCAATGTTGCATCGGAATTTAATGAGAAAGTCGGAATTGACGGAATCATCTTATCTAAGATGGACGGTGATTCACGAGGCGGTGCGGCTCTTTCAGCCAAGTCCGTTACAGGAAAGCCTATTTTGTATGTAGGTATGGGAGAGAAACTCTCAGATCTTGAGCAGTTCTATCCTGACAGAATGGCAAGCCGAATCCTTGGAATGGGTGATGTTCTCAGTCTTATCGACAAAGCTATTGAAGCAAATGCCGAGCGTGATGCCGAAAAAGACAAAGAGATGGCATCCAAGATGAAGAAGGGCAAGATTGATTTCGAGATGTATCTCGAGAGTATGAAGCAGATGCGCAATATGGGCGGTTTTGCTTCTATAATGGGAATGCTTCCCGGAATGGGCAAGATCAGTGATGATCAGCTTCCTGATGAGAAGAAACTTGCAAAGATGGAAGCAATCGTTCTTTCCATGACACCGGAAGAGAGAAGAAATCCCAAGCTTATGAGCCCTCAGAGAAAGTTTAGGATCGCTAAGGGTTCCGGAAATGACATCGCCGATGTAAACAGGTTCATCAAGCAGTTTGAGCAGATGCAGAAGATGATGAAGCAGATGCCGGGACTCATGGGCGGCAAGAGAGGCGGCTTTGGTAAATTCGGCGGCCTCGGCGGATTCGGCAAAAACAGATTCTTTTGATATGTCATACAGCTAGCAGCTGTCTTATACATATAAAAACAATATTAATTTATTATTATTTAACGGAGGACGTTTAAAATGGCAGTAAAGATCAGATTGAAGAGAATTGGTAAGAAGAAGGTTCCTTTCTACAGAATTATCGTTTCTGATTCAAAGTTCCCTGTACAGGGTAAGTTTATTGAGGAGATCGGAACTTATGATCCTAACACAGATCCCAGCACAGTAAAGGTTAACGAGGAGCTTGCTAAGAAGTGGATCGCTAACGGTGCTCAGCCTACAGAGTCTGTAGCTAAGTTGTTTAGACAGGCAGGAATCAGCAAGTAAGTTCTATGATGTATGATTGTTTGAATTGAGCAATCATCTCATACTTACCGAACGTGAAATTACTTGTGCCGGAGGATAAACAATGAAAGAGTTAGTCGAAGTAATCGCAAAAGCGCTTGTTGATAATCCGAGTGAAGTTGTAGTTTCTGAAAAGAAAGACGGGCGCAATATCATGATCGAGCTTCATGTTGCACCTTCAGACATGGGCAAGGTAATTGGCAAACAGGGCCGTATCGCTAAGGCTATACGTTCTGTTGTTAAGGCGGCTTCAACCAGAGAAAATCTCAAGGTTGATGTAGAAATCGTCTAAGAATGCCGTAATTTTTGAGCCGAATAGGAGAAAGATTATTCTATTCGGCTCTTTTTTGTTCTAAAATAAAAACAAATTATCTAATCAAATTTCTATTTATTGGGATGACTATGAATTTTCATGTTATGACATTGTTTCCCGAGATGATAACGGATTGCCTTTCTTCAAGCATTATAGGAAGAGCAAAGGGAAAAGGGCTTATTAGTCTTAATGCCGTTAATATTAGGGATTATTCAAACGATACCAAACATCATAAAGTTGACGATTATACATACGGAGGCGGTGCGGGCATGCTTATGCAGGCGCAGCCTATCTATGATTGCTATATAGATATTAAGAACAAGATTGAGGCAGAGAACGGCAAGGCTCCCAGAGTCATTTACGTAACTCCTCAGGGCGAGGTGTTCAATCAGGAGATTGTGACAGAACTTGCCAAGGAAGAAAATCTTGTATTTTTGTGCGGACACTATGAAGGTGTCGATGAGAGAGTTCTCGAAGAAATAGTGACGGATTATATTTCTATCGGTGATTACGTGCTTACGGGCGGTGAGCTGCCTGCGATGGTAATGATCGATGCGATTTCCAGATTTGTTCCCGGAGTGCTCAATAATGATGAGTCAGCGATGACTGACAGTTTTAACAATAATCTTTTGGAGTATCCCCAGTATTCAAGACCTGAAGAGTGGATGGGTAAAAAAGTTCCCCCGATATTGTTGTCGGGTGACCATAAGAAGGTTGATGAGTGGAGACTTGAACAGTCTATATTAAGGACAAAAGAAAGACGTCCCGACCTTTATGAGAAGTGGCTGGCCGAAAATCCTCCCGCCAAAAAGAAAAAGAAAAGACGCAGGAAAAGTTCAGAAGTTCAGATAAATACCGAAGAAAACAAAGATTCTGAGAATAGTGGAGATAATATATGACAGACAGATTTCAGGTAGGAGTAATTGCTTCGACACATGGTCTTCACGGTGAAGTGAATGTTTTTCCCACCACCGAAGATCCAAACAGATTTAAAAAACTTAAAAAGGTAACGCTGCATACAAACAGAGGCGAGCAGCTTGAACTTGATGTGCAGAGTGCCAGATTTTTTAAGAAATTTGTCATTGTTAAATTCAAGCAATTTGATAATATAAATGACGTGGAAAAATTTCGCGGATGCGAGCTTACTATTTTGAGAGAAGATGCGATCAAACTTGCGCCCGGTGAATATTACGTTGCTGATCTTATCGGACTTGATATTGTTGATGAGGACGAAAAGAAACTCGGAGTTCTTTCGGATGTCATTCAGACAGGTGCAAATGATGTATATGAAATGGATCCCGAAGATGGCGGTGAAAAGGTCTATATCCCGGTTATAAAGGACTGTGTCAAAGAGATTGATATCAAGAATAACAGGATTGTGATTCACGTAATGGAAGGATTATTTTAACTATTTTATATTTGGTGACTTTTTTAAAATAATGCTCTATAATTATTTTGTGATTTAATTTTTCTGGCACTATATTTAATTTGAGGAAATATTTTTATGGTTGATTATACTGAAGGTGCAGGTTATCAATATCATACGCACGTCAAAAAAGGTGATGTCGGCAGGTATGTGATACTAACCGGTGATCCCGGAAGATGTGAATCTATTTCAAAGCTTTTTGACAATCCTAAGTTTATAGCATATAACAGAGAATATAATACATATACAGGTACATTGTGCGGCGAGAAAGTTACAGTAATGTCACACGGTATCGGAGGCGCTTCAACGGCTATTGCAATTGAAGAGCTTTACAAGTGTGGTGCTGATACCTTTATCAGAATGGGTACTTCAGGCGGAATGCAGGATGATGTTATCGGAGGAGATATCGTAATTGCAAACGGCGCAATAAGAGCGGAAGGAACTTCTAAGGAGTATGCTCCTATAGAGTATCCTGCCGTTGCTGATTTTGATGTTGTTTCTGCATTGGTTGACGGAGCCAAAAAAGCCGGTGCAAAGTATCATGTAGGTGTTGCACAGTGCAAGGATTCTTTCTTTGGGCAACATGAACCTGAGACTAAACCGGTCGGACAGGAATTGTTGTATAAATGGGACGCCTGGATCAAGTGCGGTGCGCTTTGTTCCGAGATGGAGTCTTCAACATTGTTTATTGTGGGTAATTATTTGAGAGCCAGAACAGGAGCAGTGCTTTTGGTTGTGGCTAATCAGGAAAGAGCCAAGAAGGGACTTTCAAATCCGCAGGCTCATGATATGGAAATTGTCTATAAGACAACTATTGAGGCGGTAAAGAGCCTGATTGCTTTGGATAAAACCAGATAAGGTTTTATAATACATTTTTTTCATCATAAACAATGGAGGATAATTATGAAAAAAAGAATTTTTGCAGTAATGATGGCTGCAACAATGGTATTTTCTCTTGTAGGTTGCGGTTCTAAAGCACCTGCCAATGACGGTGCAACAGCCGGCGCTTCTTCTGAAGCTAAAGCAGATGGCGATGATGCAACAGAAGCTACTGCTGATTTCAAAGTTGCTATGGTAACAGATTACGGCGATATCACAGACCAGTCTTTCAACCAGTCAACATATGAAGCTTGTCAGACTTTCTGTAATGAGAACAAGATTGATTTCACATATTACAAGCCTGAAGGTGATTCAACAGCTGAGAGAGTTGCGATGATCGATAAGGCTGTAGCTGACGGATATAATGTAGTAGTAATGCCCGGTTATGCTTTTGCTGAGGCTATTACAGAAACAGCAGAGACATATCCTGAAGTTAAGTTCGTTGCTCTTGACGTTTCTGAGTTTGACCTTGAGGGTGAGACTTCTGATTTCAACAACGAGACATATCCTAACGTATTCTCTGCTGTATACCAGGAAGAGCTTCCCGGATACATGGCAGGATATGCTGCAGTAAAGATGGGATTCACAAAGCTTGGATTCCTTGGCGGTATGGCAGTTCCCGCAGTTATCCGTTATGGATACGGATTCGTTCAGGGTGCTGATGCTGCTGCAAAAGAGACAGGCGCAAGTGTTGAGCTCAACTATGCTTACGGTAACCAGTTCTACGGTGATGCTGATATCACAGCAGCTATGGATACATGGTATCAGGGCGGCACAGAAGTTGTATTCGCTTGCGGTGGCGGTATCTTTACATCTGCTGCTGAGGCTGCTGCAAAGGTAGACGGAAAAGTTATCGGTGTAGACGTTGACCAGGCTGCTACAATCGATGGACAGTATGGCAAGGGAATCACTGTTACTTCTGCTATGAAGGGCCTTAAGGCTACTGTAAACACACTTCTTTCAGCTATCAGAGACGGACAGTGGGATGATTATGCTGGAAAGATTTCAAACCTTGGTATCGTATCAGGCGAGGATACATCTCTTAACTATGTAGGACTTCCTGAGGACACAACTGTATGGAATGATACATTTACAAAGGATGATTATCTCAAGCTTGTTGCAGATCTTGCAAGCGGAGCAATCAAAGTATCAAACGATTCAGAAGCTGAGAAGCCTTCTGCTGATAACGTAAAGATTAACTTCCAGGGTAACATTAAGTAATTTTGCTTATTACAGCTTTTATGCTGATAGGGACCGGCGGATTCATAGTCTTCCGGTCCTTTTCACCAATTTAATGGTTATATTTTTATAGGAGATTCAAATTTATATGGAGGAGACAAAAGTGGCAGATAACAGCGAATATGCTATTGAGATGCTAGGCATAACAAAACGTTTCCCGGGTATTATCGCTAATGACAACGTTACTATTCAGCTTAAAAAAGGCGAGATACATGCTCTTTTGGGTGAAAACGGAGCCGGTAAATCTACGCTTATGAGTGTGCTTTTTGGCTTGTATCAGGCTGAAGAAGGCGTGATTAAAAAAGATGGAAAGGAAGTGCAGATAAACAATCCCAATGATGCCAACGATCTTGGTATAGGAATGGTTCATCAGCACTTTAAACTTGTTCAGTGTTTTTCTGTTCTTGATAATATCATTCTCGGTGTTGAGACGGTTAAGAACGGCTTATTACAGAAGGATGTTGCAAGAAAGAAGATAACTGAGCTTTCAGAAAAGTACGGACTTAAAGTAGATCCCGATGCAAAGATTGAGGATATTACTGTTGGTATGCAGCAGAGAACGGAAATCCTCAAGATGCTTTACAGAGATAATGAGATACTTATCTTTGATGAGCCTACTGCGGTCCTTACACCCGCAGAGATTGATGAGCTTATGCAGATTATGAAGAATCTGGCAAAAGAGGGCAAGTCAATTCTCTTTATTTCTCATAAGCTTGCCGAGATTATGTCTGTTGCAGACAGATGCAGCGTTTTGAGAAGAGGAAAATACATCGGTACTGTTAATATTTCAGAGACCAATCAGGAAGAGCTTTCCAGAATGATGATCGGTCGTGATGTACAGCTTGTTGCTACCAAGGAAGACAAGACTCCCGGCAATGTTATTCTCCATGTCGAGAACATGACTGTCCCTTCCAAGCTTCATCACAATAATGCTGTTAAAAACGTTTCTTTTGATGTCAGAGAAGGTGAGATCGTTTGTATCGCCGGAATCGATGGAAACGGTCAGACTGAGCTTGTTTACGGACTTTCGGGACTTGAGAATATCACATCCGGTAAGATTGAGCTTTCGGGAAAAGATATTACTCATGCTTCTATCAGAGAGCGTTCTACAAGCGGAATGAGCCATATTCCGGAAGACAGACACAAACATGGTCTTGTTCTGGATTATTCTCTTGCATATAATCTTGTTCTCCAGAGATATTTTGAGCCTGAATTCAGTTCAAAGGCAGGCTTCCTCAAGAAGGGCGAGATCAAAAAGTATGCCGACAAGCTTATAGAGCAGTATGATATTCGTTCAAGCCAGGGTGCCGATACGATATCAAGAAGTATGTCCGGCGGTAACCAGCAGAAGGCTATAATTGCCAGAGAGATTGACAAGGATCCCAATCTGCTTATTGCGGTTCAGCCCACAAGAGGTTTGGATGTAGGTGCTATCGAATATATTCACAGACAGCTTATTGCACGCAGAGATGAAGGCCATGCGGTTCTTCTTGTTTCGCTTGAGCTTGAAGAAGTTATGAGCATTTCAGACAGAATACTTGTTATGTATGAAGGTGAGCTTGTGGGTGAGTTTGATCCTAAGACGACCACTCCCGAGGAACTCGGGCTTTACATGGCAGGAGCTAAGAGAAAGGAGGTAGGTGCATAATGTCAGCACAGGTGAACAAAACAATGGCAGAAAAAGAAAGCATTTTGGCTAAGCCTGCTGTTCAATCAATAATTGCATCACTTCTTTGTATAGTAGTAGGTCTGTTTATCGGTTATATAGCACTTCTTTTGATCAATGCGGAAGGTGCTACGGAAGCTATTATTACTATCATCAAGAACTATTTCACATATCCGTCAAAAGCGGCAGCGCTTAAGTATTGCGGAAATACATTGGTTAAGGCAGCACCTCTTCTTATGTGTGCTCTTTCGATTCAGTTCTGTTATCAGGCCGGCCTTTTCAATATTGGTGCGGCAGGACAGTATGTTGCCGGCGCGGGAGCTTCACTTTTCTGCGCACTTAAGCTTGGTATGCCCTGGTATTTATGCCTTGTTGCAGCTCTTATCGCTGGAGGTCTCTTCGGTGTTGCTGTAGGTTTCCTTAAGGCATATCTCAATGTTAATGAGGTTATTTCAGGAATCATGCTTAACTGGATCGGACTTTATACAGTGAACATGATCCTTAGCAGTGTAAAAGAGTCTGCGAGCCCTTATACGGTTTCACTTGAGAAGACCAACGCGGCTGCTGTTTTGCCTTCGCTCGGACTTCAGAAGCTCTTTTCAAACAATAAGTATGTTACTATAGCTATTCCGCTTGCTGTTATTATTGCAATCCTTATAAAGGTTGTTCTTTCAATGACTGTTTTCGGTTATGAGATCAAGGCTACCGGAATTGCCAAGGATGCCGCAAAATACAGCGGTATGAAAGAGAAGAGAAATATAATTTTGACACTTTTTATCGGTGGCGCACTTGCGGGAATCGGTGCAGCATTCCTTTTCCTTACAGGATACGAGCAGTGGTCTGTAACACAGTCATCTGTTCCCGGAATGGGCTTTAACGGTATCGCAGCTACGTTCCTTGGAGGACTCGATCCTATAGGAACAATTTTTGCTTCGTACTTTATCCAGCACATCACAAGTGGAGGATCTTATCTTGATAAGAATGTATATCCTTCACAGATTTCTGATTTTATATCAGCAATCATCATTTATCTCTGCGGTTTTGTACTTTTCTTTAAGTTCTTCCTGAACAGCAGGATAAAAAATAAAAAGAATAATGCAGAAGGAGGTAACAAATAATGGTATTACTTCTTCAATATACACTTTTGTTTGCCTCGGTTTTGATACTCGTAGCTCTCGGTGGATGTTTTTCTGAACATTCAGGTGTTATAAACCTTGGGCTTGAAGGAATCATGGTTATGGGAGCACTTGGAGGAGCGCTTACACTTAAGTACATCAATTCATCGCTTCCTTCATTACTTATTGTTCTTGCTGTACTTGTTGTTTCAATAGTTTGCGGTGTTGTTTATTCGATGCTTCTTGCATTTGCCTGCATCAATTTTAAAGCTGATCAGACTCTTGTAGGAACAGCGCTTAACCTGCTTGCTGCAGCTGCTGCAACTGTTATTGCAAAGACAATCAATATTGCCGAAGATCCCAATAATGTTTCTTCGACCGTTCAGTATGTTGCCGCAAAGAAAGCACTTGTTGTCAATATCGGAAAGTTCCAGTTTAACTGGTTCATGCTTGTAGCTTTTATAGCACTTGTATGTGCATATGTAGTTCTTTATAAGACAAGATTCGGTCTCAGACTTATGGCTTGCGGTGAGCATCCTCAGGCTGCTGACAGTGTGGGTATCAATGTTTATAAGATGCGCTGGGCAGGTGTTCTTATTTCAGGAATGCTTGCTGGTGTCGGCGGAATCGTTTATATTACAGCCGGCGTAAGTGAGTGGAAGTTTGAGAACGGAGTTGCAGGTTTTGGTTTCCTTGCTCTTGCAGTTATGATCTTCGGTCAGTGGAAGCCTATTAATATCGGACTTGCAGCATTGCTGTTCGGATTTTTCAGAGCACTTTCCAATGTATATTCAGGCTTTGATTTCCTTGCGGCACTCAATATACCCGGATCTGTATACAACATGATGCCATATATTATTTCACTTATTGTTCTTGCATTTACATCAGCTAATTCTCGTGCACCTAAGGCAGAGGGTATTCCTTACGATAAGGGCTCGAGATAATAGGATGAACTGTTTATGGATGAGAAGATTATAAAAGATTTGATTTCCAAGGCGGCGGGAATGAGGAAGATTTCATATACTCCTTACTCCAAGTTTAATGTCGGAGCGGCATTGCTTGCCAAGAACGGAAAAGTATATACGGGATGTAATATAGAAAATGCCTCGTATACACCAACTATATGCGCTGAGAGAACGGCATTTTTCAAGGCTGTCAGCGAAAACGTCAGAGAATTTACAGCTATAGTCATCATGGGTGGTCATGCTGATTCGGACGAACTTGAGTATTGCTTTCCTTGTGGCGTTTGCAGACAGGTTATGAGTGAATTCTGCGACGATGATTTCAATATAATAATCGCAAAATCAGAGGATGACTACAAAGTATATACTTTACCCGAGATTTTGCCCGAAAGATTCGGGCCTAAAGATCTTTTTGGTTGACTTTTTCGATGATTTCATGTTATTATATTCTGCGTTATGAAAATCAGACGGTCCTCTGTTACTATGCTATTTTGTATTAAGAACGTCCATTTGATAGGAGAAAAGATATGAGTACAATTATCGAAGAGCTCGAGAAAGAGCAGCTGAATGCCAATGCGCCTCAGTTCCACACAGGTGATACTGTAAGAGTACACGCTAAGATTAAGGAAGGAAACCGTGAAAGAGTTCAGGTTTTCGAAGGAACTGTTAAGAAGATCCAGGGCGGAAGCAATCGTACAACATTCACAGTAAGAAAAGAGTCTTACGGTGTTGGTGTTGAGAAGACATGGCCCCTTCACTCACCTATCGTTGAGAAGGTAGAGGTTGTTAGAAGAGGTAAGGTTAGAAGAGCTAAGCTTAACTACCTTAAGGGTCTTACAGGTAAGAAGGCTAAGGTTAAGGAACTTGTTACCAGATAATTTGTTAGGAAAGGCAGTTACTTTAGTGGTAATTGCCTTTTTCTTTTTTACGCACGATGAGGATCATATATGTTTCGAAAAAGACGAACCCTTTCTTTTTACCAGAAAAAAAGAGTTATTACTCCCAAGCTGTTAAAAGAGATATTGTCTTGGATATGTATAACATGCCTGGCTATTCTTATTGCTTTTGTAATTGTCCACTTATATGGCACGAGAGTCGGAAATGTCGGAGATTCAATGGAGCCGACAATCGCTAACGGACAGGGAGTTCTTGTGGACAGAATCGCATTTAAGATTTTCGGCCCCAGGAAAAATGATATAATAGTTTTTTTACCGAACGGCAATACGAATTCTCATTTCTATGTTAAGCGTGTTGTGGCTGTTTCCGGTGATAAAGTACAGATTGTTGACGGAGAACTTTATATAAACGGAAAAGTTCAGGAAGATAAGAACGGTTTATATGATAAAATGGAGGATGGAGGTATCGCGGAGAACGTGATCAAACTCGAAAGAGGAGAATACTTTGTTCTCGGGGATAACCGAAACGGCAGTGAAGACTCCAGAAGCGCAGATATCGGAATCGTTAAAGATAATATGATCGTAGGAAAAGCATGGTATAAGATTAAGTTTAATGACAAATCCGGCGGCTTCATAAATTAAATAAATAAGTGGTGAATATATGAATTATCAGTGGTACCCGGGGCATATGACAAAGGCTATAAGGATGATGCAGGAAAACATCAAACTTATTGATATTATCATAGAGCTTACAGATGCCAGAATACCTGCATCAGGAAGAAACCCCGATATAGATGATCTTGGTAAAAACAAGTACAGACTTGTTATATTGAATAAATCAGATCTTGCGGATCCTTCTGTTACCAAAAAGTGGCAGGAGTATTTCAGTGATGGCAAGACTTTCGTTATGGAGATGAACTCCAAGACGGGAAATGAAGCGTCTAAGGTAAAAGATCTCGTGCAAAAAGCATGTGCCGAGAAAATAGAGAGAGATAAGAAGCGTGGGATTGTCGGAAGACCAATCAGAGCGATGGTTGCCGGAATTCCAAATGTTGGTAAGTCGACTTTTATAAATAAACTTGCCGGAAGAGCGTCTGCCAAGACAGGAAATAAACCCGGTGTTACTAAGGGCAAGCAGTGGATCTCTCTTGGTAAGAATATGCAGCTTCTCGACACTCCGGGAATTTTGTGGCCTAAGTTTGAGGATGAGACCGTGGGTCTTCATCTTGCTCTTATAGGTTCTATGAATGATGAGAATCTTGATGTTTGCGAGCTTGCATGCGAACTTATTAAGATCCTTGAAGTAAATTATAAGAATGCAATTCCCGACAAGTACGGTATTACGGACGAACAGGTTGAAGAGCTTGAAAATGAGCAATATGCAACTCATTACAGCGCGATTTTATCTGCTATAGCCGTAAACAGAAAATGCTTTAAGCAGGGGGCTGAACCTGACATCAACAGAGCAGCAGCTCTTTTGCTTGATGATTTCAGAAACGGAAAGCTTGGCAGAATATCACTTGAAAGACCGTAACAATATTTTTTAAGGAGTGGGACTAGGGGAAATGAATAAGGTATTAAAAGAAGTATTAAGTACGGCACTGTATCTTGCGGTTGTATTTATACTCACATTTTTGTTTATTACATTTGTTGCACAGAGAACTCGAGTTGTCGGACGATCTATGGAATCAACATTGCATGACGGAGACAGTCTTATTATTGAGAAGGTTTCCTACAGATTCAGTGCGCCCAAGAGATTTGATATAATCGTATTTCCATACGAGCATGGCGAGAAAGAGTTTTTTGTTAAGAGAATCATCGGACTTCCGGGAGAGACAGTCAGAATCGATGATTATGGAAATATCTTCATTAATGGTGAGCAGCTTGATGAGGATTACGGAAATGATACTATAGAAGATCCCGGAAGAGCAATCACGGATGTTGTTTTGGGTGATGATGAATATTTTGTAATGGGTGATAACAGAAATCACAGCATGGACAGCCGTGATGAGTCTGTCGGAAATATTCACAAGAAGGAGTTCCTTGGAAGAGTTATCTTCAGGATCTTCCCGTTTAGCAGTATCGGGGGAGTAGATTGATGCAATCCCTTAGTGAGATAAAAAGTATTTTAAATGAATCTGTTACAGCGGATGAGTTAAAGAATTTTATAGCGCAGTATGAAAGTGATGAGAGAGCCGGAGTACGCAAGCTTGTTGAAACGGCAGGAAAACGCATTGCTTCTATAGAGAAAGAACTAGTCAGACTTAAGGAAATGCGAAAGTATGAAGATGAGAACAGACAGTTCGGGCTTCTCTGTGGAATCGATGAGGTCGGAAGGGGCCCGCTTGCGGGACCTGTATATGCTGCGGCAGTAATTCTTCCCGAGGATGTTGATATTTTATATATTAATGATTCCAAGAAATTATCCGAAAAAAAGAGAGAAGAGTTATACTCTGAAATAATGGAAAAAGCTGTAGCGGTAGGTATAGGACATGTAACCGAAAAGAGGATAGATGAGATAAATATCTTACAGGCTACTTATGAAGCGATGACTATGGCGGTTTCGGAACTTTCAGTTAAGCCTGGAGCTCTTTTGATAGATGCCGTGCATATTCCTCAGCTTGATGAGTATAAGCAGATCTCTATTATAAAAGGAGATGCGAAGAGTGCGTCAATTGCGGCTGCAAGTATCATTGCCAAGGTTACGAGAGACAGAGTCATGAAGCAGTACGCGGAGGAATATCCTGAGTATGGCTTTGATTCGAATAAAGGCTACGGAAGCAAAGAGCATATTGATGCTATCAAAAAATACGGTCCTTGTCCCATTCATCGCAGATCTTTTATAGGGAATTTTATATGAGTGGTGTCTTAAACGTATCACAATCAAATACAACCATTACCGTTGAGGGCGTTCAGACCAAGATACAGTCTGCCGAAAGTAAAGCTTTAGAGCTTAAGGCAGGCGACAGTATTCAGGGCACTGTTGTGTCTGTTTCGGAAGAAGATGGCGCAAGATATGCCAATATCAGTCTGGGTGACAGTGTCATCCATGCCAAACTTTCCGATGAAATGGGTCTTAGACAGGGGCAGACTTTGAATTTTGCAGTGAAGTCCCTGTCTCAAAACGGTGTTTCTCTTACGCCTCTTTTTGAAAATACAGCAATTTCTTTAAGTACTGAGAAAGCATTAAATGCTGCGGGCATAGCAATCACCAATGACAGTGTGGCTATGGTTGAAAGCATGATGAAATCGGGGCTTCCGATCAATAGGGATGCGCTCCGTGATATGAATAATGTTGTTTCTTCTTTTCAGAATGCTTCTATTTCAACACTTGTTGAGATGAAGAGTCTTAATATTCCAATTACCGAAAATAACATTTCACAGTTTGAAAATTACAAGAATTATGAGCATCAGGTCATAAATGAAATGCAGGAGTTTGCTGATGAGCTTCCGCAGGCGTTTAATGCACTTGCGGCGGAGGGAAAGACAGATCAGGCATTTTCTCTTTACAAGGGAGTTATTGACGAATTTGTTTCGGCGGGATCTCCTGATGCGGCTGCTGTGGAAGAGGGTACATTAAATGAGGCTGTAGTTTCTGATAAGGCGGCTCACGGCGGTGGCGGTTTAGAAGTCTCAGGGGCATTGCAAGATGATGATGAAAACGCAGTAAACAAAGCTTTTGACAATAATCTTCAGGGAACAGCTGAAAAAACTGTTGCAGACAAAGATGCTGATGGGCAGATAGCGAGTGAAGTCCTAAAAGATCCTTCAAAGGCGGAGTTTGCCGATAAAATGAAAGCACTAAATATTTCTCCCGAAGTGACGGAGAAGTATATATTAGCAGCGTCAAAGGAAGACAGCGGTGCTAAGTTTGACGGAAAAGATCTGCTGAAAGAACTTTCGCTAATGCTGTCTGATACCGAGAATATGTCTGATGAGACGAAGAATTTATTAAAGGATCTTTTTTCACATAAAGAGTTTGGGAAGATATTAAAGAATGGCGTTTTTGATGAGTGGCTTCTTAAGCCCGGTGATGTTGAAAAGAAGGATAATGTAACTGCGCTTTATCAAAGACTCGGAAGTCAGCTTAAGAGCATGGCAGATACCATAAATAATACGCTCGGTGCAGACTCAAAGCTTGGGAATACCGTCAATAATATGCAGAACAATCTTGATTTTATGAATCAGCTTAATCAGATTTTTCAGTATGTTCAGCTTCCGCTTCAGATGAGCGGCCAGGAAGCTCACGGCGATCTGTATGTTTATAGAAACAAGAATAAAAGAATAAGCGAAGATGGCTCTGTAAGCGCTGTTCTTCATCTTGATATGGATAATCTGGGACCTGTTGACGTGTTTGTTAAGATGAAGGAAAATAAGGTTTCCACTAACTTTTATGTTATGGACGATGAAATATTAGATCTTATAAATGACAATATACATATCCTGAACGAAAGGCTTGAAAAGCGCGGATATACCATGCAAGCCAGGATGATGCTGCATGATGATAAAGATGAAGGCGATTTGGCTGTGGATGAGATGTTTGATATTAATAAGATGTCTGTGATCTCTACAGCTTCATTTGATGCGAGGGCATAGCGATGGCAGAAAAAGATCAGGACAAAAAAATAAAGACCGCGGTTGCTCTCGGATACGATCCGAATGAGAACGGGGCGCCCGTAGTACTTGCTTCCGGAAAAGGCGCGCTTGCCGAGAAAATTATCGAACAGGCGCAGGAAAATAAGATTCCCGTGCATGAGGACAGTAAGCTTGCGGATACACTTTCAAAGCTTGAGATCGGTGAGATGATCCCGCCTGAATTATATGAAGTTGTAGCGGAGGTCCTTGTCTTTGTAGATGCGATGGATAAGATAAAGGCAAAGGATAAGACCAGAAGATGAATAAAAGAGATGTAGGAACTTTTTATGAAGATATCGCGGCTGAATATATCAGAAATAACGGCGGCAAGATCGTAAAGAGAAATTACAGGTCAAGACAGGGCGAGATAGACATTATTGCAAGAGACGGCGATTATCTTTGCTTTGTTGAAGTAAAATACAGGGCCGGGGATAAATACGGAGATGCGCTTGAGGCAGTAGGCTTTGCCAAGCAAAAGGCCGTTTGTAAAGCTTCTAAAGTATATATCCGCATGAACGGAGGAGATTTTGATATGCCAATGAGGTATGATGTAATTGCGGTCAATGCTTCCGAAAATGGTATGTGTAATGTAAAATGGCTAAAAAATGCTTTTGAATATGTTTTGTGATATGGAGAAATAAATGATCAGATATATAGACATCAAGAGATGTGGCAATGAAAAGACAATGGAACTTAGAGAAAATAAAGGTGTTCACTACCTTGTTTTTCCGAAAATAGAAGAACTTGGGATTGTAGACCATCTCTTTAGTACAAGGCTCGGAGGAGTTTCGAAAGGCTGCTTTTCCGAAATGAATCTAAGTTATACCCGCGGAGATGAAAAAGAAGCCGTGGATGAAAATTACAGGAGAATATCCGATGTTCTGGGGCACGGAAGAAAGCTCGACGATTTCGTATGCACATTCCAGACACATACGGTCAATGTTATGAAGGTTACGGAAGAAGACAGAGGCAAAGGCCCTGCTAAGCTTCGCGACTATACGGATATAGACGGACTTATAACCAATATTCCCAGAATTATTCTGTCAACCTTCCACGCCGATTGTCCGCCGGTATTTTTTATAGATCCGGTCAAAAGAGCTATCGGCCTTTCACATTCGGGCTGGAAAGGCACTAAGGGTGAGATCTCGGCAAGGACAATTGAAGCAATGACAAAAGAATACGGAACTGATCCCAAAGACCTTATCTGTGCGGTAGGCCCTTCAATATGCGGTGAGTGCTACGAGATCGGTGGAGACGTTGCCGATGAATTTGCTGAAAATTATACGCAGGAAGAGCTTGAAAGAGAAAATATACTCGTTCCTTATCCCAATGGGAAATTCAGGCTGTATCTGTGGAATGCGATAAGATATACACTTATTAAGAGCGGCGTAAAAGCTGAGAATATTCTTATTACAGATATCTGTACCAGATGTAATCCGGATCTTTTGTTCTCACATAGGGTACACAAGGATAACAGGGGAAATCTGTGTGCGTTTTTGTCACTTAAGGATGATTTGGATTGATTTTGTGAGGTTAATATGGAAAACATTTTAGTATGTGATGATGATAAAGAAATAGTAGATGCCATTGAGATCTATCTTGAACAGGAAGGATTCAGAGTCTACAAGGCATATGACGGAATAGAGGCGATAGAAGCCATGAAGAAAGCTGAGATACAGCTTGCAATCGTTGATATCATGATGCCGAGAATGGACGGAATACATTTTGTGAAGGAACTTAGGAAATTCAGTACAATTCCCGTAATTTTTCTTTCTGCCAAAAGTGAGGACTCCGATAAGATACTCGGTCTTAATATCGGTGCGGACGATTATGTTTCCAAGCCGTTTAATCCGCTTGAACTTGTTGCAAGAGTCAAATCCAATATCAGAAGATACGTGTCTCTTGGACGTATGGAAGAAAAAGAGAATGTCTATTCCTCAGGCGGACTTGTTATTGATGATAATTCAAAGGAGTGTTTCGTTTACGGCGAGAGCATAAGGCTTACACCTATTGAGTACAATATTCTTGCGTTTCTTGTAAAAAATAAAGGAAAAGTATATTCGATCAATCAGATATATGAGCAGATATGGCATGATTCTGCGGTATGTGCGGACAATACAATAGCCGTTCATATCAGACATATTCGTGAAAAAATTGAGATCAATCCAAAGGATCCAAAATTCCTTAAAGTTGTCTGGGGTGTCGGATACAAGGTTGAGGATGAAAATATATGAAGAAACAAGGCTTTAAATATAGCGTGATGATACGCATTTTTCAACATATATTGGCTGCCTTTGTTGTTTTTATTGTAATTTCTGCGGTTGTGGGAACAAGCGTTGTTATTAATAGTGCGGGAAAAGATATTTCTTACAATCTCTATGAATCTGACAGAAGTAGAAGTTATGAGGAATCATATCTTTTTAATAATATCTTTGGAAACAATATGTCCAATGTGTTCAGGCTTGTTGCGGAAAGGACGCAGCTTGAAACAAAGGGACAGTATGACGGCAAGAAAGTTATTGATGTTACTGCATATGTGAGTAAGGGAAGCGTTCTTCCCGGAGATTATATCACGGCAAATTACTATCTTTCGGATCTTTTAAACTGGGGAAAAAGCGGATTTGAATATAAAAAGATGAAGTTCACCCCGGAAGACAGTAAGGCGTTTCTTAGCAGAACTACGACATATACGCATCTTAACAACAATGTGATTTCGGGAGGTATGAATTCATATCTGAGCTCCCAGCTTGATGACAACAGCTTTACGTTTCCTATTTCTGCAAGTACGGATCCGGAAGGCGGCGAATATAATATTCTTACGACTAGATATAAGACCACTGACGGTAAGGAGATTCAGAATCTTGTTTCGACCTGGGAAGATTACAATCTTTTGGCGTCTTATGTCGATGAATCGGCAAATAATCTTGTACTTAACTTTACGGAGTACAGCAAGCTTATAAATTATTACAGCTATCAGAATTCCAATCTCAGATATTACATTACGAGGATGATAAACGGCAAGACTGAAGTATATACAAATGTAGAAGACCTTAAGGAAGAGATTCCGGGAGTGGACGTTCTTGAGAGATTCAAGAAGTATGGAAAGTATATCTATTATTGTCCCTATGAGCTTATGTATGATACAAATACGCTCATAAATGAAAATACCGTCAGATCTGTGATCAAGACATACAGTTATGCATATCCAGATCAGATTAAAGTATATATTGCTGTTGATACCAATGGATATCCTGCATCGGATGACTTTTCCAAGGGAAAAGCCAGCTTTTCGAAGTATATGCCTTATCGCAGCCAGCTCTATATTGTATGCGGCTTGGCGGTACTTTTATATTTGATTCTTTTCACTGTATATATCGTAAAGATTCCTGTGAGAGAAAACGCAGATTGCAATCATAAGAGAATAGGCACAGAGCTTTTGATAATCCTGTGTATGGCGATAATGGCTGTTCCGTTTGTTATTGTCGGCATTGTGATCAATGTCTGGCATGTGAATTTCGGAAGGATATTAAGGCACGTTCTTTTTCCGTATTATGGAATCATATCTTCGGTTGTTATCGATATCGGCCTTTTATCACTTGTTTACGGACTGGTGCAGAAGGGAAAAGATACCGTTTTATGGGAAGACAGTGTACTTAAGAAGATAGTTGCCCTTTTCAGAAAAATGATATTAAATACCACAAATAACACAAGCGTGATCGTAAGGACCTGGATTCCGTATGTTCTTTTTGTGGTCATAAATTTCCTGCTGTTTAAGATAGGGATTCTCGGCATTGTTATTGCCGGATTTTTGGATACTTTGGTAGGACTATATTTATACAGGCAGAACTTTGACAGAGAAGGAATTATCCATGTTATCGAGAATATCAAAAAGGGCGATGTGAGTGCCAAAGTTGATGTAAGCGAACTTCATTCCGATAATATAAGCCTTGCGGAGGCGGTTAATTCAATCGGTGAAGGAATTAAGATTGCTGTAAATACCAGTATGAAGGACGAAAAACTAAAGGCGGATCTTATAACAAATGTCTCACATGATATTAAGACACCGCTTACTTCCATCATCAATTATGTCGACCTCATCAAACGGGAAGATATAGATAATGAGAAGGTAAAAGAGTATGTTGAAGTTCTGGAGTCCAAATCCCAGAAACTTAAACAACTTACGGAAGACCTTGTTGAGGCGTCCAAGATAAGTTCGGGTAATATAAGCATTCAGCTTGGAAAAATAGACTTTGTCGAGTTTATAAATCAGACTATAGGTGAGTTTTATGAGAAGTTCGAAACGAAATCCTTAACTTTGATATTCAAGCATGAAGAGCAGAGTATGTGCATCAATGCTGATGCAAGACATTTGTGGAGAGTTGTAGAGAACCTCTTAAATAACGTTTGCAAATATGCTCTCTCGGGAACCAGAGTTTATATGGATATGGCCTATATTAAAGAGGGTGATCGGAAAAAGAAAGTTGAGTTTTCTGTAAAGAATATTTCCGAAACTGAGCTTAATATCGGCGTTGATGAACTTACCGAGAGATTTATCAGAGGTGATGAGTCCAGAACGACGGAAGGAAGCGGGCTTGGGCTTTCTATAGCAAAGAACCTGACTATCGCGCAGGGCGGAGAGTTTGAGATAAAGCTTGACGGAGACCTTTTCAAGGTAGTTATTTCTTTTGAGCATATGGAATAAAAAGATTAAACAGAATCAAAAATCTCCGGCTTTTCAAATAACATTGAAGAGCCGGAGATTTATTTTATGATCAGTCGAACAATTCATCGGGAGTCTTGCATCCGGAATTGTACTTGCTTACGATTTCACGAATCTTGTCTGTAGGCATATTTACGCTTGCCAAAGTAGCATCGTGATTAAGGAAATCAATTATGGTTGCGAGGAACTTACCCATATCGGCAATAAAGAGATACGGTCTTGTTGTGATCTCGGGATCCATATATGTAAGGTTTGTTGTTATAACGGCATCGAAGTATTTCTTCTCATAGCCTTCATCGAACTTATCCATTCCGTTAGTGAAAAGACCGAATGTAGTGCAGATGAATACTCGTTTTGCACCCATGTTCTTGAGCTGCTTGGCTGTATCTATCATACTTGAGCCGGATGAGATCATGTCATCGATTATGATAACGTCTCTTCCTGAAATGTCTGAACCGAGGAATTCGTGTGCAACGATAGGATTGCTTCCGTTTACTACATGAGCATAGTCACGTCTCTTGTAGAACATTCCTGTGTCAGCACCGATAACGTTGGCAAAATATACAGCTCTGTCAAGAGCGCCTTCGTCAGGGCTGATAACGGTGAGATGATCCTTGTCTACGATAAGATCGTCTATATGTGAGAGCAGAGCTTTCATGAACTGATATGAAGCAAGGAAATTATCAAAGCCTCCGAGAGGTTTTGAATTGGAAATCCTTGGATCGTGAGCATCAAAAGTAATGAAATTGGAAATGCCCATGTCATAGAGCTCTTTAAACATCTGGGCCGCATCAAGAGATTCCATGCCGTTTCTCTTGTGCTGTCTTCCTTCATATAAGAAGGGCATGATTACATTGATTCTTTTGGCCTTGCCTGTCAGGGCACCGATAACTCTCTTAATATCCTGATAGTGATCGTCGGGAGATTTGTGATTTATGTAATCATACATTTTATAAGTAATGCTGTAATTGCATATATCAGTGAGAATATACACGTCGTTTCCGCGGACGCTTTCATTGATCGCAGCCTTTGCTTCGCCGCTTCCGAAACGGTTAAGACAGTAGTTTATCTTGTAGCTGTCCTTGACATATCCGTGAAAAGCAGGGTCGTTCTCAGGCATTTTGTAAAGATTGTGGCGAAACTCCGAAATATAATGATCTACGCTGTCTCCCAGCTCTTTTGCTGAGTCCATAACGATCAAATTAAGCGGAGCAACCGGAATAGATGTTTCCAGTATAGAAAAATCTGGCATATTTGTTCCTTTCTTCGGAATCTGAAGTTTGTATTTTCTGAAGCATTTAACTTCCTATATTGTTTTATCATTATGCTTACTGACAAGTCAAGGAATTTCATATATAATACTTTATTGGGGTAATCCTGCAGAATATGAGGTTATTTTTTTAATGGTTTCAAAAAAAGGGCACCTTATCGGCAGAGTCGAAGAGGGCAGCATTGCCGAAGAACTTAATATTGAGCCGGGTGACAAATTGCTCAAGATCAACGAACAGGAGATCAAAGATATTTTCGATTATCAGTATCTTGTTCAGGACGAGCATTTGGAAGTCCTTATCGAAAAGGCGGATGGAGAGGAGTGGATCCTTGACATTGACAAAGAATTTGATGAGGATCTCGGAATAGAATTTGATAACGGGCTCATGGACAATTACAGATCTTGTAGCAATAAGTGTATCTTTTGTTTCATAGATCAGATGCCAAAGGGGATGCGCGATACTTTATATTTTAAAGATGATGATTCCAGACTTTCTTTTTTGCAGGGCAATTACGTCACATTGACTAATATGTCCGATTCGGATATCGACAGGATCCTTAAGTATCATCTTTCGCCCATCAATGTTTCTTTTCAGACAACCAATCCTGAACTCAGATGCAAAATGCTCGGAAACAGATTTGCCGGGGAAGCTCTTAAGAAGGTGGACAGGCTGTGTGCGCCCGGAACGGGAATTGAGCTCAACGGTCAGATTGTTCTGTGCAAGGGCGTAAATGACGGGGCGGAACTCGAGAGATCAATATCCGATCTTACGAAATATATTCCGAATCTTCAAAGCGTATCGGTTGTTCCTGTCGGGCTGTCCAAGTACAGAGACGGTCTTTACCCTCTTGAGCCTTTTGAGAAGGAAGATGCCTGCAATGTCATAGATATGATAGAAAAGTGGCAGAAAAAAGTGTATGATGAGCACGGCATTCATTTCATCCATGCTAGTGACGAATGGTATTTCCTTGCGGGAAGAGAGTTTCCCGAGGCCGAGCGCTATGACGGATATATTCAGTACGAGAATGGCGTAGGCATGATGAGACTTCTTCTGGATGAATACGGAGAGGCGCTTTACGCACTTACAACCGGCCATGCAGATGAGCTTAATTCCATAAAAAGAGAAATCTCACTTGCGACGGGAAGACTTGTTTATCCATGCATACAGCAGATTGCTGAAAGAGCGATGGGAGTTTGCCCCGGGCTTAAGGTTCACGTATATGAGATAGTCAATGAGTTTTTTGGCGAAAGGATCACTGTTTCGGGACTTCTTACCGGACAGGATATTATAAAGCAGCTTAAAGGCAGGAGACTTGGAACAACGCTTTACCTTCCCGAGAATCTGCTTAGAAGCGGCGAAGATTATCTCCTTGATGATGTTAAGATAGGAGATATAGAAAAAGAGCTTGATATAAAGATTGGAATATCAAAGTGCGACGGTCATGAACTTGCGGCAGTACTATTCGGTGTTCCGGTCGATAATACATATTAAAAAGGAAAATACATGAGCAGAAAAAATATAGTAGCGGTGGTCGGAAGACCAAATGTCGGAAAATCAACACTCTTTAATGCTCTTGCGGGAAGCAGGATTGCCATAGTGCAGGACACTCCCGGTGTTACAAGAGACAGAATTTACCAGGATGTAGAGTGGCTTAATCATAGCTTTACTCTTATCGATACAGGTGGTATCGAGCCTGATTCAAAGGATATTATTCTCTCACAGATGAGAGAGCAGGCACAGATTGCCATAGATACGGCTGATGTTATCGTATTTATGGTTGATGTTAAACAGGGACTTACCGATTCTGATTCCAAGGTTGCGGATATGCTCAGAAGATCGGGAAAGCCTGTTGTTTTGTGTGTAAATAAGGTGGACAGCTATAGCAGGGATTCACTTGATGTATACGAGTTTTATAATCTTGGAATAGGTGAGCCTTTCCCTATTTCTGCGGTTAACAAGCTTGGAATAGGTGATCTTCTTGAGGAAGTTGTAAGCCACTTTAGCAAAGATTCCACAAATGATGAGGAAGATGATACTACCAAGATTGCCATTATCGGTAAGCCCAATGTAGGAAAATCATCAATTATCAATAAGCTTATCGGGGAGAACAGACTTATCGTTTCCGATATTGCAGGAACAACAAGAGATGCCATTGATACGGAAGTTAAATACAACGGCAAGAAATATACATTTATTGATACGGCCGGACTTCGCAGAAAGAGTAAGGTCAAGGACGAACTTGAGCATTACATGATCGTCAGAACAGTCGGAGCCGTTGAGAGAGCCGATGTAGCCATTCTTGTTATCAACGCCGAGGACGGTGTTACCGAACAGGATGCGAAGATCGCCGGAATAGCTCATGAGAGTGGAAAAGCTGTTATCATTGCTGTAAATAAATGGGATCTTATCGAAAAGGACAATCATTCGGTTAAGGAGTTTACCAAGAATATCAGAAATACTCTGGCATTTATGAATTATGCGGAGATTATCTTTATTTCTGCGCAGACAGGCCAGAGACTTGTTAAACTCTATGAGATGATCGATATTGTAAGTGAGAATCACGCTCTAAGAGTTTCTACGGGTGTTCTCAACGAGATCATGACTCAGGCAGTTGTAATGCAGCAGCCACCGAGTGACAAGGGCAAGATATTAAAGCTTTACTACATCACTCAGGCTTCGGTTAAACCGCCGACTTTCGTTATCTTCGTAAATGACAAGAAGCTTATGCACTTTAGTTATACGAGATATATAGAGAATCAGATCAGAGAAGCATTCGGATTTAAGGGTACGCCCCTTAGATTTATTATAAGAGAGAGAAAAGAGGATAAGTAACATGGAAAGAGTAGTTTGTTTGATTGTGGGATATGTATTCGGCCTGTTTCAGACAGCAGTTTTATACGGGAAAATGAAGGGCGTTGACATCAGAAATGTCGGAAGTAAAAACGCCGGAACAACAAACACACTCAGAGTTATGGGAGCTAAGGCAGGACTTGTAGTTTTGCTTGGAGATATGTTCAAATGTATTTTTGCCATAATCCTTACTTATTTCCTTTTTGGCAGAAGCAATCCGGATCGTAGATATTTTTATATGATCTATACAGCTGCAGGTGCCGTACTTGGTCACGATTTCCCGTTCTTCCTTAAATTCAAGGGCGGAAAGGGAATCGCCTGCACAGCTGGATATATCATTTCCATGGGATGGAAGTTCGTTCTTGTAGGATTGATAGCTTTTTTTGGCCCTTTCAATGTCACACATTTTGTATCACTCAGCAGTCTTTGCCTTTATACATGTTTTTTGATCCAGTATGTGATCTTTGGACAGCTTGGATTTTTGGGCAACCTTCCGCAGAGTGAGCTCAATGAAATGTATGTGATAGTTGCGCTTCTTACCGCGCTTGCTTTTTATCAGCACAGAGGCAATATCAAGAAGCTTATTTCAGGTACAGAGAGAAAGACTTATATTTCAAAGAAGAATAAAGTCGACTGATCAGGAGGATAAATTTTTTGGGTATACAAGTTGGTGTAATTGGTGCAGGAAGCTGGGGTATCGCGCTTTCTTATGTATTGGCAGGTAACGGGCATGATGTTACCGTCTGGTCCAGAAGCGATTCGTCAGTGGCGAAGCTTAGGGAATATCACGGAAACGAGGAGAAACTTCCCGGCGTAAAGCTTCCGGAATCGGTTAAATACACATCAAGTATTGAAGAAGCCGTAAAGGATAAGGATATTATCGTTGTCGTTGTTCCTTCGGCTCATATGCGTGAAACAATAAGGCTTATGAAGCCTTTCATTAACGAGACTGAAGAACACAGACAGATAATCGTAAATTGCAGTAAGGGAATCGAAGAAGATTCGCTTATGGTCATGTCTGATGTCATTCTCGATGAGATACCGGGATGTAATGTATGTGTTCTTTCAGGCCCCTCTCATGCGGAAGAAGTCGGAAAGAGCATGCCTACTACACTTGTAGTCGGTGCTTTTGAAAAAGAGATTGCTAAGTACATTCAAAATGTATTTATGAATAACTTCCTCAGAGTATATATCAGTCCCGATATGCTCGGTATTGAGATCGGAGCTGCGCTTAAGAATGTGGTGGCACTTGCTGCAGGTATCGCTGACGGTTACGGCTGCGGTGACAATGCAAAGGCTGCGCTCATTACAAGAGGAATTGCCGAGATTTCAAGACTCGGAATGGCAATGGGCGGTAAATTTGAGACCTTTTCAGGTCTTTCAGGAATCGGAGATCTGATCGTTACATGTGCATCAATGCATTCAAGAAACAGACGCGCAGGTATCCTTATCGGACAGGGTAAGTCTTATCAGGAAGCCATGGATGAAGTAAACATGGTTGTTGAGGGCGTCTACAGTGCGAAAGCTGCACTTAAGCTCGCTGAGAAGTATGAAGTTGAGATGCCGATAATCATGGCGGTAAATGATATTTTATTTGCCGGCAAGCCTCTTCAGGAAGCTGTGCAGGATCTTATGATGAGAGATAAGAAGACTGAAAACAGCATGCTTGAGTGGTAAAAGAATAAGAATTGGTTGATCTGTCGCTTTTCAAAAGGAAGTGCTTTTGTAATGCTTGACATGAAAACGTTTTTTAATTAGAATCTGTTAATAGATTAAACATAAAAAGGCTATGATCGGAATAAGTAAGATTCGCAAGCTGACAACAGAGAATTGCCGGGTGGTGAGAGGCGTATGTTAAGGGCGATGATGAATACCTCCGTGAGCTGCAGAGCAGAATGTTATATACGTAGTAGGCTCTGACGGGACTGACCGTTATATCGGAAGAGTATCGCTTGTTATAGTAATGAGCCGTACTTGCTGAGGCGTGTAGTGTGAGCTGCATGCGAATGAAGGTGGTAACACGAATTATTCGTCCTTCGCAATCAGAGATGTGATTGTGAAGGGCTTTTTTTGTGCAGAGCACTTAGCGAGGTATTTTCGAGCTTAGTGCGAGCCATGGGATGTACTTAACGAGGTTATATCGAGTTTAGTACATATCCCAATACATAGAGCACTTCGCAATCGGAAAAACAGGAGGAAAAGAGATGAAGATTTATGAAGAATTGCAGGCCAGAGGCCTCATCGCTCAGACTACTGACGAAGAGAAAATCAGAGATCTTGTAAATGAAGGAAAGGCAACTTTCTACATTGGATTTGACTGTACAGCTGATTCACTTACAGCAGGTCACTTCATGGCACTTACACTTATGAAGAGACTTCAGATGGCAGGAAACAAGCCTATCGCTCTTATCGGTGGCGGTACAACAATGATCGGCGATCCTTCGGGAAGAACCGATATGCGTAAGATGCTTACAAGAGAAGATATCGATCACAACGCAGCTTGCTTCAAGAAACAGATGGAGAACTTCATTGAGTTTGGTGAAGGCAAAGCTATGATGGTAAACAACGCAGATTGGCTCCTCAATCTTAACTATGTTGAGCTTCTTCGCGAAGTAGGTGCATGCTTCTCGGTAAACAACATGCTCAGAGCTGAGTGCTACAAGCAGAGAATGGAAAAAGGTCTTTCATTCCTTGAGTTTAACTACATGATTATGCAGTCATACGACTTCTACTACATGTTCCAGAAGTACAACTGTAACCTTGAGTTTGGTGGAGACGATCAGTGGAGCAACATGCTTGGCGGAACAGAGCTTATCAGAAGAAAGCTCGGTGAAGATGCACATGCTATGACAATCACACTTCTTACAGACTCTCAGGGTAAGAAGATGGGTAAGACAGCAGGAAACGCAGTATGGCTTGATCCAAATAAGACATCACCTTACGATTTCTACCAGTACTGGAGAAATGTATCTGATGCAGACGTTGATAAGTGCATCAAGATGCTTACATTTATTCCTATTGAAGAGATTCTTGAGATGGAGAAATGGGATCCTTCAAGAGTTAACGAGAAGAAAGAAATACTCGCATTCGAGCTCACATCACTTGTTCATGGAAAAGAGGAAGCTCAGAAAGCTCAGGATGCTGCAAAAGCTCTTTTTGCAGGCGGCGGAGACATGGCTAATGTTCCTTCTGTTGCTCTTAAAGAAGAGGACTTCAGAGATGGAGTTGTTGATATCCTTCAGGTTCTTGTATCTGCAGGACTTTGCAATACAAGAAGTGAAGCAAGACGTGCTGTTGAGCAGGGCGGCGTAACCGTAGCAGATGAGAAGGTTACTGATGTAAAGACAACCTATAACAAAGATTATTTCGCAGATGGCGTAATGGTCAAGAAGGGTAAGAAGTCATTTAAGAAAGTTACAGTATAAATTATCGAAATTGCTGTGCAAATTAGCACAGCAGTTTTTAAATAATACGAGAAAATTGCGTTTCTATTACATGATAATCAAATATGAAAGAGGCACATGTGAAGACCAGATTTATAACATTATTGTCCGTTGTACTTATGTTGGCGGGATGCGGAAAGATAGAGGAAGGAAATGCAAATGCATTGGAGAGTGCATCTAATGCGAACGCAGCATGTACGGAAACTTCAGTTGAGGAAACTAAAGCAGTTACTTTTGCACCGGAAGAACAGCTTGCTGTTATTGAGAATTCTTTTGACATATGGAAAGAAAACAATGACGATATAAATGCTGTAAAAGATTACATAGAGACAAAGTATGCAATAGCAGACATGGACAAGGACGGTTACCTTGAAGTGATAAAGGAAACATATGGAAAGGTATCATCTGAAAAGGATGAAGTCTCTGCATTTACTACGTTTTACGAAGTTACCGAGGAGCATTCGATTGAACAATTAAATATGGACAGTTTCAGAAAACTTAAGTTTGAGCCTGCTGTATTGAGAAATGAAATGTTGGATATAATAGATGACAATACATATAGGGTGTATTCGGTTGATGAACATGACATGCATGAATATTATAGGTTGTCTTTTGATCATAACAGTGTGATTCTTGATAAATTTAATGATGAGGAGCAGGGAGATTATTATGATGTTATTTCATCTAACGAAATGATTTCTGTTTTCAAAGAAGTTAACAGCGAAACATTAAAAACATCTTATGATAAGCACTATCAGAGGAAAAAAGAGGATAAGACCGGAAATTACACAGACTTTTTGAACAATGAAATAAAGGCAAAAGTTGATTGTGATGATTATATGTTTGAGAGTGAAGAAAAAGAGGAATATAGTCTGGAGGAGTTGAAAAATCTTGCAGCTAATAATATTTACAGTGGTGAAGGTAGTTATGATTTTGACTACGGGTATATAGACTGTGGATGTGACGGTGAAAATGAATTGGTAATAAATATAGGCAGGGGCTGTGAGACTTATAGCTTTGTTTTAAAAGACGAAGGCGACGGACTTTTTATACGATATATTGCTGAAGATGCTGATAAATTCTGGGAAGATATATTGAAAGACGGTTATGTCTGCGGATTTGGAAAAGGTGGAGCTTCGCTTGCTATGTATGATTATGGCTTTCTTGATAAAGATGCGAGATATCATGTTTTTTATACTTGCCTATATTATCTGGCGCTTGACGCTGGAATGGCAGGCATAAAGGATCAAGAGGTGCTCGACGATAATCAGCTTCTTGTTTACAGTTTTGAGAGGTTTAAAGATGGTAAAGAAGAAGGATCTATGTGTTTAGATGGTTGTTTTGCTGATCCGGAGATAAAAAAAGCGTTCATTGATGATGGTTATAAATTCTATTCAAAAAAAGAGATTAAAGAACGGCTATTAAAAAGAGCTGATGAGATCGGTATCAGTAAGTTGGGCATAGATGAATGGCGAGATGACATTAACAGGGAGTTTGACGATGATGAGAATTAATGGCTAGAAGTTATATAAAAGAGTAACTGTTAAGAAAAAATTACATTTTCGAGAGTTTTATATGAAAGAGATTATTGCGTCTAATTGGCATAATAATCTCTTTTTTGTTAATACTGTGGCGTTAAAATGAAAAAAGCCATTGATTTAATATTAAGTATATGTTAATATGTTAATGCATTATTGATGAATGATTAATGTATTCGTAATTGGATATGAATATAGAAAAGTTTTGATTTGGTATTTTGGAGGATATAAATGGCACAGGATAGAGAGTGGTTCTTTAATACTTTTGATTGTGCGCCTATGAAGGTTTCATTGGTTAATAATAGATTTGTTTCAGTAAATGACGGTCCACAGATTAAGTTAAAGGATATCAAGGCGGTTGAAAGTAATCTTGCTGAGAGAGTATTTGATGTTCCATTGGGAAATGGTGAAATTGCAAAACTTTGCATTATGAACAAGCAGATTCTTACATATAACGGAAGAAATGTAGAAACAGGTCAGAAATATTCACCGCTTGAATTGCCTGATTGGGTGTATATTTTTGTTGCTTTATATGTACTTAACTTTATATTTATTCTTCAAGGAGCTTTGGGTGGAGCTTTTGCAGCACTAGGCGCGGTTATCACTTCAAAGTTCGCCGGTGATAAGTATAAATCAACGGGCAAAAAGGTTATTTTGAGTGTACTTCTTTTGCTTGGAATTTCATCAGTATCTTTGGTACTGAAATTAATTGCGATCGAAGCATTTAAGCTTTGACATAAATTTTTTTGATAACTTACATGAATAGGATGTTGCGCTAACACGATCGGTGCAACGTCCTATTTAATTAAAAGCAAGATGTTCAAAGGGGCATTATATGAAGCGTTTGATCAGTTTAATGGAAAAGATGACAATTAGAATACTTTTCTTTGGGGTACCGGCAGTGGCGTTAGGTATTTCTTTTTTCCTGTTTACCAAAAGGCCGGGAGAAGTAAATATTACAGACAGAGATGGGAATATTGTGGGGGATATTAAAGTTGGTGCTATTGAGCATCCCTATGGTGAAGACTATTTGGATGACGAAATCAATCCCGATTATATTGTTTTGTACTCTAATTCAAACAGATGGCCTGAACATTCGCCGTTTTATAAAAAGTATTATGGTTTTGTAAATTTGGAAACAGGTTTTATTTCTGATGATATTTATGTAGATTTGCTGGCTTTCGGAGAGGATGGACTTGCATGGGATTATAAGGGGCATTTTATTGATGAAAGCGGTAATGTTTCAATAACGATTGACAATTTTACAGAAAAATATTCGTATGTGGATAATCCGCGAAAGTTCTTTTTGAACTCATTTTATAAAGTTGATTGGAACCAATATTACAAATATGAAGACAAAATGACATTGCGCGATTCATCTGACATATTCAGCAGATATACTTCTAAGATGAATATTGGAGATTTTGATGAATGCGGGCTTTTGGCTCTGCCTACAGACAACGGTTATATATACATAGACAAAAACGGAAAACAAGCAATTGATAAGACCTTTGATCTTATGCCCGGTCCGTTTAATTCTTATGGCTTAGCTGTTGTAAAAACGGAAGCTGATTATTCGCATAGCGAACCGGCAGTAATTAATAAAAGCGGTGAATATGTAATCGAACCCAGTGATTACTTTTGCTATATATTTGATGGTGAAAATAAGATTATTAAGGCATATTTTGATGAATTTAACGATGAGCATGATATTTATGATTTTAACGGAAATAAACTGGAGAAATGAAGATGGAAAAATGTAAAGAAAAGGGACTGATAATATATAGTGTAGGTATCTTGATCGTGACGTTTTTGGAGTTTATACTGCCGTACAGACCGGGAATACTGAACATTATTCTTCATGTTCTGATGTTTTCAAAGATTCCGCTTACGTTTATTGCTATTTTAAATTTGGTATATAAAAACAAAGAAGCAGAACTTGCAAATCCTGTTTTGGCATTTGGCATATTATTTATATTATTTGTGGTGGATTTTGTTTCTAATATATTTTGTATGTTTAATTTCTATTCTGCAGATGAAGCTCTATTGAAACTGGATCTTCGTTATTTCTTTACGCTGTTTGTTTTGGAGTTCTTAATTGAGAGCATTGCGTTTTTATCTTTTCTGATTAAATTTGCTTCGATAGGAAAATGCGTAATATGGGCAGGTTTATCAGCTTGTATTTTTATTGCAATCATCACAAAAGGGGAAGGCGAAATGGGTGAATTTTCCAGGCTTTTTGCTATTATCGCATTACCGGCCCGAATAGCTATGCAATATGGACTGGGGTGTGAGGTGGCAGATATGAAAATTCAACCGGATGTTGAAACAGAAGAGGTTAAATAATGAGTATAGATAATGATTATGTAAAATTGCAAAGCGTTAATACTTTTATAAAATTAAATACAAAGCAGAATTCAATTGGACGCAATAATAGAGCTTATATAGCAGATTCCTTTTTGCGGGTTAAAGAGATTGAACTTGATGAAGAAGAAAAAAAATTTGGTTTTTCAATGGCGTGGATTGGTTTTGATTTTATAACCGGTGTTCCTAAAACTATGAGGATACGTCCAATGAGCTATGGATTTTTTATGGACGGAGAAAGTTGGTATCAAGAAACAACATATGAAAGATTAAATAAAGAAACCGGATTAAATATTAACAGTACAAACTTCAAAGATTTCATTCCTAAAGAAGTTATGGATGATTATAATGAAAACCTTAGATGCGAACCTATGATGATCGAGGCGGATAATTGCGTGATGCGTAATCAGCATATTATCGATTATATTTTTGTATCTCATCATCGCAGATTTGGAGCCAGTTTTGCTGCTGTTGGTCGATTTGGTGACGGTTTTCATGCTTTTTATATCGCAAACTGTGAAACAGGAAAGACTATAATTCCGATGAATACGTCATCTTTGCCAAGTTTGGTGAATATAAATAAAGCTTTGGAAATAAAATCTGATTTTAAAGTTTTTGACAGAGTGCTGACTTATGAAGAATATAGCTTTTTTGCCAATAGGTTCTTCGCTATCGGAGATGATCCGAACAATACAACCAATGATATATACGGTGCTACTACAGCACATTACGAATACTCTGTTGATGGACAGTGCGTAAGTCGCGAGATCAACACAGTTTTTTCAGAGGAAACTGAGAACCTGATTTCGGATATAGCTGAGAAGGGGATTGTTACAGTAAGAGGGGAAACTGAAGAATAAAATGATATGTGGTAATATTCTTATTGACTCTCACATTGTGTGAGGGATTATTGTTGTAGTGAGCTCAAGAAAAACATCCATGGAGGAAGAATAATGCTAAAAATAGGAGATTTTTCAAAATTATCCAGAGTAAGTATCAGGATGCTTCGCCACTACGACGATATCGGACTTCTGAAACCGGCTGAGATTGATGAGTTTACAGGATATCGGTACTATCATGAACAGCAGCTTTTTGCAGTCGGAAGGATCACTGCATTAAAAGATATGGGCTTTGCCCTTGCGGATATAATAAAGATTCTCGATAGCTTCGATGATAAAGAGAAAGTGGACGCTTTTCTTTCTGAGAGGCAGAAGGAACTGACCAAGCTTTCAAAAGAGACGGAGTATAAACTGATGCTTCTGGATACGGCCCGAAAGAGGCTTAGAAAGGAGCAGAATATGAGTTTTGATGTAACAGTAAAGACGATACCTGAGAGATATGCAGCAACAGTTCAGATGGTGGTTCCGCATTACGAAGATGAAGGAATGCTTTGGAACGCAATGAGGAGCGAATGTACGGATTTAGTGCCCGCAGAACCTTGCCTTGCAGCCGCAGAATTCCTTGATGATGAGTACAAGGAAGAAAATGTAGAGATTATCGCATGGATGACTGTTAAAAAGAACGGCACCGACACTGAACATGTTAAGTTTAAGATGCTTCCCGCAGTCAAGGTTGCAAGCTGCATCGTGAAAGGCAGTTACGACCAGATCGGTGATGCATATGCTACGGTAGTGTCGTGGTTAAAGGAAAACGGCTATAAGATGAGCGGTCACATGTTCAACATTTATCATGTGAGTCCTGCCCAGACACAGAATCCTGACGAATATGTGACAGAGGTTTGCTTTCCGGTGGAATGATATAGATTTTGAGGCTGCTACGTTTAGGCGTGGCAGTCTTTACAACGTTTATGAGACGAGAATATATAGGTTTCTATAAACAAGCTAAATGATTTTGTAGTGAGGTAATATGTAATGGATGCAAATATGGAAAATGATATGTCTAAAGCGATAAATGAGAGTGACAATAGAGATAAAAATGCTTCGTACTGGTATGTGGTGCAAACAATAATATATCCGATTTTGATCATTCTTTTTCTTCTTCGGGAAGAAGAAAAAGAAAACGGAGTCATTGTATTTTCGTTTGTTATATTGGGAATTTTGATGGCAAGATCGGCATATAGAATTGTTAATTATATAAAGCATGAAATGTCGATTTTTATGATCGGTGTAGATATTACTTTTTCCGATATGTATAAAAATAATTTCAACAATGCAATATTAGCATATCGTGCTCTTGTAGGGGTTTGTTGTGTTGATGCTTTACTTGCACTTATCAAAGTATTTAATAGTGACTTTATGGCTTTTGTGCCTTTATTGGTTTTGACGGGAATATTTAAATTTGTTCTGGATGCTTATGGGACGTCTAAATTGTTTGCTACTCATTCGTACGCTGATGATGGAGTTTCACAATATGACACTAGATGGAAGGTTACAATTACAACGTTTATTATCATATTGTCAATTTTATTTTTTGCTTCACTTTGGACTTTATCTGATTTTTATTATTATGATATTTTTACAGAAAATATTGTTTTAGTTTTGGGAATAGGTGTTTTTTCATACGGAATATATTTGGGGTATAGAATGGATTATACCAATAGATTGCAACAATTGATCAACAGAATTGAAAAGAATGATGGATCATTTCAAGAACCGATGTGATGTAAGTAGGTGATGGTAAGGGATGAAAAACATTGATAAAAAGCGGAACGTGTATAGAAAACGAAATATGATCATGATTTTTGTGATGCATATTCTGTTGTCATCTTTTCTTGTTGGGTGTGAGAATAAGTCGTCAATGTGGTTGGGAACAGATATTTTAAATACGGTAAGGCTGAAAAGTATTATTATAACGGACAAGATATATTTGTGGCTCTGACGGAAAATGGAATAGAATTTTTTGATGAAGAGATGAATTCTATATCGAGCATTCCCTATAGTTGGACGGAAGATGATCGTATTATTTGGATTATGGATGCGCCGGGAGATAACGGATTATTTCCAATATTAGATAAAAGAAATGGCAAATGGGGATATATGAATTTTTCCGGAGAAATGGTGATTCAATCCAAGTATGACGTTGTAGAGCCTTTTTTTGAAGGTAAGGCGTTTGTAAAAGAATCGTATGAAGGTAACTATTCAATTATCAATGAAAAAGGTGAGATTTTAGAAGCTGATGTTTCTAAAGAGCGTTTTGATAGTTGGTATAAAAATAAATGCGAAGAAGAAAAAAATTTATCAAGTGATACCGGGGTGTATGAGCTTATTCATAAAGACTGAAAAGGAAAATATATTTGTAAGATGAAAAAGAGAAATATTTTTTTTATATTCATGATTGCTGCAGTTACGGTAATGATCCATATAGGAGGTGGAACAGTATATAAGGCATTTGAGAGATCACATGATGGCAGAGTTAATGTAAATATTCATCAGATGAGAAATCTTCGTCAGAACTCAAGATCACTTCATACGTCTGCAGCGGGACAATACATTAGAACTATAAACAGATGGGATAGAGATCCTATTCTATATATTGGTACAATTAAAGGAGATTTACCTATTCTTTTTTACAATAATGAGAAAGGAAAATATGGATATGTCAATCGGAACGGCAAAGTGGTAATTGAAGAAGAATTTAAAGAAGCATTAGAATTTAATGATCTGGGTATAGCAATAACTTCAAAAGGGGTTATTGATACAAATGGCAATGTAATCGTTTCCGGTTCTGAAAATGGGGATGAACAGAGGAACATATATAGAATGTACTATGTTGATGAAGAGAATCGGGTTATTTTCTGCAGATGTGATCAAAATTCCAGTCTATTTATAGTTTCAGATTTCTCCGGAAATAAAAAGGCCCAAATATCTGAAGCTCAGTTTAAAGATTGTGTATTTAGTGAGTATTCGGAAAAAATATTTGATACCGATAAAGTTAGAGCTTTAAAAGAGTCTTTGGGATTGGAGAATTAATGGCTATGAAGATTTTTAAGTCAATATCGGCATACTTTGAATATGAGCCGCTATTAGCTTATATTCTGGTGGTTTCTTTTTTGGGCGTATGCGAGTTTTTAAATAGCATTATATCTTTGTTTCCGATTGAAGTTCTTTTTCTTATCGGAGTACTGAGAGCGTATGTTGCATTTAAGATTGTAAAATACTTGAAAAAAACCTTCCCAATGATAGAACAAAAGGAAGGACAGGTGAAGATTAATGCAGGTTATAAGAAGGCTTATAAGGTTGCAATAATTGCATATTCTGTATTATTTATTGTGTGCAGTGTAGATGTTGCAAGTTCAGCAGTTTCTGCAATTTGCGGTTTATATGCAAATGTGCCGCTTTATCTTATATGTTTGGCATTGGAATATATCCTTGATGTGGTTGGAATAACATGTTTATTTATGGCACATCTAAATAGTGAGACTACATTTCGGCTTGATCCCTGGTGGATTATATCAAATATTGTAATAATCCTATGTTCTGTAGATGTATTTCTTTCAATGTTGGGTATACATGAGATGACATTTAAAGTTACTACCTTTTTGTTCTATGTGTTTACTACAGTATTTTGGGCTATGAGAGTAATGTATGCGTTCCGAATACAGGATGAAATAGCATTAATTGCGATAAAAGAGACGAATGGCTGATTTGTATGAAAAACAGTATTAAAAAACATATTCGCCGTATCGGTATTGACAAACCGATACGGTAGTTTTATATTAAACATATGAACAGTTATTCATATGTTTATATGAAAGGAAGTACGAATGGCTATAAACGATGTAGAACACTGCGAAGTACATGATGTTCACAGAGATCTTGTGAACAGGATAGGTAAGGAGATGCCTTTCGAGGATGAACTTTATGATCTTGCGGAGCTGTTTAAGGTCTTTGGAGATTCGACGAGGATCAAGATTCTTTTTGCCTTGTTTGAATCGGAGATGTGTGTATGTGATATAGCGGAGACTCTTAATATGACACAGTCGGCGATATCACATCAGCTCAAGATCTTGAAGCAGAGTAAACTCGTAGGGAACAGACGTGAAGGCAAGTCGATCATCTATTATTTGGCAGATGATCATGTGAGAACGATTATAGCTCAGGGAATGAGCCATATAAGCGAATGACAGGCATTTATGAAAAATTAACCCAAGTGGAGAAAGGATAATTATTATGAAGAAGACATTTAAGTGCGAGGTTGATTGCGCAAACTGTGCAGCAAAGATGGAGGAAGCTGTTAAGAAGATTGAAGGCGTTGTAAATGCAAGAGTTAATTTCATGACTCAGAAGTTCATTCTTGAGGCAGCAGATGATGTATTTGACGATGTATTTGATAAGGCTGTGAAGGCTTGCAAGAAGGTTGAACCCGATTGTGAGATTGAAGGAGCATGATTTATCCGGTGAGCTGATTCACAATAGATTGAAGATAGTAATAAGCTCACTGACATTTCTGTAGAAAGATGTGGCACTATGACTAAGAAACAGAAGAAAACAAGAAACAGAATACTTATTGTACTCGGCATTTTTATCGTATTACTTATTCTTGAAAAGACCGGGGTGCTTGAAAGTCTGCCGACTATCGTAAGATTTCTTATATTCCTCGTACCGTACGTGATGATCGGCTATGATGTTATAAAGAAAGCGGCTGTAAACATAAGCCACGGACAGGTATTTGATGAGAACTTTCTTATGATGATCGCTACTTTCGGAGCATTTGGAATCGGAGAATATCCGGAAGCGGTTGCGGTAATGCTTTTTTACCAGATAGGAGAACTGTTCCAGAGCTATGCTGTAGGCAAATCGCGTCAGTCTATTACTGAGATGATGAGCATTGCTCCAGAGATTGCAAATGTTATAGGCGATAACGGTGAAGTTACGGAAGTCGATCCGTCCGAAGTAAGTATTGGCGATATCCTTCTTGTAAGAGCCGGAGAGAAGATTCCTGTAGACGGAGTTGTCGTTGAGGGAGAGTCTTTTATTGATACTGCGGCGCTTACGGGAGAATCGGTTCCAAGAAGAGTAACAAAAGATTCCGATGTCATAAGCGGATGCGTAAACGGCGAAGGTATCCTTAAGATAAGGGCCGCTAAGGCATACGAAGATTCCACTGTTTCCAGGATCCTTGAACTTGTTGAGAATGCGAGCGATAAGAAGTCCCGCATGGAGAATTTCATCACGAGATTTGCAAGATATTATACTCCCGTAGTTACAGTCGGAGCGCTTCTTCTTGCAATTATCCCGCCGATTTTGGGACAGCTTCAGTTTGCTGACAGTATCAAAAGAGCTTGTATCTTTCTTATTGTTTCTTGTCCATGTGCGCTTGTAATCTCGGTGCCTCTTGGTTTCTTTGGCGGAATCGGTGCATCGTCCAAGATAGGTGTACTTGTAAAGGGAAGTAATTTCCTTGAGGCTGCATCAGGCATAAAGACGGTTGTTTTTGACAAGACAGGTACTCTTACAAAGGGGGAGTTCAAGGTTACAGATATCGTTACTGCAAGTGAGAGCGGTATCTCTAAGGATGAACTTCTTGAGATGGCTGCAACAGGCGAAGCTTTTTCAAACCATCCGATAGCAAGATCTGTATTTACAGCTTATCTGGAATCATCGGGTAAAAAAGATATAGACAGAACCAGCATTTCCGAAGCTGATACGAAGGAAGTTTCGGGCCGCGGTATTGAGACCGTATATAATGGCAAAAAACTGCTTCTCGGTAATTCTAAACTGATGAACGAAAATAGCATCAGCTCTTTTGCGGAAGCGGTAGCTGTATCGGGAACGGTCGTATATGTATCATATGACGGAAAGTTCATGGGATATGTTGTTATCTCCGATGTCATAAAGGAGAGCGCAAAAGATGCGATTGCAGGAATTAAGAAGGTCGGCGTAAACAAGACTGTCATGCTGACCGGTGACAGGAAAGATGTCGCCGAGGATGTGGGCAGACAGATTGGCATAGATGAGGTGATTTCACAGCTCCTTCCCGCAGACAAGGTTGAACGGGTTGAAAAAATGCTTTCATCAGAGGATAATGATAGTAAGCTTGCGTTTGTTGGCGATGGTATAAACGATGCGCCTGTTCTTATGAGAGCAGATGTCGGTATAGCCATGGGATCGCTTGGAAGTGATGCGGCTATCGAGGCTGCAGACATTGTCATCATGGACGATGATATAAACAAGATTCCTTCGGTTATCGGAATCGCCCGCAAGACTATAAGGATCGTGAAAGAGAATATTGTATTTGCGCTTTCTGTAAAGGTCATCATTCTTATTCTCGGAGCACTCGGCCTTACAACCATGTGGCTTGCGGTATTTGGAGATGTAGGAGTTGCCGTTATTGCAATTTTGAATTCTATGAGAGCGCTTAAAATAGACAGATAATCGATCCGTGTTCAAACGGAGGAAAAAGAATAATGGCAAAAGCAGGACTTGACATTGGAGAGCTTCTTTTAAAGATTGCCACCGGGGAGACCGGTGAGATCAGCAAGGTTGATTATGCTGCGCAAAAACCGAGATTTAGCAGTATTTGTGCAAGTGATGAACAACCTTTGGAAAGGAGTTCGCCTGAATCACAGGGTGTCAGTTCTGCTTTTTTTACGTCTTTATTAAGAGACCTTTCTGAGACAAAAGAATGTAAGATGCACAAATTTATGGCACTCAGAAACGGGAAAGTTATATGTGAGTGCGCATTTGCACCGTATTCGATTGATCATTGGCATGTTTCCTATTCGATGTGTAAGAGTGTCGTTGCCATGGCTATAGGTATTCTTATTGATGAAGGAAAGCTTACTCTTATCGATACGTTAGAGGACATATTCAGCGAATACAAAGGAAAGTTCAAGTTACACAAAAAGACGATAACGGTAAAGAATCTTCTTGATATGACAAGCGGGAGCGAGTTCAACGAAGCGGGTTCGATAAGCGGAAATGATTGGATAAAGGGATTTCTTGAAGCCGGAACCAAATTCGAACCGGGAACGCAGTTTGAATACAACAGCATGAATACATATATGCTCTCTGCAATCGTTACACAGAAAACAGGAAAGTCTTTGTTTGATTTCTGCAAAGAGAGGATCTTTGATCCGCTTGGAATAAAAAGAGTGTTCTGGGAGAGTTGCCCGAAAAAAATAACTAAAGGCGGATGGGGGCTCTTTATCAGAACTGAGGACATGGCAAAGCTTGGTCAGCTCTATTTAAACAAAGGAAAATGGAACGGAAAGCAGATCGTGCCTCGAAAATGGGTGGAAGAATCGACCATACCTCAGATCATGACAGGGCGCGAAGACAGTACATATTACGGATATCAGCTTTGGATAAATGAAGACAGAACGGGCTCATATGCATTTAACGGAATGCTTGGACAGAATGTATTCATATATCCGGATATAAATATGGTCGTTGTGACAAATGCAGGAAACAGCGATATTTTCCAGACTTCGCTTATGGCTATCAAGATAAGAGAAGCAATGAAGAATCTGGTTATTCCGGGGAGCGGCGTGCTTTCAGAGAATTTTGCCGAATTTTCGCAGCTTAAGGCGCTTTGCAAATCAATAAGCGGAGAGACGGTAGCTTATCCTTCGATTGTAAGCGGAGGATGGAAGAACAGAGCGGTCTCTGTTACGGAGGGAAGAGCAGGCCGCAAGACATCCGTCTACAGGAGCAGACGCGCCGATTTCAAGAAGTCGCTTGGGTATTTTAATGCCAGAAATGAGAGCCTTCTTGCGGCGAAGTGGCTTAGTAAGATAAATGGAAAGATATACGATCTTGAATCCAACAATGTCGGTGTATTTCCCATAATGATGCAGGTCGTGCACAATAACTTTACGGATGGTATTAAAAAAATTGGATTCAGAGTTGATGATAACGGATTCTTTTTCATTGATATCTATGAAGGTGATGCCATGTATGCGCTTAAATGCGGCTTTGGCGGGAAAAAATATATAACCAACGTAAACATGCATGGCGAGATGTATCAGGTTAGCCTTGAGTCTACGTGCAAGACTGATGAGTATAACAGGTTTGTACTTAGAAATGAGATCATATTCCTCGAGGAAGCCTGCAGCAGAACGCTAAATATCTATTTTGACGATGATGCTTCGGACAGGGAAGACAGGAAGGGAACATTTATTCATCCTTCCGTTCCGACAGGCCTGGAAGTAAGATTTTATGAGAGCCCCGGGGGAGATATGCTTATTGATGCAATGAAGAGCGTTTCCGCCGAAGGACTCGGAGGACTTCAGGGCGTGATCTTTGGAAAGATAATAAAGGGCGGTATAAAGGGACTTTTTGAAGATGCGATAAAGAATATGCTTCAGCCAAAACTACGAGGGGTATTGTCTCAATAACAATTATGGTAGAATAATCTAGGATTTTTAAACTTACATTAAATAAATTTTTTGTTGAGAGAGGTGGCCATGGCTAATAAATTATATGAAAAGCTTTCAAGTTGTGTTGATGCGGTAAGGAGTAAGACGGACTTTGTTCCCGATGTTGCTCTTGTTCTCGGATCCGGACTTGGAAATTATGCTGAGAATATCAAGGTTTGTGCAGAAATTGAATATAAGGACATTCCGGGATTCCCTGTTTCTACAGTTCCGGGACATGCGGGGAAATTCATATTCGGCTATGTCGGAGATACTAAAGTTGTCTGCATGAAAGGCAGAGTGCATTTTTACGAAGGATATGATATAAGCGATGTAGTTCTTCCCGTAAGGCTTATGGGAATGCTCGGCGCTAAGATTCTCTTTTTGACAAATGCGTCCGGAGGACTCGGAGAAGGATTCGGAGCAGGTGATCTCATGCTTATAACGGATCACATTTCATGTTTTGCACCCAATCCGCTTATCGGCGGCAATATCGATGAACTCGGCCCTAGATTTCCTGATATGAGCGAAGTCTACAAAAAGGATCTTCAGGATATCATCAAGGAAACTGCAAAAGAAAACGGAATTGAACTTAAGGAAGGCGTGTACTGTCAGCTCACAGGCCCTTCGTTTGAGTCGCCCGCAGAGATCAGGATGCTTCAAAAGCTTGGAGTATCAGCTGTCGGTATGAGTACTGTAAATGAGGCAATTGCTGCAAATCACATGGGACTTAAGATCTGTGGAGTTTCATGTATCTGTAACCTTGCAGCGGGGCTTTCGGATAATCCGCTTTCACATGAAGAAGTGCAGGAGGCTGCGGACAAGGCGGCACCTCTTTTCACCAAACTTGTGAATGAATCAATCAAAAAATTCAACAAAGGATGATGACATAATATGGAAAATGAGGGACTTTTTTATATATTGCTGGTTATTTTTGCATTTACTCTTATTGCGTATATTCTGGGGGTTAGAGACGCAAAGCTTGCAAAAAAGAACCTGATATACAAACTTAAAAAGAATTGGGGTGATTCACCCAAGCGAAATTACAAGGAAGATGATTTTGATCACATACCGGGTTATTACGATAATCATAAGACAGATTTTCAGATTGATGATACTACCTGGAACGATCTTAATATGGACGGCGTTTTTACCAGGATGAACTATTGTCTCAGTGCTTCGGGCGAAGAGTATCTTTATTACATGTTAAGGACGCCGAAGCAGACTGACGATTTTGAGGAAGAAGAGAAAAAGATAAAGTTCTTCTCGGAAGATGGCGATGCAAGGCTTAAGTGTCAGATCGCGCTCGCCAAGATCGGAAGAGGAAGCAGATTTTCTATTTACGAGTATCTTAAGCAGCTTGAGAATATTGAAGATTTCAGCAATAAAAAGCATTATATGATGCTTACGCTCATGATTTTCTCGATTGGGCTTATCTTTGTAAGTTTCCAGCTTGGATTTGTCATGCTTTTGGCAGTTGCTGCCACAAATATTTTTATGTATTTCAGGATAAAGAATAAGATTGATCCTTATCTTGCAACTTACGGCTATATTCTTAAGGTGCTTGATTCTACCAAATTGTTTAAGAGCAGCGATTATCCTGCAATAAGTGATGATATAGAAACACTTGGCAGATCCTACGATAATATGAAGGGATTTTCCAGCGGATCAATTATCCTTATGTCTCCTTCAGGCACGGGCAATCCCGCCGATATTATTCTGGATTATTACAGGATGTTGACTCACGTTGACCTTATAAAGTTCAATAAGATGTACATTCATCTCATGGAAAAGAAAGATGAGCTTGATAAAATAATCACCGTTATCGGTAAGATCGATGCGTACATTTCAATTGCCTGCTACAGAGAGTCTGTGAAAGAGCAGTATTGTATCCCTGTTTTTGAGGGAAAAGATATTAAGTGCGAAGATGTGATCCATCCTCTTATCGAGAATGCGGTTTCAAACAGTATCGAAGCTAAGAAGGGCGTGCTTCTTACAGGTTCCAATGCTTCCGGAAAATCAACATTTCTTAAGACTATCGGAATCAATGCTTTGCTTGCGCAGTCGATTCATACTGTTTTGGCAAAAGAGTATAAGGCTCCGCTTTTCAGAGTTTATTCCTCAATGGCATTAAAAGACGATATCTATGAGGGCGACAGCTATTATATTGTTGAGATAAAGTCCATGAAGAGAATCATCGATGCGGCAAAGAAAGCCGGAAATACCGTTCTTTGCTTCGTTGACGAAGTCCTTCGCGGAACAAATACTATCGAGAGAATCGCGGCTTCAACTGAGATACTTAAATTCCTTTCTGATTCGGGAGTTGAGTGTTTTGCCGCAACACATGATATCGAGCTTACACAGCTTCTTAAGGATAAGTATGAACTCTATCATTTTGAGGGAAATGTTTCCGATGATGATGTTCATTTTGATTACATGTTAAAAGAAGGTCCTGCGACAAACAGGAATGCGATCAAGCTGCTTAACGTCCTTGGATATGACAGCAGCCTTGTAGATAGTGCTCAGAATCTTGCTGAAAAATTTTTGACTACGGGAGCATGGGAGTAATATGAAAGTAGAAATATATTCAGACGGTGCTGCAAGAGGAAACCCGGACGGACCGGGAGGATATGGCACAGTCCTTAGATATGTCGATTCAAAAGGCGAAGTTCACGAAAAGGAACTTAGCGCCGGATATGATAAGACAACAAATAACAGAATGGAGCTTATGGGAGCAATCGTGGGACTTGAGTGCCTCAACAGACCTTGCAAAGTCGATATGTACTCGGATTCACAGTATGTTATCAAAGCTTTTAATGACAAGTGGATCGACGGCTGGATAAAAAGAGGATGGAAGACAGCGGGAAAGCAGCCTGTAAAAAATGTCGAGCTATGGAAAAGACTTCTTGAAGCCACAAAAGGCCATTCCATCAAGTGGAACTGGGTCAAAGGTCATGCGGGACATCCCGAGAACGAAAGGTGCGACGTGCTTGCGACAACAGCTGCCGATGACGATCCGTCCACATTACTTCACGATGACGGTGGTGATCTCAGATGATCTACTATATTGCCGATTGCCATTTTTTTCATAACGCACTTAATGAGAAGATGGATAAACGCGGCTTTTCAAGCTGTGAAGAGATGAATGAGTACATGCTGAAAAAATGGAATGACAAGGTTACAAACGCTGATACCGTTGTTATTCTGGGCGACTTATCTTTTGGCAAGATAGAAGAGACCAATGAACTTGTTCATAAGCTTAAGGGGAAACTCTGTCTTATAACCGGAAATCATGATAAATATGTAAAATCTGCAAATTTTGATAAGGACAGATTTGAATGGATCGACAATTACAGAGTGATCACCGATTCTCAGAAAAAAGTTGTATGTTGTCATTATCCAATTCCTTTCTATGACGGACAGTACAGGCTTAAACACAGCGGAGAGCCAAAGACCTATATGTTATACGGCCATGTTCATAATACAAGGGATGAAGTTCTCATGAAGAAAATAATCGAGATGATAGGCTCGACACCTTACGTGCCAATCGCAGCCGAACATGAGCGCACCATTCCATGCAATATGATAAACTGCTTCTGCATGCGCTCAGATTATGAACCGCTGACACTCTCGGAGTGGATCAAACTGTCGGGAAATCAGTGAGTGTAAGTGTTTGTATAAGAAATAAAAGTACAAGTTATGATACAAAGATTTAAAGTAACTATATTGGCATTGTTGATGGCCATTATCTGCGCCGGATGCCAAAAGAAAGATGATATATCGGAAAAAGCACCTGATGCCGCGTCTACAACAGAATCAGCTTCAGATGTATCCATATCGGATGAATCCGCGGTCGGTGATTCAGTGGCTGAAGACGATAATATAGAGATCAAGTCCGAAATATCGGAAGACAGGCGCTATCACAGTGCGACGGTTAAAGGTGTTGATTATTCCCTTACAGTTGACCTGACAAAATGGGAAGGAAATACCAACCTGTTACAGATTGAAACCCTAGAGAGCTTGTTCTGGCAGGTCTATCCTAAGATGTATGAAAGATTTGGCATATATTCATCTGCACCTACAGATGTTGAACTCCTAATCGAAAATGAAGGCTACGAGATCGCCTGCGCATGGGAGAATAAAGTACATCTTCATGACATGTGGCTACATGACAACCCTGAAGACTTTGACTGCTACACCCATGAACTTGCCCACTTGATCCAAAACGGTTGGAGCGAAGACTATCTTGAATACGATTCCTACATAGAACGCTTCGCCGACTACTGCCGATACATCTACGCCTATGACGACGGCAAATACAACGACAAAGGCTGGACTCTTCAGACAGTAGAAACCGAGAATACCAGAGAACTTTCCGTAAGATTCCTTGTCTGGCTCGACTACGAACTCTCAAGTTCAGACCGTGATTTTATGTACGATTACTTCGTCTTATGCTCAGACTGCCAATTTGCAAAGACCGACTGGCCCAAAGCCTGGAAAACTCTCTTTGCAGGTACAAAATTTGAAGGAAAAACCATAGATGAAGTCTGGAATGAATACTCAACTTCCGATTTCGCCATCTTTTCTTCAAACAGCGAAAAACCCGGAGAATCAGACCTTCTCTCCAAATATGACATAAGAAATAAATGTAAAAAATAAAAATAGATGTTAGAAAGATCTTATGTAAAAACGCTCCGCTATGAATGTGACCGATGCACATAAGTATTATGCAAGCTAAAGCATGCACACATCAGCGTGCAAAGAGTTGAAAGGCAACTCATTGTTCTGACCGCCATTTCATAGACAGCCCAGCCACAAAGGTATATATTCGGAGATGCGCAGTCTTCGGACGAGGCGATGATTTTCAAGATTCATAAATTAAGAGAGCTCGACTGCTTCGAACAACGCTGAGAGGAGAGCTCTCTTAATTTATGAATCTTAGAAAATCACAACGCAGACGTAAACAAGCATCTCCGAATATATACCTTTGTGGCTGGGCGTAATAAAAGGCTGCCACACTAACTGTGACAGCCTTTGTTGTGTCGCGAATAGCGATATATTTATTTGCCGAATACTGCTTCGTAGTCTTTTACGAATTTCTCAATTCCCTGATCTGTGAGAGGATGGTGAGTCATCTGCTCAATTACCTTGTAAGGAACTGTAGCGATGTCAGCACCTGCAAGAGCACAGTCTGTAACGTGCATAGGATGACGAACACTTGCTGCAATGATCTCTGTCTCAATACCGTGGATGCTGAAGATTTCAGCAACCTCTGAGATAAGATCTGTTCCACGAACGCTGATGTCATCAAGTCTTCCAAGGAAAGGACTTACGAATGCTGCACCTGCTCTTGCTGCAAGAAGAGCCTGGTTAGCTGTGAAGATAAGAGTCACATTGACTTTGATGCCCTCGGCTGCAAGAGTGTGGCAAGCCTTAAGACCTTCTACTGTCATGGGGATCTTAACTACCATGTTCTTATGTATTTTTGCAATCTCGCGACCTTCCTTGATCATTCCCTCAGCGTCTGTTGTTGTAGCTTTTACTTCGCCGCTGATAGGTCCGTCAACGATAGATGCAATCTCTGCAACTACCTGTGTAAAATCACGTCCTTCTTTTGCAATAAGAGAAGGGTTTGTTGTAACTCCGCAAATTACGCCCATGTCATTAGCTTTTCTGATCTCGTCGACATTGGCTGTGTCCAAAAAGAATTTCATTTTTGCTTATACTCCTTGTCTGTAACCTAATTGATAGTTATATGGAATATCTTAAAAAGATTTCCAAATAAAAATGATACAACTAGGATAGCACTATATTTATTTTTTTCAATATGATTTTCTTGTTCATTTTACTTTGATTTTTTTGTATTAAATTCATTGTCTTTAACGGTTGAAAGTGTTAAAGTGGAGAAGGATTATTTACTTTAAGGAGAGAAGGTATGATTATTAAAGTGTTAATGTTACTGGTGTTCTTTTCTGTAATGATCTATATCGGTCTTATGTGCAGGAAGAACTCGACTGACGTAAGTGGTTTTGTTCTCGGAGGGAGAGCGGTTGGGCCTTGGGTTACGGCCTTTGCTTACGGAACATCCTATTTTTCCGCAGTTATTTTCGTGGGGTATGCGGGACAGTTTGGATGGAAATACGGAATTGCCGCTACCTGGGTCGGAATCGGCAATGCCCTTATCGGTTCACTTCTTGCATGGGTTATTTTGGGAAGAAGAACGCGAATCATGAGTCAGCACCTTGATTCTGCGACAATGCCTCAGTTCTTTGCGGCAAGATTTGGCGGAAGATCTCTTAAGATAGCTGCTTCCGTTATCACATTTATTTTCCTTATTCCTTATACAGCTTCTTTGTATAACGGACTTTCAAGACTTTTTGGTATGGCATTTAATATTGATTATTCTATCTGCGTTATCGTTATGGCGGTTCTTACAGGAATATATGTTATCGCAGGCGGATATATGGCAACTGCAATAAATGATTTTATCCAGGGTATCATCATGCTCATCGGTATCTGTGCGGTTGTTCTCTCAGTTCTTAATTCTCAGGGTGGCTTTCTTGCGGCACTCGACGGACTTGCAAGAATATCGGATGAGAGCGTATCGACAACTCCCGGTGTGTTTGCTTCATTTTTTGGACCGGATCCTCTTAACCTTCTAGGTGTTGTAATACTTACATCACTCGGAACATGGGGACTTCCTCAGATGGTTCAGAAATTCTATGCAATAAAGAGTGAAAGATCTATCTCAAAAGGTACGATTGTTTCTACATTTTTTGCATTCATCGTAGCCGGAGGATGCTATTTCCTCGGCGGATTCGGAAGACTTTTTTCAGACAAGATTGATATTGCCGCAGACGGCTTTGACAGTATCGTTCCGACGATGCTCTCAGGACTTCCGGATTTTCTTATCGCTGTGGTTGTTGTTCTTGTGCTGTCAGCTTCAATGTCCACGCTTTCATCACTTGTTCTTACAAGTAGTTCGACACTTACACTCGATCTCTTAAAAGGCCATGTGATCAAGAATATGGATGAAAAGAAGCAACTTCTTATCATGAGAGTCCTTATCGTTGTATTTGTCGGAATCTCTGTAGTTATCGCAATTGTTCAGTACAAGCAGAACGTGACATTTATCGCTCAGCTCATGGGCGTTTCTTGGGGCGCTCTTGCGGGGGCTTTCCTTGCACCTTTCCTTTACGGTTTGTACTTTAAATTCATAACAAAGACAGCTGTTTGGGTGAATTTCGTATTCTCAACAGTAGTCATGCTCGCAAATATGTTTGTAAGACCGAAATTCCCGCAGCTTCTTCAGTCGCCCATAAATGCAGGAGCATTCTGCATGATCGCAGGTCTTATCATTGTCCCTTTGATATCTCTTTTCACCAAGAAGCCTCCGAAGGAACTCGTGGACGGTGCGTTTGCATGCTACAACAAAGAAGTTCTCGTTCATCAGAGCACTTCACTTTCAGATGATTCCGAATAAGTGGTAAAATAATGTGAAAAAAGATTATTTTATGAGGTGAACATGGCAGAACATATTTTAAAGAATAGTTTTATTGCGATAAAAGTATCGGATCACGGAGCAGAGCTTAAGTCACTCGTTAAGGCAGATTCGGGAAAAGAATTTATGTGGCAGGCGGATGCCAAGTACTGGGGGAGGACTGCACCTGTTCTTTTTCCTATTGTGGGTTCTGTATGGAACGGCGAGTATAAGGTTAACGGCGTTTCTTATAAGCTTTCACAGCACGGATTTGCAAGGGATATGGATTTTTCTCTTATAAAAGAAGCTGAGGATGAACTTGTATTTGAGCTTAAAGACAATGAGGAGTCGCTTAAGAAATTTCCTTTTAAATTCTCTTTGAAGATCGGATATAAGCTTGTTGGAAGCAAGGTTACAGTATCTTATACGGTTTCCAATCCGGATGACAAAGAGATGTATTTTTCAATCGGTGCGCATCCTGCTTTTAACTGCGATATTAATAAGGATGAGCTCTTGTTTGAAAAAGACGGCGCTGCAGTTTCCGGTTCTCTTAAGTCAAATGTGATCGACATGTCTTGCGGATGCCTTTCCGATAAGCAGATTGATGTTGAGACAGCGGAAGGAATAGTTAAACTTACTCCAGGGCTCTTTGACGGGGATGCGCTTATATTCGAAGACAGACAGGCTGATGCGGTTACACTTGTAAGTGCGGCTGATGGAGATAAGCTTCGTGTTACTTGTGATGTTCCGCTGTTTGGAGTATGGTCACCGGTTAAAAAGAATGCACCTTTTGTCTGCATCGAGCCTTGGAACGGAAGATGCGACAGAGTAGGCTTTGAAGGTGGCATTGAAAATAGAGAGTACGGCAATAAATTAGCGGCGGGAGAGAGCTTTGATACTTCATTTGAGATTGAAATCTTGTAATGAAGTGTCCTGGCAGATCATTTTATGATAATTGATTTTCATACACATACATTTCCTGATTCAATAGCTGCAAGGGCTGTTGACAGCCTCAGCAAAGAGGCACATATCGTTCCGCATACTGACGGTACGGTTTCAGGTCTTTTGGATTCAATGGATAAGGGCGGCATAGATATGTCCGTCCTTTTGCCTGTTGCAACGGCGTCTTCTCAGGTGGAGAGTATCAATGACAAGGCTCTTAGAAATAATGAGAAGTACGGTGACAGGTTATGTTCTTTTGGATGTATTCATCCTGAGTATTCACGTTTTAAAGAGGAGCTTAGAAGGCTCAAAAATAACGGCATTAAAGGAATCAAGATTCATCCTGTTTATCAGAATGAGGATATTGATTCCAAGACTTTTCTTGATATCATTTATGCTGCATGCGAAAATGACCTTATCGTCATTACCCACGCAGGGCTTGATATCGGCTTTCCGGGCGTTGTCAGATGTTCGCCTAAGATGTGCAGAAATGTTATAAACACTATCGGCGAGTTTAAGTTTGTACTGGCACATATGGGCGGATGGAGGAACTGGGATGAGGTTCCTTTATATCTTGAGGATACGACGGCTTTTCTGGATACATCTTTTTCCTCGGGAAGAATTCAGGCGCTTTCTGATGGATATTGGGATAACAAGGATAAGGGAATGCTTGATACAGACGGTTTTATGAAGCTCGTTAAGGCTTTTGGAAGCAGCAGACTTTTGTTTGGGAGCGATTCACCGTGGTCCGATCAGAAAGAAGCAGCAGAGTTTATCAAGGAACTTCCGCTTGATAAGAATGATGTTGATAAGATTCATGGCGGGAATGCATGTATGCTACTCGGATTTTAATGCGTAGTTATTCAAAAGACAGCGAGGCGTCGCACTTTTTTCCCGGAGAGGTGAAATATGATTATAAGAGATGCACAAAATAAAGATATTCCGCAGCTTCTTGAGCTGTTGTCTGAGGTACTTGAGATTCATGCAAAGATAAAGCCGGATTACTTTGTATCCGGTTATACGAAGTATAGTGAAGCTGAGCTTGAGGCTATCCTTAAGGCTGAGGATGTTAAGGTGTATGTCGCTGATGAAAATGGAGAAGTCCTTGGTTATGCGTTTTGTATGTTGCAGGAGACTTTGCACAAGCCATTTGTTGTTTCTTTTAAATATATGTATATCGATGATCTCTGCGTTAATTCTGCGTGCAGAGGTAAAGGCATTGGCAAGAAGCTTTTTGCGCATGTCTGCAAGGAAGCAAAGGCACTTGGCTGCAGGGATATCACCCTTAACGTCTGGGAAGGCAATGACAGCGCCAGAGCTTTCTATGAGAGTCTTGGAATGAAGGTGCAGAAGACTACTATGGAAATTACGCTTTGATGGTAATAAGAAACTCATAAAGATATAAATTGCAACATGGAGGAGACATAAATATGAGCTTTGAAATATCATTGATGGAATGGCTTCAGTCCAATATTACGGGAACACTTATCGCGTTTATTTCGCAGTTTTCCGCTTTTGGAGAGGAGTTTGCGCTTGTGGCCGTCATGGGCTTTGTTTATTGGTGCCATGATAAAGAATTTGGACGAAAATTAGGATTACTTGTATGTTCTTCGCTAATTTTATTTCCTTTGATAAAAAACATTGTTTTCAGGCTTCGTCCTTACATGGAGCATAGCAGCATAAAGTGCCTCCGTCCCGTAGAGCCTGATGCGGATCTTATGGATGTGGATGCGCAAGGGTATTCATTTCCAAGCGGTCATTCGACCAATGCAGCAACAGTCTATCCCGGAATCACTGTTTTTAGTAAGGGCAAAAAGAAGCTCAAATGGGTACTTTCAATTGTCTTGATTATTCTTGTGGGATTTTCCCGAGTTGTAGTCGGATGTCATTATCCCACAGACGTGCTCTGCGGATGGGCGCTAGGATTTGCAACGGTATTGATCATTTCTTTTTTGTATAAAAAGATAAAGAATGAAAATGTTATATTTGCGATAGCTGCAGTAATCGGAACTATCGGAGTCTTTTATTGCAAGACAAGCGATTTTTTTAGTGCATACGGTATACTTTTTGGTCTGTGGCTTTCAATACCTTTTGAGAAGAAATTCGTAAATTTTGAATCTACAAGAAATCCTGTTTCAAGCATTATAAGACTTGTTGGCGGCGCGGTAGTATTTTTCGCGCTCGATGAGATTTTAAAGATTCCCTTTGGAAAAGAGTTCTTAAATTCGGGAACCATGGCTGCGCATCTTGTAAGAAGCGGAAGATATATGTTAGCAATATTTGTTTCCCTTGCGGTATATCCTATGTTATTTAAGTTTAGGATTTTCTCACTTGAGCAGGAATCTGAGCAGGGAAATGAACAGAATGTAGCATAAAATTATGACTCTACGGAGCGGCTGATGTACAATTAGTTTCGTAGAGTTATTTTTTTGTTCTTCTTATGGAGGGATGTATGATCATCGATTATGAATTTTTCAGATCAAAAAAAGAAAACGGCGGATTAAAGAAATTTGATGAATCTGAAAATAATAAAAGTATAGTTGAATGCAAGGAATGTAAAAAACGCTACGAGATAGAGTCTAATTGCGGGTATATGTGCGTATGCCCTGATTGCTTGAAATCTTGTAATGATGATTTTTACAATATTCCATTTAATAAATTCAACATTTTTTGGGGCGAAGAAAGAGAGGGTTTTGTTGAGAAAAGGACTAACTCTGTGGTGAAGAGCCATGTTGTCTACAATATTTATTATACCGGCGGATATCGTAGAATAGAGAATCCGAAGGATATTAATGAGATATATGATATTTTGACTAACGAAGTTATCCATGAAATCGACAAAAATTTAAAAAAGATCGAAAATGATAAAAATGCAATGATAGAAAAATTTGTTAAGGAATTTGCTGAGGGCAGAGATCCGATATGGTTGCTGGATTGTGGGGATATAAGCAGATATCATGATACTGTTACGATTTCGAAAGAGCATTCGGGAAAATGGGTAATATATGAGTCGAGGTTACAGAATTGGCTTTCATTTAGTCGTTCTACGGAGATTTCAGAGAGCTTTTCTTCTGTGAATGATTTTAAGCGATGGATTACAAAATTTGTTGAACGTTACTTTGAGATATTTTATTCCAAAAATTTCCTGTCGAACGGTGGATTGCCTAATATAGAGGAATTTGGGAAAGTGTTAAGTTGTAAGAAAAAAGATAAGACAGAAGATAAATAAAGACTGAAAAGGAACATTGTTAAATGATATATATGGGAGATGCGAGCTGGTGGGATAACAGATTTGATTCGCGGGGCGCTAAGCTGATGATGCATGATTCTAAGTTGGAAGAAGATATGAAGTACTTTCCTGAAAAGGGGAAGGTTCTCGATGTTGCATGTGGAGATGGGAGAAATTCAATCTTTTTAAGCAAACAAGGATACGTGGTTGATGCGATAGATTTTAGTAAAGTGGCTTTAGACAGGCTTAATAATTTTGCGAATATGGAAGAACAAAGCATTAGAACAACACAGATAGACCTTTCAGATGAAGTGACATTTGCAAAGTTAGATGAATATGATCTGGTAATCATAAATCATTTCAGACTAGATAAGAGCCTGTATCCTGAGTTGTCAAACCATCTTAAAGAAAACGGCGTTCTCTGGGTTAACGGTTTTCGCGAAATACCCGGAAATAATCCGAATATTACAGGCAGAGATTTGCTTTCTGATGATGATTTTGCAGGACTTGAAAACTGTACTTTGGAAAGCAAAGATACTTATGAGAATGGCGAGCATAAGCTGGTCAGATATATATGGACGAAGAAATAAAAGTAATTTTATGAGGGTGAATTATGTGGGATGATTTTGTTTTTAATCCGCCGTATGCAGGGGAAGAGATAACACAGATCAATGGCGTTAGGCTACCTCAGAGTTATATCGAGTTCATCAGAGAACATAACGGTGGTGAAGGTGATATTGGAGAAACATGGTTATGCCTGTATCCGATTGAGGAGTTGCAGGAAATAAACGATGATTATGAAATTGATAAGTATCTTCCTGGGCATATCATTATTGGATCAAACGGTGGAGATGAGCTTTATGGAATAAATTCAGAGGGGCAGTTTTTTAATGTGCCCTCAATATTTGAAGAGCAATATCTGACTGTTCTTTGTGATAATATGGGGTTATTTGCTGAAAAAGTGAATGAGTTTTGGCGTAATATATAAGTATTTCGTGAGATGGAAAATTTATACAAATAAAAGTTGCAAATTACTACTTTCTGATTTATAATCTTCATAAATCGGAAGTAATCTTTTTGCAACATATATTTTAATATATGTATTCGAGGCTCTATGGAGGATTTTGCTTCCGTAGAGCCTTATTTTATCTATATTGTTGAAATAAAAAATATTTGTTGATATAAAAATGTAAACAATATATAATGATAAAGTTAATAGAATGGAAACATTTATTATGGAGGAGTTATGAAAAATAAGTATTTTATAAGATTTACTATTATCGGAGTACTAATTTGCACGGTCATTTATTATTTGTTTCTTTTACTGGGGATAAATTTGCTCTTGACCGCTGTAGCTTGGTTTATACCGGTGGGAGGAACCTTTTTTGGAGCAATAATTGGATTTTTAGCCAGAATCGGAATAGAAAAGGATAAAACTGAATGCGGTGAGGCAAAGCAAGGACTTTTTGCATTATTCTTATTTGCTTTTCTGTTTTCGCTTACTTTGTTTGAATATGCAACCTGTTACATATCTGATGGTGGAGAAATTAGCAGATTTTTTATAGGAGAGCATGTTAGCAAAGCTATTCCGGACTTAAACTTTGGCAAGTATTTTGTTATGAGATATGTCGAAGCAGAAACGACTGTAAGTTATAGATATAATACGGATTATTCTGCTTCTCTAGGAGATACCGGTTTTACTTTTATAATTTATTTTTTGCAATATCTTGCATCGATAATTACCGGAGTAAGTCCTCTCTCTATTAAACTTGATGAGAGTGACAATGCAGAGAAAGAATATTAAGGAAGGAGCTTTTGGGTAATATGAGGATTGAGGAAATTTTTGACAGGGGAATTAAGTTTCATCATTATTGCAACACGGCATATCCGCTTAGGCCAAATTCATTGGCTCAGTATGAGGTTCATGACGTTGATGCGATAAGAGAGGTTGTAAAGAAGAATATCGAAGCGCAGGATGAGTTATGCTTATATGTTCATGTACCTTTTTGCCAGTCCAGATGCAAATTCTGTGAGTATGTTGTACTTGATAAGCCCGAAGACGGAGATGAGGACAGATATGTTGAGCATCTTTTAAAAGAAATTGAGATGTACAGGGAAATTATCAAGGATAAGAAGATTGTCGGTTACGATCTTGGCGGTGGTACACCTGCATATCTTTCATGTGAGAATCTTGCAAAGATAACAGATGCCATCAAGAAGTTTAATCTTGAGGACGGTATGTATCTAAGTGTTGAGACTACACCTGTGATCGCTGCGACTAATATCGAGAAGATCAGAGCATTAAAGGATCTTGGATATAACAGAATTTCCATGGGATTCCAGACTGTATCAGAAAAGCTTCTTGAATCACTCGGAAGAGAAGGCTCTAAGTTTATATATGAAAAGGCGGTAGAAAATATCAGGGCTGCCGGATTTGACAGACTCAATATAGATCTTATGTATGGTTTCCTTAATCAGTCTGATGAGGATTTTGCCAATACAATAAAATATACGATCGCGCTTGAACCTGAGTTTATCACGTTGTATCGAAACAGATATAAGGGAACCAAGCTTGAAGCTGAGTCTCAGGGCGTAACCTTGTATAAGGTCAACAGACAGTATGATATAGCATATAATCTTTTGAAAGAAGCCGGCTATGTGGCTAATAACGGCAAGAATACTTTCAGCAAGATTCCAAATGATATGGGCACATCTTCATATCTGACCAAGAGAGTAATCGATGCGACATCATATATAGGATTCGGGCTTGGTGCACAGTCTTTCTGCGGCAATTACCTTGCATACAATCTCGGATGCGCAGATCACAAGCTTGATAAGTATTTCGATGCAATCGATAACGGAATCCTCCCCATTAACGATATCGCAGATATGCCAATCGAGGAAGTTCGTGCAAAAGCTCTTTCTGTAATGTTTTATTTTGGATTCATTTCCATGAAGTCTTACAAGGCAAGATTTAATGAGGAGTTCAAAGATATCTATGCTGACAGGATCAAGTTTTTACAGGATCATCAGCTTATGGAATATATCGATGAAGACACATTTATGCTTACAGACTACGGCGCAGCGCACCTTTACGGTATTATTCCGCTGTTCTATAGTGAAAGAAGCGTAAATGAGATGTTTACTCTTTCTGACAGATGGCTCAATGACAAGAAGGGCGAAGATATCTATCTTGAAAAGTATGACAGAAAAATGTATGATGCACCTTCTGTTGCGGTTGATCTCGTTGTACTTAATGAAGACGAATCCAAGATTTTGCTGATCACAAGAGGAGCACATCCTTATGTAAATTATCTCGCGCTTCCGGGAGGATTCTACCGTGAAGATGACGATACGATCGAATATGCGGCTTCCCGTGAGCTTATGGAAGAGACTTCTGTATCCGCTCATATTACGGAAAAAGACCTTGTGAAGGTTTCTTCGCTTAGAAAGAGAGATCCAAGAGGTTGGGTAATCAGCATAGCTTATAAGGTTGTTCTTAATGATTCTAATATCAAGCCTTTGGCAAATACAGATGCGATCAATGCTGATTGGTATGATATTAAGTCACTGGAAAAAGATAAGCTTGCGTTCGATCATTATGAGATTATTCAGCAAGTCATGAAGAATAGTATGGGTTAATTGTATGACATCTTAAATGAAATTACAGAAATCCGCACCAGCTGCGGATTTCGTGAGAACATGATTCAGGAGTCAACCAAGCCCTATCGACAAAGTCGATTCAAATTGGCTTGGTTGATGCATTCTTGAACTTTATGTTCAAGAATGCATATAATAAGAGTAGTTATATGACTCACATTATGATAATGCAGATTGGAGTCAAAAAAGGCTGTGAACTAATGAAATATGTTAGTTCACAGCCTTTATATTTGATGACAACAAAATAGTCCGATGCTTCTGCTTTACATCGAATCTTCGCAAGCTTCCTGAGCTTCTGTTATGTCAAATCTGTGCAAGATCTTCCTGAGCAAGTATCTTGATATGTTTTCCTGCAAGCTTTGCTTCGGCGTTCTTGGTATCTGAAACTCTGAATATCATGTAAGCGTGATCTTTGGCGCATCCGCCGGAAAAAGCGTACATGTACTCGATGTTTACATTGGCTTCGTCGAAGACGGTGAGCAAGTTATCAAGTCCGCCTGTTTCATCCGGAATCTCGATTGCGAGAACAGGAGTGAGGCTTGCTACAAAATTATTTTCTTTAAGAGTGTTAACAGCTGCGAGAGCATCGTCAACAACCAGTCTTGCAATACCAAAGTCTTTGGTCTCCGCAAGAGAAGTAGCACGCATGTCGATCTTGTTTGCTGCAAGTACACTTGTCATTTTCTTCAAGGTACCGGGTTTATTTTCAAGAAATACGGAAATCTGCATTACGCTCATAGCTGTATCCCCCTTTGCGTCTTATATATTCATTATACGATTAGATTTTTCTCTTGTCGATTACACGAACAGCTTTGCCTTCACTTCTTGCGATAGACTTAGGTGCAAGGAGTGAAACCTTTGCCTTGATTCCGAGCATGGATTTAAGGCCTTCAACGAGTTTCTTCTGTCTTTCTTCGATCTCACCTACATTATCGGTAAACATTTCGGGAGTCATCTCAACCTGAACATCGAGAGTATCGGTATTGTTTACTCTGTCTACAACGATCTGGTAGTTTGCTGCATATCCGTTGTTCATAAGAACAGTCTCGATCTGGCTCGGGAATACGTTTACACCTCTGATAATAAGCATATCGTCAGAACGTCCCATAGGTTTAGCCATGCGGACATGAGTTCTTCCGCAAGAGCATTTTTCTCTTGTGAGTTTGCAGATATCTCTTGTACGATAACGGATCATCGGGAAAGCTTCTTTATCTACGGCTGTAAATACGAGCTCACCCTGTGAGCCTTCGGGAAGAACTTCTTCCGTATCGGGATCGATGATCTCGGCGATGAAGTGATCCTCGTTGATGTGCATTCCGTCCTGAGCAGAACATTCAAATGCTACACCGGGGCCTGAGAGCTCTGTAAGTCCGTAAATATCATATGCTTTGATTCCAAGAGTCTTCTCGATATCGGCACGCATTTCTTCGCTCCATGCTTCAGCTCCGAAGATACCTGCTTTAAGCGGAATATCGTCGGGGCCGTAGCCCATCTCTTTGAAACGCTCGCCAAGATATGCGGCATAACTTGGTGTGCAGCAGAGGATAGTAGCACCAAGGTCATTGATGAACATGATCTGTCTGTCTGTATTTCCTGAGCTGATAGGAACGGTAAGAGATCCTACTTTGTGTGAACCTCCGTGGATTCCGGCACCGCCTGTGAAAAGACCGTAGCCGTATGCAACATGAACAACGTCTTCATTTGTTCCGCCGGCAGCCATGATGGCACGTGCGCAGCAGTCTTCCCAGAGGTCGATGTCATGCTGTGTATAGTAGGCAACAACTCTTTTTCCTGTTGTTCCTGATGTTGAGTGGATACGTACGCAATCCTTTAAGGGCTTTCCGAGAAGGCCGTAAGGATAAGCGTCTCTTAAATCTTTTTTTGATAAAAAGGGAAGCTTATGGAGGTCATCAACTGATTTTATGTCATCAGGTGTAACACCTTTTTCTTCCATTTTTTTGCGGTAGTAGGGAACATTGTCCCATACGTGTTTAACCTGTTTTACAAGTTTTTCTGATTGGATCTTGCGTATTTCTTCATAGGGTGCGCACTCGATGTCTTGCTGATAATAACGCTCCATAAATAACTCCTCCGTGTAGATTATACGTGTTAGTAAATAGTTTTTAGAATTACTTCTTTATCACTTCATGTTTTTTCCAAGCTCAAATGCCTTCTTGTTCATCTCAAGGAACTTAGCGGGCACATTGGCTTCAAGTGACTTCATCCAAGCTTCGTCGGGAAGATTGAAATAGTGAGAGAGTCTTCCGAGAAGAACAATGTTAACGGCTTTTGCAGATCCTGCCTGCTCAGCAAGTGAGAGACAGTCGAGAGCATCAACCTTTGCACCTGTTTCTTTTAACTTGGAAACAAGGTCTTCCGGATACTCTGCAGCACCTGTAATTACGGGCATAGGATCGATCTGCTGTGTATTTGTAACGATCTGTCCGTCTTTTTTGAGGAAAGGAAGCCATCTTGCAGCTTCGAGAATCTCAAATGAAACGATGTAATCAGCTTCGCCTTTATCGATAACGGGTGAGTAAACCTTATCACCGTATCTTACGTAAGTAACAACGCTACCGCCTCTCTGAGACATTCCGTGCACCTCGGACACTTTAACGTCATAGCCCTGTGAAAGGAGGAGGTGTCCCAATAATTTGCTGGCAAGAAGCGAACCCTGTCCGCCAACGCCGACGATCATAATATTCTTAGTTTCCATTATCATGCCTCACTTTCTGCTGTGCTTTCAAATGCACCAACAGGGCACATCTGTGAACATACATTGCAGCCTACACATAATGTGTTATCAATAGTTGCCTTGCCGTTTTTCATTGAGATGGCAGGACATCCGATCTTCATACATGACTTACATCCTACGCACTTATCGGTATTAACCTTAAGAGGTTTGTTGTGCTTTACATATTTAAGAAGTGCGCAAGGTCTTCTTGAGATGATAACAGAAGGAGCTTCTACATTAAGTTCTTCCTTGAGAACTTCGTCGCACTGCTTTAAGTTGTAAGGATCAACGACTCTTACGCGCTCAAAGCCCATAGCTTTACAAAGTGCCTCGAGATCGATCTTTCCTGCAGGATCTCCCTTGATGTTGTAACCTGTTGTGGGATTCTGCTGGTGACCTGTCATTCCCGTGATAGAGTTATCTACGATAACGATAGTAGAGTTTGACTGGTTGTAAGCAACGTTTGCAAGTCCTGTCATACCTGAGTGCATGAATGTTGAATCACCGATTACGGCAACAGTCTTTTTCTCGCTCTCAGCGCCGCGAACTTTGTTAAAGCCGTGAACGGCACCGATTGAAGCACCCATGCAGAGTGTCATTTCGATTGCTCCAAGAGGCGGAACCGCGCCGAGTGTATAACATCCGATATCACCAAGAACTGTGCAGTTATTCTTTTTAAGAGTGTAAAAGAGTCCTCTGTGAGGGCAGCCTGCACACATAACGGGTGGTCTTGCAGGAATCTGCTCATCGATGGTAAAGCCTTCATTTACATCTTTTCCGAAAGCCTTTGCAAGAAGATTCTGTGAGAACTCATCGATAACGGGAAGAAGTTCTTTTCCTGTAACTTCGATTCCGAGAGCCTTAACGTGATTTTCGATGATAGGATCAAGTTCTTCAACAACAAAGAGTTTATCAACCTTTGAAGCGAAATCCTTAATAAGATCGCAGGGAAGAGGATTGGTCATTCCGAGCTTGAGAACGCTTACCGAGTCACCGAATACTTCTTTTACATACTGATAAGAAGTAGAGCATGTGATGATACCTATCTCAGTGCCGCCCATTTCAATTCTGTTGATAGGCTGTGTCTCTGCGTATTTAATAAGCTTAAGAGTACGCTCTTCAACGATGGGGTGACGCTTTTTAGCATTTCCGGGCATCATAACGTACTTTGCGATGTTTTTCTCATACGGCTTATCGGGAACAACACGCTCGCCTGTCTCAACGATAGACTGAGAGTGAGCTACTCTTGTGCACATCTTAAGAAGTACGGGAGTGTCGAATTCTTCGGAAATCTCGTATGCGAGCTTTGTGTATTCAAGGGCTTCCTTTGAGTCTGAGGGCTCAAGCATGGGAACCTTGGCAGCGATCGCGTGATGACGTGAATCCTGCTCGTTCTGTGAAGAGTGCATTCCGGCATCATCTGCAACAACTATAACAAGACCGGCGTTAACTCCGGTATAAGACATTGTGTAAAGAGGATCTGCAGCGACATTAAGTCCTACGTGCTTTTGAGCACAAAATGCTCTGCGACCTGCGAGAGAAGCACCAAAAGCGGATTCCATAGCAACCTTCTCGTTTGGAGCCCATTCGCAATATATTTCATCATATTTGGCAGCTTCTTCGGTAACTTCCGTACTGGGAGTCCCGGGATAACTGGAAATAAAGCATACTCCGGCCTCATAAAGACCGCGAGCAACAGCTTTGTTGCCCAGCATCAGCTGCCCATTGTTTTTTTGATCCATGGTAAAAAACCTCCTACAGAATTTTAGATGGCTCATAATCACTGTTCAATCAGGCGAAAAGTATGCGAGCGAACAGCAATCAATTTAGCGCGATAAAGTTAATATATCATATTTGACCTTTAAATAGAATACGTTTATACTTTACTTTAGCACTTTAAAGCGGAGGATTTCTTATGCCAATTACGGATTTATTGGAACGAAACAGCAAATTGTATGGGGATGAAATTGCTCTTGTTGAGATCAATCCGGAGATTAAAGAAGAGCAGAGGGTTACATGGAAGGAATATGAGCTTATTCAGCCGACTTCCACAGCATATTACAGAAGACAGATCACATGGTCTGTATTTGACGAGAAGGCAAACAGGGTTGCCAATATGCTTATCGAAAGAGGGATAAAAAAGGGACAGAAATGTGCGATACTTCTTATGAATTGTCTCGAATGGCTCCCTATTTATTTCGGAATACTTAAGGCGGGCGCTATCGCGGTTCCGCTTAATTTCAGATTTACAGCGGATGAGATTGATTACTGTCTTAACGCATCGGATTCGGATGTTCTTTTCTACGGACCTGAATTTATCGGACGTATCGAGGATATCGCCGAGAAGATCAAGAAAGAGACTCTTCTTTTCTTTGTGGGAGATCAGTGTCCTTCTTATGCCGATGATTATTACAGACAGGTATCGAACAGTTCATCTGTTGCACCCAGAATTCTTATCGAAGATAAGGATGATGCGGCAATTTATTTTTCTTCGGGAACTACCGGATTTCCCAAAGCTATTTTGCACATTCATACTGCACTTATGCAGTCTGCCAAGATGGAGGCTATCCATCATGAAACTACACATGAGGACAATTTCCTTTGCATTCCGCCGTTATATCACACGGGCGCTAAGATGCACTGGTTCGGATCTCTTTATACCGGTAGCAGAGCGGTATTGTTAAAAGGAAACTCACCTGAGTCTATATTTAAAGCGGTTTCCGAGGAAGGATGTACCATAGTATGGCTCCTTGTGCCGTGGGCGCAGGATATTCTTGCGGCGCTCGATTCGGGCAAGATGAAGATAGAGGATTATCATCTCAAGCAGTGGAGACTCATGCATATCGGAGCACAGCCTATTCCGCCGAGTCTTATAAAGAGATGGCTTAAATATTTCCCTCATCACAAGTATGACACCAACTACGGCCTTTCGGAGTCAACAGGCCCTGGCTGCGTGCATCTTGGACTTGAAAATGTCGAGAAAGTCGGCGCCATCGGAATTCCGGGATACGGCTGGAAGACCAAGATCGTCGATGATAACGGAAAAGAAGTTCAGAAGGGCGATATCGGTGAGCTTTGCGTAAAGGGCCCCGGCGTAATGGTTGAGTATTACAAGAACCCTGAAGCAACTGCCGAGATTCTTAAAGACGGCTGGCTTTTTACAGGAGATATGGCCCGTCAGGACGAAGATGGATTTATATTTCTTGTAGATAGGAAAAAAGATGTTATAATTTCAGGTGGAGAAAATCTCTATCCCGTTCAGATAGAGAGCTTCCTCATGAAAAATGACAAGATACATGATGCCGCTGTTATAGGCCTTCAGGACGACAGACTCGGGGAGATTGCTGCCGCCATTATTCAGGTAAAAGAAGGCATGACTTTAACAGAGGAAGAGGTTGAACATTTTTGCGTGGATCTTCCGAGATACAAAAGACCAAGAAAGATTATTTTTGCAAACGTACTCAGAAATCCTACGGGAAAAATTGACAAACCAAAACTTCGTGAAATATACTGCGGAGAGCATCTTGTAGAACGTCAGAATCAATCTTGATGCTCACATGGGAGTGAAGTCGGGATAAAAATATTTGCTGCCCGGCTATAGCCTATGAGTATGAAAAAAGGGAATGTTATGGAAAAATATGTTATTACCGGAATGAGTTGTGCCGCATGTCAGGTGCGTGTGGAGAAAGCTGTTAATGCGCTAAAAGGCGTGACGGAGTGTAATGTTAGTCTTTTAACCAATTCAATGACGGTTGAGGGAAATGTTCTTTCATCAGATATTATAAAAGCTGTTGAAGATGCGGGATATCAGGCAGCTTTACTTGATGAAGAAAGTCAGAAAAACGATGACGAAGAGGTCCTTAAAGATAAAGAAACTCCTATCCTGAAAAAAAGACTTATTTTTTCAATAGTTTTATCTCTTATTCTTGTGTACTTTTCTATGGGACACAAGACATTCGGTTTTCCACTGCCTCCTTTTCTGGAAGGTAATTATATTGCAGTGGGAACCATTCAGATGATCTTATGCGTTATTATTATGATCATCAATATAAGAATATATTTTAGCGGCTTCAGTGGGCTTTCACACAAGGCACCCAATGCGGACAGCCTTGTGGCCCTCGGAAGCTCTGCTTCTTTTGTATACAGTGCGTTTGCACTTGGCATAATGGTTCTTTCTTATGTCAAAGGGTCCCCCGAGAAGAACAATTTATTTTATGATGAGCTGTATTTTGAATCAGCGGCCGTGATCCTGACTCTTATCAATGTCGGTAAAATGCTTGAAGCGCGCATAAAGGGCAAAACCACTAATGCGCTTAAGAATCTCATAAAGCTTGTTGCAAAAAACGCAGTTATAGTTGATGAGAACGGCGCCGAAAAAGAAGTTGAGATCGACAAGGTTAATGTTGATGATGTATTTGTCGTAAAGGCTGATGAGCGTATCCCTGTTGACGGCGTGATCATAGAGGGAAGCAGTTCTGTCGATGAATCATCGATCACAGGTGAGAGCATTCCGGTTGAAAAGAGTGAGGGAAGCAGTGTGTATGCCGCTACTCTTAATACTTCCGGCGATATTAAATGTAAGGCTACAAGAGTAGGAAAAGATACAACACTTTCACAGATTATCACTGTTGTAAGTGATGCGGCCGAAACCAAGGCGCCTATCGGAAAACTTGCGGACAAAATATCCGGAGTTTTTGTTCCGATCGTTATGTGCATGTCCCTGTTTACTATAATGGCATGGCTTATCAACGGTGCGGGATTTGGCTATGCGCTTGCAAGAGGCGTTGCCGTTCTTGTTATCAGTTGCCCTTGTGCACTTGGTCTTGCTACTCCTGTTGCAATGATGGTCGGAAACGGTGTAGGTGTTAAAAACGGTATCCTTTATAAGAATGCATCAATTCTTGAAAGCACAGGTAAATGCGATATTGTTGTCCTTGATAAGACAGGAACAATAACAAAGGGAGAGCCCGTTGTTACGGATATTCTTCTTGCGCAGGCGATTGTTGACAGTGAATCGTCACAGGAAGAAAATGAGGCTGCAGAATTTGAATTTGTAAAGCTTGCAGGTATTCTCGAATCAAAGAGTACCCGTCCTCTTGCAAAAGCAATAGCAACATATGCTTCAAGTGTTTGCGGAGATATTGATTCCGGCCTGGATGTGGAAGATTTTTCTGTTATTCCGGGAAGTGGACTTGAGGGGACGATTGACGGCAGTGTTGTAAGATGCGGTAATTTTAATTATATTTCGAAATATGCAAATATCCCCGAGGAAGTTACAAAGAAGGCTTACGGCTTTTCGATCAGGGGTAAGACACCGTTATTTTATGCAAAGGATAATAACTTTGTCGGTATCATAGCTGTTGCCGATACGATAAAGGATGACTCTGCTCAGGCTATTGAAGAGCTCAAGAATATGGGAATTCGAGTTGTCATGATAACGGGAGACAATGAGAATACTGCCAGAGCTATCGCTGCAAAAGCAGGTGTAAACGAAGTTTATGCAGGTGTGCTTCCTGAGAACAAAAAAGAAATTGTCGATCAGCTTATGAAAGAAGGCAAGGTCATAATGGTCGGCGACGGTATTATTGATGCCGATTCACTTGATGCCGCAGACGTTGGTCTTGCTATCGGTGCAGGAACCGAGATAGCTGTTGAATCTGCTGACATTGTACTTATGAGGAACAGCCTTCTTGATGTTTCCGGTGCTGTGAGATTGTCAAAGGGAGTACTTGATAATATTCATCAGAATCTTTTCTGGACATTTATTTATAATGCGATTGCGATTCCCGTTGCAGCGGGCTGCCTTATTGCTTTCTTTAAGATTACTATCAGTCCGATGTTTGGTGCGGCTGTGATGAGTTTATCAAGCTTCTTTGTAGTATCGAAGGCACTTGGACTTAATATCTTTGATATTCGTGATGCCTCAAAAGATAAGAAGAAGCTGGGCAAAAATGCACGTAAAAAGAGCTCTGATGACGACGATGATGATGATATGGAGAATGAGATCATTGTTTCATCTTTGGCCAAAGTCGAAGAGATTAATAAAACTAAGACACTCAGCATTGAAGGCATGATCAGCGCTCATTGTGAAAACACTGTAAAGAGCGCACTTGAGGCGGTTGAAGGTGTTGAGGAAGTAAATGTAAGCTTCGAGAACAAAACAGCTGTTGTAAAGCTTAACCTTGATGTTTCGGATGAAATACTTAAGAAGGCTGTAGAAGAGAAGGATTATAAAGTTGTCGAGATAAACTGAAGGGAAAAGCTATAAGTTTATTTGGATAATTGTGTAGATTATAAAAATTTAGTATTGGAGGAGAGACATGGGAAAAAATATCAAGATAAAATATTTTAACGACAAGCTTGAAAAGCTTACATATATCGATGGTAAGTCGGATTGGATCGATCTTAGAAGCGCTGAGGATATCGATCTTAAGCAGGGTGAATTTCATCTTGTTCCTCTCGGAGTCGCAATGGAGATTCCGGAAGGCTATGAAGCACATATTGTTCCGAGAAGTTCTACATTCAAGAACTTTGGCGTTGTTCAGACCAATCATATGGGTGTTGTCGACCATTCATATTGCGGAGATAACGATCAGTGGTTTATGCCTGTTATCGCAATGAGAGATACACACATCGGCTTTAATGACAGAATTTGTCAGTTCAGGATCATGGAGAATCAGCCCGCGATCGTATTTGACGAATGTGAACATTTAGATGGTGCTGACAGAGGCGGTTTTGGCTCTACAGGCAAGAATTGATAATGTGATCTTGCCATAATTGCCACGCGGTATTGAAAAAAAGATATTGTATGCTACAATAATAAATCGTTTGGATACGTAAATACACATAAAGAATGATCGAGGTTAAAAATGTCAAAGATTCGTACAAGATATGCACCGAGCCCAACAGGCCGCATGCACGTAGGAAATTTAAGAACAGCTCTTTATGCTTATCTTATTACAAAACATGAGGGCGGCGATTATATTCTCAGAATAGAAGATACAGATCAGGAGCGTTTTGTTGAAGGTGCTACTGAAATTATTTATAAAACACTCAAGGATACAGGACTTATCCATGATGAAGGTCCCGATGTCGGCGGTGAGGTCGGACCTTATGTTCAGAGTGAGAGACAGAAGGCCGGTATCTACATGACTTATGCAAAAGAGCTTGTAGAGAAAGGAGAAGCTTATTATTGCTTCTGCGATCAGGAGAGACTTGCTTCACTTGTTCAGGTTGTTGATGGAAAAGAGATCAGTGTTTATGACAAGCATTGTCTTTCTCTTTCAAAGGAAGAAGTTGAGAAGAACCTCGCTGAGGGTAAGCCTTTTGTTATAAGACAGAACAATCCTACAGAGGGTACAACTACTTTCCATGATGAGTTGTACGGAGATGTAACCGTTGAAAATAAGGAACTTGATGATATGATCCTTATTAAGTCCGACGGATATCCCACTTACAATTTTGCAAACGTTGTTGATGACCATCTTATGGGAATCACACATGTTGTAAGAGGTAATGAATATATTTCTTCATCACCTAAGTACAACAGACTTTATGATGCATTCGGATGGGAGATTCCCAAGTATATACATTGTCCTCTTATCACTGATGAGGAGCACAAGAAGCTCTCTAAGAGAAGCGGACATTCTTCATTCGAAGATCTTATCGAGCAGGGATTTTTGCCTGAGGCTGTTGTTAACTTTGTTGCACTCCTTGGATGGTCACCTGATGATAACAACGAGATCATGAGCCTTCAGGAGCTTATCGAGAAGTTTGATTACAAGCGCATCAATAAGTCACCTGCAGTATTTGACTATACTAAGCTTAAGTGGATGAACGGTGAGTACCTTAAGAAGATGGATGAGGACAAGTTCTTTGAGATGGCTAAGCCTTACATCGTAGATGCTCTTAAGGAAGAGGGAGACAGCGTACTTTCTTCTGACGATACCAAGCTTAAGCAGATCGCAAACATGGTTAAGACTCGTATCGAGATCTGGCCCGATATCGCAGATATGGTTAAGTTCTTTGCAAAGCTTCCCGAGTACGATACAGCTATCTACTCACATAAGAAGATGAAGACCAACGAAGAGACTTCTCTTAAGGTGTTAAAAGAGGTTCTTCCTCTTCTCGAAGCACATGATGACTATACAAATGATGCTCTTTATGCACTTCTTTCTGATTACATCAAGACTAACGAGTACAAGAACGGTTATGTTCTTTGGCCTGTAAGAATTGCTGTTTCAGGAAAAGAGATGACTCCCTGCGGAGCTACAGAACTCATGGAAGTTATCGGTAAGGAAGAGACAATTAACAGAATTAAAAAAGGAATTGAATTACTTGAGAAATAATAACGTTTTACCACCTTTGGTTGACGTTAAAGTAAATGCCGCTCAAGAGGAAGCGATTACTCACAGAGACGGTCCCGCAATGGTTCTTGCGGGACCGGGGAGCGGCAAAACCTTTGTTATAGTACAGAGGCTTAAATATCTGATCGAAGAATACGGCGCAGATCCTTCTTCGATTCTTGTAATAACGTTCACCAAGGCTGCTGCGATCGAGATGCAGCAGAGATTTTTAAAGATCACGGATAGTTCTTATCCGGAGGTTTCATTCGGAACCTTCCATTCACTTTTTTACAACATATTAAGAGACCACAGAAAAGAAGCCGGATTCTACAACAATATTGAGATTGCGGACGAGCTTTTTAAGTACAAACTGGTAAAAGATATTCTTCTGAATGTGTTAAAGAACAGCAGGGAGAATATGAATAAGCTTAAGCTCCTAGATGAGAATGAGATCATAAAAGATATCACTTCTGAAATATCAAGGATAAAAAACGCAGGTCTTTCGCCAAGTTCCGTATCCGACGCTGTTCCTTATAAGGAGCATTTTGAGGCAATATTTACAGGATATAATGCTGCGCTTAAATCTTTTGGAAAGATTGATTTTGATGATATGTCTCTAATATGCGCACAGCTCTTTGAAAATAGAAAAGACATAGCGGAGCAATATAAAAGCAGGTTCAAGTATATTCTTATTGACGAATATCAGGATATAAACGAGATGCAGCAAAACAATATCGAGGCGATATTAAATGATGATAAGAATCTTTTTGTTGTAGGTGATGACGACCAGGCAATCTACGGCTTTCGAGGTGCAAAACCCGGAATAATGATGGAATTTAAAGATAGGATGGGCGGAAGTGTGCATTTGATAAATCTTTCCGTAAATTACAGGTGCGGAAAGGCAATCCTTGATAATGCAAGTCTTGTCATCCGCGAGAACAAGATGCGCTTTAAGAAGAATATCGTATCCGGAACGGGGGCAGACGGATATGTTGTCGCGAGGAGATATAAGACAAGGGAAACGCAGTATGAGGCTATGAGTATCTTCTTGAGCGGACAAAACAATCTAAACGATATCGGGATCTTGTGTCGAACCAATTCTGAATGCAAAACAGTGGCGTCTTTTCTAAGACAAAAGGGTATAAAGAGTAATCTGGAAAACAAGGATGATGCCTCTTTGTACGATGATGAGGCTGTTCTATTGTGTCTTTACTATCTTTCTTTTTCCTGTATTGAAAATTCAAGAGCTCTTTTCTACAAGATAATGAATAAGCCGCTTCGCTATATTTCTAGAGAAAGTGCCATGAATGAGCTGATAAGAAAAGAAGATGTTCTTTCTTTTTACAGAGGAAACAGAGAACGGACGAAGGCCGTGGAGAAGCTGTTCAGGGATATATCGATGATAGGAAAGATGCGCCCTTCGCTTTCTGTGAGGTTTATAAGAAAAGAAGTAGGGATTGATAAGCTGTTTCCGAACAGTACCGGGAATCTGGATCTGTTTGAAGAAATGGCGAGGAATTTTAGGGATAGTAAGTCGTTCATTGGTTCTTTTAACGAAGAAAAAGAAAAGTCTGATAATCAGAGCAAAGGAAAAAAGAAATTCAGTAATGCCAAAGACATTGTCAATATACTCACGCTTCACGGATCCAAGGGGCTTGAATACAAGTACGTTTGGATTCCTGACTTAAACGAAGGAATAATCCCTTCCAGAAGTGCAATATATGAACCTGAAAAGGAAGAGGAACGAAGGATGTTGTATGTAGGAATGACAAGAGCTAAAGAGGCTTTAATAATGTCTTATATCTGCGGAACTAAAGAAAATGCGATGCTTCCTTCAAGATTCTTACGTCCCATAAGAAGTCTGTGGGAAAAAACTACAAAAAATGATAATATTTAAGGAGAATATAAATGATACAAGATGAATTAAATGATGGTTATAGTAGTCGGGCTAAACAACAAGAAAGTGACAGAGTAAGACGGATTATCGATGATCTAACGCTTTTTGATGATGACATGATGTCATTGGTTTTTGACAAAAATATTCCTGCAACGCAACTTTTGCTTAGAATAATATTAAAACGTGATATTATAGTCAAAAGCGTAAAAGGGCAGGAAGAATTCAAAAATCCTATTGTTGGAGGTCGAGACATAACCCTTGATATACATGCAATTGACATTGATGGAGAAGAAATTGACATAGAAGTGCAAGGTAATTATGAAGGGTCACATGTCAGGAGGGCAAGATTCCACAGTGCTATGTTGGATTCAAGGATGCTTAGGGAAAGCGATGTTTTTAAAAGCTTGAAAGATTCTTATGTGATATTTATCTATAAGCATGATAAATTCAAAAAAGGATTACCAATATACAGTGCTGACAGAACTATCATGGAAACCGGAGAAGCTCTTAATGATGGTGCACATATTATCTATGTTAATGGAACATACACCGGAAATGATGAATTTGGAAAATTGATGCAGGATTTTCATTCAAGAGATTCTAAAGAAATGCATTATAAAGAATTGGCGAACAGTGTACATCATTTCAAAGAAACAAAGAAAGGTCGTGAAATTATGTGTGAAGCAGTAAAGAAATATGCAGAAGAATATGCAAAAGAATATGCAGAAGAATATATAATTAAGGATAAAGTAATTACAGTTCAAAAATTAATGAAGAATATGAAATGGACATTGGAACAAACATTGGATAATATAGGGGTTTCAGATAAGGCAGAACGTGATAATATAATTAGTTTACTTAAAAAAGGATAATCAAACCTTTTGAGGTTTTGCCGACCTTTTCATAGACAGCCCGGCACAAGATAACTGTTTGAAAATCACTGCGTAGCCGTACACAGAGCATTTCCAAACAGTTACCTTATGGCCGGGCGTAAAGAAAGGGAACACACTAAATTAGTGCGCTCCCTTTTATGATGTTTTTTTTCTTAGAGACTCTCTGAGTCCTCCTCGGGAAGGTCGACAATCTCGTCGAACTCAACATCGTCGAGGTAGAGGTTGAAGGCTTCGGCAACGGCGTCGTATTCGGCGTCGTCTTCGATGTAGCCAAGTTCAGGCTCTTCATCCTCGCCTTTGTAGATGAATTCATAGAACCAAACGCTTCCGTCGTTATTCTGTCCGTTTTTGTCGAGTGGAAGAAGAACGATGTAATCTTTGGAATTAACTGTAAGGACTATGATTATCGCACAAGTAACGGTTTTATTGTCATCGAGCTCAAGTTCGACAGTCATCTGTTCATCATTTTCAATCCTGGTATTCATGTCTGTTGCTATCTTGGAAAATTCCATAAAAATCCTCCTGAAAATCTTTATCATTGGTTATCATGATTATAGCATACTTCGTGCATATATAGACATTATGTGTTAAAATATTAGGGCTTATGTTGTTTATTATACTAATCGGGAGAGACTATGACTTCAGGGTACAAGATTGCTGATGAAAAGCCATATCCGCTTGGCTGTTATATTGACTATGATAAGAGTCTTGTTGTCAGAGCAGTATTTGATGGCGGAATAAAGCGTGGTATCACGTTGTACCGCAAGGGCACCGGTGCGGATAAGAAATATGTCATTGAACTTCCTGCGGATTGTAAACGCGGGAATATTTATTCTGCGAGAATTTCCGGAATAGATGATATTGACGGCTATACGGAGTACAATCTTTTTGAGGATGAGGAATATTTCTGCGATCCGTATGCCAAGCATGTCATAGGTCTTGAGAAATTCGGAGAAGAAGTTGAGGATTCCGATATCAGGGCGAAGCTTGACAATAAATCCTTAAGATCGGATTCATCGACATGTTTTGACTGGGGCGACAGCAAAGCTCCCGAAACATCTTACGAGAACAGTTTTGTTTATCTGATGCATGTAAGAGGCTTTACGAAGAGTCCTTCGAGCGGTCTTCCTGTAGGTATCAGAGGTACGTTCAGCGGAATATTACATAAGCTTGATTATCTCAAAGAGCTTGGAGTTACCTGCATTGAACTTATGCCAATCTATGAAATGGATGAACTTCAGGATGCCGAGAAGAGAGGCAGGATACATAGCGCGATCAAGGGCACGAAAGCTCCCAAGGGAAGCGATGTTATCTTTTCAAGAAATGGAAGTATCACCAATAAGGGAAGTCTTGATCATAAAGTGAATTTCTGGGGATATAAAAAGGGATATTATTTTGCACCCAGAACTTCTTATTGTGTGGATCCTTACAATGCTGAGGATGAAGTAAAAAATTTTATTAAGACAATGCACGAGAACGGCATCGAGGTTGTGCTTCAGTTCTATTTTGAAGAAGATGAGAGCGAGAGCATTATCATCGATGCGCTCAGATACTGGAGATGTACTTACAGAGTAGACGGCTTCCATGTCAAGGGGGCACGTCTTCCGCTTAGGAATATCGCAAAGGATCCTCTTTTTGCCGATGTTAAGATATGGCATGAGTGGTTTGATTACGGCGATATATACGGCGGAAAGCCTGTAAAAAAGAGATTTCTTGCAGAATACAACGATGCATTTTTGTACTCATCAAGAAAGTTTCTTAAAAGTGATGATAATACCGCGGCCGATTTCCTTAGGGTTATGATAGCAAACGGCTGCGATCACGGTATTATAAATTATATCTGCAATTATGAGGGATTCAGACTTGCAGATCTTGTTTCTTTTGAACACAAGAGAAATGAGGAAAACGGCGAGAATAACAAAGACGGCACAGATGAGAACTACAGCTGGAATTGTGGTATCGAGGGAAGAACCAGAAAAAAGGGTATTCTCGATCTCAGAAACAGACAAATGAAGAATATTCTTTCCATGCTGTTTCTTGCGCAGGGAACTCCAATGATATTCAGCGGAGACGAATTCGGTAACTCGCAGGGAGGAAATAACAATCCTTACTGTCAGGATAACGAGATCGGCTGGGTTGACTGGAAGGCATTTGACAGGAATAAGGACATCTATGATTATGTAAGATTCCTTATCGGTATGAGAAAGAATCATATTATGTTCAGGGAGCCTGCACCGTTTAAACTTATGGATTATATTTCCTGCGGCTATCCTGATTTTTCGTGCCATGGAAGAGAGGCGTGGAGACCTGATTTTACAGCACAGAGTCATGTCTTGGGGCTTCTTTATTGCGGCCTTTATGACAAGAGTGTGGATGATAAGTCTTTTATATATGTATGCTATAACATGTGCTGGAACGAGTCGGAAATTGCACTTCCAAAACTCCCTGAAGGAAATGTATGGGAACTTGTTTCGGATACGGCAGAAGAGCCTGATAATAATACAGTTAAAAAAGCTTCGGACAATGACAAAGTTACTCTTACGGAGCGCTCTGTCAGAATATACCGAAGTTTTGAAGATAAAAAATCTAGTAAAAGGAAAAGTAGTAAAAAGAAATGAACAAACCGGATGTAATTGAGAAATTTTTAAAATATGTAAAGGTTGACACACAGTCAGATCCCGATTCGGGCACATCTCCTTCAACCATGAAGCAGCATGATCTTGCTAAGATCCTCAGAGATGAGCTTATAGAGATCGGTGCATCGGATGTGTACTATGATGAAGAGCACTGCTATGTGTATGCATCTATTCCTTCAAATATCGATGATGACAAGAAGAGATACAAGATGGGCTTTGTGGCTCACATGGATACTTCCGATGAAGTCAGCGGAAAAGATGTAAAGCCAAGAATAATTGATAATTATGAGGGAACTGAGATTGCTCTTTCTTCAGACGGAAAAGTAGTTCTTTCTCCGGATGATTTCCCGGAGCTTTTAAATCATATCGGTGAAGATCTTATAGTTACTGACGGAACAACCTTACTTGGAGCCGATGACAAAGCCGGTGTTTCAGAGATCATGACAATGGCTGAGACACTTCTTTCAAATCCCGATATCAAGCATGGCGATATCAAGATTGCATTTACTCCCGATGAAGAGATCGGCGAGGGAACGGCTTATTTTGATATCGAGAGATTCGGTGCTGATTATGCGTTTACCGTTGACGGCGGTAAGCTTGGCGAACTTGAGTATGAGAACTTTAATGCCGCAGAGGGAATTATCAAAGTTCACGGAAGAAGCGTTCATCCCGGTGATGCCAAGAATAAAATGATAAATGCGGCGCTTTTATGTTATGAGTTCCATTCTATGCTTCCTGTTTTCCAGAATCCTATGTATACGGAGAAAAGAGAGGGTTTTTTCCATCTTACGGATGTAAACGGAGGAACAGAGAACGCAGAGGCAACATATATCATCAGAGACCACGACGAGAAGCTCTTTGATGCTAAGAAAAAGCTCTTTAAAGATGCTGCGGATTATCTTAACAAGAAGTACGGAGAAGGCACTGTTGAAGTTGTTTTAAGAGACCAGTACTTCAATATGATCGAGAAAATCCGTCCTCATATGCATCTTATAGACAATGCCAAGAAGGTAATGGCAGAACTTGGCATTACACCTATTGATTCACCTATAAGAGGCGGAACAGACGGAGCAGCCCTTTCATATAAGGGACTTCCTTGTCCCAACCTTTGCACGGGAGGCTACAACTATCATGGCAAGTATGAGTATGCTTCTGTACAGGAGATGCGCAAGGTTGTAGATATCCTTTTGGGAATTGTTAAAGTATACGGAGAAGATTTTTAATGGCTATTGATAAAGCAAATAATATCAGTGTTTTAAATGCGAACAGGCAGGATGTTGCCGATGAAGAAAGCGTAAGACAGCTCGACTATATCGAGAAGGCAAAAGCACAGGTTTCTTTTATGGAAAAAGAGTTTGGAAGAAAGCTTAAAGCCTGCGTTGTTACTTTCGGATGTCAGATGAATGCAAGGGATTCCGAGAAGCTTCTTGCTACGCTCAAACTTGTGGGATATGAAGAGACTGAGTCGGAAGATGCAGATTTTGTCATCTATAACACATGTACCGTTCGTGACAATGCGGACCAGAGAGTTCTCGGAAGGCTTGGTCAGTGCAGCAATTTTAAGAAGAGCAATCCTTATATGAAGATTGCAATCTGCGGATGCATGATGCAGGAAAAATCTGCTGTTGAGAAGATCAAAAAGAGCTACAGATTTGTTGATCTTATTTTCGGAACACATAATATATATAAATTTGCGGAGCTTTTGTATCAGTCACTTAACTCTGACAAGATGATAATAGATATTTGGAAAGAAACCGACAAGATCGTTGAGGATCTTCCGGTACTCAGAAAGTATTCATTTAAGTCGGGCGTCAATATCATGTTTGGCTGTAATAATTTCTGTACTTATTGCATAGTTCCTTATGTAAGAGGACGTGAGAGAAGCAGAAGTCCCAAGGATATTATCAGAGAGTGTGAGAAGCTTGCTGCAGACGGAGTGAAGGAAATCATGCTCCTTGGACAGAATGTAAATTCATACGGAAATGATTTCGAGGAAGGAAATCCTGATAAGATTTCTTTTGCGAAGCTTATTGACGAAGTCACGAAGGTAGAAGGAATCGAGAGAGTAAGATTCATGACTCCTCATCCCAAGGACTTCTCCGATGAACTTATTGATGTTATCGCAAATAATAAAAAGATAGCAAGACATATTCATCTTCCTCTTCAGTCCGGAAATACCGAGATCCTGAGGAGAATGAACAGAAAATATACAAAGGATGATTTCCTTAATCTTGTAAATAAGATAAGGACTAAGCTCCCGGATGTTGCCATTACTACGGATATTATCGTCGGATTCCCAGGTGAGACCAAAGAGGACGTTGACGATACTATAGATGTTGTAAAGAAATCGGCATTTGACAATGCTTTTACCTTTATCTATTCAAAGAGAACGGGTACACCTGCTGCCTCTTTTGAAGACCAGGTTCCAGAAGATGTGGTAAAGGAGAACTTCGACAGACTTCTTAAGGTTGTACAGGATACGGCTAAAGAGCAGTCTCTTAAGTATAAAGGTCAGGTTCAGGAAGTACTTGTAGAAAATGTAAACGATCACGATGATTCTCTTATGACGGGAAGAATGTCGAACAATACGCTTGTGCACTTCCCCGGGGGCGAGGATCTTATAGGAAAGATGGTCAAAGTAAAGATTACTGAATGCCACGGCTTTTATTTCTTTGGGGAGATCGCCGAATAATTATTGGCATTGGTTTTAGGAGGAGTTGTCCGTGGAGAAAGCCACGATGTATGAAAATGTAGATATAGAAAAAGTATCTCCGATGATGCAGCACTATCTGCAGACTAAGAATGAGTATAAAGACTGCGTTTTGTTTTACAGACTTGGAGATTTTTACGAGCTGTTTTTTGATGATGCCAAGACTGTTTCAAAAGAGCTTGAGCTTACTTTGACAGGAAAGGCGTGCGGACTTGAAGAGAGAGCTCCGATGTGCGGTGTTCCTTTTCATGCAGTAGATACCTATCTTACAAGGCTTGTTTCAAAGGGGTATAAAGTTGCCATTTGCGAGCAGACAGAGGATCCGAAGCAGGCAAAGGGTATTGTAAAAAGAGATGTGACGAGGATAGTTACTCCCGGAACAAATCTTAATATGCAGGCTCTTGAGGAGACCAAGAACAATTACCTCATGTGTATATTTTACGATCCCGACTGTATAGGAATATCTGTTGCGGATGTGACGACAGGTGATTATTATCTTACGGAAGTATCGAGCATCAAAGAGGCTTGCGATGAGATCGGTAAATATATGCCGTCAGAGCTTATCTGTAATGAGGCATTTACTTTTTCGGGTGTTTCTACGGATGATATAAAGAATAGACTCGGAGTATATATAAATCCGCTTGATGCAAGATATTACGATGAGGACAGCTGTAAAAATACGCTGATAACGCACTTTAAAGTAAAGTCGCTAATTGGCCTCGGGCTTGATGATTTCGGAAACGGAATTGTGGCTGCGGGAGCTCTTTTGCAATATCTGATCGATATGCAGAAAACGGAGATAGCGAATATTACTCATATATATCCTTATCTTACGAGCAAGTTCATGCTTCTTGACTCTTCGACAAGGCGTAATCTTGAGCTTGTTGAAACGATGAGGGACAAGCAGAAAAGAGGAACGCTTCTCTGGGTTCTTGATAAGACAAAGACAGCTATGGGCGCAAGGACGCTCAGGAGTTTTATCGAACAGCCGCTTATCGAGAAGGAAGATATTCTTTTAAGACAGGGAGCTGTCGAGAAGCTTGTAAAAAATGTTGTCACAAGAGAAGAGATAAGAGAGTACTTAAATCCTGTATACGACCTTGAGAGACTTATGTCAAAGATCGTATTTAAGACGGCCAATCCAAGGGATCTTCTGGCATTTAGAAATTCTATCAGGATGATACCTGCGATAAAGACTTCTCTTATAGATGTTAAGGATGACAAAGAGCTTTCTATGGTGGAAGAACAGCTTGATCCTTTGAGAGACATATATGATCTTATCGATATGGCTATCGTTGAGGAACCGCCGCTTACGATAAAAGAGAGCGGAATCATCAAAGATGGTTTTGATAAGGATATCGATAATTTCAGGGAGGCAGGTACAAACGGGAAGAGCTGGCTTGCACAGCTTGAGGATGAAGAAAAGGAAAAGACGGGGATAAAAAATCTTAAGATCAAGTACAGTAATGTATTTGGTTATTCCTTTGAAGTCACCAATTCTTTCAAAGACAAAGTTCCCGATTATTTCATAAGAAAACAGACTCTTACAAACTGCGAGAGATATACAACTCCAAAGCTTAAAGAGCTTGAAGATACAATATTAAATGCTCAGGATAAGCTCAATAATCTTGAGTATGAGATGTTCTGTAAAATAAGAGATTCTATCGCACTTGAGATAGACAGGATACAGGGCACGGCAAAAGCAATCGCTCTTCTTGATGTATATGCTTCGCTTGCCTATGTTGCGGAGAAGAATCATTATGTTAAGCCTTCGATAAACGAAAAGGGTGTGTTCAACATAAAGAACGGAAGACATCCTGTTGTTGAGCTTATGCTTGATTCTTCGGATATGTTCATTGCAAATGACACATTCCTTGATAATAAGAAACACTGTATTTCCATTATCACAGGTCCCAATATGGCGGGTAAATCGACATATATGAGACAGACGGCTCTTATTTCTCTTATGATGCAGATAGGAAGTTTTGTTCCTGCAGAGAAAGCAGATCTGTGCGTTGTTGACAGGATATTTACAAGAGTCGGTGCTTCCGACGATCTTGGAAGCGGCCAGTCGACTTTCATGGTTGAGATGAATGAAGTTGCCAATATATTAAGGAATGCGACTTCTAATTCTCTTTTGATCCTTGATGAAATCGGAAGAGGAACATCAACCTATGACGGACTTGCGATAGCCTGGGCGGTTACGGAGCATATCAGTAACAGAAAGATTCTGGGAGCAAAGACATTGTTTGCAACGCATTACCATGAACTTACGGAACTTGAAGGTAAGATGGACAATGTAAACAATTACTGCATTGCGGTAAAAGAAAATGGAGATGACATTGTCTTTCTCAGAAAGATCGTCAAGGGTGGCGCCGATAAGAGCTACGGTATTCAGGTTGCCAAGCTTGCTGGTGTGCCCGATATGGTCATAGACAGGGCAAAAGAGATTGTTTCCGAGCTTACTGACAATGATATTACAGGTAAGGTCCAGAGTATTGCCAAGGACAATAAGAGCGATAAGAAGGTTAAAGTTAAGCATTACGATGACGTTGACATGGATCAGATGTCATTATTTGATACGGTAACTGATGAGGATGTGCTTAAGAGATTGCAGGAAATTGATATAACAACTCTTACGCCTATGGACGCTCTGAATACTTTGTACAAGCTTCAGAGTGATTTAAAAAACAGGTGGAAAAACTAAATGGCATTCATTAACGAACTCGACAAAAATACTATAGACCAGATTGCTGCGGGAGAAGTTGTTGAGAGACCTGCCAGTGTCGTAAAAGAGCTGGTGGAAAATGCGATAGATTCCGGCGCTACCGCCATAACCGTTGAGATAAAAGGCGGCGGTATCGATATGATCCGAGTTACGGATAACGGATCCGGAATCGAAAAGAGTGAGATCCGAAAGGCTTTCAAAAGACATGCTACAAGTAAGCTTAAGTCTATAGACGATCTTTTTAAGATTCATTCGCTGGGATTTAGAGGAGAGGCTTTATCAAGTATTTCTTCCGTTGCTCAGGTCGATATGATCACAAAGACAAGAGAGGATCTTGTCGGGATCAGATATAGCATAAGCGGCGGAGACGAAGTGTGTTTTGAGGAGATCGGTGCGCCGGACGGAACGTCTCTTATCGTAAGGAACCTGTTTTTTAACACTCCTGCGAGAAAGAAGTTCCTTAAGACTCCGCAGACGGAGGCAAGTTATATTGGTGATGTCATGGAGCATCTTGCTCTTGATAATCCGACTGTCTCTTTTCATTACATAAATAACAAAGATGATAAATTCAATACTTCCGGAAACGGTGATCTCAAGGAGATCATCTACAGAATATACGGTCGTGATATTTCTTTGAACCTTGTTCCAATAAATGTCACGGACAGGGGGGTGACACTTGAGGGGTATCTGGGAGAACCTTCGATAAACAGGTCTAACAGGAATTTTGAGATCTTTTTTGTAAACGGAAGATATGTAAAAGATAAGATTGTTTCGAAGGCTCTTGAAGAGGGATACAAGCAGTACCTTATGATGCACAAGTTCCCGTTTGCGGTACTTCACATCAGAATGGATCCCGCTCTTGTCGATGTAAATGTACATCCTGCCAAGCTTGAAGTAAGGTTCGACAATCAGACGGCAATTTATGAGTTTATCCGTTCAAATGTTGAGAATACGCTCAGAAATCATGAAATGATCCCCGATGCGGTTCTTGATGATAAAAAGACGGCGCCTAAAAAGGCAGATGCATTAAATATAATCAAAACAGATAATGAGACAGTTGCTTCTAAAGTTGAAAGCGCTCCAAAAGAGACTTTGGTTAAAGAGGTTTTGAATAAAGAGACTGTAAATAAGGAGACTGTAAATGCAGTTTCTTCAGATAAAGAAAACGAGCATGTTCCAACAAGCGTCGATGTCTTTTTTGATGATTCAAAGAGCACAGAGGCGGACGGAGATAAAGATGCCGTTTCTAAAAAGAAGACTGCTCCCGAACCTTTTGAAAAACAAAGATTTGAGGAGAATCTTGTAAAAGAAGATACTCCGATTTACTCAAAAGATGCGAGCGGAGAGACTGTAAGAATAAGCGATAACAATAAATCTGCCGTATGGACAAGAATTTTTGGAGACCTTGAAGGAAAACAGGCTGAAAAAGCTGAGCATCCTTCGCCTATAATCAAGCCTTCAGAAGCTATTATAGTTGAGAAGCCGGTACAGCTTGATCTCTTTGAAGAGAAGGTTCTTACAAAGGATAATGTCAAAGAGTATGAGATACTAGGGCAGATATTCGGAACATACTGGCTTATTGGCTATAAGGATAAGATGCTTCTTGTCGATCAGCATGCTGCGCATGAGAAAGTTAACTACGAGCGAATGATGAAGAGGTATAAATCGGGAGAGCTTCTTTCACAGATGGTCAATCCTCCGGTTATTGTGACTTTGTCTTCGGCAGAGGAAGATCTTTTCCTGCAGTACAGGCAGTATTTTGAGAAGATAGGCTTTAACATTGAGAATTTCGGCGGTCACGAATATGCGATGAGAGCTATTCCGGTAGATCTCTTTGGCTGCGACGATGAAAAGGATATGTTTATAAAGATTCTTGATGAGTTGTCACATGAGACTAATCTTGACAGAACGCCGGATGTGATAAATTATAAGATCGCAAGCATGGCTTGTAAGGCTTCCGTTAAGGGTAATACTAAGATGACGAAGGAAGAGATGGAAGCTCTTTTGGATGAGCTTCTTACTCTCGAGAATCCTTATAATTGTCCTCACGGAAGACCTACGATCATATCGATGACAAAATATGAGATTGATAAAAAGTTTAAACGAGTTGTGGAATGAATAAACAAAAGCTGATTGTTTTAACCGGGCCCACTGCGGTGGGGAAATCCAAATTATCAATAGAGCTTGCCGGAAAGATTGGCGGAGAGATCATCTCCGCTGATTCTATGCAGGTCTATAAATATATGGATATCGGCACGGACAAGATATCAAAAGAAAAGATGGGGAATATACCGCATCACCTTATAGATTTTCTCGATCCGAAAGAGGACTTTAATGTCTTTACCTTTCAGAAGCTTGTGAAGGAAGCAATTGCCGATATTTCTTCAAGAGGAAAAATACCGATCCTTGTTGGGGGAACGGGCTTTTATATTCAGGCTGTTCTTTATGACATTGATTTTACGGAGACGGACGAAGATAATACGATAAGGCATGAACTTGAAGAGAGAGTGCAAAGAGAAGGTACTTCCGGGATTTATGAAGAACTAAAAAGTGTCGATCCGGAGTCGGCTCTTTTGATCCATGAAAATAATTCAAAGAGGGTTATTCGGGCTCTTGAATATTATAAGAAGACAGGGCGGAAGATATCGGAGCACAATAAAGAGCAGAGCGAGAATGTTTCGCCTTACGATTTCTATTATTTTGTTCTGACCGATGACAGAGAGGTTCTTTATTCAAGGATTGAGAAGAGAGTTGACGAGATGATAGAAAACGGCCTTGTCGATGAAGTTAAGGAACTTCGGAAGATGAACATTCCAAAGACCGCTACATCGATGCAGAGTCTTGGCTACAGAGAGATATTCGGATATCTTGACGGCGAATACGATCTTGAAAGAGCGATATATCTCATAAAGCGAAATACAAGACATTTTGCGAAGAGGCAGCTTACGTGGTTCAGAAGAGAAAAAGATGTGCGCTGGATAGACAAGTCGGAATTTGGAAGAGATGACAATCTGGTTTTAAAAGAAATATTAAGGATATATGAAAATGAGTGAATTTAATCAGACAACGGATAAAATATATGAGGAATTCGGTATCTCAGAGAAGGTACACAGATTCGGAGAGATAATCATCGAGGAACTTTCGGAGAGATTTAAAAAGATCGATGAGACTGCAGAGTATAACCAGCTGAAAGTCCTTAAGGCAATGCAGGACAATAAGGTAAGTGAAGCTTGCCTTATGGGAACAACTGGCTACGGATACAATGATATCGGAAGAGAAAAGCTTGAGGCTGTCTATGCTTCTTTTTTTCATACGGAAGATGCACTTGTGCGGCCTCAGATAACTTGCGGAACTCATGCACTTGCACTTGCGCTTATGAGTAATTTAAGACCCGGCGACATGCTCTTTTCACCGGTTGGAAAACCGTATGATACGCTTGAGGAAGTTATCGGAATAAGGGAGTCAAGGGGCTCGCTTGCAGAGTATGGTATTACTTATTCTCAGGTGGATCTTCTCTCTGACGGAAGTTTTGATTATGACAATATCAAGAAAGTTCTTGAAGAAAATGAGAACATAAAGCTTGTTACGATACAAAGATCCAAGGGATATCAGACAAGACCTACGCTTTCTGTATCAAGGATCGGTGAGCTTATTGCATTTATCAAGGGCATAAAGAGTGATGTCATCTGCATGGTAGATAATTGCTACGGTGAGTTTGTTGAAAGGATTGAGCCAACGGATGTAGGTGCAGATATGGTTGTCGGTTCTCTTATAAAGAATCCCGGCGGCGGACTTGCTCCTATAGGCGGTTATATCGCGGGTAAGAAGGAGTGTGTTGAGAATGCTGCATTCAGGCTCACTTCTCCCGGCCTTGGAAAAGAGGTTGGTGCGTCACTTGGAATTCTTCCCAATTTCTATCAGGGACTTTTCCTTGCGCCCACAGTTACGGCAAGTGCGCTTAAAGGTGCAATTTTTGCCGCAAATATTTATGAGAAGTTTGGATTTTCTGTTTGCCCCGACAGCAAAGAGGAAAGACATGACATTATACAGGCGGTTACTTTTGGTAAGCCTGAAGGAGTTATAGAATTCTGCAAGGGAATTCAGGCGGCGGCACCCGTTGATTCATTTGTAACTCCAGAACCCTGGGATATGCCCGGCTATGATTCACAGGTTATTATGGCGGCAGGTGCCTTTGTTTCGGGCTCTTCAATAGAGCTTTCCGCGGATGGCCCGATCAAAGAACCATATTCAGTTTTCTTCCAGGGAGGCCTTACATGGCCGCATGCTAAGCTTGGCATACTAAAGACTTTGCAAAATCTTGTAGATGCTGGCCTTATCTTGTGCTAAACTATTAGCTGTATGATTTTTGATTCTTTCTGGTCGCCCGGATAGCATTATCAGGAGGAATCACATGAAGCAATCTGATATCTCTTTTAAAGAGCACAAAACATATGAGGACCAGCTTCCCTATGAGCGCTTTTTAAAGTCAGGTCCGGAAAGTCTGACCGATGCCGAACTTCTTGCGATAATTATACGAACAGGAAGCTGCATGGCATCTCCGGTTGATATAGCCAAAAAAGTTATGGCCATGGGCAGAGGAAAAGAAAAAGGGCTTAACAGTCTTTTTTGTGTTTCTGTTGAGGAACTTAAGAGTGTTCACGGCATAGGGGAAGTTAAGGCAGTAAAACTTAAGTGTATTGCTGAACTTGCGAAGAGAATGTCTTGTCAAAAAGCGGATATTGGGCTTTTATGCAACGATCCGTCAGCAGTTGCGGAATATTTTATGGAAAAGCTCAGGCATGAAGAATCCGAGAGGGTTTATCTGCTATGTCTAAACAACAGATTAAAGCTTGTACAGGAAGTTCTTTTGTCCATGGGGACGGTTAATTCAGCCTCATTGTCACCGAGGGATGTTTTTATACATGCTCTCAGAACAGGAGCTTCCAATCTGATATTGGTGCACAACCATCCGGGAGGTGATCCGGCTCCCAGCAGATCGGATGTTGTGATAACCAATAAGATCAGAGAATCGGGGACAATGCTTGATATCATATTAAGGGATCATATAATTATAGGAGATCGCTCATATTACAGCTTCGAAGAGAAGGGGCTGTTATGGCAATAAGGAGGACATTTTGAGTAATATTTTTGGAATCGATCTTGGAACCAGCAACATTAAAATTTATAACAGAGACGAGGATGGTCTTTTTGTTGAGAAGAACATGATTGCCATTGAGAACAAGACTAATGTCTTTGCGTATGGTAATTCTGCATACGAGATGTATGAGAAAGCTCCTGATAAGATTCAGATCACATATCCTTTGAGCAGCGGTGTTATTGCTGATATTGAACACATGGAAGCTCTTGTAAAGCTGTTTTTGACAGACCAGATGAAGGGTTCTGTTAAGCCTTGCGAAGTTTACATTGCCGTTCCCAAGGATGTTACTGAAGTTGAGAGACGTGCTTTCCACGATCTCATAAATGATGCGGGCATTAAGGCCAAAAAGATCATGATGGTTAAAAAGCCTTTGGCTGACGGACTCGGAATGAATGTTGACGTCATGAATTCGCAGGGTGTACTTGTGGTTGACGTTGGATATGATACAACAGAAATTTCAATTCTTTCACTCAGAGGTATCGTTGTCAGCAAACTTATCAAAGTTGGCGGCAAGAAATTTGATGAGTCGATCAGAACCGTTATCCGTAAGGAATTCGGACTTCTTATCGGCGAGAAAACATCTGAAGCTGTAAAAATATCACTTAAGGACCTTGAGAAAGAAGGTAAGGATGCAGTTGTTTACGGAAGAGATATTGTAACAGGTCTTCCCGTTGAGAGAATGATCCCTACAGATCTGCTTAATCAGGCTCTTATCGAGAACTTCGATGCAATCCTTGATAACATTAAAGCTACACTTGAGAGAACTCCTCCGGAGCTCGCTGCCGATATTTTTAAGCACGGTCTCTATCTTACAGGCGGAGCTTCTCAGATCTGTCATCTTGCGCAGAGACTTTCTAACGGTGTCGGACTTAATGTTAATATTGCAGAGAACCCCGTTGGTTCGGTTGCGCTCGGTCTTTCCAAGATTATCAAGGATGACCAGTACAAGGTTCTTGCTTACGGAATAGAAGAGGATAAGTAAATGAGTCCTATTATTAGGAGAACCGGAGAGGATTTTAGAATACCAAGTAAATATCTTCTCTCAATCTTGTCAGTGCTGTCTGTGATCTTAATGCTGGTCACATTTAGCGTTGAAAGAAGTAAATTGGGGCCTTTTGAAGGGCCGCTAAATGCGTTTGCGGGCGTTTTTATTGCGCCTTTGCAAAGAGGAATTACAACAGTAGGTACATCTCTCAAGAAAACTTCTGACAGATTGTCTGAGATTACAAAGCTTCTTGATGAAAATGAGAGATTAAAAAAAGAAATTGAAGATCTGAAAATAGAGAATTCAAAACTGGAGCAGGATAAATACGAGCTCACAAAGCTTCGTGAACTATATGCTCTTCAGGATGACTACGGAAATTACAAGAAGATAGGTGCGAGAGTTACAGGAAGAGATTCCGGAAACTGGTTTTCTACCTTTACGATTGATAAAGGTGAGGATCAGGGAATCAAAGTTGATATGAATGTTCTTGCGGACGGCGGACTTGTCGGAAGAGTCATAAAAGTTGGTCCCGACTGGGCTACAGTGCAGTCTATAATTTCCGATAATTCGTATGTCAGCGGAATGGTTTTGTCCACGCAGGATATTCTTATGGTCAAAGGTAATCTGAATAAGTATGAAAAAGGTGCCATAAGTTTTACGGATCTTAAAGACAGGACAGGAGCTGTAAAGGCGGGAGATAAAGTTGTAACATCATACATCAGTTCAAAATATCTTCCCGGTATTTTGATCGGATATGTTTATTCGGTCAATGATGACAACAATAATATTACCAAGTCGGGAAATATCACTCCGGCTGCTGATTTTGCACATTTAAACGATGTGCTTGTCATTTTGGATCAAAAACAGATTCCTAAAGACGGCTTAGAACACAAGACAGATTCAAACGATTAAATGAGTATCAGAAGAATATTACTTAATTTCATAATAATGATCCTTACGTTCACATTGCAGACAACAGTCTTCAGAGTATTTGCTTTTGGCGGAGTTGTGCCGAATCTTATGCTTGTTTTTGTCACTTCTATAGCTTTTATAAGAGGTGACAAAGTGGGGCTGTTGACCGGCTTTGTGAGCGGTTTTTTAGTGGATATCTTTTTTGGCGCTATACTTGGATTTTATGCGCTTTTATTTATGTACATCGGATTTTTTGTCGGAAAACTTCACGAAGTTTTTTATTCTCAGAATATGGCAATTCCCATCGCTATCATATCTGTTGCTGATTTTATTTACGGCTTTGCATGTTATGTATTGCAGTTTCTCCTCAGGAACGAATTCGATATAGGTTATTATATGATGAATATTATAATTCCTGAGATGGTTTACACTGCGATGGTCGGAATATTCTATTATCCGGTCGTACTTAAGATACATGAACGGATCTTTGATAAAGAGCAGAGGAGTGAAAAGAAGTTTGTTTGATAATTTAAAGGAAAAGGTTTTAAAATTCATAACTTCAAGAGCTGTTATTATATCCGGAGTTCTTATCTTATTTGCTTGCGTTCTGATATGCAAGCTTTTTGTGCTTCAGATAGTTGAGGGAAAAGAGCACAGAGATTCATTTGTTCAAAAGCAGAATAAGGAAAAGACCATTTCTGCTACCAGAGGTCGTATTTTTGACAGACAGGGAAAACTTCTTGCACATGATGAACCTGCCAATTCTGTTATGATCGAAGATGTTTTTGATGCTGGAAAACAGAGAAACCAACAGATAAATGATACTCTTTGCAGAGTTATTGACCTTATTGAGATGAACGATGACACCATTGATCTTGATGGCTTTGGTATCTCTATGGATGTTATCGCACATAAATTTGTCTTTTCATCAGAAAAAGATAAAGAAAGAAAAAAATTCCTTAGGGATGTTTATGGACATGTCAAGATAAGTGAACTTGAGGAGGATGAGAAGAACAGTACTCCGCTACAGGTAATTGACTATCTTTGCAAAAGATATGAGATCGGTGAGACCAAGGAAAAAAACGGAAAGTCTATATTTGTACCAAGAGCCGGATATTCGGATGAAATGGCTTTTAAGCTTGTAGTCATAAGATATAAGATGACCACAAACGGATACCAGAAATATCTTGGTACCACGATCGCATCAAATGTAAATGATAAGACGGTTGCTGCTGTTAAGGAAAATCTGGATACATTAAAGGGAATTTCGGTTGAAATGAATACTATGAGGATGTATGAAGATCCTGAGGTTTTTTCGCCGATTCTTGGTTATACAGGTAAGATCAATGTTGATGAGCTTGATAAGTATTCACAGATCAATCCCGAATACAACATGAATGATATTGTCGGAAAAAGCGGAATTGAGCAGTCAATGGAGAGCGAACTCCAGGGAAAAAAAGGCTATGAGACCGTGAGCGTTGACAATACCGGTAAGGTTATACAGGTAACCGATCATAAGGATCCTGTTGCGGGCAAAGATGTTTATCTGACAATTGATAAGGATCTTAATATAGCCTGTTATAACATCATTGAAAAGAGGCTTGCCAGTATTATTACAGATAAGCTCACGACTGCAATGACGGATCCAAATGCAAAGCCTTCCAATTCAAGTGATGTTAAGATTTCTATTTTTGATGTTTATTTTGGACTTTTTGATAATAATGTCATAGATATATCTCACTTCAGTCAGGCTGATGCAAAAAATAATGAAAAAACGGTATATGAGGCCTTTAAGCAGAAAAAACAATCTGTTATCACCGCCTTAAATGAAGAGCTTGTTACCAAGAAGACGCCTTTTAATAAGCTTTCAGGCGAATATAAAGAGTACATAAATCATATAGTGTCAAACCTGTATGAAGACGGGATTATTACACCTGATAAGAAGACGGATTTATATAATAACTGGGCAGAAGGAACAATATCTCTTTCAGAGTATATAAGCGGGGCACTTTCGCAGCAATGGATAGATGCTTCAAAGCTAGCTCTTGAAGATCAGTATGTTGATTCGGATGATACTTTTAATGCCATAGTAAACTACATTTTCGTCGGAAAAGAGAGCAAGGGTGCCAACGGAACGATTAAGCAATATGGTCTTAACGACGATCATGTTTTTGATACCAGCCTTTATAAATATATGATATATACGGGTGGTGTTACAGGCACTCAGATATGTAATATCCTGCTTGAACAGGGCATTGTAAACAGTGATAATATCAATCCGGAAGAACTTCAGAGATGGAAGAATGGTGGAAATCCATTTGAATTTATGAAGAACCGCATTGCCAATCGTGATATCACTCCGGCACAGCTTGCGATATATCCTTCTACGGCATCCATGGTTATTACGGATGTTAATACAGGTGATGTTCTTGCACTTGTTTCGTATCCGGGATATGACAACAATCGTATGGCAAACGGAGCTAATGCAGAGTATTACGCAAAGCTCATGAATGATAAGTCCAAGCCCATGTTTAACTATGCTACGATGGATAAATCGGTTCCGGGATCTACATTTAAGATAGTATCTGCAACCGCAGGACTTATGGAAGGAGCTATAACTACAACTCAAACACTTCCATGTAGCGGAATATTTATGAAGCTTGGAGACGGACATCCGCCTAAGTGTTGGAAAGGTGGCGGACACGGCTCGCTTAATGTTGTCGGTGGAATCAGAAATTCGTGTAACGTATTTTTCTATGAAGTAGGTTATCGTTTGGGATTTAATAGGGAGACCAACAAATATGACAGCGATCTTGGCTGCGAAAAGCTCAAGAAATATGCCGCCTTATACGGCCTTACAGAAAAATCCGGAGTTGAGATAGAAGAACATACACCTTCAACAGCGAAGGACGATGCTGTCCGTGGTGCTATCGGTCAGGATAAGAATAGTTTTACGACTGTAGGACTTGCAAGATATGTCACAACCGTTGCGAACAGTGGAACTTGTTATAATCTTACTCTTGTTGATAAGATAAAAGATCAGTATGACAATGTTGAAGAGCGAAATGCAACGATCAAAGATAAGATCGATATGAAGAGTGCATATTGGGATGCATTACATCTTGGAATGAGACAGGTTGTTATGGATAAGGCTTATTATGCAAAGCTTAATAATGCCGGAATTCCCGTCGCCGGTAAGACCGGAACGGCGCAGACCAGTGAACATACACCTAACCACTCTTTGTTTATTGGCTATGCTCCGTATGACAAGCCTCAGATTGCAGTAGCAACCCGAATCGATTATGGTTATACTTCCAGTTACGCAGCTCAGATCACAAAAGATGTGCTTGAGTGTTATTTCAAAATAACAAGTCTTGACGAGATTCTTTCAGATGGAGAGCATCTGCAGGATGGTGCTGCGAACGGAGATTGATTATTTCTAGGAGAAAAAATGTTAAAAAAATACAAGATAACTGAATATGATTTTTCTCTTGTCGCGATGGTTATAGGACTGACATGCTTTGGTATTATGGCTGTCAGTTCCGCCAATTCAGACGCATTGCTTAAACAGCTTGGCGGTATGATCGTCTGTATTGCAATCATGGCATTTGTGTCACTTCTTGATTACACATATTTAGTTAAGTTTTATTGGGGCTTTTATATTGCAAATCTTGTTCTTTTATATTTGGTTAAAACTCCATTGGGGATTACTCTTAACGAATCGAGAAGGTGGATAAGGATATTTGGCTTTAGTTTTCAGCCTTCGGAAGCGTCCAAAATTTTATTGATTTTATTTTTTTCGCAGTTTATTATGAAATATAAGGATAAAGTAAAAAAAATCAGCTTTATCCTTGTTTGCCTTTTATTATTGGCAATACCACTGGTATATATCAAAAAGCAGCCGGATCTTTCGACTTGTATCGTAATCTTTATTATTTTTGCGTGCATGTTGGTGATTGCGGGTATGGATTGGAGACTGATTGCTGTTTCCTTGGCTGTAGCCGTTCCTGCGGTCTGGCTTGGTGTATATGCCGTAAGTAGCGGACATGCAGGCTTTTTGGATGAGTATCAGCAGAATAGAATATTGGCTTGGCTGCATCCGGAGGATTATTCCACAACGACAGCATATCAGACGAGCAATTCAATTATAGCCATAGGTTCGGGAATGCTTTATGGCAAGGGGTATAACAACGATGATGTAGGTTCGGTTCTTAATTCCGGATTTATTTCAGAGGCTCAGAGTGATTTCATTTTCGCGGTTATCGGCGAGGAGTTTGGTTTTATCGGATGCTGTGCAGTTATTATTGTTCTTTTACTTATTGCAATCAGGTGCTTTATGATCTCTCTAAGAGCGAGAGACAAGGCAGGACAGATTATTGCAGCAGGTGTAGGAGCTTGGGTGGGGTTCCAAGGCTTTTTGAACATTGCTGTTGTAACAGGACTTTTTCCTAATACAGGACTTCCGCTTCCTTTTGTGAGCGCGGGACTTACATCTTTAATGAGTATTTATGCGGGTATAGGAGTTGTCCTTAATGTCAGATTGCAAAGCAACAAGTATATCTAGGGAGGGTTATAGATAGAAATGAATATTGCGCTTATTGCACACGATGCAAAAAAGAAGCTTATGCAGAACTTCTGCATCGCTTATAGGGGTATTTTGAGCAAAAATGAGCTTTTTGCCACGGGAACAACGGGCAGACTTATAGAGGAAGTTACAAATCTTAGCATCCATAAGTATCTTGCAGGCCACTTGGGTGGTGCTCAGCAACTTGGAGCGGCTATTGAACACAATGAGATCGATCTTGTGATCTTTTTGAGAGATCCTCTTACTGTTAAATCTCACGAGCCTGACATCAGTAATGTCATGACTCTTTGCGATATGCATAACATACCTGTAGCAACCAATCTTGCTTCAGCAGAACTGCTTATTAAATCATTGGATAGAGGAGATCTTGAGTGGCGTGAAATGTATAAGTAAGACTTGTTCAATCATTATTGCAATGTTGATGCTTTCATCTGCATGTCTGAGTGGATGTTCTTCTATTCCTTATGAGGCAAAATATTCTATAGATAAATCGCCTGCAAACAGTAGGGAAAATCTGTATTATCCAACATTTGCATCTGATAAATGCGAACCGCAGGACAGATCTTCAGATTCGGGTATGGAAGTAAATGAAGCTGCTTGTGCAGGTTTATTTGATATCAACAGCAGACGCACACTTTATGCCAAAAATGTAAATTCAAGAGTCATGCCTGCCAGTCTTACTAAGGTCATGACTACTTATGTTGCACTTAAATATTTCGGTGATCAGCTTGATAAGGTGCTTACCGCCGATTCTTCAGTCTATGCGAATGAGAGCGGAGCTCAGGCACTTGGCCTTAAAGAGGGTGATTCAATGACTCTCAACGATGCGCTTCATGTTCTGCTTATTTACTCGGCAAACGATGTGGCGAATCTTATTGCGACCAATCTCGGTGGTTCTATCGAAGGTTTTGCCGATATGATGAATGCCGAAGCAAAGAAATTAGGCGCAACACAGTCCAATTTTAAGAATCCGAACGGTCTTAATGACATGGATCATTATGTAACCGCTTATGATATGTATCTTATATTCAGTGCTGCAATGAAGTATGACACTTTCTCTGAGATCATCAGTATGAGTGAGTATAATGCGAAATGGACCGATGCAAGCGGACAGGTACAGGAAAGGTCTATTAATAATACAAACGGATATCTTTCAGGTAATGCAAAAGCTCCAAGTGGTGTTACTGTTATAGGTGGTAAAACAGGTACAACAAATGCGGCAGGACACTGCCTCATATTGCTTGCCAAAGATGGCAAAGGCAATCCGTATATTGCAGTAATTCTGCGTGATACAGACGGTGATACGTTGTATTCTGACATGACTAACATGTTAAGTGAAATCGCTAAATAATGTTGTCTTTTACCCCCTAATATTTTATAATTAATATATCGATAAAATACTTACTTGCGGGAGGGTATGCCGATGGTTCAGTTAATTGTTGGGAAAAAAGGTAAAGGTAAGACCAAATGCTTATTGGACAAGGTAAACACCGAGGTAAAAAATGTTCTCGGATCCGTTGCCTTTCTGGATAAGAGTACCAAGCACATGTATGAGCTTAACAATAAGATTCGTCTAATTGTAGTTTCGGAGTTTATGATCACCAATTCCGATGAATTCATTGGTTTCGTCAGTGGTATTATTTCTCAGGACCACGATCTCCAGCAAATGTATTTTGACAGTTTTTTGAAGATTTCCTGTCTTGAAGGAAAAGATATTTCTCAGACTATCGACAAACTCGAGAAGCTTGGCGAGAAGTTTAATATTGACTTTGTTCTCAGCCTTTCAATGGATGAGTCAGAGCTTCCGGAAAGTGTCAAATCAAAGGTTGTTATTTCACTTTAATTTAAAGTATGAGATATTTGAGCCGCGGAATAACCGCGGCTCAATGTTTGAGTATAAAGAAGGTTAATAAATATGGCTGGCAAAAATAGCCGAAAGATTACAAAATATCCCCAGAATATCAACAACATAAATATCGGTATGGTCTTCTTTGTTGCTGTGGCAATCTACATACTGATAAGCGTGATCTTATATCTCAAGAGAGATCATATAATCGGTTATCAGGTTATGGAAGGAGCTCTTTCAACCAATAATAGTTACAAAGCTATTGCTCTTAGAAGTGAGAAAATCGTTACCGCAGAAAATGCAGGATATGTTTACTATTTTGCTCCCGAAGGACGAAGAGTTGCCGTTAATTCACAGGTCTATACCGTTGATGAATCCGGACAGCTTCTCGAATATCTTAAATCGCAGGGAGCGGAAGAAGTGGCTCTTACCGACGAGAGTATGGAAGAGGTGAGGTCGCAGATAGTAGATTTTTCTGCTTCTTTTGATGAGAAGAATTTTTATACCGTATATGATTTTAAGTCTCTTTTGGATGGTACGGTTCAGAAGTTGTCTAATGAAAGTGTACTTCAGAATATCGAATCGCTTAATTCAAGCAGTTCCACAAGACAGTCTATCAAGAACAGTACCGCCCAGACTACGGGAATTGTTGTTTATTCAATTGACGGCTATGAGAATCTTACTCTAGATGCGATGTCAGCGGATAAGTTTGATGAGTCTAAATATGAGAAACATCAGCTTATAAATAATACACTTGTAAAGGCCGGAGATCCGGTTTATAAGGTCTGTGACAATGAAGAATGGTCTGTCGTTATTCAGGTTAAAGACGAAGAGCAGGCCAAGGCTCTTGAAGCAGAGCAGTATGTCAAAGTTAAATTTATCAAGAATCAGGATGAATCAATGGGTAAGGTTTCCTGGTTCACAAATGCTGATGGGGATACCTTCGTACAGCTTTCTTTTACCAATTCAATGATCACGTTCTGTCGTGACAGATTTCTTGATATTGAGCTTATTACCAAGGATGATACGGGGCTTAAGATTCCCAATTCATCAATTGTTGAGAAGAGTTTCTTTATTGTTCCGGAGGATTTTGTGACCATAAATCCCGAGAAGAATGCCGAAGTTCTCAGAGATAAGTATGATGAACAGGGAAATAAGACTTCTGAACGGATTGTTTTGTCTATCTACGGTGAGAGTGATGATGAGACGGAATATTACATTGATACTGACGTTTTGAGAGCAGGTGATGTGCTGATCAAGCAGGATTCGACGGAGCTTTATACCGTAAGCAAGATGCATACGCTGCTTGGAGTATATAATATCAATAAGGGCTATGCTGATTTTAAGCAGATTGAAGTTCTTTATCAAAATGATGAATACTCGATAGTTAAGTCCTATACCAATTACGGTCTTAATGTTTATGACTATATAGTTCTTGATGCCGAAGCGGTTGACAAGGATGCTGCGAAGAATTCACAGGGTAACGCAGGAAGTTCATCAACAGGTAACAGCATCACCAATGAAACTGCTGATGAACCACAGGAAGTTTATGAAGATTCGGCGGAAAGTGAAGCATCTGTTATTGATGAAGCAGAAACCGGATCATCAGAAGCGAATGCCTCGGAAGGCGAAACAACAGGTGAGCAGTGAGCAGAATCCAATCGATAAGCCATTTTGTTTCAATAGCAATTTGACTAAGGAATAAATCTACGATAATATTAAGATAGAATTTTGTTGGGATATTATTATGAGGAGCATATAGATAATGAGCGTAATGGATAAGTTTTTAAAAGCAATACAGCTTACCGGAGATGACGAAGGCGGATATTACGATTCTGATGATATCTACTATGACAGCAATTCCAAGAATGATGTATTTAGCAATACGGCTCCAATTGGAAAGGATGTTCCGAGTATCGATCTTTCTGAGGAAAAGAAAAAGGTTACTCCTAAAGTTGTTCCTACCAGATCCAGAAAGTCTTTATCGGCTGCCGGTATGGAGGTTTGCGTTATAAAGCCCACATCTGTTGAGGATGCGAGAGAAATTACAGAAACTCTTTTGGCTAATAGGACTGTAGTACTTAATCTTGAAGGACTTGATGTAGACATAGCCCAGAGAATTATCGATTTTACTTCGGGTTCTACATTTGCTATATCAGGTAATCTTCAGAAAATTTCGAGATATATATTTATCATTACACCTGCATCTGTTGATATTTCAGGTGATTTCCAGAGTATCTTGAGCGGAACATTCGGTGGCGGAATTACAGACGGACCACAGCAGATAGATTAAATAATCGAGGCTGTTGACTTTATTATCATTGTCAACAGCCTTTTACTATGAGTGCGGGATAAGCGCATCTGAGGAGAAGTTATGGAAAAGAGATTAAATGTATGCTATCAGGAAAAGCCCTGTTATGACATTATGTACTGCAAAGATTTCAGCGATCTTGGCGAGGAGATAAAGAAGCTCGGATTCGAAAACAGAAGAATCTGCCTTATAACGGATTCAAATGTTGATAAGCTTTATGCAGATGAAGTATGTGATATACTTAATAAAGTTGCAAAGACTGTAATTAAGTGTGTCATTCCTGCAGGAGAAGAGAACAAGAATCTCGATGAGATAAATAAGATATATGAGCAGCTTATTATAAATCATTATGACAGGCACGATCTGATCGTTGCTCTCGGAGGCGGAGTTGTCGGAGATATGGCCGGATTTACAGCTGCGACATATTTAAGGGGAATTGATTTTATACAGATTCCCACAACACTTCTTTCACAGTCTGACAGCAGTATCGGCGGAAAGACCGGTGTAGATTACAAAGGTTACAAGAACATGGTAGGCGCTTTTTATATGCCACGCCTTGTTTATATGAATATCTCAACTCTTAAGACACTTGACGGCAGACAATTTGCTTCGGGCTTTGCCGAGGTTATGAAGCACGGTATTATCAAGGACAGCGAGTTCTATACATGGCTTATCGATAACATGTATGAAATAGACGACAGAGATGTTGATACTCTTCTTGAGATGGTTTACAGGAGCTGTCTTGTAAAGAAAGCCGTAGTTGAGAAAGATCCCACGGAAAAGGGTGAAAGAGCTCTTCTTAACTTTGGCCATACATTAGGTCATGCGATAGAGAAATACAAAAACTTTGAGCTTGCGCACGGCGAGTGCATCTCTCTTGGTTTTGTGGCAGCGGCTTTTATTTCATGGAAAAAAGAATTTCTTTCAATGGAAGAATTCTACGAGATAAGAGATATGCTTGTTCCGTTTAATCTTCCTATTTCATTGGATTCAATTGATGCAGACGAGGTTATAAAGCTTGCAAAATCCGATAAGAAGGCAGATGGTGATAAGATAAAATTCATTCTCCTTAAGAAGATCGGAAAAGCATTTATCGATACTTCGGTTACAGAAGACGAGATGAGAGCAGCACTTGATGAATTGGATTGGTCAAAGAAAGCTAACGAATAATACAGAGGTTTATTATGAATACAAATTTATCTAAAAAGAAAAAGTTATTTTTACTTGCAGATTTTGTGCTTATTATTGTTTTGATACTTTTCGATCAGTTTACAAAGCACCTTGCATTGGTGAATCTTCAGGACAAGCCTTTTAAGATAATAGACGGTGTCCTTGAGTTTAATTATTTACAAAATACAGGAGCTGCATTTGGAATACTTCAGAATCAGAAGGTGTTCTTCGTACTTATTGCCGCAATAATGCTTATCGTTATTGCTTATGTACTTTTCAGAATGCCTGATGACAAGAAGTATAACGCAATGCACATCCTTCTTGTTCTTGTTGCCAGCGGCGCCGCAGGAAATATGATCGACAGGGTTAAGAATGATTATGTTATTGATTTCATTTATTTTGTGATAATCAATTTCCCTATATTCAATGTTGCGGATATATATGTCACTGTTGCGACATTTGCTTTTGCTTATCTTTTAATTTTTTATTATAAAGACAATGACTTCGAGTTCCTTAGTTTCAAGCAGCAAAAGAAATTCAAGGAGTTCAAATAAAAGAAGCTCAAAAGTGTAGTTTGGGAAATACAGATAATGGATGAAAATCTTTTTGAATGTGTAGTTACTGACGAATATGAAGGTTATAGAATCGATAAGCTTATTAGTGAACTTATCGATTCTTTTTCGCGTTCATACATAAAAAAACTTATAGATGACAAAAAAGTCTTTTGCAATGATAAAAACGTGAAGGCAAGCTATGTCGTTTCGGAGAATGATGTTATCAAGATGGAGATTCCGCCGCTTGAGGTTCCGGAGATCCTTCCGCAGGATATACCGCTTGATATCATCTATGAAGACAGAGATGTTCTTGTTGTAAATAAGCCGAAGGATATGGTTGTTCATCCGGCGCCCGGGCATTATAAAGATACGCTTGTAAATGCGGTTATGTTTCATTGCAAGAATTTATCGGGGATTAACGGAGTTCTAAGACCGGGGATCGTTCATCGCATAGACAAGGACACAACAGGATCGGTTATCATATGCAAGAACGATACGGCGCACAGAGAGATTGCTGCTCAGTTAAAAGAGCATTCGATTGACCGAATCTATCATGCCATCTGCTACGGTATTATCAAGGAAGATGAAGGCGATGTAGATGCTCCTATAGGCAGAAGCCCTTCTGACAGAAAGAAGATGGCTGTCGTTTCAAAAGGCGGAAAAGAGGCATTTACTCATTATCGCGTTTTAAAGCGATTTGAGCAGGATAATCTGACATATATAGAATGTAAGCTCAAAACAGGAAGAACGCATCAGATAAGGGTACATATGGCTCATATCGGGCATCCTCTTCTTGGAGATGAGGTGTATGCTCCGGGAAGAAAGAGTAAGTTTAAGACAAACGGTCAATGTCTGCACGCCAAGACGCTTAGTTTTGTTCATCCCGTAAGCGGTGATTATATTGAGACCGACGCGCCTTTACCTGCTTATTTTCAGCATTTGCTTGATGTTCTCAAATAAGGTAAGATATAAGTAAGAGAAGGAATTGTTCATGAAAAAGGGGTGAGTAGTATGAATACAATAATTACTATCGGTAGGCAATTCGGATCCGGCGGAAGAGAAATTGGAGAGATGGTTGCCGAACATTTTGGAATAAAATGCTATGACAAAGAGCTTTTATCTAGAGCTGCAAAAGAGAGCGGATTCTGTGAGGAAATGATACAGAATCATGATGAGAGGCCTACAAATTCTTTTTTGTATAATCTTGTAATGGATACATATTCTTTTGGATATAATTCCTCAAGTTTTGTAGATATGCCGATCAGTCATAAGGTTTTTCTTGCGCAGTTTGATACTATAAAAAAGATTGCCAAAGAGGAACCCTGTGTTATCGTAGGAAGATGTGCAGATTATGCGCTGAGCGACCTTCCGAATGTTCTTAATCTCTTTATCTACGGCGATGAAGAATGCAAGATCAAAAGGATCAGAGAGCGTTTCTCTGATATCACATCAAATGAAAAAGCCAGAGAAATGATGATAAAGAAGGATAAGCAGCGTCAGAGTTATTATAACTACTATTCTTCCAAGAAATGGGGAAGAGCTGACAGCTACGATCTTTGCATCAATTCAAGTATTCTTGGCATTGAGGGAACGGTAAAGCTCATAATTCAGTATGTTGAAGATTATGAATCGGCTCAAAACAAGTAAATTACAGCATTTTGGAGCAAGATAGATTTCGGTTTATCTTGCTTATTTTGAATTTTTTGTAAAAACCCTTAACTAAAAAACGAATCTACCGATATAGTATATGAATAATTTCAAGGAGTCGTTTATGGATTTCAATTTTTTGGCATCGGTAGACAGTATTACAAATAAATATCTCAATCAGACAGCGATTTCATCATTAAGTGAAGAAGATAAAAAGAAATTCGGCGCGGATTTTGCCGAAGTATATGAATCAATGACCTCAATGAAGCTTCTTAGCGCAAATCTTCGTTCAAATTATGAACACGCACATTCTGACGATCTGAGTGAGCATGCTTCAAGACTTGGCTATTCAATAGATAACAGAGTCATAAATATGCTTCATGTGCAGCTAACGGATGAAATGAATACAAAAGTTAAATCCGCTATGGATAATGCGGTCAGTTCTTTAATTTAATAAATTTTATCAGATGTTTGGCCTGTATCGTAAGGTACAGGCTTTTTGCCGTCTTTATGACGGTCATTCCCAAATATTACATAAAGATTTTATTCTTTTATGCTGGAATAATGCATTTTTCAAGAGTAGAATTATTTTTTAAGGAGCGTAAAAATTATGAAGATGAAATTAGAAAAGGAATATGTAGATTATCTTATCAGTAAAACAGAGGAAATCGTAAAAATTGATTCTCCTACAGGTTATACCGAGAATGCTGCGGCATTTGTAAAAAAGGAATTCGAAGATCTGGGCTTTAAAGCATATTATGCAAACAAAGGCGGAGTAATTGTCGAGTTTGGCGGTAAAGATAAGGATAACGGGCTCCTTCTTGAAGCTCATGTCGACACTCTCGGCGGAATGGTTTCAAAGATCAAGTCTAACGGCAGATTGGAACTTACAAACCTTGGCGGAATGAATCCTAATAATGCCGAGACAGAGAATGTAAAGGTCATCACCAAATTTGCCGGTGAATACGAGGGTACATTCCAGCTAAATGATGCTTCTATTCATGTAAACAAAAAATATGATGAGAACAAAAGAGAATGGAGCAGCTGTGAAGTTGTTCTCGACGAGGACGTTCATAGCGTTGACGATGTCAAAAAGCTTGGAATCTCTGTAGGCGATATTGTCTGCTTTGATCCCAATTTCAGAGTTACAAAGAGCGGATATATCAAGTCAAGATTTCTTGATGATAAGCTCAGTGTGGGTATTATTTTTGCTTTTGCAAAATATATTAAAGATAATAATATAATCCCTGAAAGAGCCATATATGCGCATATCACGGTATATGAAGAAGTAGGACACGGCGGATGCGGTAATGTTCCCGAAGGATGCACTGAGGTTATGTCAGTAGACATGGGGTGTGTCGGTGAAGATTTAAACTGCACGGAACGTCAGGTTTCCATATGTGCAAAGGACAGTAACGGCCCTTACAATTACAATATTGTAAAAACACTGATAAAAACAGCTATGGACAATGAAATAGATTATGCTGTTGATGTTTATCCTATGTACGGAAGCGACGCCGAAGCATCACTTCGTGCCGGAAACGATCTCAGGCACGGACTTATAGGTGCGGGTGTTTATGCGTCTCACGGATATGAGAGAAGTCATAAAGACGGCGCGGAGAACACATTAAAATTATTGATAGCATATTTATTGCAATAAAGATAAATTATTTAGCAGGAGGATTAGTGTGCCGTCCGGCACACAAGATTTAAAGACATTATGAAGTACATTTATGAAACTCACATGCACACCAAGGAAGCGAGCGCCTGTTCGGGAACAGAGGGCCGCGAGTTTATTAAATATATGTCTGATCTTGGTTACAGCGGAATAATAATCACAGATCATTTTTTCAACGGAAACAGTTGTGTTCCAAAGGATCTGCCCTGGGAGAAAAGGGTAGAGATGTATTGCAGCGGTTACAAGCATGCATTGGAAGAAGCACAGAAAACCGAATCTGACCTCACTGTAATGTTCGGTATCGAATACAATTTCAAGGGCGATGAATTTCTTCTTTACGGAGTAGATGAGAACTGGCTCCTTGATAATCCTGATATTCTGGAAAAAGACAGATATGAAGTCTGCGAATCCGTACATAATTACGGCGGAATCATGGTTCAGGCTCATCCGTACAGAGAAAGAGGGTATCTGAGCGAGATAAACTTAACGCCCGCAGTATGCGACGGAGTAGAGGTATACAACGCCTGCAATCCCGATTATCAGAATTCACTCGGATACGAATATGCTGTTGAAAAGAAATTCAGAATGTCTGCAGGTTCCGATATCCATAATCCGGGACAAACCGATATGGGCGGAATGAGCTTCGATCATAAGATAAATTCTATTGAAGAATATGTAAAAGCTTTTATGAACAACGAAGGAACTCCTGTATTTGCGCGTAATATACAAAACAATATAGAATTTAAAGAAGTTAAGGGTGATACAGCGCTTACGATTCCTACACAAGGGCCGACTCTTGAAGTGTTCTGGCATTGAATATTTAAGTAAATGGAGAGGTTATTTAATAGATAACCTCTTTTTTATGCTTATTTCATAGAGTTTTTTGATATAATGATAAAAAAGTGTTGTTATTAAAGGAGGAATTTGAAAATGGCAGATATTACAAGTATTATCAAGCAGATTTCAGGTAACAAAGATCTTTTAAAGCAACTTTCATCAGCTGATCTTAGTCAGGCAAAGGATCTTTTAGCAAAAGCCAATATCAATATTGATGAAGCCGATGTCAAAAAGGTTCAATCAGCGCTTGCAGATGGCAAGTTTGACCTTGGAGATATTAAAAATATTGCCGGAGGACTTTTTAAGAAATAACGGACAATTTAGCAATTTAGCACTGGTAGGGATGCAAATAAACTTTTTCGCAAAATTCTAGTTTTACGAAAAACATATAGTGTGTTATTATAGATATATAGGTATTCTTTGCCTATATATCTATTTTTTATCTGTTTTAAAGCGCATATACAGCTATAAATATCTTGTTTGGAGGAACTACACGATGCTTGAGAACAAAACACAATACTCTGATAAGATCAATGAACTCTTAAGTGAAATGCCTGAATTTATTTCTGACTTTATCTATAATTTCGGACGCGTTGAGAATTATGCGACTAAGCTCGAATATTGTCGTGATATAAAGGTCTATCTTGAATTCATAACAAATTATCTGCCAAAATATTGCGATAAAGACATCAAGGAACTTACCATAGATGACGTTGCCAATATAGAAATTCTTGATATAAACAGGTTCCTAACAACGCTTTCCGGTAATCACAAGGAAACAACTGTTAAAAGAAAACGTGCTTCCTTATCCAGTATGTATGGCTTTTTTGTTGCAACGGGTAAAATGCCGCGAAATCCAATTGCAGCTACTAAGACAATTAAAATTCCAAATAAGGATGTTATTTATTTAACAAACAAGGAACAGAGTACTCTTCTGGACACCGTAAGGCACGGGACCAATCTTCATGATTCTGTCGCTAAAGTGCATTATATCTATGCAGACAGGGATTCAGCCATGTTTATTTTGCTCCTTGATACGGGACTTAGAGTTTCTGAGATGCTCGGCACGGATATTATTGATTACAACCTTGATGATTGCAGTGTTGTCGTTAACAGAAAAGGCGGTGACACGCAGATAATCTATTATTCCGATGAATGTCGTGATTATCTGGATGTATATTTTACTTCTCAAAAGGCAAAAAACGGATTATCTGCAAATAATCTCAAGTACCCTGCTTTTACTACTTCTACCGGCAAAAGACTTGGAGTTCGAGCCGTTGAGATGCTTGTAAAGAAGTATGTGACTGCTTGTCTTCCGGAAAAAGCCAGGATAATATCTCCGCATAAATTAAGATCAAGTTTTGCAATGAGTTTTTATGCTGCGAGCGATAAAGATATCCTTCTTCTTAAGAAAAAAATGAATCATAAGAGCATACAGACCACAAATATATATGCTAAAGCTTCAGATTCAGCTATGAAGGATTCCAGATCGATATTGCAGGGATTAAGATAAAATATTGAAATATTATAAGCAAAACCCGGAAAAACTGAAAAATTTCCGGGTTTTATAATGTCATATTATTAAACTAATTTACAAAACTATCATATATTTCTACATGATCGTAGATGCATCTCCATGAACTGAAAGAATTGGCTGTAACACAAATATAATGCTTACCGTTATTGGAAATCTCATAGCTGGCTCCGCAAGAACCGGCCTGATGTACATATCCGGTCTTAGCGCCAAGAACCTCACCATGCGTATCCTTATCTTCTATTCTTCTAAGGAACAGATTTGATATGTTTATTCCTTTGGGAGCTGCTTTGGTTGGTGATGTTGTATAGGTTCTTGCTTGCAAAATTTCGTGACAAAGAGCATTCTCTTCAGCAGCCTTAAGAATAATTGCTATATCAAGTGGCGTACAATAGTGATCCTCGTTGAATATTCCGACACAATTTGTAAAATGAGCCGAATCGGAAAGACCAAGCTCTTCAAGCTTTTGATTCATCAATTCTACAAAAGCATCTTGTGATCCCGCAACATATTCAGCAAGACCTATAGCTGCATCGGCACCGGATTTCAAAATAGTACCGTACATAAGATCTCTGACAGTCTGTTTATCACCGACTTGGAGTCCAACGTTCATACAATCATTTTCAAGTACGTATTTCGTTATTCCTTCATTTATTTCATATTCATCATCTAGACTTTTTATATGCTCTGCAGCAACCAATAGAGTTAATATCTTGGTCATCGAAGCAGGATTAATACGTGTCCTTGCGCTTTTTCCGGCAATAACTTCTCCTGTGTCCAGATCAAGCAGAACCGCATAAGTACTCATCATATTTTCTGTATTGATGGTAGACACGTTTGATTCAACATACTGCACTTTATATCCCTTAAAGAATGATGCAGCGTCAGCTGATTTTTCCAAATATGGGTTGAGCTGAACGTCTTTGATAACTGTATCTACTACATCAAGCGGCGTGTTGTCAGCCTCTGCTGATGCTTCGGCGTCTTGTTTCTTTTCCTTAGTTTTGTGAATCTTACCTATACCAAATACAAATCCGGATAAAATGAAAAATAATACTATTACAAATGTAATTGTATGAAGGATAATTTCTCTTTGTCGTCTTAATTTATATTCTCTAACGGAAAGCCGTTGTCCGTTTCTTTTTCTGTAACTTCTTCGCCTTAAAGAACGTCGTCTTTTTCTGCTATTTCTCAAAACTAAATTCCACCCTATAAAAAAAATATAACTATTAAATGTTATCATTTTTTTAGCTATATGTTCAAGGGCAAAAAGCTACAAAATAATGTAAAAAAAACTTACAGGGCGGAAAAAACTTTATTTTATCCGCCCTGTTTTCTGTTTATTCGTCAAATATTATTTAAATTCTGTTGAATAATATGGAATTACAAGTGTTTCTCCCGCAATTAAGTCAGATGCGTCCGATAAATTGTTAATATTGCACACTTCCTCAATGTAATCGTTTATATCATCGTAATGATCGGCTGAATACATTGAAGCAGCTATTGTCCAGAGATTGTCACCGGGATGGATGTTAATCGATCTGTAATATTTATATTCAGGCACATATGTATCGGACTGTGCATCAGAATTAAAACTAGTCAAGTTGAAAACTATGATGAAGATCAATGCCGAGATTGCGACCATAAGTGATATAAACTGTCTTCTGACAATATTCTTACGTCTGATCTTGTTATTTCTGATTCTGATCTCGCTCTTGCTGAAATATCTGGGATCGTTGTATAAACTTGCTGCAATAGTCAATGCTTCACTCATAACTGCCACCTTTCCACATAAATCGAACAAATATTTGCGAACAACCGTTCTGCTATCATGATATCGAACAAACATTCGTTTGTCAAGAAAAAACAGAACATATTTTCGCGAACAAATATTTGTGTTTTGAATTTTCATATGCTATACTTGTTAAAGAACCGGTACATCCTACGTATCAAGCAGTTTATCGACGATAGATGATGTTTCGGGATTTAGGAGGTATATATGGATAAGAGCAAACTTACACCAATTCAGCAGAAGATCCTTGATTATATCAAGGAAGAGACATTAACAAAGGGCTTTCCTCCGTCAGTACGCGACATTTGTGCTGCGGTTAATCTTAAATCTACATCTTCAGTTTTTACACATCTGGGTAATTTGGAGAAAAAGGGATATATCAAGCGTGACCCCACCAAGCCGCGTGCGATTACTATCTGCGATGACAGTTTTAATATGATAAGAACAGAGATCGTAAGCATTCCTGTTGTCGGTCAGGTTGCCGCAGGCTCTCCTATCCTTGCTGAGGAAAATATTGATTCTTACATTCCGATTCCCGCATCTATGTGTCCTAAGGGATCAGATGCATTTATTCTGAATGTTAAGGGTGATTCAATGATAAATGCCGGTATATACAACGGCGATCAGATCTTTGTAGAGGTATGTAACACTGCCAAGAACGGCGAGCAGGTCGTTGCACTTATAGATGATTCGGCTACGGTCAAGACTTTCTATAAAGAGAACAATCACATCAGGCTTCAGCCCGAAAATGATACCATGGATCCCATAATCGTAGATGATTGCAAAATCCTCGGCAGAGTGTTCGGAGTTATGAGATTTTATAAGTGATAGGAATATAAATGATAAAAATATAAATGATAAAAATACGGCCGATATGGTTCATAATCGAATCATACCGGCCGCTTATTCATTCTAATTTAATTAAGACTTTCTTTTTCTACAGGCTTTCCGTCTCTCCAGATTCTCTCAAGATCATAGAATACTCTGTTCTCACTGTCAAAAACATGTACAATGATATCACCGAAATCCAGAAGAATCCAATTTGCTGATTCATAGCCTTCAACGTTCTTTGTAAGATACCCTGCTCTTCCGAGAGCGTCCTGAACGCTGTCTGCCATGGCCTGTACCTGGTTTGAGTTTGTTCCGTTTGCGATTATAAAATAATCTGCAAGTGTAGAAATTTCGCTTATATCAATGGCATGAACATCAATACCTTTTCTGTCTTCCAATGCATCCATTGCCATCAAAGCCATTTTCTTTGAGTTCTCAATATCTGACATATTCACCTCATTCTTATTTATAGTATTTCTTGTAGAACTCATAAGCTTTCATAGTGGTATCATCACACTCTTTTCCTATGGTTCTTAAATATACGATTGAATTGTACAATATATGCGCAAGGCACTTATCTATATCAGAAAACGCTTCCTGCCTGATGATATTCATGTCATCGAGAGGTTTTCTGTTAGGTTCTATGAAATCTGCGATATATACGATCTTTTCAAGAAGAGACATATTTTCTCTTCCTGTTGTATGATATCTTATCGCATCAAGGATTTCCCTGTCGCGGATCTCATATTTGGTGCTTGCAATATAGATTCCTGCTTTTGCATGAAGAAGTGAATGATTCCTTCTTTCAACATCAGTAAGTTCTATATTGTTCTTTTCACAGATCTTAAGCTGTTCTTCATGCGACAGACATTTGGCGCAGTCATGCAAGAATCCTGCAATAAGTGCTTTTTCGACGTTTGCTCCGTGTACCATCGCAAGAGAAGCACTTGTGTATGCAACGCCCAGAGTATGGTCGAAACGATCGGGCTTTAATTCCTTTTCGAGCTCTTTTCTAAGCTTTTGAGTAATATCTAAGGTCTTCATTTATATAATCCTTTTAAACATATAAACTCTATGCACTCTTTAGGAACCATATATTTAATGCTTCTGCCCGTTCTGACTCTTTTTCTGATCTCTTGTGAAGAGATATCAATTCTGTTAAATGTAAGAAACTGTATATCAACATCAAATTGTTTGAGTAGTTTTCTTCTCACGCTGTCAAGTGCAGCAACATCATGGTTGTCTCTTACAGCGGCAAGAATCGTGCAAGACTTAAGAAGCTCTTTTGCATTATACCAGGTATCAATATCTACAACGGCATCTCCGCCAAGTATTAGATAAAGCTCATCGCCGGGATACATGCTCTTAAGCTCTTCCAATGTGTCATATGTATAGGTTCCTTTTGGTTTATCAATCTCGATTCTGGAGCAGGTAAAATATGGATTGTCTTTGATTGCCATTTTGACCATATTATATCTGATATCTCCGGGTGATAAAGTGCTTCCCTTCATAAGATGAGCAAGTTTCTCGGGGATAAAGATTACTCTGTCCAAACCATATTGCTCCCTTGCGGCTTCTCCTAAAAGAAGATGTCCGTAGTGTATTGGGTCAAAGTTTCCTACAAAAATACCGATCTTTCTGCTAGCCATAAGAGCGCCTCCGTAATGGGATAATGCATTCTTGAACATGAAGTTCAAGAATGCATCAACCAAGCCAATTTGAATCGACTTCGTCGATAGGGCTTGGTTGACTCCTGAATCATGTTCTCACGAAATCCGCAGCCAGTGCGGATTTCTGTAATTTCATTTAAGATGTTATAGAAATCAGTTAACAGCCTTCTTGGTCTTGGGTAAAACTATCTTGGGTTCGTCCTTGAATGGCTTATATAACACAAATTTTCTTCCGATAACCTGAACGAGATCCGAACGTGTTCTCTCAGAAACCATAATTGCTACGTTCGATACATCATCCATGCAGTTCTTTAAAACAGCGATCTTAACAAGCTCATGTGTATTGAATGTTTCAGCAATCGCGTCTATTATTTCCGGTGTTACGGTTGATTTACCTATCTGAAAAACAGGATCAAGATCAGCCGCAAGACTCTTTAAATATGCTCTTTGTTTACTTGTTAATGTCATTATGTTTCATCCTCTTCATCGTCATATTCATCTGTATCGCCGGCAGGAACAGTATCTGCGTTGCGATAGTATTCAAAGCTGTATCCGTACATTCTTACGGTATCACCTTCGTTTATGTGGAGCTTCTCAAGCTCATCCAGAATACCGTTGTCCTTGAGGAAGTTCTGGAAGAATGCAAATCCCTTCTCGGATTCAAGGTTAGTATAACCAAGCATTTTCTCAATCTTAGGTCCTTCAATGACGAACTCTTTCTCATCGCTATCATATGTTACCGTAAATGCCTCATCTGTATCACGAGCCATTGTCTCAGGGAAGAATTCCTGTTCAAATACAACAGCATCTTTCGGAAGTTCATCGAGAGTCCTACTTACATAGTATAGCAGTTCACGAATGCCTTTTCCAGTTAGGGTCGAGGTGGCAAAGACCTTAACTCCAAGCGGTTCGTACTTCTCTCTTATTTTCTTAATTATTTCTGAATTTTCACCGTCGGGAAGCATGTCAATCTTATTTGCAGCAATTACCTGAGGTTTGCTTGAAATATCGGCATTGTAGTTCTTAAGCTCCGCGTTGATAGCCTCGATATCTTCAATAGGATCTCGTCCCTCTGTTGAAGCCGCGTCTACAACATGGATCATCATACGAGTTCTCTCGATATGTCTCAAAAACTCATGTCCAAGGCCCAGTCCTTCCGAAGCGCCTTCGATAAGTCCCGGAATATCCGCAACAACAAAGCCTCTTGCATCAGAAAGATCAACTACACCGAGCATTGGAGACAATGTGGTGAAGTGATAGTTTGCAATCTTGGGCTTTGCGTTTGAAACCTTTGATAAAAAGGTTGATTTTCCGACATTGGGGAATCCGACAAGTCCCACATCGGCAATAACCTTAAGCTCAAGCATGACTTCAAGCATAAGCGCGGGCTGACCGGGCTGAGCGTATTTGGGTGCCTGCATTGTGGAAGTTGCGTAGTGCATATTTCCGTTTCCGCCTCTTCCGCCCTTTAAAATAACAGCCTTTTTGTTATCACCGCTCATATCGGCTATAACTTTGCCTGTGTTTGCTTCTTTTATGACAGTTCCTTCGGGAACTTTTATATATAAATCCTCGCCATTTTTACCATGGCAACGTCTCTTATTTCCATCCTGACCGTTTTGTGCTTTATACTTGCCGCCGTAATGAAAATCGGCAAGTGTATTGATACCTTCATCAACGATAAAGATCACGTCTCCGCCTTTTCCGCCGTCTCCGCCATCCGGGCCGCCGTTAGGCACATATTTCTCTCTTCGAAACGAAACATGTCCGTCTCCGCCTTTTCCGCTTTGTATAAAGATTTTTGCTTTATCTACAAATACTGGCATAATCTGTCCCTTTTCAAAATAAATGGATTACTTTAATAACAAAATCTATTTAATACAATATGGGCTTCAAACTCAAATGTTTGAAGCCCGCTTAGTTAAATTACTTATTCTCTACAGGATGAACGCTGGCCTGCTTTTTATCTCTGCCCTTACGCTCAAATCTAAGAACGCCATCAACAAGTGCGTATAATGTATCATCGCTACCGATTCCAACATTTACACCGGGATGGATGTGTGTTCCACGCTGTCTGTATAAAATATTACCGGCCTTAACGAACTGTCCGTCAGCTCTTTTTGCTCCAAGTCTCTTGGATTCTGAATCTCTACCGTTCTTGGTTGATCCAACACCCTTCTTATGAGCAAAAAATTGAAGGTTAATATTCAACATGACTTATCCCTCCTAAATTTAATGTTCAAAAACTTCTTACCGTACTGTCGGAATATACCATCTATACCTAATTCAAAAGATCTTACGAGAAGATCGGCTTCCTTTGAGAGTTCATCATCGAAGGAAATTGAAAAATAACCGTTGTCTTCATCAATATCACAAGAAAAATCATCCTTAGTCAACTCCTCAATAGAATTGGCAAGATTCAACGTAAGAATGGAAATTGCAGAACAAACAATATCCTCACCGCTATCGGCGTATCCGGCATGTCCGCTGCACTCAATTTTCTTGTATTTATCTGTTGAAGATTTGGTAATCGTAATAGTAGTCATTATTCCGTCTTACTAATAATTACATAGTGATCTTGTTAATCTTAACAAGTGTGAAAGGCTGTCTGTGACCATTCTTCTTGTGATAGCCAGTCTTTCTCTTGTACTTGTAAACAACAACCTTCTTAGCGCGGCCCTGCTCAACAACTGTTGCGCTAACCTTAGCTCCGCTAACATCTCCGGCTACCTTAAGTGCCTTGTCATCATTTACTGCAATAACATTGTCAAATGTTACTTCTTTTCCGGGCTCAACATCAAGCTTCTCAACTTTGATCTCATCACCCTCGGAAACTTTGTACTGCTTTCCACCAGTTACAATAATTGCGTACATAAGTTACCTCCTTCTTCAAAAAACTCGCTAACTTTGGCGGGACTAAACCACTTAAGCCTAGTTATGCGGCATACCAAAGTATCATATCATTGATGAATACTGTTGTCAACAGCTTTTTCGACATCCTTCAATATTTCTTTTAACGTTTTATCGTTTTTGTTTCTGGTGAGCTCCATGATGCCAAGCCCCGTAACATCTACAAAAACGGTATGTACCTGTTCGTACTTGCAAAAAGATTTGACTTTATGTATCAATTCTTCGTATTTTTCATCATCGTCCATATTGATAAAGTCGATGAGAATCATACCTGTGAGGTTCCGGAGGCGAATCTGTCTGAAAATCTCATTGACCGCTTCAAGATTTACCTTAAAGGCAATATCATCTTTTCCCTTGATAGCTTTCCCGCTGTTTACATCAATTGCATTAAAGCTTTCAAGCTGCTCGATGATAATATATGCTCCGCTTTTAAGCCAGACTTTACGGTGCTTTAGATCTTCAATCGCAGATTTTATCCCGTGAATGCCGGTATCTTCTATAATTTTATATTCGGATTCATTTCTTATTTTAAGAAATGCTTCGGCGCTTTCTATAAGCTTATCCGTACTTCCGCTGTCCGAAACGTGAACACAGCTGTAGAGAGTCCTTTTTCTTCCTTCCGAAAGAATTTCAGCAAGTTTATCAAGACAACTTTTAAAAGAACTTTCTATAACATCACGCGCCTTGTCATCTTCAATCTCAGATGCCTTGGTTCGTATGATTACACCGGCCGAAGCTCCAAAGAGCTCATCCGTATATTCCTGCATAATAGTCTCGTAATCTGCTTTTATCTCATCTGCAAGTAAAGTCCTTATGTTATCAGAAAGCTTTATCGATGCACCGACGCCGTATTTACCAAGCGTCACCGCAACATAATCATCCGATATGGACAGATTTGTCGTAAGTTTTGTTTTCTTGGTCTTAACGGCTTCGGATTCTACCTGAACAATGACATCATCACCGTTCTTAAGAGCATCGCCGCTTTCAAACGGGCGGTTTATAACACAAGCACCTGTTATGTTTCGTAAAGGCAGATACCCTGTCTTATCCTTGTCATATCTGACAAAAGCGGCATTTATATTCTTTACTATATGATCGACTTTGGCTACGTAAATGTTTCCAAGTTCATTATCTCTTACAAAAGAAAGATATTCCATCTTATTGCCAATAAAAGCGGTTACGACCGGTGTATTCAGATATTCGGAAATAATGATCTCAGACATTTAAATAAAACCTCTTTTGTATATCATCTGTTATAAATGGCTCTATATAAGGCTTTCCGTCGTTTTCGACATATTTATAAATATCAAGTCTGTGAATAGCCATTGCATGTGGCGCAAGCTCTTCTTTCATATGATCAAAAAATCCTTGAAGCAAAAGTGCGGGTTTAAGAGTGGCGCTACTGCTCATGCTGAGTAAAAGCTCGATGTATCCCTGCTCTTTGTCAAAAGAAAAATCGAATATCATAGGCTTCATATCGATTTCTTTTTCGCCCTTCTTTGTCTTTTTCATGGCAGGAAGCTTATCCAGCGCAAGGTATTCTTTGAATTTTTCAATCCAGTCATATGAGGGCTTAAATTTCTCTCTGAAAGAGATCCTGTATTTGGCAGCGTGACAAGCAGTCATGGCCTTCTCATCGCCTTCTGAAAGTTCTCTTATTGCAAGAATCTCAATGCCCTCATTCATGACAGAATTTAATCTGTTCATGATGTCTTCTGCGCTTACCATGGAATTAACGGAAATATCCATGTATTCTCCGTCACTTGTAGCTCCTACGCTCAAAGGCTGGGCAAAAGATATGACCTGATGCGGGCTGAAGCCTTCAGAATACTTGATATCGATCTCAGCTCTTCTGATGGCTTTCTGAAAATACCTCATAACATCGAGGTGGCCGATAAATTTGATCGGGCCGTTTTTAGAAAATTTAAGACGTAATTTATTCATAAAAGATCAACTTTCTTTTTTGTTCTCAAAACATACTCCGACGCCGTATGATGCGGCTCCGCAGCCAAGACAGCCGTTTCTGCAGTTGCTTGACTTGTTTCCGGCAAGAGCATTTTTCCATTCGCGAAGAAGGAAGGATTTGGTAACACCGCAATTTAATATATCCCATGGGAAAATCTCGTCGTCGCTTCTTTCCCTTACGGTATAGAACATAGGATCTACGCCGCATTCTTTAAATGTATCCATCCATACGTCGAACTTAAAGTATTCACCCCACGCATCGAAGATACAGCCTTTTTCATAGGCCTTTAAGATAACGTCGCAGAGCTTTCTGTCGCCTCTTGCAAGGACACCTTCCATCATGCTCGCATCAGCTTCGTGCCAGTTGTACTTGATATGCTTCTGGTTAAGCTGTGACATGATGCCTTTTCTGGTCTTATTTGCCTTTTCAAGGAATTCTTCCTTGGTATTCATGGGAGCCCACTGGAACGGAGTAAACGGCTTAGGTACAAAGAAAGATGTACTTGCAACGATATCAATTGTTCTTCCGTTTCTCTTTTCCTTGGGAACGGTATCAAAGTATTCCGCAGCCACTTTATTGGCAATCTCACCGATTCCGAGGATATCTTCGTCTGTCTCTGTCGGAAGCCCTAGCATGAAATAGAGCTTAACTTTGTTCCAACCTCCAAGAAACGCCTCGTGCGAGCCTCTTAAGATATCTTCCTCTGTAAGTCCCTTATTTATAACATCTCTCATTCTCTGAGTTCCGGCCTCGGGCGCAAATGTAAGACTGCTCTTTTTTACGTCCTGAACCTTGCTCATAACATCAAGTGAGAATGCATCAATTCTAAGAGAAGGAAGTGAAATATTGACCTTTCTCTCATTGCAACTCTTTATCAGGAAATCAATGAGCTCGGGGAGCTTGGTATAATCACTTGAACTTAATGAACTGAGTGAGATTTCCTCATACCCCGTGTTCTTTAATGACTCAATAGCAAGTTCCTTTAGGTGCTCGACATCTTTTTCCCTGAGCGGCTTGTAGAGCTGTCCCGCCTGACAGAATCTGCAACCTCTGATGCAACCTCTCATGATCTCAAGGACTACTCTGTCCTGAGTTATCTTGATATAGGGAACAACAGGTTTTGTGGGATAAAAAACATCTGATATCTCTAAACACATCTCTTTTTTGATGGTTTTTGGGATATCATCGTATATCGGAAGCATAGATTTAATAGTTCCGTCTTCCTTATATTCGACATTATAGAACCCAGGAACGTAGATACCGGGCATCTTTGCGCAGCCGTGAAGGAAATCTTCCCTTGAAGTTCCGTCAGCCCTACACTTTTTGTAATAATCAAAGATCTCTCTGTATCTCGTCTCGCCTTCACCTATATAAAATATGTCAAAAAAGTCCGCAATAGGCTCGGGATTGTATGTGCAGGGGCCTCCGCCTATTACGATCGGATGATCCCAGGTTCTTTCTTTTGCAAGAAGCGGGATCTTTGAAAGATCGAGAATCTGCAGTATATTTGTGTAACACATCTCGTACTGCAAAGTAAATCCGAGGAAGTCAAAGTCCTTTACAGGATCTTGTGATTCCAACGCAAAAAGAGGAATGTCCTCTTTTCTGAGGACCTCATCCATGTCGAGCCACGGCGAATAAACGCGCTCACACCAGACGTCCTCAAAAGAATTGAACATTCCGTATAAAATCTGTATTCCCAGATGTGACATACCAATCTCGTAAACATCAGGAAAGCACATAGCGAATCGAATATCAACCGCTTTTTTATCCTTCGTAATGCTGTTGGCTTCGTTTCCGATGTACCTTTCAGGTTTTTCGATACTTAAAAGTATGTCATCTGACAGTGCTAAATTGTAATTCATATTTTTCCCTTATCGTCTAGACAGTTCGTCGGTAATATCCTCCCAGCTGACATTTTTCTCAGCCATAAGGACCATCATATGATACAGGAAATCAGAAATTTCGTAAACTATTTCTTTTTCCTCGGGATTCTTTGAAGCAATAACAATCTCTGTTGCCTCTTCTCCGAGCTTCTTAAGAATCTTGTCTACACCCTTGTTAAACAGGTAATTTGTATAAGAACCCTCTCTGGGATTAACCTTTCTGTCTTTAATAACATCATATACGTTGTCGAGAACTTTCTGAGGATTCTTCTCGGTATAGTTCTTGCTCGCAATCTCATTAAAGAAACAGGAATATTTTCCTGTATGACATGCTGCGCCGATCTGCTTAACCTTAGCAAGGATCGTATCATAGTCGCAATCGGTATAAAGAGATTTCACATACTGATAATGTGAACTGGTTTCGCCCTTTATCCAGAGCTCATTGCGGCTTCTGCTGTAATATGTCATCTTGCCTGTTTTGATTGTCATGTTATATGCTTCCTCGTTCATATAAGCAAGCATAAGAACCTGATCTGTGCGGTAGTCCTGAACAATAACGGGAACCATTCCGTCGGAGTTCTTTTTGAGCTGATCCCATGAAAAAGCAGCTTCAAGTCTGAATACGGGAATTCCCGCACTCTTGCAGGCATCCTTCCAGTCATTTATCCTTGCATAGTTCTTATTTACATAAGTTCCCGTAACACCCTGAACCTTATCTGATTTAAGGCTTTCTACAAGGCTGTTGTCATCGCTCTGTTCAACGAATAATATTACGGGCAAAAGAGAATTTGTCTTGAATTTACTGTTATCGCCTATAAATATAAGCTCTGAAGCAAGTTCATCGACATTCTCGATATCATCTGTAATATCCTGAGGATTGCTGTAGCAGATACCGATCTTTTCTTTGCCGAATTTGCTTGAAACCTCTTTGAGGATCTCTCTGTTGCCTTCTTTGGAATAGTTAAGGAACGCCTTCTTGCATCCGGCATAAATGAGCTTCTTGATGTCCTCCATGCGCTTAACGTTTCCAGCACCGATAACTTCAACGTCTACGGCTTTGCAGATCTTCTGAAGCATATGAAGTGAATCTTCGTGAAGTTTGTCATCTCCCTCGGGTGAAAGATCGAATACTATAATCTCATCCGCACCTGCGTCGGAATAAGCCTCAGCAAGCGCTGCGGGGGCTTCGCTAATAACATCTGATTTCTTAAAATCCGACCAAGCCTTATCTTCACACAGATAAATGCAGGGGATAAATTTCTTATTGTCATTCATAATTTAAAGGGCTCCTTTTGTGCTGAGAACATCTTTGATCCTGGGATCGAAACTTGTTGCTTCGTCAAGTGACTTGGCAAAAGCCTTGAACATTGCTTCAATCTTGTGATGTTCATTATATCCGGTTATTACTCTGAGGTGAATATTCATCATTGCCGCATAAGAAACAGCATAGAAAAACTCACTTACAAGCTGTGTATCAAAATCTCCCACCATGGGAGCGTTAAACTCGGCGTCCATAACAAAATACGGTCTACCGCAGAGATCTACTGCACTCATAACAAGTGTCTCATCCATAGGAAGGATCATGCTTCCGTATCTCTTAATGCCTTTTTTGTCACCGATTGCCTTCAGGATAGCCTGTCCCAGGACAATTCCGGTATCTTCAACAGTGTGGTGTCCGTCTACATTGAGATCGCCGGTGACCTTGACTGTAAGATCGAACAGACCGTGCCTTGCGAATCCTTCAAGCATGTGGTCAAAAAAGCCGATGCCTGTTGAAATATCACTTGTTCCCGTTCCGTCTATGTTGATGGTTACGGCAATCTGAGTTTCTTTAGTATTCCGGGTAACACTTGCAATTCTGTTATCCATAATTTGTGTCTCCTTATTTACCAGTACAAAATATTGTTGTTATCTGTTCGGCTTAAAAACCAAACTTGCATTTTATGGACATTTTAGAAAGTACACTTGCAATTTTAAAACAATTATATACAATTTCAAAAACGAATTATCGCTATTTGCGATATCACGCAATACGATAACAACTGGAATTTATCACTCAAATCTTACCGCTATAGAGTTTGCGTGAGCTGTAAGCCCCTCTTCCTTGGCAAAGAGCTCGATATCTTCGTGAACCTTGCTGAGCGCATCTCTTGAATAAGAAATGATGCTTGTCTTCTTCATGAAATCATCAACATTTAAAGGTGAGAAGAATCTTGCGGTTCTGTTTGTTGGAAGAATGTGATTGGGACCTGCAAAATAATCTCCGAGAGGCTCTGATGAATAAGCTCCGAGGAAAATTGCGCCCGCATTCTTTATCTTAGTCATTACTTCGTAAGGATCTTTTGTAATGATCTCAAGGTGCTCCGATGCGATTGCATTTGCTGCATCTACAGCTGCATCCATATCATCTGCGATAAATATATATCCGTAATTATCAAGAGATTTCTTGATGATATCCGATCTTGAAAGTTCCTTCAAAAATCCCTCAATTTCAGCGGAAACATCATTTGCAAGCTTCTCTGATGTTGTAACAAGTATTGCACTTGCAAGCTCATCGTGCTCAGCCTGTGAAAGAAGATCTGCGGCAACATATCTTGCATTAGCAGTCTCATCTGCAACAACAAGGATCTCACTTGGGCCTGCGATAGAATCGATTGAAACATGTCCGAAGCACGCTTTCTTTGCAAGAGCAACAAAGATATTTCCGGGGCCTGTGATCTTATCAACCTTAGGAATGCTCTCTGTTCCGAAAGCCATGGCAGCGATAGCCTGAGCTCCGCCTACTTTGTACACTTCCGTAACACCTGCGATATCTGCGGCAACCAAAGTTCCCGCATTTACCTTGCCGTCTTTTCCGGGAGGTGTGCACATTACAATTCTTTCAACGCCTGCAACTTTTGCAGGAACAACATTCATAAGAACGCTTGAAGGATAAGCGGCTTTTCCGCCGGGAACATAGACACCCGAGATCTCGATGGGAAGAATTCTCTGACCAAGGATGCTTCCGTCTTCTCTTGTATCAATCCAGGAATTTCTCTTCTGCTTCTCGTGGAATATACGAATGTTCTCAGCACTCTTTTTCATAACTTCCACAAATTTGGGATCAAGCTCTTTGTAAGCGGCCTTGATCTCATCTTCTGTAACTCTGACAGTAGAAGCTGAAAGTTCACTCTTATCGAATTTAAGAGTATATTCAAAAACAGCCTTATCACCGTTCTTTCTTACGTTATCAATTATTTCATTTACTGTATTTTCATATTCTGTGTAGCTTCCGGGATTTCTGTTCAAAAGATTTCCAAGGAGTTCGCTCTGTGTTTCTTCTGTAAGCTTTAATGTACGCATATCTTATAAATTCTCCTTCATAGCATTGATGAGTTTTCTGATTCTCTCTGTTTCCATCTGCATGCTAACCTGATTTACAATAACTCTTGCCGATAACGGACAAATTTCTTCCAAGACTTCAAGTCCGTTTTCTCTGAGTGTTGATCCTGTTTCAACGATATCGACGATCACATCCGACAGATTAACAATAGGTCCAAGTTCAACCGAACCGTTTAATTTGATTATATCTACAGTCTGATGCTTTTTATTAAAAAAGTAATCTTTTGCAATGTTCGGATACTTACTTGCAACGCGGATCATCTCGCGATGCTCCAGAAGGCTCTTGGCATCATGCGGTCCGCAGACGCACATTCTGCATTTTCCAAATCCGAGGTCCAAAACCTCGTATACTCTTCTGTTTTCTTCAAGAATAGTATCTGCGCCGACAATTCCTATATCTGCGGCGCCGTACTCAACATAAGTCGGTACATCGGGCCCTTTTGCGAGAAAGAACTTAAGTCCAAGTTCCTCATTTGTAAAAATAAGTTTTCTTGTCTTTTTATCAAGTACTTCCTCGCATTCAATCCCACATTTATTTAAAAGTTCCATTGTGTCTTTTACAAGTCTGCCTTTTCCAAGCGCAAAAGTTAAATATCTCATGTCTCCTCCGATCATTCAGCCTCCAAAGCAACATTTGTGCCATTTTTTCTAAGTTCTTTTGCTTTGCTGAGTGCTTCCTCAAAAGTGTTCTCGTTGTATGTGATGACTACTCGCTCAGCTTCATGCTCAACTGTGGCATTCTGTCTGTAAAGTGCAGACATGAGGTCATCAATTATAATTGAGAAACCTATCGAAGGTGCATCTGTTCCGTATTTACCGAGAAGATTATCGTATCTTCCGCCCTTTGCAATGGCATCTCCCACGCCGTATGTATATGCAAGGAAGATCACGCCTGTGTAATAATTGAATTTACTGAGGATTCCGAGGTCAAAAGAAACATATTTCTCAACACCGTAATTTGTAAGAACCCTGTAGAGATCCTTAAGTCTCTTTATTGCATCGAGTGAACGCTTGTTGCTCACTTCGCTCTGAGCCTTATCGAGAGCTTCATCCGTTCCGATAAATTCAGCGACCTTACCGATAAGACCACGATATTTCTCGGGAACGTTTCTTTCGCTCAAGATTCCTTCAACAGCAAAAATATTCTTATCAATGATCTGCTCTCTGATCTTTTCCTCTGTATCAGCGTCGATTCCGGCCTCCTCGCAGACTCCCTTGTAATAATCCGCATCACCTATACTGATCTGGAAATTAGTAAGTCCCGTGCTCTTAAGAGCCTCGATCAAAAGAGCTATATTCTCGGCATCGGCATATACTGAAGAATCATTCATAAGCTCAACGCCTATATTTGTGTTCTGTTTAAGCTTTCCCTGAAAACTTGATGTATTAAGGAAAGTCTTGCCGTTATAGCAAACACGGACAGGCTTTGAATCCTCAAGCATCACCTTGGAAGCACAACGTGCGATCGCAGGTGTGAAATCAGGTCTTAAAACAAGAGTATTTCCGTCTTTATCAAAGAACTTGTAGAGTTCACGCGCATCTGATGCATTGATCTCATCTGCGAAAACATCGAAGAACTCAAATGTCGGTGTGTCAATATCGCTATATCCATAGCTTTTGATGACATTATGGATCTTATTTTCAATAATAAGTCTGTCGCTGTATTCGCTTCCATAAATATCACGTACTCCGTCCGGAGTATGTAAAAGAACTTTATTCATAATAACCTCACTTAATCTATATATCATAAACAAAAATCTATGTGTCTGCTTTAGCGGTGCAAAGTAAAAAAAATTTACACTTTAGTATTGCACAGTGTTAATTAATTACTATACTACAGAGTTTAACATCAATTTTATAAAGCTGTCAATCACTTTTATTATCTGGCATCTAAGTCTTTTTGAAGTGCTTCGAGATAGGGAATGAGAAGGCCATTTTCACCCGGAGACTTTATTACAAATTCCTCAGAAAGTTCCTCGTGTCGAAAGCTTTTCCTTCCGCCATTCTCTGCTCTTTCCCAGAATTCATACAATTTTCTGAAAGGTAGATAATAGAACTCATTTAGTCCTGTATAATAAATTAGAAAAAAAGCTATTCCATCCTGATTTTCAAAGGTTTTCATGAACTCAACCTGGTGAGGATGGATATTTTCGAGTGCGAATGTCTCGGCAGCGCACTCTTTTGCGTCAAAACAAACAGGTATTCCCTGCACTACACCAATATAATCAACAGTACTCTTTTGTTCAAAATATGCAAGTGTAATATGTCTTGTACTCTTGTCAATCTTTATCGGTGTTATGGGAGTCGGGATTTTCTGGATAAGGGCAAGCGAAAGCTCATTGTATCTTTCATTTGTCCTGTTTATAAGTTCCTCCAAGGTAGATCCCCGGAGCCCCCTTGATTTCCATGTAGGCATATTTTTCCCCTTCTGTGTTGATTATATGCGATATAAATCCCTATTGATCAAAAAAACTGTCATAAGCATCGGGAAGCTCAGTCTTAAACTCTCTTCCTTTGATATTTTCAAATCCATTTGGCATATCATCGGGAAAGCACACTCTATAGCAGAAAAGAAGCTGGTGCTTGATATTCTTGTATGTTTTTCCGCCATATTTGACATCGCCGATAAGCGGATGTCCGATACTTGATAAATGCGCCCTTATCTGATGTGGCTTTCCTGTTATAAGCTTTACTTCAAGCATGGTAAGATCCGCATCTTTGTTATATTTAACGGGAACAATTTCCGTCTCTATATAAGAATATCTGTCATCGTGAGGATCATCTTTTTTTATAAAGACCTTGTTCTTCTTCTCATCTTTATAAAGAAATCCCTTTAGATAAATATTCTCGGAAAGATTCCCTGAAACTATCGTCTTGTAGTACTTATCGAGATTCCTGCTCTTTAGAAGCCTGTTCATCTCTCTTGCGCCCGGAAGTGATTTGGCGCATATCACGATTCCGCCTGTATTCCGGTCGAGTCTGTTACATATTGAAGGCTTGTAAATATCCAGATCCTTCGCTGCATCGCTTCCTGTGCTCAAAAGATAATCGATAAGCCAGTCGTTTAAACTGATATCCTTAGGCGTACTCTTCTGTGACAGAAGTCCCACCGGTTTGGAGGCAAGAAGGATATTATCATCTTCATAAACAACCTTCACATTGCCGTACTTCGAGAGGTCTATATTTTTGTCATCGTTTTTGCTATTCTTAATGACGTCAGTATTTCCTTTGAATTTCGAAAATGTTTCATCAGAAAAAAAGATCTTTATAAGATCGTTTTCTCTAAGTTTCTCTGTTCCGTCAGCTTTCTTGCCGTTCAGAGTTATATTCTTTTTACGCAGCATCTTATAGATAAATCCGCCCGATGCACCGGGAAGATATCCTTTAAGGAAGCTGTCAAGGCGCTTTCCTGCTGCATTATTTCCGATTTTAATTTCTTTCATGACTATCCTTACAATGAAATGGACAAAAGAATTGATGCAGGTGTCTGCGTTGTTCCCGGAATCCAGCTGTCTTCAATAGCCTGTGGATCGATACCCTTATCTGCACGGAGCTTTTCAAGCTGCGAAAGCCTGTCACAGAATTTATCGATATCGGTAAAAATCTTGATGCTGTAGCTGGAATAACCACTCTGTGCGATCATCTTCTTGATGTGCTTCTCGCAATCAATCTCATCAATATCTTCATCCGAGGAATAGCAACAAATATTCTTATCAAGAACAGTTGATGCAGACACATTGAAATTCTTATCATACGATGTAATAACATGATCGTAGTGAATAAGAAGGCTTCCTCTGCATGCTTCGATCTTGTTTTTGTCAGCATCTTCACATGCTTTTGCCTTAATGAACATTATCATATTTACAGCGCTCCAGCCGGTAGGAAGGCATCCGAGTGCAGCGACGATACTCAAAACATTCTTTTGAGATCCGTATAATATAAGTCCTGCAACATATATTCCGAACGTGATAATAAGGCTGATCGCAGTCCTTAATATTGCAACACTCTTTCTGTATTTTATGTATCCAAAATCACCTTTATTTACTCTGTGAAGATCCAATTTGTTTTCCTCCGGTCATAAACCAAGTTCTTTTAACTCTTCATCCGTTAGAGCTCTGTATTCGCCGGGATTAAGGCTTTCATCAAGAAAAAGCGATCCCATGGAAAGTCTTTTGAGAAAAAGCACTTCATTACCAACCGCTTCAAGCATTCTTTTAACCTGATGAAAACGGCCTTCGTGAATGGTAAGCTCGATAACGGGATTTCCTTCGTTGTCGCTGTCCTTAACATAAACTTTGGCGGGAAGCGTGAGCTTCTTTGAACCATCGTCATTCTTATCGCCTATGTCAACGCCGTTCTCGAGCACTTTGATATCATCGTCCGAAAGAGCGTGTTTTATATGCACCTCATAGACTTTATCAACGTGCTTTTTGGGAGAAAGCAGCTTATGTATAAGCACTCCGTCATCGGTTATCAGCAAAAGCCCTTCCGTATCGATATCAAGCCTTCCGCAGGGACTTAAATCCCTGACATTTTCTTCTTTTAACAGATCAAGAACGGTTGTATTTCTCTTATCGTTAGTAGCTGACACTACTCCTGCCGGCTTATACAGCATGAAGTAGTGAAAGCGTGAATAAGAAAGAACCTTTCCGTCAAAAGAGATCTCATCGACATTTTCATCGATGTGTACGTCAGGCTTGGTGATGACAGTACCGTTAACCGTACAACGACCGTTTTTCAGGTATTCTTTAATTTGTTTGCGGGTTCCTACATTGTGGTCACCCAGATATTTGTCGAGTCTCAATATTTAAATTCCTTTACAGGAACAGGATTACTTTCCTTGAAAAGTTCAAAATTGTTATATGCGCGGCATACGATCGTGGGATTAGCAAATCCGCTCGGAACCTTTACATTGTATGACTGTGTTTCCTTTGATCTGTCCCACATCTGTAAAGGGCTGTATGTCTTACCGCCGTCATAGCTGTATGCAAAATAGATCACAGGACTCTGATTATCCTTTGCAGTCATCTGAACAAGTACGTTTCCGTCCTTATCATTTCTTGCAAGAACTTTGATATCACAAACATCGGGGGCTGACTCATCCTGACGGATGGGACCTGCGGGCTGTGCTGTGGGAGTGTACTTAAATCCCGAGAAATCAGCTCCTGTCTTGGATGACTTAAGCTTGAAATATTTAGCAACGGCTGTTGCATCCTTAACTCCGAGAGTATTAAGGAAGTTTGCGGCTTTTACCTTGGGAACATCATATGCATGATCGAGATATGCATGCTCAATGATTACTCCCGGAATATTTCTTGCTGTGCAGGCTCTGATAACTCCGTAATAATCTTCACCCTTTTTACCTATCTTGGTCTTTACGCCCTTCTGGTAAATATCAAGACTGCCAAGTTCGGCAATCATAATATTACCAAAATCCATTCCCTTCTGATAGCAGCTGCCAAATGCTGATGCCCAAACTTCGCATCCGTAGAAGTTATGCTCAGCTGATGCATTGAAATGAAGGCTGTAAAGGAAATCGGCATTTACGCTCTGTGCAAATGCAGCTCTGTCTTCAAGAGAAACTCCCTGTTCGTTTGAAGTTCTTGTAAGATAAACTGTTACATTGTCATACTTTTCAAGCTCTGCCTTCATTGCATTTGCAACCTGAAGTGTCAGAAGCTTTTCGGTAAATCCGTTGTGCTGTGCACCGAGATTGTTTCCTCCGTGACCGGGATCGATAACGATAACAACAGGTTTCTCTGCTGCTTTTGCAGGAACGGTAGAAGCGGGCAAAATCCCACTAAAAGACAAAAGTCCGGCTAAAATAATTGCAGTAATTCTTTTTTTCATACTTCTTCTCCTCTTTTTTGTGTAAAAACTACAGAAACCCGATAAAAAATGTAAAAAGCTGTCGCAAAAAGCGGCAGCTTAAATATGCTGTTTAACCGTTTAACATATCAAGATTCAGAGCTTCCTGCTCGGATATTCCCTGAGCCTGAGAATCTTCTGCATTAGACACGTTGGCGGTATTTGATGAAGCAACTTCCGGCGGCCTTAAGTCGGCTCTGTTTGATTTGATGACTTCACCGTACTGTGTAAGTGCAGATAAAACACTGTCTGTACTCTGTGATATCTCTTTTACCATGTTAATGCTGTTCTGCTTAATGGTCTCAACGATATCATCGGTGTTCTTGCTTGTCACATCGATTGACTGAGTGATAATATCTTCAACTCCTGCAAGAAGCTGGTCTGTATACTGTACAGCGGCTGATTTCATGCTGTTAGCTTCCGTCATGGCATTATCCAGGATTTCTTTGGCCTGAACAGCTGCCTGTGAAACGACTTCGTTTGCCTGAGCATAAGCTTGCTGCATGATCTCATGCTCATTGATAAGCTCGTTAGTCTTTATTGTAGCCTGATTCACGATATCTTCGGCTTTTCTTCTGGCATCATTTAAGATGGCTTCTTTATTACTGATAATTTTTTGATATTTCTTTATCTCTTCGGGAGTTTTTGATCTGAGCTCCCTCAAAAGCTCATCGATCTCCTCTTTATTGACAATGATCTTTGTCTGTGACAAAGGCTGAGGCTTACAATTATCGATATAAGTCTCAATCTCATCAATTAATTGCTCGATTTTGCTGGTCATTTATACATCCCCCTGATTTTCATCTTTTTCAAACTTTTTGTACATAGCTTTTGCGACAAAATCTGAAACGCAAGGTGAAATATCACCCTTATAACTTGCGACTTCTCTTACCACAGAACTGCTAAGATATGAGTATTTGATATTAGTTGTGAGGAAAACCGTATCGACCTCGTTATGCGACAGTTCCTTATTGGTCTGCGCAATCTGGAGTTCATATTCGAAATCGGTTATCGCCCGCAGTCCTCTGATAACAATATGAATGTCTTCCTTCTTGCAATAATCGATCAAAAGTCCGCTGAAAGATTCAACAACGACATTGTCAATGCCGGTTACGGACTCTTTAATCATTTTAACACGTTCATCAAGTGTGAACAATGGAGTTTTGGCTGAATTACACATTACAGCGACAATTACCTTGTCGAACATTGATGCCGCACGTTTAATTATATCCAAGTGTCCATAAGTAATCGGGTCAAAACTGCCGGGATAAACCGCTGTTTTCATAGCGCTTCCTTTCTGTACAAAAAGACATGCTTATTTGTTTTATATTCTTTTTCGCGTCTGACTTCAAAACCATAGTCTTCAGCGAATGAAAAATCCATATCAAGTGAACTCTCAACAATTATCATGGTATGCTCAGTAACATACTTCATGGTTCCAAGCTGGGCAAGTGTTCTCTCATAAAGATCTTCATGGTACGGGGGATCAAGAAAAATTATATCCGCTTCATCCTCATGAATATTTCTAAGTCCGATTACTACATCTTGTTTGAGGACTGTTGCATCTTCTTCAAAATGCGTTGTCTTGAGATTCTGTAAAATGCACTTGTATGCAGCTGTAGCATTCTCAATAAAATAGGCTTTGGAAGCACCTCTTGAAAGTGCCTCGATACCGATTCCGCCGCTTCCGGCAAAAAGATCGATAAATACTGCGCCGGGCACTTCATTCTGGATCATATTAAAAAGTGTTTCCTTGATTCTGTCCTGAGTAGGCCTTGTGTCGTTCCCTTCAGGGGTTACGAGCCTGAGCCTTCTGGCAGTTCCCGCGATTACTCTCATATCCTTACCTTTGTTCCTTTAGTATCTCTGCTTGTTATCTTAAGATGAGCAAGCTCGAGTTTTTTATTGTTGTGTTCAACAGTTTTTTCTTCCTGATCGTTCAGGTAGTAAACATCTCTTACAAAGTCATTCTTTCCAAGTCTCATTCCGCGAACACCGACAGCGGTCTTCTTTTTCTCCGGAATGGTATCGACAGGGAATCTAAGGAAATATCCGTCTTCGGTTCTAAGTATGATCGTCTTCTGCTCTTTGAGAACTTCTACGCTCACAAGTTCATCATCGTCCGAAAGCTTGGTCGCCGCAACGGTTCTCTTTGAAACGTCAAATTCTCCGCCGTTTACAGTCTTCATCATTGAAGCTTTTGTTGTAAAGATAAGTCTGTAGAGATTAAGCTCCGACTGACTTGCGGCAAGGATAACGGTTTCCTCCGAAGCATTGTAATTACTTACATTGTCGATCGGAACGCCCTTATCTCGCATCTTTCCCTGAGGAAGATCCATAGCCTTTATAGTATGCAGGTTACCTGCACTTGTGAAAAGACACACTTTCCCCGTGTTCTTCATTACAAATGAATATTTGAACTCGGCCTCGATAGTCTCTTTATTTCTTTCGTAAGTTGAAGCATCTATTGTCTTTGCATAGCCGAATCTGTCCATGATAAAGGCAACATCAACTTCTTCAACCGGCTTTTCTTCGTATACAGCATTCTCTCTGTTGTCGATAACAGTCTTTCTTTTTGCTGAATACTCTTTTTTGATCTTGCCGAGTTCATCCTGAATGACCATAGACATTGACTCATGGCTTTCAAGGATATCCTCGTATCTGTATATATTTGCAACCGTCTGTTCATGGTCTTTTATAAGAGCGTCAAGCTCAAGTCCGATGAGTTTGTACAGACGCATCTCGAGAATGGCATCAGCCTGAGCTTCGGTGAAAAGAAGCTGCGCAGCCATAGCTTTTGATTCTCTTGATTTGAAATTAATACCTTCCGTAACACCGTTTACCAGACAATTCTTTGCCATAGCCCTGTCTTTGGAGCCTCGTAGGATCTCGATAACGAGGTCTATAACGTTACAAGCCTTGATAAGGCCTTCCTGAATCTCTTTTTTCTCCTGTTCTTTCTTAAGGAGTGTGGTGTACTTTCTTGTCGCAATCTCGAACTGGAAATCGGCACATGCCCTCATAATATCTCTTAAAGACATTGTTTCGGGGCGTCCGTTGTCGATAGCGAGCATATTTACGCCGAATGTATCTTCGAGCTTTGTCTTCTTATAAAGAAGATTTGTAAAGTTCTCGACATCTGTATCTTTCTTAAGCTCAATAACGATTCTCACGCCTTCTTTTGAAGACTGGTTTGAGATATCGATTATATCATTGGTGATCTTCTTTTCGGCTAGTTCGGCAACATCAGCCATAAACTTACCGATTCCCATTCCTATCATTGTATAAGGAATCTCGGTGATGACAAGATTGATATGTCCGTTCTTGCCCTTCTCGGTCTCAACCTTACCTCTTACCCTAATCTTGCCGGTACCGGTCTCATAGATATTAAGGAGCTCGTCCTTATTTATTACAATTCCGCCCGTAGGGAAATCAGGTCCCTTGATAAATTTCATGAGTTCCTTTGTAGTAAGGGAATCATTCTGTATATATGCAATCTCTGCATCAATTACTTCTGCAAGGTTGTGAGGAGGTGTGCTTGTAGCCATACCTACCGCGATACCTTCGGAACCGTTTATCAAAAAGTTAGGTATCTTAACGGGAAGAACCGAAGGCTCTTTCTCTGTCTCATCAAAGTTCGGAACAAAATCTACTACGTTCTTATCAAGATCCTCAAGAAAGTTCTCCTGAGTAAGCTTGGAAAGTCTCGCCTCTGTATAACGCATCGCAGCTGCGCCGTCACCTTCAATATTGCCAAAGTTACCGTGGCCGTCAACAAGAGGTGCTATTTTCTTAAAATCCTGTGTCATTACGACAAGACAATCATAAATGGAACTGTCGCCGTGCGGGTGATATTTACCCATTGTATCGCCGACGATTCTCGCACTTTTTCTGTAAGGCCTGTCATATCTTATGCCAAGCTCGTACATATCATATAATGTTCTTCTCTGAACAGGCTTTAATCCGTCTCTTATATCAGGAAGCGCACGAGCAACGATAACGCTCATGGCATAGTCTATGAACGACTTTTGCATTATATCCGAATACTCGGTCCTTATAATTCTGTCTTCCATATTTTCCCCTTTAAATGTCTAACTCAGCATCTGTCGCGTGCTGATGAATGAATTCACGTCTGGGAGGTACGTCCACTCCCATCAAAAGTTCGGTCATCTGAGAGGCCATCTTGGCATCTTCAATCTCGACCGCTTTTAATAATCTCCTCTCAGGATCAAGTGTTGTCTCCCAAAGCTGCTCGGGATCCATCTCACCAAGACCTTTGTATCTCTGAAGAGTAAAGTTTCCTTTGTGAGTATTTCTGTATTTTACAAGCGCATTGTCGTCGTACAGGTACTCTTCCTTGCCTCTTGCAGGCATAGCCTTGTAAAGCGGAGGCATAGCAATATAAACATGTCCCTGATATATAAGCTCGGGCATGAATCTGTAGAAAAGAGTAAGAAGCAGTGTCGCAATATGCTCACCGTCTACGTCGGCATCGGCCATGATAATGATCTTGTCATATCTGAGCTTATTTATATCAAAGTCATTTCCGTATCCTTCGGAAAAACCGCATCCGAAAGCATTGATCATTGTTTTGATCTCGGCATTTGCAAGAACCTTGTCGATACTTGCTTTTTCAACGTTCAGGATCTTACCTCTAATAGGAAGAATGGCCTGATAATTTCTGTCTCTTGCCATCTTCGCGCTTCCGCCCGCGGAATCTCCCTCTACGATGAAGATCTCGCACTTTGAAGCATCCTTACTTATGCAGTTTGCAAGTTTTCCGTTTGAATCAAAGGAATACTTCTGCTTGGTAAGCATGTTTGTCTTGGCTTTTTCTTCGGTTTTTCTGATCTTTGCGGCTTTTTCCGCACAGCCGATGATAGACTTAAGTGTCTCAAGATTTCTGTCAAAAAATCTTGTCATCTCATCGCCTGTTATCTTGGAAACAACCTTTGCCGCATCCTGATTATCGAGCTTTGTCTTGGTCTGTCCTTCAAATCTGGGATCGGGATGCTTTATAGAAACAACGGCAGTCATACCGTTTCTTACGTCTGTTCCTGTAAAGTTTACGTCTTTTTCTTTTAAAATATTAAGCTCACGGGCATACTGATTGATTATATTGGTAAAGATCGTCTTGAATCCCGTAAGGTGAGTACCGCCCTCGGCGTTGTAGATATTATTACAGAAGCCGAGAATATTCTCATGGAACTCATTTACATACTGGAATGCAACTTCAACTTCAACACCTTCGCTCTCACCCTTAAAGGAAACAACATCATGAACAGCCTCTTTTGACTTGTTCATATCACGAATAAATCCTGTTATTCCGTCAGGTTCATGGAATTCAGTATATTCCTCTACTCCGGGTCTTTTGTCCTCAAATATGATCGTAAGTGAGGGATTAAGATAAGATGTCTCGTGAAGTCTTGATTTGATGTCATCTTCCTTGAATCTTGTCTTTTCAAAAATAGTTCCGTCAGGAAGGAAATTGATCGTTGTTCCAGTCTCTTTTGTTGTGCCGATAGGCTCTAAGAGACCGTTTTTAAGCTGTGTTGTAGGAATTCCTCTCTCATAAGTGTCCTGATAGATATTGCCGTCTTTAAAGACTTTGACACTCATTCTTGCAGAGAGCGCATTAACAACCGATGAACCTACACCATGAAGTCCACCGCTTGTCTTATAAGAATTATTATCAAATTTACCGCCGGCGTGAAGTGTTGTCAGAACGATTCGCTCTGCAGTAACTCCTTTTGCGTGCATGCCGACGGGGATACCTCTGCCGTTATCGGAAACTGTTGCGGAGCCATCCGCTTCAAGAGTGACCTTTATTCTTGTACAAAATCCTGCCAAATGTTCATCTACGGCATTGTCTACGATCTCATACACAAGATGGTTAAGGCCTCTTGTAGTAACGCTTCCGATGTACATTCCGGGACGTTTCCTTACTGCCTCAAGACCTTCAAGGACAGTAATACTCGAAGCATCATATGTATCATACGAAGCCATATAAATTAAACCCCTTTTCAAAAACTTTTTTCTACGTTGTGCGGTGGTTTCTTTGACGGCAGATATATAGTATTTTTTGCTCTGATTGTGCAAAGCACTTCAATGAGACCAAATCGTTCGTGCAGAGGCACTCGCGATTACTTGGTCTCATTTCCGTTGCACAAAATCGCAAAAAATACTATATATCTGCCTATGAAATGCCACAGCATAATTACAATAATGATTTTTTAAAATTTAAATACGTCTTCTTCCGATGGTTTTAATGATTCATTTGTAACGGAAGGATGACGTAACTAGTGTGGGGGATCCAGGGACTAGTTATTTTGGATTAAAAGTGCAGTTTTCTGGTTACGGTTACTGCGAGGGCGCCGGGGCCGATGTGGCAGGCTACGGAAAGGGACAGGGGATCCATGTAGATGTCCATGCCGGGGAACTCTTTTTCGAGCTCTTTTTTCCATTCGTTTGCAGTATCGATGTCTTTTGTATAGGCAGCGGCAATCCAATAGTCCTTGGCTTCTTCGCCGCCGAAACGATTCTCAATGTCGTTTTTGATTGCACTTATCATAATGCTCTTGCCCTGGTTGCTGGTTCTTGCTTTTGCGAAAGCATCAAGTTTTTCGCCCTGAATCTGAAGAACGGGCTTAAGCCTTAAGAGTGTTCCGAGTGCCGCGGCAGCAGGTGTGATTCTGCCACCTTTTTTCAGATAATAAAGTGTATCAAGCATGATATAAATACTTGATTCAAACTTTGTATCCATGAGTTTCTGCACTATCTCTTCAGCAGATAAGCCTTTTTCGGCCATTTCTTTGGCGTCGATTGCAGATTGTCTCTGTGTTACGGAAATTCTCTGGTTATCAACCACGAAAACTTTGCCCTCATACTCTTCCTGAGCAAACATGTATGCACTCTGGCATGATCCCGAAAGGCCTGAACTCATGGGAATATAAACGATTCTGTCATAATCCTGTAAAAGTTCATCCCATATTTTCATAAGAGAATCAGGAGTAGGCTGACTTGTAGAAACATTGGCATTGTCGCCGAGTTTCTGATAAAACTGCTCCTGAGTAAGATTTATATCTTCAAAATATTCTTCTCCATCGATCATAAAAGGCATAGGAACTACGTGAATTCCGAGTTCTTTAGACTGTGCCTGAGTTATTCCACTGTTACTATCTGTTAATATCGCTATTTTTGCCATATTATCTCATCGGTAAAAAGCCGATACTCCTCCTATTTTCTACCTAATCAACTAAACTAATATTACTTTTATAAACAGTTAAAGTCAACCGAATTTGCAGATTTAGTGCTTAAAACTCCTCTTAGTACACTATATTGTGTATCAGACAGATTCGGATCTTCGGACAGAATTCTGTCGGCGTCCATCGAGGCTGATTTAAGGAGGTCACTGTCATGATAGATGTCTCCGATCCTGAAATTCAGTTCTCCGCTCTGTCTTATTCCGAACAATTCTCCGGGGCCGCGCTGTCTTAAATCTTCCTCGGCGATCTTGAAGCCGTCATTTGATCTGTTCATTATATCGAGGCGTTTCTTGGCATCATCAGACTTTGATGTATTTAAAAAGATGCAATATGACTGCGCATCTCCTCTTCCTACGCGTCCTCTTAACTGATGAAGCTGGGAAAGCCCGAATCTCTCGGCATTTTCAATCATCATGACCGTAGCGTTCGGCACATTTATTCCGACTTCGATAACCGTTGTCGAAACAAGAACATCAATATCCTTTCTTGCAAAAGCTTCCATGATCTCGTCTTTCATAGCGGGCTTCATTTTGCCGTGAAGTGTTGCTACAGAGATTTCCGGAGGAAGTGCCGATTTTAATTTATCCGTATAATCAGTAACGTTCTCAACGCCGTCCAGTTCTCCTTCTTCGACCATCGGACAGATGACATATGCCTGGTGCCCTGCTTTTACCTGATCGCAAATGAATTTATAAGCGGTATTTCTGTAATCTGTTCCGACAACGCAGTTTTTTATGGGAATGCGTCCTCCGGGAAGTTCGTCGATAACAGAAATGTGCAAGTCTCCGTACAGAATTATCGCAAGCGTTCTCGGAATTGGAGTCGCACTCATCGCGAGCACATGCACGTTTTCTCCTTTACCTGCAAGTGCCTTTCTTTGGCGAACGCCGAATCTGTGCTGCTCGTCCGTTACGACAAGAGCGAGATTTTTGTATTCCACTTTTTCCTGAATAAGTGCGTTTGTGCCGACAATACAGTTTACTTCGCCTTCTTTTATCATTCTCTGAGCTTCTCTTTTATCCCTTGCAGAAAGAGCTCCGGTCAAAAGAACCGGCTTAATACTTGTAAGTCCGTATTTATCAATAAGTTCTTTGAATCCTTCAAAATGCTGAGCCGCAAGGACTTCGGTAGGGGCCATTATAGCGCCCTGATATCCGTTTGCCGCTGCGGTCAAAAGAGCCAGAAATGCAACTACAGTCTTTCCGGATCCAACATCACCCTGAATAAGCCTGTTCATTACATACGGGCCTGATATATCACTTATGATATCGTTATAAGCATTTAACTGGGCATTTGTAAGTCTATACGGAAGTTTTTCAAGAAATCTCTTTGCTTCGGCCACCTCGATTATAGGAAACGTATTCCTATTTTCTTCCTGAAGCTTTTTTAAGAGTCTTAGTTTTAAAACGAATAAAAAGAATTCGTTATAGGCAAGCCTTCTTCTTGCCTGTTCCAAGGTTGCATCATCCTTTGGAAAATGTATATTGTAGATGGCATCAAAAAAACTCATGAGCCCAAGTCTTTTGATTATGTCCTCAGGGACAAATTCCTCGAATTTACCTGCACTGTTAAAAGCTTTTTGAACAGCTTTTGTGACTGTATTATTGCTAAGACTCTTTACAAGCGGATATCTAGGCATAAGTTTTCCGCAAAGAGTTGCATATTCTTCGGCTTTGTACATTTTAGGCTGGTCTATGGTAAAGAAATTACCTTTTTTCCTGACAACACCTCTAAAAATATGAGTTGTGCCGCTCTTTAATGAGTTTATGAGGTAAGGTGCGTTAAAATAGGTCATTTTAACTTTTCCTGTCTGGTCTCCTGCTTCAAATGAGATTATTGAAAGATTTCGAACCTTTCTTCTCATAATATTCCCAATGATTGTCAGGGAAACGGAGCATACTTCGCCTTCTTTAAGATCACATGCACGAACAGGAGGCTCGAACTTATCATATGTTCTCGGAAAATAATATATAAGATCCCTGCAGGTATACACTCCGCATTTATTAAAGAGTTTACCTGTCTTTTCTCCAATCCCCTTTAAATTAACAACAGATTCTGCGAGTTCTCTTTCTCCCATACCGCTCCTTGTAAAAAAATTCTGATAAATGTTCACTATAAGACAAAAGGCCGGGCTTTATTGCCCGGCCGGTATATAAAATAATTACTCTGCTGAAATAACATAGTAATAAATTGGCTGTCCACCATTCTGAAGCTCAACATCGCATTGAGGATATTTCTCGGAAATTCTATCCCTGAGAGCCTCAGCATCGCTTACTTCAACTTCATCACCATAATATATGCTGATAAGTTCAAGATCGTCATTCATCATCTTATTAAGCATATCAAATGTAACATCAGACATATCAACGCCTACAGAAAGAATTCCTGAATCGCCGATTCCCATGAAATCGCCCTGTCTGATCTGAACATCATCTATAACAGTATCTCTTACGGCATAAGTAACTTCACCGGTCTTAACTGTTGTAATGGCTTCTGTCATTGCAGCAATATTGTCTTCAACAGGGATATCGGGAACATAATTGATTATAGCCGTAACACCCTGCGGGACAGTCTTGGAAGGAACAACAACAATCTTCTTGCCCTCTTCATCGTCATCCTCAGACATAATAGCTGCCTGATTAGCTGCAAGAATAATATTCTTATTATTTGGAAGGACAATTACAGTATCTGCGTTAACCTTCTCTACTGCATCAAGAATATCAGCAGTACTGGGGTTCATTGTCTGTCCGCCTTCGATAACATAGTCAACACCGAGGCCTCTGAAGATTTCAGCAAGACCAGCACCTGCACATACAGTTACAAATCCAACATCCTTGCGAGGCATCTGGGGCTCGCTTGCTTCAGGAGCAGTCTCATTAACCTCAGGTTCTGTCTTGGCTTCGGGCAAAGCATTAGCTTCTTCTTTCTTTTCAGAAGTGGCCGGTGTCTCAACCTTACCTGCAAGAGGTATATTCTCATCATCTGGCTTATATGTAGGTGTAAGCTCTGCTGCACCGTTGATCTCAGTCTCTATCTCAGCCCATGAGCCGTCTTTGTTCTCATGGAAGAGTTTCTCTCTGTGCTCCATTCTCATGTTGTCAATCTTCATGTTTGAAAGCTGACCGTACATAAGAGCTCTCTGGATTGCAAGTCCGGGATCGTTGGAATGAACGTGGACCTTGCAGATTTCATCATCGGCAACCATAACAATACTGTCACCGATTGACTCAAGGAATCCCTTGAAATCTATTTCCTGTTTAACATTAAGAGGCTTATTCAAGATAACAATAAACTCGGTACAATAACCGAACTTGATATCAACCTCTTCCTGTGCGCTTTCTTTTGTTCTTGCACCGGGAGTAACCTGCTCCTCGGTAATTGTAAGATCGATCTCTTTTCCAAGGAAACCGTCAAATGCGCCCTTAAGCACCTGAACAAGTCCCTGTCCGCCGGAATCAACTACGCCGGCCTGTTTGAGAACAGGAAGCATCTCCGGAGTCTTTGCGAGTACTTCATCTGCATATTTAATAACTTCATCACAGAAATATGCAATATCGGTTGTTCCTTCTACAGCAAGCTCATGAGCCTTCTCGCCTGCTCCCTTTGCAACTGTAAGGATTGTTCCTTCCTTGGGCTTCATTACTGCCTTGTAAGCAGTCTCGACAGCTTTATCAAAAGCCTCTGCAAGGATTGCTACATTAACTTCATCGTGCTCTTTTACAACTTTGGTAAATCCTCGAAGAAGCTGTGAAAGAATAACACCCGAGTTACCTCTTGCTCCTCTCAAAGAACCTGATGAAATTGCTTTACAGATCGCTTCCATTGAAGCGTTATCACCTAAATTTGAAACTTCTTTGGCAGCCGACATGATGGTCATTGTCATGTTAGTGCCGGTATCTCCGTCAGGAACGGGGAAAACATTTAATTCATTAATCCACTCTTTTTTTGCTTCCAGATTCTTGGCGCCGCTTAAAAACATCTTAGCCAGCATTTTAGCGTCAATTATATTATTACTCAAAATAAAAATCCTCCTAGACTAGATCTCTTGGCTTAGTCAATAACGCGGACACCTTCGATGTAGATATTTATCTTCTCGATTTCAAGCCCCGTAAATTCTTCTACTTTGTATTTAACATTATCGATCAAATTGTCTGACACAGCTGAAATGCTTACTCCATAAGCAACAATAATATGGAAATCAAGTATCAGTTTGTTATTTGCATCAAGAGAAACATTGATTCCTCTTGTCATCGAATCAATCTTAAGAAGACTCACAAGTCCGTCTTTTACATTAACATTTGCCATCCCAACAATACCGAAGCACTCCATTGCCACAGCTCCTGCGTACTGAGCGATAACTTCGTTGTCAATGGATATACTCCCCATGTGAGTATTCATAGAAGAAGCCTTCATATTTACCCTCCTTAATACTCGGAACTTTATGAAGCTCCGTTTTAGCATACACATGTATTATAATAGCAATTTATCGAAAAATAAACCACTTAATTTTCAACTACATATTTTTTCGTATATTTTGCTTGCATTCCTGTAATGTTTCTGCTAATATATCAATGTTGCGGATATCTGCAATAATATGCTATTGAACGAACATGGCTTATAAGGAGGTGTCAAAATGGCTAAATGTGATATTTGTGGCAAAGGCGTTCATTTCGGTAACAATGTAAGCCATTCTCATAGAAGATCTAACAGAGTTTGGAATTCAAATGTTCACCGCGTTGCTGTTAAAGTTAACGGCGGCACAAAAAGAATCCACGTTTGCGCTAGCTGCCTTAGATCTAACAAGGTTGAAAGAGCTTAATAAGATCAAAAAATTAAACCACCCAGAAATGGGTGGTTTTTTGTTGCCGTTCATACATAAATCAGAGGGGCTGTCGCTTTAGATGATTAATCATCTGGGCGAAGCCCCTTCTTCATGCCCATAATTAGGGCTTTTATAGCATGCTTTTTTATACGCTCCATTATGAAGCGTACTTTAATAAGCCGATTGGTTTACCGGCACTATTTTAGATATTTCATTTTGAAATTTTAAATTTATGACGCTTTTTTCAGTTCGAAAAGGTGTGTTCCCGTCCGCTTGGACATGATCTTATGATGGAGCTTATTGATGTCAAATGCTATTGCCAAGAGCGCACTCTGTGCCAGAACATTCTCACTTCCTCTAT
>NZ_KK211308.1:0-282971 GCF_000621565.1 Butyrivibrio sp. LB2008
ATCACATGCATCTGCTGATCTCCATGCCACCTGATGTTGCACCTGTAAAACTCATCAACTCGTTAAAATCACAGCTGTCCAAAGAAGTGAGAAATACATATAGAACACACGTTGAGAAATACCTATGGGGAGATTCACCCTTCTGGAGTGCAAGTTACTTCTGTGCCACTACCGGAAGTGTTTCTCTTGATACTGTCAAGAAATACATTGAAGATCAACGAACAGAGGAACACAAACGCAAATACATTAAGACGGGGAAATACAAAAAGAAAAGCTAGTGCGATTCATCCCACAACCGACTTCATCGGAAGGGGTTTTCTCGCACGATATTTATAATTATTTTATATTTTTCCTCTTCATTTTCCAAATGCTTTCGTCGATAAAAAAATTAGAAATGGGTAAGTATTCGCTCATGGTATTTGAAAAGGATTTCAACACCACAGCTCTCTCAGTTCAAGTATACTGACAGGATGACATTTGGAAAGAGCGCACTTTTTACAAGGAGGTAATAAAAATATGTCAGGAATAAGCAGTATTTCCGCATCCGGCGGTAACTCAGAGATTACCAAAACTTCTTATGCAAATAAAAGCAATCAGGCAACTGCGGCCAAAGCTTCTCAATCTGCCAAAACAGAATTAAAGTCATGGAGTCCGATTGATACAAAGAGTTCGCTCGTTCCCTCAATGACAGATTACGGTATGACCATCGGCAATGTAGAGCTTTCGGATAAAGCCAAAGACTATCTTGATAAGCTCAAAGCAAAATATCACAACATGGAATTCATCACCGTCAGCAAGGATATGAAGGCGCAGGTTCAGCAGAATGCTGCGGCATACGGCAATGCCAACAAGATGGTAGTTCTCATAGATGAAGAAAAGCTTGAGCGCATGGCCACAGACGAAGCCTTCCGCACTAAGTACGAAGGAATCATCGCTTCATCACAGGCCAAAATGATGCAGGCAAAGATGGGACTTACCAGCAGCGGCGCAAATATAAAGAATTTCGGAATGTCCGTCGATTCAAACGGAAAAGAGAGTTTCTTCGCTACAGTAAGCGATTCTCTCGATCTGCAGAAAAAGCGCCTTGAGAAAAAGGCTGCCGAAAAGAAAGCGGAAAAAGCCAAAGAAAAGAAAGCAGCTGAAAAAGAAGCCCGTGAAGAGCGCATTCAGAAAGCTAAAGACAAAAAAGCCAAGAAGACTGAGTCTGATAAGCCAAGCTCTGATAAAAATGAGATCGAAGAAGCTGATGACGAGAAATTTGTAATATTTGAGGCCGATTCAATGGAAGATCTTTTATCTAAAGTTCAGACATACGCTTACAACAGTTCATCAAACAAGATCTTGGCTACTTCCGAGCGCACCCTCGGAACTACGATTGATTTCAAGGGATAACAAAGAGTCTGAGCACTACGATTTTGCAGTGCTCAGACTCTTATTTTTTTCACCGACATATCTTCTTCTGAGCTGGCCGCAGGCACCGTCTATGTCCCTGCCCATCTCTCTACGAATCGTCGCATTTATCCTGTTCTTTTCAAGCTTTTCCTTGAACTTCACCGCATGAGAACGGTCTGTAGGTTTGAAATCTCTTTCTTTTATCGGATTCACGGGAATCAAGTTTACAACACAGTTAAGTCCGGACAAAAGCTTAGACAATTCGGCTGCATCTTCATCAGAATCGTTAACTCCCGCAACAAGCGAGTACTCAAAAGTAAGCTGTCTTCCGGTCTTGTCAAAATAGGTCTTGCAAGCATTCAGCACTTCATGAATCTCATACTTATTTGCGATAGGCATGAGCTCTTTTCGCTTGTCATTATTGGATGCGTGAAGAGAAAGTGCCAGATTTATAGACAATTTCTTTTCCGCAAGTTCTAAGATCTTAGGCACGATACCGCATGTGGATACCGTAAGATTGCGCTGTCCGAGGTTCATTCCGTGCTCATCGGAAAGAAGCTCTATGAACTTAAGAAGATTATCATAGTTATCAAGCGGCTCTCCGCTACCCATGACAACGACTCTGGATATCTTTTCCCCTGTGTAACATGCTATAGCATATATCTGATCAAGTATCTCCGATGGCAAAAGATTCCTCACAACGCCGTCAATTGTCGACGCGCAGAACCTGCATCCCATCCTGCATCCGACCTGCGAAGATACGCAGACGCTGTTGCCGAACTTGTACTTCATGAAAACGCTCTCGATAACATTGCCGTCGTAGAGTCCGAAGAGGAACTTCTTGGTTCCGTCAATCTGCGACTCCTGCACCTGCACAACTTCAAGACTTGTATAGCTACACTTCTGATCGAGCTTTTCTTTAAGCGACTTTGGGATGTTCTTCATCTCGTCGTAGTTTCTTGCTCTCTTGACATGCATCCAGTCATAGAGCTGCTTTGCCCTAAATGCTGGCTCACCGACCTCCTTGATGAATGTTGTAAGTTCATCGAAGTTTAGGGATTTTATGTCTATTTTGTTTTCTTTTCCTAAAATGTAACCGTTCATAATTCTTTCCATTGACTATCAAACATTCGTTCTATATAATCTTATTTTGGTGCTACCAGTAATTACGGTAGGCGGTTAGTCCTTCTATCGGAGGACTGTGACCTCCGTTAATCATAGAAATCTCTCATGAGAAATCTTTGTTGGAGGAACTTGCGTATGCTCACCATCACTGACCTTATCGCAGTGCTTGCGCTGTGTGCGACTTATATTTGATAGTATTCCTATCAAATATAAATCGCTACGCTATAGATGCGACCGATGCGCAGATGAATTATGCAAGCTAAAGCTTGCGCGCATCGGCGCGAAAAGAGTCGCAAGCGACTCTTTGTTCTAGTCTTGGTTATATGCATGGAAAGCATGATTCCAAGACACAAAAATAACCGCCTGGCCTGAGAAACTAAGCGGTTATCACAACGTTTATTCATCTTGGGACTAACCGTCTACCGGTAGCACCTTTTCTTTTATTATACTACCATCAACTTATAGCATCGTCAAACAATTCTTCTCTACTCCTGGCATAACACCTCACCTCTGCAAACTCTGCGGTTTCTGAGTATCAATCCCAGCACCAGTATAAACGCCAAAGGAATAATACCGCTTACAGGATTCATAAATATATCATAAGTCTTATTTAATTTAAATTCCCCTACAGGCACAAAGATAAGCGAATATGAAAGTTCCTCGGTCATATGCAATAAATACGCAGGAATAAATGATCTAGTAGCTCTTCTTACTTCAACAAACAGCGGTGTCCACATAAGCATAATCACGATTCCCGAAAGTATTGTTTTTAATTTCATATCGCCATCCAGTCCGACAAAGTAAAGATAATACGGGATATGCCAACATCCCCAGATAAGTCCTGTTGAAAGATATATCAAATAATCGTTCCACTCTGTTTTTTCAAAAAAGGGAACCATATTGCCGCGCCAGGTTATTTCTTCTACAAGGTTCTTGAGAACAGCCCCGGCCACAACAACACCTACAAGCGATCTGTCAAATCCACCAACTATAGTCTGATTAAACTGATATGCTGTTCTTGTACATACAATTGAAATCAACGGAAAAATAAGAAGTGAAATAGCATAGATTTTTGCATTCCGGCCAAAGTTCATTTTGAACCCAACAGGCTCGAAGTACCCCTTATTGGTCAATCTGATGATCATAGATATAAGAAGCGGAAGTATTAACCATATCAGCATTCCCAAAGACTGCCCTTCAGGCTGCTCTGTCAGTACCATATCTATAGCTCTTCCTATAAAACCTGCTGCCAAAGTAAAAACAGAAAAAGCAACGATTACAAGCTTATCTCTTTTCTTCATTATTCAACCCGCCTTCCGCCTTATTGTGTCATTTCAGTAACTTCTTTGCCTTGGTACACCACTTGAGATACGTCTCGCATGTATCTATCCCGAAAGTAACCGTGAGATAGAAATTTATATGATCTTTTTCATCTATTACTTTTTCAAGATTCTCCTTATATATCCTAAGAATCTGCAATTCATCTTTTTTATTTCACTACTCTCTTAAGTTTTGCAATAAAGAACCCGTCTGTTCCGAATTCTCCGGGAAGGAGCTGTATATAGCCCTTCTTTGCGGTATCTTTTATGTTATATTTATCATTTTCAAGAATGTACTTAGGAAGTACATCTGTGATATCCACAGGCTCAAACGGCAACTCGTTGCAGATTCTTGTGATCATCTGCTCATTCTCTGCCTTGTTTACTGTACATGTGGAATACATAAGCGTTCCGCCGACCTTAACATAGTCCCAGCAGGATTTTACGATATCCCACTGAAGTTTGGTAAGTTCGGTAAGCTTGTCTTTTTTGATATTATGCTTGATATCGCTCTTTCTTCCAATAATTCCAAGTCCGGAACACGGAACATCGAGATAAAGATAATCAGCATTTCTCTTCATGTTATCATCATGGATCTTGGCATCGACAACCTCTATTGTGATATTATCAAGCCCAAGCCTGGCTGCATTCTCTGCAATAAGCTCCTTCTTGGATACCGATACATCTCTGGAAAAGACCTTTCCGTCCGCGCCGACCTTCTGCGCCGCATGCATGCTCTTTCCACCCGGAGCGGCACATACATCAATTACTGTACGCCCCTTTAAAATATCTGCAATCTCAGTGACAAGCATTGAACTTACGTCCTGAACAGCAAATCTTCCTTCAGCATATCCGGGAAGATACTTGATATTATCAGTCTTTTCAAGTTCAAGTGCATATGGCAGGATCGGGTTCTCTTTTACAACAACTCCTGCGTCTTCAAGCTCCTTCTTGAGCTTATTAGCATTTTTCGCAGCAATTTCCATGTCGGATGGTCCACTAACCCCGTCCCCATGGTCCACTGTGCACCTGATGATTGTGGGGCGAGGTTCGAGGAAGAACTTGAGCATTCCTTCGGTTCTGTCAAAACCGTACTCTGTGAGCCACATCTTGCAAAGCCAGACAGGAACCGAATAGAGCACTGCAAGATAATCCGCTCCTCCGTTCTCTGCTTTGTCCGGGTATGAAATATTATCTTTGTTCCTTGAGATATTTCTGAGAACGCCGTTCACAAAGCCCTTGAGACCTGCAAACTTATGCTTCTGTGCAAGTTTTACCGCCTCGTTACAAGCGGCGCTGTCGGGAATACTGTCCATAAACATGATCTGGTACGTTCCCATTCTTATAAGACTTCTGATCAGAGGCTGCATCTTTTTTACCTCTGTCTTCGAAAAAGAATCTATAACATAGTCTATCTGTATATTTCTCTCAAGGCAGCCCTCAACCACTCTTTTGATAAACGCTTTGTCTCTTGTTTCCAGATAATCATATTTTTCAAGCGCATCCTTTAAGAGCGTAGTTTTCCTGCCGCCATCCTTGTCGTACTCCATCAGGATGTTAAGTACTATCTCCCTAATATTCACCATCAATCAGTGCCTCTCATTTTTATTTTCGTATCTCTCGCAGAACCTTGCCGAAAAAGAAGGTTCTTCCCCCGCGATATTAAGATGAGTAATGTCTCCCATCCCTATTGTTCTGAACGTTCCTATTCCCTTCTCGCGCTCTTCGGAAGCTACGATCGTAACCGAAGTCGGCGCAAGTGCAATAAATTGAAACAGAACAAAAGGTGAGACATTCCATAGATATGACAGAAGAACAGACGTAATGCCATAATGGCAGAAAAAAGCTATAACTTTGTCATTACTCTCATTTACCTTAAATATCAGTCCGTCTTTCTCGTAGCCCTGCTTACGCAAAAATTCATCAAAAGACGAAACCACATAATCATACACCTTACACATATCGCTGTATATAACAGGTTCGGCATTTCTCCATGCATTTTTGTCAAAAAGCTCAGGATGCCTGCCATAATATGACGGAAGCATATCCCACAAAATTCTCGTCTCGTACCTGCCGGTCCCCGGATCTATTTTAAGCTCATTCTTATAAGCCTCTCTTGCGCTCTTTGAAAGATTCGGATCAAACTGAGCGGGAAACTCTTTTAACCAGTCATAAGTGACCGCCTCTTTCCCAAGTGCCTTAAGCGAATACTCCGCAGTTTGCTGTGCCCTTCCAAGAGGCGACATGTAGATCTCATCGATGTTGTAATTCTTTATGTAATCGGCAAGAAGCTGCGCCTCTCTCTGCCCCTTCTCGGTAAGCCCGTCAATCTCGTAATCAGGATCACCGTGCCTAATAAATATCAGTTTCATTTATCGTTCCTTCATCAAAAAAATTAGCTCACGCTATGTAATTATTATATATCCAAATCGGCTTCCGGTGGGCTCTTAATTGGATTCTTATTAAGATCCCTGCGCTTAAAAGATCAGCCTTCATTTTTCGTGTTTCAAAAAACTTTTATTGTTTCTCAATAAAAAAATATTGCAAATCAAAAAGGAACGTGTTATAAAAAAAATATACAAGTACTTGGTGAAACATTTTGGAGGAAAACATGGATAGCAGATTAAATAATTTCGTTAAAGCCATCTTGGATCTTTGCTTTTATTTCGGAATCGTAGCAATAGCTACAGCTCCTTTATACCTGAAGTATGCAGTAAACCTTGCAATCTACACTTTGGGTGAAAGCACGGAATACAGCGCGATCAACGATCACTACGGATACGCAGTTGTTTCTATAATGATCGCAGGCACTGCCGCTCTTCTCATTTTGTATGAACTTCGAAAGATGATGAAAACAGTAACCGACGACAACTGTTTTGTTGATGCCAATGTAAAAAGCCTTTACCGCATGGGTACTTATGCTTTTATCATAACAGGCATCAAACTTCTCAGATGTTTCGTATATTTCACCCCGGCAGCCGTGATCATTGCAGGTGTATTTCTTTTCGCCGGACTGTTCAGTAAAGTCTTGGCGAGGGTCTTTGACAAGGCCGTGAGATACAAGCAGGAAAACGATTTAACCATTTAACGGGGCAGGTGAGAATATGATCGTAATAAACTTAGACGTAATGATGGCAAAGAGGAAAATGGGGCTGACCGAGCTCGCCGGTAAAGTCGGTATCACCCTGGCTAATCTTTCTATCCTAAAAAACAATAAGGCGAAGGCCGTCAGGCTCGAGACCCTTGATGCAATTTGTAAAGCTTTGGACTGTCAACCGGGAGATATCCTTGAATACGTTGACAACCAGGAGGAATAAGTATGGAAACACAGAATAATCAGATACCGCAAACCAACACTAACGGATTCGTATATAATTCGCAAACAGGCCAGTATGTCACTGCAGGAGCCGCAGAACAAGTTAATCCCCCTTTAGGAACAGGATTCAGCGGCGCAGTACCTGTAAGGCCTGTTGCCAAAACAGGAAATGCAGAGCACTTCAAAAAATACGGACTCTTATCATTTATATTCGGTTCAATATACAGCTTCTGCCTGTACGATAACCACTCAAGCATAACCTATCCGATATTTATGCTTTGCGCTCTGATAATCCTTGCAATGATACGAAAGAAAGACGGTCTCTCACTGATAGCCGACTGTAACGGCAAAAAAGGCCTCGGAATCTTTTATGTTGTTTCCCTGATGCTTCTTTCCGTTCACAGATGCCTTACAACAAGCATGACATTGGCTTTCTGGGAAAGAACCGCAATTTTCCTTCTGTTTTTCAGCTATATAATCTACCTTTATATAGACACGACGGGATTTAATATAATTGCATGGATAAACGGCTTGTTCCTGACCATCATAAGGCCATTGGAACAAATTTCACGCCCGGTAAAAGACTTTTTTGCTCACAAAAGATCGAAGAAGAAAGAAGTTGATACAAGTGATAAAAAGAAAACCTTAAACGCCGTACTTCTCGGACTTGCAATCGCGGTTCCCTTACTTATCGTGATCGTACCGCTTCTTTGCTCAGCAGATATGGTTTTTGAAAATATACTGACAAATATCGATTTAAGTATTTCAGAAAACTTCTATCATATGATCATGATGGTCGTTACTGCAGTTATAGCCTTCTTCAGTATCTATATCATTATCACATCAATGGTTGCAAAAGAGCTTAAGATCAAGGTGAGCAACCAGGGCACAAACGATCCTGTAATAGCGATCACTTTTACAAGCGTTATCGGATTCATTTATATTATCTTCTGCGCAATTCAGCTCCTTTATCTTTTCAGCGGAAGCGTAGCCCTTCCCGAGGGATATACTTATGCCGAATATGCACATGAAGGATTCTACCAGCTTTTGGCGGTATGTATTATAAATATTGTTATGGTTTCGGTATGCCAGTCATTTTTCAAAGAGTCAAAGATACTTAAAGCTTTGCTTACAACCATCGCTGCCTGCACATATATAATGATCGCATCATCGGCAATGAGAATGATTCTCTACATCGGAGTGTATCACCTTACATTCTTAAGACTCTTTGTGCTTTGGTTCCTTGCCGTGCTCTGCTTCTGGCTCGCATTCCTCATCATCGGAATGTTTATAAAAAAGTTCCCTGTATTCAAAGCAGGAATGGTTGCGATAACAATTGCATTTTTAGTATTTATATACAGTAATCCCGAATACAGGATTGCCAAGTATGACATAGCTGCTGCAGGTTCTGAGTTAACCGTGCACTCTTCCGATACCGAGTATATTAAATGGAATCTTTCCTATGACGCCGTTCCGGCACTTGCGGAAAATGAAATGCTCATAAACGAATACAAAGACGGACGGGAAGATGACCTAAACGATGCCTCAAAAGAATATACAGGCTTTAGAAGATTCAATTTCTCATATCATATAGCGCAAAACTATCTTAAATAACAAGAAAAAGGCGGGCACGATAAAAGTGTTCGCCTTCTTCTTATATATTTTACCCCACCATCTCTTTATACATCACTTGCGTATAGCTTCCCGGAATATCAGCACCCTTCGAGCACACGCAAAGACTGTAATTTTCATCAAATTCATATTTCATAAAATGATATTCGCAGGATTCCCCGCCATTCTCATATAGCCTGTACTCTCCCGCTCTATCTACGATCCCGAACTCATCAAGCGGCTTTGACAATCCCATCCCGATACACTTTATATAAGCCTCTTTAAGACTCCACATGTCGTAAAAGAGCTTTCGCTTTACATTATCCGAGTCCGAATTCGAATCAGAATCCACAGCTTTACAAAGCGCATCTTTTTCTTCCTGTGAAAAAAATCTCTCGGCTATATCAAGTCCGCCGCTCTTATGCTCCTGAACATCAATTCCCACAGCAGTGTCTCCGACCGCACAGGCAACATAGTCACCTGAATGGGAAATATTGAAATGAACTCCGCTTTTGCCAACTACATGCGGCTTTCCGTACTTATTTTTTTCAAACTTCATCTCATCCTTAGGAATTCCAAACTCCTTACAGATCGCATATTCGGACAAAAGAATTCCCGCAAGAGCTCTCTTTCTGTCCTCAACAAAATGAAATCTCATTATCCTGTTTTTTTCCTCAGGATCGATGCTTTTAAGCGCTTTTTCAAATTCCTCATCGCTTAATTCTCTTAGCGCATTTATAACATAAACCTGCATAGACGATCACCATTCCGACAAGTACTCCGCTTGCTTTTCTCCCTCAATTATCTTTTTGATCTTACCTGTAAAAGCTGCTCTTACAAGTACACAGATTATGTTTAATATAACAAACATATAGACAATCGTAAAACCCGAAACCTGGAACGGCATATAATCTCCCGTTGCAAGCGACGTCGATATCTGTATTCTCTTTGCTGCAAATATGCATATCGGAATCGAAACAAAAAAGATAATATTCGAAACAATAATATACGGATCGAGCAGTATCCTGTTTATCTTCTTGTTATCATAGCCCAAAAGATCAAATATCAGAATGCTCTCCGTATTTCCCGAAAGTCCGATAAATACAGCAAGGAAAATGAGAAGACATCCCGTTGCAACACCGATGCTCTGATTGATTATCGCGCTTGCTTTGTTGGAAGTCTGATCATTTGAAAGCACCTCCATCTTGTCTTCATAAGCCAAACTTGCGCCCTCATCCAATGCTTTATCTGAAAGAGCCGCATTATATGCAGTGCTTTCAATTTCCATAATAGCGGCAAGTTTTTCTTTAGAAATGTACATGCTCTTTATGCCCGCATTTCTAGCGATATTTGTTGCTTCGAGCTCTACTGCCCTTCCGTTGATCTCAACACTTAATCTGTCTCCGACCTTTATTCCGTAGTTCTCGGAAAGCTCAGGATTAAGTATGATTCCTTCCTCATTTGAAATGTCTATTACCGTATGCTTTTTGTCATATAGTGAAAAGAAGCCGTTATCACTGTCAATACCTATGATGTTATAGGATATCTTTTCGCCGGCATTATCTATTACCGCGTCAAACTTAAGATAATCTGCAGCATCCGCCGTATCTTCAGCGCTGTCTCTAATCTCATCATAATATGTCACATAATCATACTCCCTTCCTTCCCGCTGTGCTTTCAGGATTTCCCTGCTGCTAAGAAGAAGAGATACACTCAGAACGAACATGATACCGAAAGTAACGATCGCTGTGACAATCAGAAGTAACTCGCTTATATTCTTCAAAGTAAGCTTGTATTTATATCCGCCCTTCATCTTGAAAAAGCCGATAATTTTCTCGATGATCCCGGGTTTACCCGCTGAGCTGTCATTTCTCTTCATAAGAAGTGCAACTTCCTTGTTGGCGGAAAATGCATATGCCATTAATGTCACGATAAATATAAGCAGTGCCCATAAAGAAATCGGCAAAAGAAATGTCGAAAATCTGATTCCCCTTGCAAGTGACTCCATCATGTAGGTCTTTTCATTTGCTGAAATAAGTATGCTTGATCCGAAAAATCCTGCAACAAAGCCTACAAGAGTCGAGATTACGGACATTATCATCATAAAATTACCGGTTTTCTCGGCAATGCTATATGTTGTAAATCCAAGCGACTGCAATAATCCGATCTTTGCCTGATTCTTCTTTATGGTATTTGTTATAAAAAGAAAGAATATCAAAAGAAAGACCGCGATCATCGCCGTTGTCATATAGCGGATAAGCACCAGATTGTTTTCAAGTGCCGTTAGATATTTAAGTTCGTTCGCTGCGAGAGTAGCACTATCCACATTTCTGTATTTCGAAAGATTTTTATCCACAGAGAAATGAACAAAATAATACAGAAAAGACGTACCCATAAGAAACAGCGACAAAATCGCCATCATTGTTTTTTTTGCCAAAAAATCTTTTTTAATATGTTTATATAATAATTTCATTGCGGCATTCTCCCGAATTTAGTGTCATAAATATCTGCTTCATATACGTAATTGCCACGCATCAGATTCCCCATGCCATCGCATCGGGATCGATGATATTATCGTTCATATAATCATTTATGATATTGCCGTCTTCGAGTACAAGTACCCTGTCGGCTGTCTTTGCGATCTCTCTGTTATGTGTTGTAAAAAAGATCGTGGTTCCGAATTTCTTTTTTATCTCATGAAGGAGCTTAACGATATTGATACTGTTGTCCTTATCAAGCGCTCCCGTTGCTTCATCGCAAAACAAGATCTCAGGATTTTTTGCGACCGCTCTCGCGATGCAGACTCTCTGCTGCTCGCCGCCTGAGAGCTTAAAAGGATACTCGTCGAGATACTTATCTATTCCAAGAAGTGCGCACAGATTCTCAAGTTCCTTCATGTCAGTCTTATCTTTTTCATAAACATCTCTTTTCTCAGCGCCAATGAAAATATTCTCCCTGACAGTGAGATTCGGAAGAAGCATATAGTGCTGGAAAACAAAGCCTATCTTGTCTCTTCTTAAGTTCGCGATCTCGCTTTTTGAATAACGCGTAATGTTTTTTCCGTTATAAAGAACTTCTCCCTTTGTAGGAGCAAGTAACGTTGACAGCACATTAAGAAGCGTCGATTTTCCCGATCCGCTGTGCCCCAGTATTGCTATAAAATGCCCTTTTTCAACAGAAAGGCTAACTTCGTTAAGGACATTTCTCTCATCAAATTTTTTTGTTATAGATTTTGCTTCAAGAATGGTATTACTCATAATAAATCCCCTTTTTCATGATGTCATTACTCTGAACTCTATGTGTCTTACCAAGATAAACTATAGCATCACCCTATGGTACACAAAAGGGCGTATCATGAAAAAAATTTAGAGAGAGACATCCTGATCTTCTCATCAGACATCTCTCTCCATCTTATTTAATAGATATAGATCATCACGCAGTCTTGACCATCTTAACACCTACAATGGCAAACCATATAAATGATACAATGCCTTTTGCGGTATTAAGGATAGCCGTTGTCAGAGCACCTACATTCTGAATAGTCACTGCAATAAACAACACGCCGAGTACTGTTCCTAAAATAGTATATATTGCAGATGAACTTTTCTTTTTAAATGCAAGTACACTGATAAGCACAAGCCAAATTCCCACAAGTCCGTACGTAACAAGTCCGTTTGGTGCAAATGAAATGTAAGGATCCATTATAAGGATAATATCCTTTGCATTTTGCGGTGCGTTAGTATAGAAATTTGCCATGTAAGGCTTAACGGTAAACACCCTGTAATAAGACATTGCTAAAATAGCAAATCCCACATATGCAAGTTTCATCGCCCACTTAACCACTTCATTTTCCGCAACTCCAAAGTAATTTGTCACTGCGGCGATCGCTCCTATTCCGAATGTCGCACTAAGCGCGATCGCAAGATAATAAAGCACAAAGCATGTAGGCTTTACCGCCAAAGTACTAAGAAACAGATCAACATTCGCATCCTGAAAAAGTACGGGCTGAACACATACCAAAATACCTATTGCCAGATAGCTCAATCCGGCCAAGATTGAAAAAACTCCTCCTGTCTTTTGCATACCATGTCTCCTTATATGTCTTCTGATTTTTTTACTGAGAATATCAATTCTCCCTTTGCAACGACCTTGTCATCGACATATGCCTTTGCATCTACAATGATCCCAAGTTTAGTAGCTTTTTGAGTTTCAATTTCCATCCTCATCTGGTCTCCCGGAACAACCACAGATTTAAAAGTCATCTTGGTCGAGTACAGCAGATACAGCGAGTCTGTATCCTGTGTATCCTCATCTTTGAATAAAAGAATTGCTGACTGAGCAAGCGCTTCCGTTATATATACTCCGGGAAATATTGCATATCCGGGAAAGTGTCCGAGGAAAACCATCTCGTTTCCGGTAACGTTTTTCACGCAGACTATTCTTTCCCCGGCAACTCTCTCCAAAACCTTATCAACCATAATGAGCGGAAATTTTTGAGGTAATACGGAATTAACCTGTTGGAAATCCATACTCATAGATTGTCCCCCTTATTTTTCAAGTAGAAGTGCTCTGAAGTTTCCGGTCCAGTCATTACAGAAAACAAGTCCCTTTCCTTCATCAAAACTATTTAATGAATACAGAATCTGTGCAGCGCCTGTTGCACCAAACTTTTCTCCGCCAAACATCTCTCTTACGGAGACCACTTTTGCCTTGGGGAACTTGTCATTCATATATTCAGCTTCATACTTGTCTTTCCCGTCAAAACGGTCATCGGACAAGCAGATATTCCATATATCTTCCTCATCCTTTGCAAGGCTCTCGGTAAGATAATCATATTCCTCCAGATCGTCTTCGTCCGTTCCTCCGTTTACAAGATAGTTGCAATTTATACTTGAACAACTTCCCTTTATTTTTCCGTAGATTTTGGCATTTCTTTCCTTGGCGTGTTCTTCGCTTTCAAGAATGATCGTTCCGCAGAACTGTCTTAGCATGCTAAGTTTATCCTCTGTAAAGTTCTTGGTATCAAAGAACCAGTCGCGAAGCTGCTTCTTCATCTCTTCAACACCTGTGACCATTACCATATCAACTTCATCATTCTGGATCATGTTGCATGCGTAATCGATCGCATCAAACGTTCCAACTCTTCCGGATGAAACAGTTGTATTAAAGCCTGTGATATCAAAATGTATACCAAGCTTTGCGGCAGTAGCGTTAAGAACAAGATTCGGACTCTGCATTGCCCCTACCGCTCTGGGGCCTTCGGTGATCGTTGTTTTATCAAAATCAACAATAGTTGAGATTGAAGAAAAATTGGTTGCAACAACTATTCCCGATCTCTCCGAATCAATATCTTCGATTCCTGCGTTCTCCTTTGCTTTATTTGCAGTTATAAGCGCCATTTTTGTGGCATCTGTGAGATATCTGAGACCTCTTCCCCCGATCATCTCATCGTAATCAACATCACTTAGTCTTATTACGGGAAACACAAAATCAGTAGCGTTTTTTCCGACTTCTTCTGAGATCAATGCTCCCCCTGTTATTACAACATCTCTCATATCATGCCTCCTTTTTAAGAACTATACAGCTTATGTTTCCGCCAAATGCAAATGCATTACTCAAGATGCACTTACCTTCGGAATCTGTGGGTTTGCTTACAACATTCAATTCAATCTTAGGATCCTGATTATTAAGATTGAGATTTACCGGAAGCTTGTCATTGTTAAGAACAAGCACCGATGCAACCGCCTCTATCGCTGCTGCCGCTCCCATAGTATGTCCCATCATGGATTTGATTGAGCTGATGGGAATTCGCTTCGCATCTTCTCCAAAGAACTTTCCAAGTGCAAAAGACTCAGATGAATCGTTTGCCTTTGTTCCGGTTCCGTGAGCACTGATATAATCGATATCCTTCTTGTCGACTCCGCTATGCTCGAATGCTTTTCTGAGTGCGAGCATTATTCCTCTTCCCTCAGGATGCGGTGCTGTGACATGATATGCATCGCAGCTGTTTCCGTATCCCAGAATCTCGGCATAGATCTTGGCATTTCTCTTCTTGGCACTCTCGTAGCTTTCAAGCACCAGCGCCGCAGCGCCTTCTGAAACGATCATTCCGTGTCTGTTTTCATCAAACGGTCTGCACAGGTCGGGTGACATTGCTCCAAGTCTTGAGAACATCGTATAGCAAACTCTGGACATCGCATCACTTCCACCGCAGATCACACAATCTGCTTTTCCTCTCTTGATCAGATCGGTAGCATATCCGATGGCATAATTACCTGCCGCACAGGCTGTTGGAATAACCATATTGACTCCCTTTATTCCAAGCTCTGATGCAACCGCTCCGGAGATAAGATTCGGCTGAAAACTGATGATCTTCTTACGTTTTTCCTTTATCTCACCGTTTAACAGCATATTGTCAAGCTTCTCAACAACACTCTGATTTCCCATTGTAGTTCCGAAAATACATCCGACTTTTCTGGGATCGTATGCATTTTCATCAAGTCCCGCCATCTCATAAGCCATTCTTGATGTCGCAACAGCAAACTGTGTGCTGCGGTCATAATCTTTGCTGCTAAGTTTACGGAAGTACTTTTTCGGATCAAATCCCTTTACTTCTCCGCCGTGCTTATGCTCATGCTTCGAAGCGTCAAAAGCGGTTATAGGGCCGATACCGTTCTTTCCTTCAAATATTCCTTTCGCGAACTCTTCAACATTATTGGCAATTGGTGTGAGTATTCCCATTCCGGTAACTACAACTCTTTCCGTATTCTTTTTCTCCATATTTTTTCTCCCTCATTTTTATGCTGTGATTCCGCCATCTATTGAAATAACCTGACCTGTGATATATGAAGCCGCATCGGATAAAAGAACTTCCACAACCGAGGCAACTTCTTCAACCGTTCCCTCTCTTCCCATAGGAATAAGGCTGTACATCTTCTCCTTGGCTTTTTCATTTATCGCAGCAGTCATATCCGTTTTTATATAACCCGGAGCAACCGCGTTAACTCTGACTCCGTACTTCGCCGTCTCCATCGCAAGTGATTTGGTAAAACCGATTATTCCGCTCTTTGATGCGCAGTAATTGGTCTGTCCCGCAATTCCCGTCAAGCCGGCTATTGAGGCCACACTCACGATCGCTCCTTTTTTTCTTTTTATAAAATATGCGATCAGAGACTTGGTAACATTAAATACTCCGAAAAGATTGGTATGAATAACGTCATTCCATTGCTCCGGCTTCATCAGGAAAAGCGAACTGTCTCTCGTAATACCTGAATTATTTACAAGCCCGTCAATGTCGCCCCTCTCTTCCAGGATTGTATTAACCGTACTTTTTACCTTTTCATAATCTTTTACGTCGCAGCAATATGCTCCTACATCTTTTCCTTTTGATTTCCAGTATGTAACAAGCTCCTGCGCTGCATCTTTGCTACCCTTGTACAGAAATGTAACCTTGTAGTCTTTCTCGGCAAGTTGATCCACAACTCCTTTTCCTATTCCTCTGGCTCCACCCGTCACAAGAACATGATCTTTTGCCATTTTATGCTACCTCCCTATCCTCAATTTTTGATACTTCCAAGTTTCTGTTAAATGCGAAGATCACACTTATCAAAATCGTGATCATACCTATTACCGTAAACATCAGTCCATATATGCCATCCGGAGAATCGAGCAGCTTTTTTAATAAAACAGAGCTCTCATATCTTCCCGAAATGCCGTCTCCTATCCATCCTGCAAGCAAACTCGATACCGGCGTGATACCAAGGACACATGCTCTCCTTATGGAAAAAACTTTTCCCTGATGCTGTATGGGTATCCGCTCCTGCCATATGGTGATATTTGCTCCCAAAATGATCGGTATTGTTAGGAAATATGCCAGTGTTCCGATTGCAAATATGAAAACGGATTTCACTGCAATCACCACCATTAATATCAATCCACCGACGGCATTCAGTGTCAGCATCGACAAGATCCTGTTTTCGGGTACTCCCTTAATTCCCATAATTATGCTGCTTATCATCATTCCGACTCCGCCGCATGTCATTACCATTCCCAGAGCAAGTGAATTTGATATGACCATTCCGTTTTGCTGATTGAGAATATATACGAGAGGCTGAACTATGATCTCGATAAAGCTGATAAAGAAATTGTTAAAGATAAAGAGAATAAGCAAACTTACTATCATCTTATCTTTGAGGATCACTTCAAATCCAAGCTTACAATCTCTGAAAAATTCAGCCTTATCATCTCCCTTATTTCTGCCCTGTTCGCCGAAATTACAAGGAAGAATCAGTACAAGTGCTATAAAATAACAGATCAGGTCGATCACTATTATCGTTCCGAGAGAGGTGCTGTAAAACAGCATTCCTCCCAGAAGCGGTGATATTATCTTGTTTATCGATTCTCCTACATTCGCAAGCCCGACAGCCTTGCCGTAATCTTGTTTATCCACCAGCACGCTTATTCCTGCCTGGAATGTAGGTGCCTGGAATGCCGAACATACCGCTTTTACAAGCACCACTGCATAAACAATGAATCTGTTTAGCATTCCGATATTAAACAATATCATTACCACAAGACTTCCCAGCGCCGCTATTGAATCACTTCCGATGATCACATGCTTTTTATTGGAACGATCTATAAGTGAACCAATGAACGGAGCCACTATTATTCCCGGGATATACATAAAGAAATAAAGTATTGTATATTGCGATATTCCGGCATTATTCTCCATGGTGCTTTTCAGTATGTAGAAGAACAGCGCAAAATCCGTAAGTCCCGATCCGATAAGAGAGACAGCCTGACTTCCGTTTATGACCATAAATCTTTGAAAGCGCTTTTTTCTCTCCATTACGCATGTTTCCTTTCATTGGTCGCAGGGAAATATCCTTCTTCCACGAAGTAATCTCTAAGTTCCCTTATCATCTCATCGTCTACACTGATTCCTTTTTCAAAATCCGGCACATGCTTAACAACGTTATCATTCTTAAACTCCATATATCCGCCTTCAAATGTTCCGTCAGATAACAGCTGCGCCAGATGCCTTGCCGAATTGCTTGCGGATGAAATGCGTTCCACCCATTTTTCTCTGCTGAGCTTCTTCATCTCATAGTGATCGGACATAGCTCTTACTATATTTTTAAGTCCTGTCTTATGATTATTGAAAAGATGATACTGCTTATTCATCTCTCCGCTCTTCATGATCTTCACAACGGCATCGGCAAGAAAATCAACGGGTGTAAACTCAAATTCGAGATTCTGATCTGGATATACTCCGATCTCGATGCATCCTTTTACAAGTGACCACATAAAGTCTTTTTTCTGACAAGCTCCCGTCTTACTATGTCCGGATATTCTTCCCAATCTGTAAATGTTTACCGGAAGGCCCTTGTCTCTTGCCAGGTTGAGCACATTTTCAGCAACCCATTTTGACTGGGTATATCCCATTCTCAGTCCTCTGTATCCCGCAAGCGGCTTGTTTTCTTCGATGATCTGTGTTTCCGAAGTATCTTGCGAAGGTTCGTATACATACAAAGTCGAAATGAAATGTACCGGCTTTATTCTGTGAAGCATTGCAAACCTTATAATTTCTTTTGTTCCGTATACATTTGCCTTCTTCAGATTCTCATAAGGCTCAAAGAAATTGACTTTTGCACCGTTGTGAACGATTGTATCCACTTCCCTTGCATATCTGTCGAATTTCTTCTTATCCATACCAAGATAAGGTTTTTCAAGATCACCTTTTATTACAACAAGTCTGTCTTCATACTCGTTCTTGTACAGCCTGTACTCACGAAGCGTATCCAGAAGTCTCTTTCTTGCATGTTCTTCATCATTTGCTCTTACAAGGCAATAAATTGTGGCTTTGGTATCTTCAAGGAGCCTCTGAACCATGAATGCTCCGAAAAATCCCGTTGCTCCCGTAACAAGAATTCTGTTCACGTCATTGGTGGGATTCTCTATATTCTCCTCATTTACGATCTCAGGAAGAACCACATCTTTCTCAAGATTCAGTTCTTTTTCAACAGCCTGTGAAGATCCGCCGAGTTTGTTTTGGATATATTTGCAATTTCCCATTATTGTAGGATTCTCAAATAATTCCTTTAACGGGATCCTCACATCAAAAATATCGTTGAGTGAGAATATAAGATTGGTCGCAAGAAGTGAATGTCCTCCAAGTCTGAAGAAATCATCATCCGGTTTGATATCCTCGATATGAAGAAGATTTTTCCATACCTTAGTCACTTCCTGTACGATGTATTCCTCGCACCAGTCTTCTTTATTTACTATTGTTCTTCCGCTCGCGTTGGGCTTTGGAAGTGCTCTGTAATCCGTCTTGCCGTTTATTGTAAGAGGTATCTTATCGATAAGAACAAATTCGTTGGGAATCATATAATACGGCAGCTTGTCCTGAAGGAACTGTGTTATCTCCTCTACCGCACTATACTGAACCTTATACTTAAGAGGTTCTGTTACTTTGAGTGAAGTAACATCGTATCCGTAGCATCTGTTCAAATATTCATCCACCGCACGTCTGTCCGTTCCCTCTTTGCAGATCACCAGATCAAGGAATCCGGGCACATTGTCAACTCCCACAAAGAGCCTGTATCCTGCTTCCGATACACGTTTTTCGATTTTTTCAAGTCTCTTGTATGAAAGTCCGTTTCTCTTTCCGGCTTTTATAACCTTCTCAAAACTCTCGACACTTAAGTTTTCATCGGCAACCTTAAGCTTATTAAGGAATTCCTTTTCATACTCAACTCGCTCATCGGGAACATTGCTGTAATGGATCGCATCTCCTTCAAAATCCATCACATTATCAATATCACCTGACCAGGTTTTCTTTTCACACTCAAATGCCTGAACCTTGTCATTTCCTTTTTTATCAATTGAAAGAACTACATCATATCTGTACTTCGATAGCTCATTATTGATATCCCCGTTCTTCGGAGTGATCGATACACCTGAGATTTCCGGGATTCTGTCCAAAAGTTCCCTGAAATACTCTGTTGAAAAAATAAGTTCTTTCTCATTTTCTCTCTTTGTATCAATATTCTTTTTCAAAGTTGCAATAGTGGCTGTTTTATCCGTGTGAGCAAGTTCAACCGAAAGATAGTACATATCAAGCCTGTTGTAATTTCTTACATCTCCGACTATTACATTTCCTTTATCTCCCATCTTATCGATTGCGCTGATAAGAGCGTTTTCAAAATAACTGATATCCGGGAAATACTGTGCAACAGAATTGATGATCACGGTATCGAATCCGCATTCCGTGCTGTCTTCAAGTTCATCAACCGAAGCATGTAACAGGCTTACATTGTCATAACCAAGCTTGTTCTGTTCTATAACTCTGTTGTTATAATCTATGGCCTCTTTTGAGATATCGATTCCCAAATATCTGTCCACTCTTCCTGCGATGCTGTGCATTATCATTCCTGTTCCCACGCCTATCTCCAGAACAGACTTCATAGGAATCTTATCAAGCTTGCCACAGATAGAATCAAGCCACTGTCTCATCTCCGCTGCTGACATCTGCTTATTGTCATAGGAGTTATTCCATCCGACGATGTTGAAAGCATAATCTTCCACATTGTTATTCTTACTGTAGTTGTGGTTAAACACTTCCTCCGTCTCAACGTTGTAATCATCTTTTGCAAGAAGTTTTCCGATGACATTCTTTCTTCTGTCCGCATCCATAGTAAAGTACGAGATTATTCTTGCCTCATCGCCGACCTTATCAAGAACGACTATGTTGTCCTTTACTATTTCATTTTCATTTATCTTTTCCTGAATCTCGTTAAGCTCGATCCTAAAGCCTTTGACCTTGACCTGCTCATCGTTTCTTCCGATGTATTCAAGCTCTCCGCCGGGATATCTGACCGCAAGGTCCCCTGTCTTATACAATCTGTCCGCTTTATCGGTAAACGGATTCTGAATAAATCTGCTTGCTGTAAGTTCTTCTCTGTTCCAGTATCCCTTGGATACCCCGGCGCCGCCCACATACATCTCTCCGACAACACCGTCCGGAACCATTCTCATCTTGTCATCAAGTACATATATCTGAAGGTCTCTTATAGGCATTCCTATGAGACTTCTGCGCTTATCTTTAATCTTCTCCTTATCAAGAACTTCATATGTTACATGTACGGTTGTCTCTGTGATTCCATACATATTGACAAGTGTGGGATTGGTATCTCCGTATGCATTCATCCACTGCTCAAGCATTCCGAAATCAAGAGCTTCACCTCCGAAAATAATATATTTAAGGTTCATCTGCTCAACTGTTTCGGGTTCGTACAATCTGTCACACTGAAGAAGTTGTCTGAATGCCGAAGGAGTCTGATTAAGCACCGTAACCTTCTTTTCAAGCAGGAGCTCAAGGAACGCATCAACCGTTCTGCTTGTCTTATACGGAACAATTACAAGTTCTCCTCCGTAAAGAAGTGCTCCCCATATTTCCCAGACAGAGAAATCAAAGGCTACCGAATGGAACATTGTCCATACATCCTCGCTTGAAAATCTGTAAAGATTCTCGGTATTACTGAATAACCTGAGTACATTGTTATCGCTTATCATTACCCCTTTGGGATTACCCGTAGATCCCGATGTAAATATCATGTAAGCGGTAGCATCATTCTGTCTTGTACATTCCTTTGAAAGCTCTGATTCTGCCTCTATATCCTTCCGCTTGTCTTCGATATCGATCACAGGCACATTTTTAGGGATCGGAATAGTCTCTGTCTTTTCTTTATGTCCTATGAGAAGCTTTAACTCTGCATCCTTAACGATGAATTCCATTCGGTCTTTCGGAGCATCGGGATCAAGCGGAACATACGCACAGTTGCTCTTTATGACACCGAGAATGCACACGATCATATCAAGCGATCTCTCAAGACAGATACCCACAAATCCCGGCTTATTATCAAGGAAACGATCGATATATCTGCTTACTTTGTTTGACTTTCTGTCAAGTTCGTCGTAAGTCATCTCGTCACCGTTACAACTTACTGCGATCTTGTCCGGATAAGCTTTTGCCATATTCGCAAATCTCTCAGCTATGCTGCTTTCAGTAAACAGCTTATCTTCTGCAAAAAGAGGATCTGTATTTACTATCACTTTTTCATTGCAGGCAATACTCTCAACGACTGCATCCGTGTTACCGACCATCTCTTTTAGAATAAGCAGATATTTATCGGCAATAGATCTCACGATCTCGGGATCGAAAATACTCTTTCTGTATTCAAAATAAAGTCTAAGCTCATCGGCAATCTCCGCAGCATTGAGCAGGATGTCGAATTTTGCGGTGTTGTTCTCAAACATCTTTGTCTCAACACTTACTCCGGGTAAGGTTACACTAACATTCTCCGTATTCTGGAGTACGAACATTGTCTGGATTATAGGTGTCTGCTCACCGTATCTCTCCCCCACCACATCCTTTACAATGTACTCAAAAGGTATATCCTGATTAGAAAAAGCTCCGACAGTTTCTTTCTTTACTTCTGCAAGGAATTCCTTTACGCTCTTCTTTGCATCTACGCCAATCCTTATAGGCAGTGTATTTACAAAGAATCCGATCAGGTCTTCTACTTCTTTCCTTCTTCTGTTTGCCACGGGAGTTCCGATAACGAGGTCGTTATTGCAGCTGTACCTGTTCAAAAGAACCGCGTAAGCCGCAAAAAGAACCATGTAGAGGGTAACTCCGTTATCTGTCGCAAGTTTTTTAAGTGACTCAAGAAGCTCTTTGTCTGCGAAAAATTCCAGCTTGGAAGCTTCATAAGAATCATCTGCTCCGTTTTGATCTTTCACCTTGATCTCAAGAGACTCGGGTAAAGGAGTCATTTTCTTTTTCCAATATTCACACTGGCGGGATACTTTTCCCGACTCAAGGAAATTTTTCTGCCACATTGTATAATCAATGTACTGATACTCGGGCTTTTCGACATAATAATCACCTTTTAAATATCTCTCGTAATATGTCATAAGCTCTTTTCCAAGGATTCCGAGTGACCAGCCGTCCGAGACGATATGATGCATTACCGCAACAAGATAATTGCATTCATCGGATTTTGTAAGAAGAGCCGCCCTGATAAGAAGATCTTTTTCAAGATCAAATGGCTTTGAGATCTCATTTTCTATCACTTCGGATATTTCAGCTTCTTCCATTTCGCTGACGTCAACATTCTCAATCTGTACCTCTGAGATTTCCCTGACATGCTGTTTGAGCTCGCCGCTGTCGTCCATCTTAAAGTTTGTTCTTAAGGATTCATGACGCTCTACAATCTTGGATATGCTGTACATAAGAGCTTCTTTGACTAGTTCACCGTCCATCTTAAGAACGATATGCATGTTGTAAGAATCGTCTCCGTCATCAAACTGGTGTAAAAACCACATTCTGTTCTGAGCATATGATAAAGGTGCTTCTTTTTGATTCAAATGAACAAAAGCATCTGCGCTTTTTTCGCTATCTTTCTTGATCTTTCCCTTCAAAATACTGTTTAACAGTTCCTGCTTTTTGCTATCTCTTTCAAGTACCATAGTTTTTCTCCATGTTTAAGTAAGCTTCAACTTCATCCTCATTCATAGATTCAATGAGTTCCGTCAACTTATCGGTTATCAGTTCCGCAAGACTTTCGATTGTAGGGCAATCAAATAACTCAAAGATCTCAAGCTCTACCATGAATTCGTTTTTCACAGAGGATATCAGTGAGGTTGCCATAAGCGAATGTCCGCCAAGTTCAAAGAAATCATCCGTAGCACCTATATTCTTTATTCCAAGAAGTTCACTCCAGATATCTGAAAGTCTCTCCTGAACTTCTCCTTCCGGTGCAACATATTCATTACCAAGATCGGGTCTTTCATGAAGTTCGACCTTAAATTGTTTTATTTTATTCTCCGGACTTTCTTTCTCTTCAACCTTATCCTCTTTGTTTATGCTGTAACTCCAATAAGAATTACGCTTGAACGGATATGTCGGAAGTGATACCGTTTTGGCTGTCTTTGTATCAAATTCTTCCTTCCATCCGATCTCATCTCCGTTTTCCCAATGACTTACTATCTGCTCGATATGCTCATCTGCGCTTCCCGAAATATCTCCGGTACTTCCGTTATCTAGAAATCCTCTGAGTTTTTTGATAAGCTCATCCGTATCTTTAACAACAAACGCAATGCGCTTTTCAAACGCTTTTCTTCCGCATTGGAGAGTCTTTTCTATATCAGCGATATCCGTTTCTCTGTGCTCTGAAAGATACTCTGCAAGATTTTCACATGAACTGCGCAGGTCCTGTTCATCTCTTGCCGAGACAGGGATCAGATAACATGATCTGTTTGCGCGCTTAGCTTCATCCGCTTTAAATTCTTCCATGATCACATGTCCGTTGGTCCCACCTATTCCAAAGGAACTGACTGCTGCCCTGAACGGTATATCCGACTCGTATTTTTTAAGCTCCGTATTTATGTAAAAAGGCGAATGCTTAAAATCGATCTTGTCATTTTCTTTTTTAAAATTTGTAAGCGGAGGAATCTCTTTGTTATAAACCATAAGCGCACTCTTGATGATTCCCGCTATTCCCGATGCCGAATTGAGATGTCCTATGTTCGCTTTAACAGATCCCAAAGCACAGTACTGAGTTTTATCTGTGTACTCCTCATATACTTTGGAGATCGCTTCAACCTCAATGGGATCTCCCATAATGGTTCCGGTCCCGTGTGCTTCAACATAAGAAATTGTTGCAGGATCGATCTCGGCAAATTCCAATGCATCACTGATAACTTCCATCTGTCCGCGTACTCCGGGAGCTGTGTAACCCACTTTATCGTTTCCGTCGTTTCCAACGGCACTTCCTCGTATCACCGCATATATCCTGTCATTGTCTTCAATTGCATCCTCAAGACGCTTAAGAACAATGCATCCCACTCCGCTTCCGAAAACAGTACCGTCGGCATCATTGTCGAAAGGTCTGCAATAGCCATCCTTTGACATTACATTGCCCTTTTCATACATATATCCGACCTTCTGGGGGACATTGATCATTACTCCTCCCACAAGAGCCGCATCACTCTGATATGTAAGAAGGCTCTGACATGCCATGACAGTTCCCACCATCGAGCTTGAACATGCCGACTGAACTGTAACTGCGGGGCCCGTGAAGTTCATCCTGTAAGCAATCTTTGTTGCTATATGATCTTTATCCAGACTGTGAAGGACCGCCTTCATTCCTCCTGCCTCTTCAATAAAATTCGGATTGTTGACCATACTTTGAAGGAAATAACTGCTTGCTCCGGTGCTTGCGAACACCGCAACTTTTCCTCCGATATCGTCTGCATTGTAGCCTGCATCCTCTACCGCTTCCCAGGCTTTTTCCATGAGAAGCCGCTGCTGAGGATCCATAAATGTAGCTTCTTTTGGATTGATCTTAAAAAAGTCTGCGTCGAATTTATCAATATCTTTTATTCCCGAAAATCTGTTGACAAAATTCGGATTATCCACAGTATTTCTGTCCATTCCGGCCTTCACCGAATCTTCAGGCGAAAGCGTCTCCATACACTCCTTTCCTTCTCTTATGTTTTTCCAGTATTGCCCGATGTTTTCCGCTCCGGGAAATCTGCACGCCATGCCTATAATAGCTATACCGTTTGATACCTCCGTGCTCATCTATATCCCCCTTCATCTCTTTTTAAATTTACTTAATGACTGATTTCTTTTCTTTGCTCTGTCGCCGGATGCTTCAGAATGTTTTACCGCGGTAACTCTTTCACCCGCAGAAGATGTCTGTATATGCTCACTTATCATCGAAACGGTCGGATATCCAAACAGATCCACCAGTTTTACTTCCGTTTCAAATTCCTGTTCAAGCCTTACCTTGAGTTGAGAAAGAATAAGCGAATGCCCTCCGACATCAAAGAAATTATCTTCTGTTCCGAAATCATCTCTTCCGAGGATCTCGCTCCAGATCTTCAGTACCTTTTCTTCCGTCTCGTTGCTTGGCTTTACGATTCCGTGTTTTGTTTCTTTAAAATCTTTCGGAAGTTTTCTATAATCAACCTTTCCGTTTGGTGTAAGCGGAATATTATCCAATATCTCGTAATGCTCGGGAAGTACGTTAACAGGAAGGTACTCGCACAAGAAATTTCTCATTTCGCTGCTCTTAAAATCCGATCCGTCTTTTAAAACAAGATAAGCAACGATCATATCTCTGCCACCTGAATTTACGACGCTTACATGTGCGTTCCTGACATTATCGTTTTTAAGAAGCGCAAGTTCTATTTCACCGCTCTCAATTCTGTATCCTCTGACATTTATCTGATCATCCGCTCTTCCTTCGATCAGTATGGAGCCATCGGTCAAATATCTGCCCACATCTCCTGTCTTGTATATCTTCACTGACGGATCTTTATCACTTGTAATGAACTTCTCTTTATTGAGCTTTTCATTATTCAGATAGCCTTTACTCAGATGCCTTGTCTCAATATAGATTTCTCCAAGTTCGCCCAGTCCTGCTCTGTTCCCGCTCTTCGTAGCCGGATAAATATCCACTTCGTGAATTCCTCCTGATATCGGAAGAACGTCTTTTTTGGGATTGTAGTCATCAGGGATGTCATAATATCCCATAACCTGCGGAGTCTCTGTAGCTCCGTAGAAGTTTGAGCACATTGCTTTCGGACTTATTTTTCTTACTTTCTCAACCTGAGCCGCTCCGAGCTTCTCACCTCCAAAGTAATAATGTCTTACATCAGGCAGGTATACGTTTTTCTCTCCCGCTATCATCATGAAGAGCGAAGGTGTGATATTGACGTCCGTAACACCCTGTTCCGCCATCCACTTTGCACTTCCATCAAGGTCGTATCTTGAAGCTCTCTTACGTATTGCAAGCCTTCCGCCAAGTGCCAAAGGAGTAAACACTTCTCTCATCAGAGGATCGTGTGTTAATCCGGCAAACATTGCAAATGTGCAGTCTCTGCTAAGCCTGTAGTGATGTATGAACCACTTGATAAAATGAACGACCGGTTCATGTGGTGTACATATGAGATTGGGAGTGCCCGTTGTTCCCGATGTAAAGAGAACATAAGCTTCGTCACCGGCTTGTCTTCTAATTTTTTCCTTTCCGCTGTCACCTTGTTTCAGCTCCATAAGATCAGCATATGTTTCAAACAAACATGCCTCTTTTGCGGCACCATCAAATACCTTTGGGATTTCGCCGTCAAGAAGGATGACTCCCTTGGCTTTTACTGCATCAAACTGATTTTTAAGCCGTTCTTCAGGATATTCGGGATCGAATATACTAAACACTCCGCCGGCCTTTAAAACCGCAAGCATAGCAATTATCAGTTTTGTACTTCTAAATCCGTAGATGATACATTTATCACCGCTTTTTATTCCACGCTCACGCAGAGCACCCGAAAGCTCTGAAACCTTTTTATCAAGTTCTTTATAGGTAACATCTTCGTCTTCAAAAGAAATCGCTACTCTGTCAGGATATTTACTTATACTTTCTTCAACCATCTCGTAAAGTGTCTCGGTCGCCGTAATATTTCTTTCTTTTTTCCTTTTGTTTTTTTCTTCCAGGACATTTATGAACTCATCTCCAATAAGTGATATATCCTCAATCTTTACATTCTTTTTTTCAAGGACGGTTTGTGTAACTGTCGCAAACTGTCTCATGAATTCCTGCATTCTCTCCTGTTTGAAAAGATCGCTGTTATAAACCGCTCTCAGATTCATTTTTCCAAAATACTCTTCAACATACAGTGTCAGATCGTATTTGGTATTTTCCTGAATAATCGGATACGGCTCAGCTTCAAGTCCTTTCAGGTCAAAATTTATGCCGTCCGGATTCTGAACGTTTAACATCACCTGAACAAGCGGCAATCTGCTGAGATCTCTTTTTCCCACAAGCATACGGACAAGTTCTTCAAATGAAACATCCTGATTCTCGTAAGCTTTAAGGCTCACATCTCTGGCATTTTCAAGACACTTTTGTATGCTGTCTTCGTCGTCCACAGAGCATCTCATAACAAGAGTATTTACAAAGAATCCGATCATATCCTCGGTTTCTTTTTTGCCTCTTCCCGCAATCGGAACTCCTATCGGAATATCCGTGTTACCGGTAAGCTTATGCAGTAATACCGAGAAAACTGTAAGCATGAACATGAATGTTGTAATCTTGTTGTCTTTGCAAAATGCTTTTATCTTCGAAGTAAGATTTTTATCAAGTTCCGATGTCACCGTATATCCGTTATGTGTCTGAACATCAGGTCTGATGTAATCTGTAGGAAGCGAAACAACCTCCATGTCGGGTGAAAGAGTCTTTTTCCAAAACTCCTTCTGCTTATTTGTTGTTTTCTTTCTCTCATCAAGCCAATAGATATAATCTATATAACTCAGCTTTTCTTCCGATATATTTCCTTTTCCGCCATTGTTATAATCACTTGCTATCTCACGGGTTATAAGTTCCATCGACCATCCGTCCGAGATAATGTGATGCACAACGACTATCAGAACATATTCGTCTTTGTCCTTATAAACCAGATATCCTCTGATCAGAAGATCCTTTTCAAGATTGAAACTCTGTTTCGAAACGGCACTTATTATTGAATTAATGGGCTTATCTGTATCCTTGCCTTCAAAATTCATCAGGTAATAACGCCTTAAACTAAACTCGAAATCACTTCTGATTGTCTGATAAGGGATTCCATTCTCGTTTTTGAAGGATGTCCTTAAATTTTCATTGTTACGGATAACATGCCTGAAGCTCTCTTCAAGCCTCTCGACATTCAGCTCACCGCTTAGCTTTATCGGCATGACAATGTTGTAACTTCCGTTTGAATCTCCCATTTGCTCGGCAAACCACATCTGTCTTTGCTGGGGTGAAAGATTGATCTTTTCTCCCCTCTCCGCTCTTAAAACACTTTCGCTGCGCTCCGTTCCCTCTTCGCGGAATAGTTGTTCCATTTCACGTATGGTCGGATAGCCAAACACCATAGCAGTCGTGAAATCTTTTCCGAAGCTTTCACTTATGACATTCGAAAGTTTCGTCGCCGTCAATGAATGTCCGCCCAGTTCAAAGAAGTTATCGTCTATTCCGACATCTTCCGTCTCGAGAACTTCCTTCCAAAGTCCTGCGAGCTTTTCCTGAACTTCATTTTCCGGTAGCTGTACTTCTCTTCTCTCAGCTTTAAAAATGAGATTATTTTCAATTGCCTTAAGATCTGCTTTGCCGTTCCATGTAAGAGGAATATTATCTATAACATTTATGACTGCAGGAACCATGTAGTAAGGAAGCTTATTTTTCAGATGCTCTTTTAACCCGTTTGTATCAACGAGGTCTCTTTCTACCTTAACCACGAGATACAGTGTTTTTGTCTCACTCTTTTGCGTGACTCCGACAACCGCATCCGCGATTCCTTCGTATTCCATTGCCACGTTTCTGATCTCATCGGTCTCTATCCTAAATCCGCGAAGTTTGACCTGACTGTCTTTTCTTCCTTTGAATTCAAGTTCACCGCATGCATTGAGACATACAACATCTCCCGATGCATATAATTTGGTTTCATAACCGTTTGAAAATCTCTTGGTGACGAACTTTTCCTTATTTAGATCTTCTCTGTTAAGATATCCCTTGCTAAGTCCGATACCTCCGATATATAATTCACCCTCACGTCCTTTACCCACAGGATTCATCCACTCATCAAGCACGTATACTTCTGTATTCGTAACAGGCTTTCCTATGGTGACTTTTTCTCCGGGAAGACATCTTTTGGTAGTTGTCCAGATTGTCGCCTCGGTAGGTCCGTATGCATTAAAGAATTTGTGATCTCTGCCCCATATTTCTATCAATTCTTCAGGACACGCTTCTCCTGCAACTATCACAGTCTCAAGCTCATCAAGTCCTTTGGGAGAAGTAAGAGCGAGCACTGAAGGAGTAACACAGATATGGGTTATACCTTTATTCTTGATATATGAAGACAGTGCATTTCCGATTACTTTCTGCTTATCGACAATGTACAGTGCCGCTCCGTTTCCAAGTGCCATTACGATCTCAAATACCGAAGCGTCAAAGCAGAAAGAAGCAAACTGCAATATCTTAGAGTCACTTTTTACATCAAAGAGTTTTTTCTCTTCATCTATCACATTGCAGATACCTCTGTGCGGAACCTGCACGCCCTTTGGCTTTCCGGTAGATCCCGACGTATAGATGACATATGCGGTATCTTCGCAGGAAATCTTAATTTCATCATCGTTCTTAGTGCATTCATCGGAATAATCCCCGCTCATAATGCTGTCTATCGCGATAACATCTTTTATTTCGGGAACACATTCTCTTATCCGTTCAGCACCCAAAGTTCCTGTTATGATCACTTCTATACCGGCATCCTGCGCTATATATGTAATTCTTTCATCCGGATAACCTGTATCAATTGGCACATAGGCCATACCTGCTTTAAGTATTCCGACAAGAGTGACAACCGCTTCTATGCTCTTATCCATGAACAGTCCGATCATGGATCCGGATGTTCCTCTACCTCTCAGAACTCTTGCCACAGCATCGGATTTCTCATCAAGTTCTCTGTAAGAAATAGATTTATCTTCATAGCAAAGTGCTGTATTTTCGCCGTACTTTGAAGCAATTTTCCCGAATCTTTCGATAAATGTTTCCGGATCATAATCGGTTATGTGATTGTAAGCAATAAGCTCTTCTTCCTGCTTAGGTGATATAAGCGGTATCTCACATATTTTTTGGCCCGGATCCGCAATGATATTTCCGATAAGACCTATGAGGTCATCGCGCATTCTTTCAATTCGCTGCGGGCTGAATATTTCCGATTTGTACTCGATGAAGCCGCCTAATTCTTCTCCGTCATCAAACAAAGACAATGTGATATCAAACAATGCATTGCATACATCTACACCCTTTTGATTCATGGAAAGTCCGTCAAAATCAAATCGCGTCTTAGGAGTATTCTCATAATTAAACATTGTCTGAAACAGGACGGGATATCTGTAATCCTGCTCAATATCTATATCTTCGACACATTCATATATATCAATTTCTTTATGTGCCATGACGTCATAGTAGTGCTCCCTGACTTTACCCAGAAACTCATCTGCCGTGGAATCGATATCGATATTGGCTCTCATTCCAAGGCTATTAATAAAACATCCGATCATCTTTGTTGTCGCAAGATTATCTCTGCCTGACTCTGCCATTCCCACAACAAAATCTTTTTGACCTGTATATCTTCCGAGTAATATCTGATAAGCTCCCATGATAGTGCTGAACATGGTAAGCTTTTTGTCTTTTGCAAAAAGTCTGATATCCTCCGAAAGTTTTCTGTCCAGATTAAAATAAAGTCTTCTTCCCGGATAAATTGCCTTTATGCTTCTCTCGGCGTCGGTCTCAAGTCTTAGTATTGAAGAACCGTTAAGTTCATTTTTCCAAAACTCTTTTTCCTTGTTTTTCTTATTCTGCTTCCATGCGGTAAAATCGATATAGCTTACTTTCTCCTGCTCCAAAGATATAAAGCCGGAATTCTTATATGCGTTATAATAATCCTGCAGTTTGGAAACGATCACTCCGAATGACCAGCCATCCGTCACCGCATGATGTGAAACCAAAAGTATCACATATCTCTGAGGTGCAGTCTTAATAACAGTCACCTTAAAAAGCGAAGGCTTATCAAACTCAAATTTTCTTACTGCTCTTTCCTCTATTATCCCGTCAAGTCCCGCTTCTCCATTACAGATATCAATGTACTCGATCTTTGAAAAAGCATCTTTATCTATTACCTGAAGATATCCTCTTTCCGACTTTACGAAACCTGTTCTGAGTGAGCTGCTTGATGCAATAAGTGCGTCAATCGCTTTCTGAAGCGAAATGATATCTATTGCGCCCTCAACATCAACTCTTGAAGCAAGATTGTATGCTCCGCTCTCCTTGCTTAATTCCTCTCTCTCAAGCATCGATCTTTGCATAGACGAAACAACATACTCAGTAAGATCTGTTTTGCTTATAACATTCTCTCGCAGCTTACTTTTTTCAAGACGTGCCGCCAGGATGGAATGCAACTTTTCTTTATTTACATCTTTGTTTTTTTCTATTACCGTCGATGTCATCTTGTTTTTCACCCGTTTTCCGTAATGCTTAACCCGCATCCTCCAATAACTTTCCTGTAACAATCTCAGAAAGAGCCGCTATATTTCCTGCTTCGATAATCTCTCTTATCTCCACATCAAGCTGAATCGCATCTTTGATCATCATTGCATACTGACTGGCCGAAAGAGAACTAAGTCCTATCTCATAGAAGTTATCAAGAACGCCAATGTTTCCGACTCCGGTATTTTCTTTAAGCAGATTTAAAAGAAGTTCTTCCACTTCATCTCTTGGCTCAACAAGCTGTGCTTCCACGCTCTCTCTGTTTATACCGGTCTCTATCTTCACAGCCTTTGAAGAATCCGCTCTTACCGCTTCTCCCGCAAGATCGAGCAGTGAGTAATTTTTTCTGTCAAATCTGTAAGTCGGCATGTGAATCTTGTTAAATATCATGCTGTTGTCAAATTCGCACTTACTTACAGCTCCGCACTCCCATAAAAGAGCTGCTTTTTCCAGAAAATAATCATAATGTGATTGCTTGTGATATTTACCCGGAAGAAGATCTACATAAATATGATCTCTGCCATCGTTCTGCTGCTTTGTCAGATTGATCAAAGTTTTTCCGCAGCCGAGTTCAACGAATATTGCATCTTTTCCATCAAGCAGATGTCTTATTCCTTTTGCAAAAAGAACAGGATTTACAATATGCTCTCTCCAGTACTCTGCTTTACTTAACTGTCCGCTTTGCGCAGGCTCTCCCGTAGTATTTGATATGATCTCAATCTCGGGATCTTTTAATTCAAACTTTTCAAGATATTCTTTGAATTTCTCTGCTGCCTCTGCCATTATCGGTGTATGGAATGCATGTGATGTACTCAGCACCTGAGACATGATCTTCTTTGAATCAAGAATCTCTTTTGCCCTGTCGATATTCTCAAATGTTCCACCAAGTACGACCGCTTCGGGTGCATTAACGGTTGATACATATACTCCCTCAAGTCCGAGTTTCCTTACTTCATCAAGTCCAAGCTTTACCGCGAGCATTCTGCTTCTCTGAGCACTCTGCAAAATCTTGCCCCTGTGATATACAATGTCGATTCCGTCTTCAAAAGACATCACTCCCGCCAGGCAGGCTCCCACATATTCTCCGAGGCTGTGACCTATGATCTTGTCAGGCTCAACTCCGCAAGACATAAGATAGCTTCCAAGTGCATAGGCAACCATGAAAATAAGAGGCTGTGCAAATTCTGTATTGTTAATGATCTCTTTTGCACTTTCTTTTTCTTCTTCCGACGGATATAAGATCTTATGCAGATCTTCGCCGTAGTTATCGCGTATATAACCGATTCCTTCATCGATGATATTCCTTATATGATCGACGTTTTCATACAGGTCCTTTGCCATGTCAATGTACTGGCTTCCCTGCCCTGTGATCAGGAAATATACGGGTTTTGAAGAAGCCTTTACAAATCTTTTACCTTCTGCGGATGCTCTGAGTCCTGCGATCAATTCCTCTTTGCTTCCCGCAACCAAAGCACTTCTCATTCCGAAGTTTTCTCTTCCTCTCTGAAGAGTGGCCGCTACCTTTCCGATATTTGTCACATCACTGTTTTCAAGCCAGTCTGCAATATTCTCCATTCCTTCAAACAAAGAATTGCTGCTCTTTGCAGATAACGGAAAGATATACTTTTCATCTTTTTTACCGGCGGCTTCTTCTCTCTTCGGAGGCTCCTGCATTATCACATGAGCATTTGTTCCGCCTATTCCGAAGGAACTAACCGCTACTTTTGTATTTCCGTCTTTTTCGATCTTTTCGTTTTTCTTATTGATATAAAAAGGTGTCATATCAAGCTTTAATGCCTCGTTTTCTTTCCCAAAATCAGGCATCGCGGGAATGACTCCGTTCTTAAGTACAAGCAGCGCTTTAATAAGTCCCGATATTCCCGAAGCCGTATTCAAATGTCCGATGTTGGACTTAACACTTCCGAGTGCGCAAAAGCCTTTTTTGTCCGTATAATCTTCATAAACATTTGAGATTGCCTTAACTTCCAGAAGATCGCCAATCTCAGTCGCAGTTCCGTGAGTCTCAACATATCTGATCTCATCGGCCGACACATCCGCAAGTTCCATACAGTCACGTATAACCTGTGCCTGTCCTACAGGACTTGGCGCCGTAAATCCGACTTTGCTGTTTCCGTCATTGTTAACAGCTGTAGCCCTGATAACTCCGTATATGTCATCCTTATCTTCAATTGCATCTTCAAGACGCTTTAGTACGATCACTCCCACTCCGTCACTAAAAATCGTTCCGTCCGAATGTTCTTCGAAAGGTCTGCAGTGTCCGGATTTTGAAAAGATCATTCCTTTTCTGTATTTGTATCCCTGCTCTGTCGGGAAAGCCAGTGAAACACCACCGGCTACAGCCATATCGCAGTCTCCGCTAAGAAGTCCCTGACAAGCAAGATGAACTGCAACAAGTGATGATGAACAGGTTGACTGCACCGTCAGACTGGGGCCCGTCAGATTCAGTTTGTATGCGACTCTCGTAGCAAGAAGATCCTTGTCGCTTCCAAGCATAATGTCAAAATCATCATACTGTCCGGCAACGCCTTTCATTATCGCTCTGAGAATGTACGTGTTCATTCCTGCTCCCGCATAGACTCCGACTCTTCCTTCAAAATCAGATACAAGATTTCCCGAATCCTCAATTGCTTTCCATGTCTCTTCAAGAAGCACTCTGGCCTGAGGATCTATGATCATTGATTCTCTTGCTGTATATCCAAAAAATTCAGAATCAAATTTTGTCGGAGAATCAATAACTCCTTTAACTCCCACATAGTCTCCGGATTCAATGTCTTCTTCGGAAACTCCTGATTTCTTAAGTTCTTCGTCGCTGAATCTTTCAAGACATTCCTTGTTATCAAGAAGGTTTTTCCACAATTCATCTATGGAATCCGCCTTGGGAAACCTTCCGGACATGCCTATTATCGCGATCAAATTCTCATTTTCCATCTATACTTTTCTCCTTATACACGGGTTCTTCCTGCTGCCGCTCTTTGTTTTCTCATATCTCCGAGTCTGTTTCTTGTTCGCTTCTTTTCCGTAAGAGGCGCGGAGCTTTCTTCGCTCACCTTTTTCCTGCTCATGATAAAGTCTCCCATACTTCTGACCGTTGTATATGCAAAAATGTCAGGGAGCTCAACTTTTTCTCCGAGGCTGCTGTTTATTTTTTCCTGAAGAGCCATCGCAAGAAGCGATGTTCCGCCCACATCAAAGAAATTATCATCAAGCCCGAATTCGAAATCACCGATAACATCCTTCCATACGAGGATCATTGAATCATAAGCTCCGTTGCCCTCATTTGCAGTAATCTTATTCTCAGAAAGTTTTCTTCCCTTCATACTCATGAGAGTCTTCTTGTCTGTCTTCTGATTCGGTGTAAGCGGGATTGAAGGAACAATTATGAATTCCGAAGGAATCATGTAAGGTGTGAGCTCTTTCTTGCAGAATTCGCGAAGTCTCTTTAAAAGATTGTCCTCATCGCCTTCATAAACGATATATGCGGTAAGCTTCCGGTCCTTTATGACAACGGCGTTGTTCTTAATTCCCTCGAACTTATCTATAACACTCTGGATTTCACCAAGCTCAATCCTGTAACCGCTTAGTTTAACCTGATCGTCCGCCCTTCCTATAACCTCTATCTCTCCGTTTGAAAGATATCTGGCAAGATCTCCCGTGTCATAAATGCGCTTTTCTGTGCCGTCTATACTTGCATTTATAAAGCGCTCTCTTGTAAGCTCTTCTCTCTTGTAATACCCCTTTGCCAGGCCTTCACCTGCAAGAAAAAGCTTTCCGACAACGTTCTTTTGAACAATCTCATGATCGTCATCCAGGATATAAGCCTCATAATTGTGAAGCGGCGGTCCTATCGTAACCACTTCATCGGTTACCGACAGTTTTTTTGCCGTAGCCCATATCGTTGCTTCCGTAGGTCCGTATACGTTCCAGACATTGTCAAAAGCGCTTGTAAGGCTGTGTGCCAGTTCTTTTGAAACCATTTCTCCGCCTACAAGTACTCCGATATTTTTATATCCTTTCCATCCAAGCTTAAGAAGCATTGTCCAGGTCGTTGCCGTAGCCTGAAAAACATTTATTCCCATTTCGCGAACGCATCTGTCAAACTTATCTGCATCTGTCACAAGTTTCTTGGTCAAAAGAGATGACTGTCCTCCCAATGTAAGCGGAAGGAGAAATTCCAAAATGGAGATATCAAAAGCTATACTGGTAACGCCTCCGATATTCACATTTTCTTTTCCCTTAAGTTCAAGTACTTCTTCCATTGACTGGAGGAAATTTACAAGCGCTCCGTGCCCTATCTCCACTCCTTTCGGCTTTCCTGTGGAACCTGAAGTAAAGATGATATAAGCACTGTCGGACGCTGTAATTCTTTCAACTTCTTCATAAGCATCTGCTTCACTACCGCTTTCCAGAATATCCTCTACGCAGAACGCATCTTTTAAGAATTCTTCTTTCTCGATAAGCTCTCTGTTGCTGATCATATATGAAGAATCTGTACACTCGAGAATGTATTCGATCCTGTTTCTGGGAAAAGAAACATCTATCGGAATATAGATTCCGCCTGCCTTCATGATTGAAAGGAATGCGACTATGACATCAACATTCTTATTCATGTAGGCAATTACGGGGCTTCCTTTCTTTACACCTTTTTTCCTTAGATAACTTGAAAGCACCGCTACTTTTTCTCTTAATTCTCTATATGTAAGTAAGGTTCTTTCATCTCTTACAGCGCATCTGTCAGGATAGATATCCATCTTTTCTTCGATCATCTGAACGACATTGTCATACTTCTTAAATTCTTTGCTGTTCCGGCCCGAGATATAGATAAGATCATGCTTCTCTTTCTCATCGAAATACTTAAGTTCTTCAACATCGATGTCTTCCGAATCAATGATCCTTGCTATGAGCTTTTGATATCTTCCTGCAAATTCTTCTATCTTTTCCTTTGTAAAAAAGTCCCTGCTGTACTTAAATGCCCCTGTATATCCTCCGGCGTCCTGAACTATCTCAAGCGACATATCTTCCTGATCGAGCTGCTGATCCACGTCATAACCGTGATATCTATATCCGAGGAATTCACTCACATCTTTGCTGCTCTGATTCATGTTAAGGCCGTTATCCTTAATTCTCTCTTCCAAGAAATTGAATGCTGTTCGAAAAAGAGGATTGCTGCTGCCTTTACCCGGCGAAACGCTCTCAACAATAAGCGAATACGGTACTTTTTTATTGAGCATTGCATCGACAAAAATCTTATTTACCTCTTTTGCATTCTGCTCAAAACTTCCGCCGGCGGTTCTCATCCTTATGGGAAGAACATTGACAAAATCGCCTACCACGCTCTTATACTTTGCGGCACGTCTTAAGTTGACCGGAACTCCCACCACCACGTCACGTTTTCCGTATACCTGGAAAAGAAAAAGCTTATATACCGTAAGGAAGAATATGAAAGGAGAAATATGTTTTTTTTCACATATTTTCCTTATCTTTTCAGTCTTCTCTTCACTTAAGTAAAAAAGTTCCTTCGCACCTTTGATCTTTGATTCGCCTGTTTTACCGGAAAGTGCTTCATACTCAAGGCCTTCATCAAGATCTGCAAGATTCTTTTTCCAGAATTCAATTTTCTCTTGAAATTTTGGGGACGATACGAACTCTTTTTCTTCGTCTACGAAGATGTCATATGACACCGCCTGTTCACCCCTGGCAGTCATCGCATCCTCTTGTCCCTGATAAATACTGATAAAGTCGTTTAGTATAATCTCAACACTGTAGAAATCAACTATTATATGATGAATGACCATGCTTATAAGGTCATAAGATTCGTTTTTGTATAGATATATTCTAAACAAGTTATCATTGAGAAGATCGAAAGGTCTGTGAAAATCATGATTAACTTTCTGCCTGATCTCATCTTCTTCCATACCCGAAATATCTGTAACAAAGCAGTCATATCTGGATTTTTCATCAATATACTGATAAACTTTACCGTCTTCATTAACAAATCCTGTTCTCAATATCTCATGTCTGTTAAGAAGTTTATCCATAGCCGTGTAGAGCCTTGTCATATCAACTTTGTCATATGATTTAAATGCGATTCCGACATTATATGCTGTACTGCTTGGATCAAATTTCTGTAAAAAGAATAATGATTTCTGTCCGTAACTTAATTCATACTTTTTCATTTTGTGCCATTCCCTTTCATAGTCGGTTCAAATGAACTACCTTTTCTTCCGCTCAAGCCCTTGCATACAAGTTATCACTATATTTCGTGCATCAAAAGAGCGTATATCGAAAAGCTTTTTTTGCATGATATGCCCTTATCCGGCAAAGAATTAGCCACCACACACTCCGGTATGGTGGCCAACTATCAGGCTGCAAGTTCTTTGTTTACAATCTCATATACATCGCTCAAACTCTGCATCTTGGGATAATCTTCTTCATTGATCACAATTCCGAATGTTTTCTCAAGCTGACTTACAAGTTCAAGAATGAGCATTGAGTCAAACTCAAAAAGCTCAATGAATTTTGCATCATCTTCAAATCCCTTCATCTCTACGATTTCTTCTACGATTTCTCTGATCTTTGCGTTGTTCTCCATTTTTTTACTCTCCTTATCATTTCTTTTTTTATGCTATACTTCATCAGAAGTTTCAGCCTGCGATTACCTTTGCCAGATTGGCAAATTGATCTCTGAAATAGAAGTGATTGCCTTTGAAAAGGCGAACTTCAAAAAATCCCCCAAAATACTTTTCCCATTCAAGCAGGTCACCTATTCCGACAACGTTATCATCATCTCCGCCAAGCACCGTGACGGGAATATCCAGTTTTTCGCATTCCACGCTTTTATATGTGTCACACAAACGAAGATCGCTTCTGAGCGTAGGCAATATCATTGCCATTAGTTTGTTGTTTAATGAAGCATCGGAATCTGTCCCTCCAAGATCGAACACTTTATCAAGAAGCTCTTCATCCGGTAACATCGAATAGTCATTTCGCGGAATATTCGGTGCTGCCAAAGCCGATAGATAAAGATGCTTTGGAGCGATATTTCTTTTCTTCAGCCTGTGCGCAAGCTCATATGAAATGATTGCGCCCATACTATGTCCGAAAAAAGTAAATGGCTTATCCAGATACGGAAGCAACGCTTCTGTCAGGTCATCAAGCAGCTTATCCCAGCTTTCATAAGCAGGTTCATTTATCCTGAATTCCCTTCCGGGAAGCTGCACAAAATACACACTGTATCTTCCGGCGAGTTCTTTTAAGAGCGGCATGTAATATGTCGCACCGCCTCCTGCATGATGGAATACAAAAAGTCTTTCTTCGTCCGCTTCCGATTTCTTTTCAATAAACCACTTCTTTAACTTTACGTTTGCTGTCTTTTCCACAACATCCTCCATATTTCATACCGGGAAGTTTCAGGATAAGATCAATATTTTCTAAATCTCTTATATCTGTCTTTTGCAATAAAACTTCCATTTTTTCTTCCATATTTGAGAAGGAATCTGATCATCTCACCCTTGATCTGATTGCACATATCTTTCATATTCTCTTTATTGAGATTCTCGGGTTCTTTGATGACCTTCTCCACAATTCCGAGTTCATAAAGATCGTCCGCCGTCATCTTCATTACTTCAGCTGCTTCTTCTGCTCTGGAATTGTCCTTCCAGAGAATACTTGCATAACCTTCCGGAGTCAGGATTGAATACACAGAGTTCTGCAGCATCCATACTTCATTTCCAACAGCAAGTGCAAGCGCCCCTCCGCTTCCGCCTTCTCCGATTATTATCGAAAGGATCGGAACCTCGATTATCGAAACATCTCGTAAGAGTTCCGCAATCACAGATCCCTGTCCTCTTTCTTCGGCGTCCCTTCCGCATGCGGCACCAATCGTATCAACAAAGCAGATTATCGGTCTTTTAAACTTCTCAGCCTGTTTCATTAATCTGAGTGCTTTACGATATCCGCTCTGCGAAGCCATTCCCCAGTTGCGGTATACGGCATCGGAAAGATCTTTTTTTCCCTTCTGCTGCCCTACAACCGTTACAGGAAAACCGTTCAAAGAAGCTATTCCTCCAACGATCGCATGATCGTCCTCATAACTTCTGTCTCCGTGAAACTCAACGAAGTCATCAAACATCTTAACTACATAATCAAGTGTTGTAGGTCTCTCGTGAGCTCTCGCGATTCTAACCTTCTGCCATGGAGTATTCTTATTTTCGCCGGGCTTAACAGGCATGAATTCAACGACGCTAGCCTTGGGTTTAAGCTTTGTTTTTTTCTTTGAATGCATCTTCAGGATTTTTCCGATGTATTCCCTCATTGTTGGCCTCTCGACAACATCATCGACAAAGCCCTTTGCGAGCTGAAACTCAGCAGTCTGGAAATCATCGGGAAGTTTTTCGCCTATGTTCTGCTCTATAACTCTCCTTCCGGCAAAACCGATCATCGCACCTTTCTCTGCAAGGATAATATCCGCAGACATTGCATAACTTGCCGTCACACCTCCCATAGTAGGATTTGTGAGAACAGATATATAAAGAAGTCCCGCTTCCGAATGTCTTTTTACAGCTGCGGCAGTCTTCTCCATCTGCATCAGAGAAACAATTCCTTCCTGCATCCTTGCTCCGCCCGAACAACAGAACAAAAGCACAGGGAGTTTCTTTTTCCTTGAAGTTTCAAACAAACGTGTTACTTTCTCGCCTACGGCCTGTCCCATACTGGCCATCATGAACCTTGTATCCATGACACCTATGGCAATACGGATTCCTTCGATTTTTGCCTCACCTGTTATAATGGCCTCGTTCAAATTGTGCTTTCCGGCTGTTTGAACAAGCTTCTCTGCATATCCTTCATCCTTTAAAGGGTTATCACCCAGAAGATTCTCATCCCATTCTTTAAACGATCCGGTATCAACTAAAGAAGCAATTCTCTTACGCGCATGAAATCTCATATAATTTCCGCATTTCGGGCATATGGAATAATTGTTATCCAATATAGTTCTTGAGATTTCAGCCTTACAACAACTACACTTTCTTTCACTCATATCTCATCATCCCTTTCATATAAAAAGACAAAAAATCACGCGTCTTACAACAAAAACTATCATCATATTTCGCATACAAAAAGAGCGTATGTCGCAAATTATTCATTGCATAATACGCCCTTTTGAATATATTTCTTAACGGTATAATGAAGACAGTTGATAAATAATTGCTAGTTGAAAGGAGCACATAATATGAAAAAAATGTTAGTTTTAACTGTAACCATCGCTATTCTTGCAGCAGGTGTTTTTACAGGAACAAAAGCACCTTCAGCTACCAACAATACAAAGATCGGCATTTGCTGTATTCTTAAGCCTGCTCACTAAAAGCACTTAAGAATAGCTGATATAGAATGTATTGAGGGGAGATAGTTAAAGGGCGTATTATTGCAATGACTTGCAATAATACGCCCTTGAGGGTTACAGAAAAAACTATGAAAACTGTTCCTTACGATATGCCTCTATCAAAGATATGTTCTGTGCCGATTCATTAAAGTATCTGGCAAGCTCAAGTGACAGTTCAACATATTCTTCTGCTTTTTCTTTATATTCATTATTCTTACTGCTTTTCCACATCTGAGAATATAACCAGCCTATATTAAATACAAAAGTATACATCATCTCCTGGCAGGAATTCTTTTTTATAAGCGATATGCTCTTTCTGCAAATCTCTATGGACTCTTCATATCTCTCATTTACTCCGAGAACATTTGCAAAATTAAACAGTATCTTTACCACAACCAAACTGTCTTTATTGTCTTCCGCCTGATCGATATATGTATATAGCTTTCTAAATACCTCTATAGCCTTCTCAGAATCACCCATCTTATCATAAGTTACCGCTATATCATTCAGCAGATACAACTCCGTATCATTATATAGACGGGTTATGGAAAATTCACCGCGATCATAATCGGGAACAGACTTCTTTAACAATTCCTCTCTTTTTTTCAAAGATTCCTCGGAATAATCCTCATTTAATATAAATTCAAGCCTTCCCAAAAATTGTTCTTTTTCTATGGATTCTGTCTTTTTAAGCCCTTCCTTAAGTATCTGCATCTTCATTTGCAGCTCATCATACTTATGGTCTGTTATGAGCACTTCATACTCCTGATATCTGTCCTCATCAACGAACAGTCCGAGATCGTATGACATTATTATCTGTTCGGGTCTGCCTCCCATCTTCTCCTGAAGCATTCTGTAATTATCATCACTTGGGATCATCCCCTCATTTTCGTATCGTTTTAATGTAGTGCTGTCACATATTCCCTCTGACAGCTTTTCTCTTGAAAACCCCTTTTCTACCCGGTGATTTTTTAATAATTCCGATTTCTTATATACGCTCATTGTATTTTTCCTTATACTCTTATCCCATCAACGTTTCCATACCTAACAATATCTCTTCTTCCCTGTCCAATTTACCCAGAATATCTTTTTTCATCTTCAAAAGTCTGGACAAGCCCCTGCTTTGCTTAATCTGTCTTTTATATTGTAAGGCATCTTCCAAGTATTCCAGTTGCATCTGCTTCATCCATCTGTCTTTGGAGGCAGCTACAAGATCGGCTATAAGATCTCCGTAAAATACAATTTTTAAATAATGATTATTTGCTAACTTCTTTAAAAAATACCCAAGCTTAAAAAGAAGATCAAAATCATTTATCTCACCGATTTTATATAGTAGTTTAAACTCTCTTACTGTATATAATGACTCGTTTATGTTATCAAGACTTTTCTTTTTAAATGTCTGCTCAAGAGCTTTCCTATATAAAGAAAGAGTTTCTTCGGTATCTCCTTTCATCCTGCACAGTTCGCCTTCTATTTCAAATTCCAACTGCTTATGTATATTCTTACATCTGGTTTTGGGAATATCAGAATATTCATCAAAATATTCCTTTGTTCTTTCATAATCATTATCAAGTATTGATTCCTTAAGCTTCTTCTTGATATCCAGGAGTTTATGTTCTTCATCCGTCACCGTATATACGATTCTGTTCGGATTCTTTCCCATCCTCTCAAGAAGTGCGGATAGCATAAACTTATCCGGCAACATTTTCCCGCTTTCATATCGGTTATATGTGGATGCACTACATAATCCGTCGCATACTTTACTGATCGTAAGCGAAAGATTGGTTCGCTCCATCCCCAATATAGCTCCTATTACATTACTATCATTCATTTCTCAGCATCCCCCCTACGCAAATCATGCTAAATAGTAACAATTCTGCTCAACAGTCCCCCCTGATCAAACTGTCTAATTATAATTTTAGCAGGATAAATTGTTCATTTGCAACACTTCATCCTGCTAATATGATAAAACGTGAATTTAATTCGATCCGGCGTTGAACTTATCAAATGTTGTCTGCTCAATAACCTCTTTTCCAAGAAGCGTGATTGCCTGCGCGGGACAATGACTGATGCATCTGTAGCACATCGTACATTTACCTTGCGGCATTGGTTTCCCGTCCGATTGCTGCACAAGATTGTCCATAGGGCACTCGTTGACACAAAGTCCGCATCCTACGCATGCGTCACTTATTTTCAACTTGTTTGAGTATTTTAAAGTCTCCCGGCAAAACCACAACCTTTGGCCAAACAATCCGGCGATATGATCATAGAAATAAAGCCCCTCTTTTGGGTAATTTCCGTTCTTGATCTTCCCTGCCCAGGACTCAATCTTCTCATCAGCCTGCCTGATTATCTTTTTATTTGCTTCCGCCGTCTTTTTCAAAAGCTTACTATCGCATACGGAATCAGGCATCTTGATCTGCAATCCGCCCGTCACCGTAGCTCCGTACTTCTTAAAGAGTCTTGCTGTGCAACCTGTACCGTCACCGCTAAAAGCTCCCATGGTATTTATGCAAAAGATTCTTTTGCCCCTCCATATAGCTTCGTTGTTCCTGATAAAATCACGCACCATTAAAGGTGCATTTGAAAACTGCGTAGGATAACCTACAACTATATCCGTCTCTTTCTTTATTTCTTCTATAACTTGTGGATTTTCAATTGGAAAAGTCCTGCCGTTTTCATCAAGTAACTGCACAAACTTTTCCACACAGTGCTTAGAATTGCCTGTTCCGCTAAGATATATGCCGATCATTTCCCCCTACCTCCCTGTTAAAACAACACAAAGTATATTTTAGCAGGGTAACGTAGTGAATTGCAACTCTTTATATTTTTTAATAAAGAGTCGTTCGCGGAGCTTTTATATTATAAAAGAGTGATATCTCATGCCAAGATACCACTCTTCAAAGATTTTACTCAACACTCTCTATCATAAATTTGACTGTCTCACCGCAGTCTGTGCACTGGTACGGTCCGGGTCTGAGATTCCCGCCTCTTCTAAAAGCATAGACAAATGGATAAATCGCATTCATCGCAACCATGCAAACATTATCGCTTTTCTCTTTATCAAGCAAACTTCCCTCGAAACAAATTACGTCCCCAACTTTATACTTTGGGCAATGGCTCTCGATCACGGTAACTTTCACTTTATTATCTGTATAATTCATGTCTGTTCCTCCCGGTTAATATTTAGATAATATGTAAAAATCACCATGGCAAATCTGCTTTATACCGATCTGCCATGGTACTAATAAAAAGAATTTCGCGAGCTGCGCATCCTCCGCGGAGCGCTCCTTTATCAGTCTCTCCTTCTGCCGTTCAAGAGAATAAGTCTGAGGAGCTGTGCTACTGCTGCCGCTGCACTTGCAACATATGTCATTGCAGCTGCCGAAAGAACTTTTCTTGAATCCCTAACTTCTTCGTAGCCAAGGATTCCGTACTCTTCAAGCATTGAAAGAGCTCTGTGAGAAGCATCAAACTCTACGGGAAGTGTCACAAGCTGGAACAAAACAGCAAGTGAAAAGATCCAAATTCCCAAAGTAATAAGTGGCGAAAAGCTTACCAACATGCCGATTAAAATAAGCGGAACACCTGCTTTTGATCCGATATTGGCAGCAGGAACTATAGCCGTCCTGATCTTAAGCGGTACATAGCCATAATAGTGCTGGCAAACATGTCCGCACTCGTGCGCTGCAACTCCTATCGCCGCAACACTGCTCGAATTGTATGTTGCATCCGAAAGACGGATAACTTTTGCCTTTGGATCATAGTGATCTGTAAGATTACCGCTCACATGCTGGATCATAACATCGGTGATCCCGTTTCTTCTAAGAATCTCTGCAGCAACCTGCGCTCCTGTCATTCCGCACATACTGCGGATTCTCTCATATTTCTTGTACACGGAAGATACTCTGTAACTTGCGATCATGCACAGAATTCCCATGATGAGGACAACTATATACATAGGATCAAATCCGTATCCATACATCATTCTTCCATAACCGTAACCCATACTGCTCACCTCCGATTCCTGTATAACTTAATCTATTGTCTTCTCTGAAATCATAGTTATATGTCTGCGTACAAAACGCAGCTTTGATTATCCCAGCTTGGTTCCGATCTCTATCTTGTTTCCAAGTAAAAAATCTTTAACAAGCATTCTCTTTTTGCCTTCAAGCTGAACTTCTTTTAATACCAAAGTTCCTTTTCCCGTTGCAACGCCGATAGCTTCTTTTGTTACAAAAGAAACTGTTCCGGGAACAGCATTCTTTAATACTTCCGCATTTCCCGAAATTTCTTTTACCTGCTTATCATCCAAGGCATCAGCTACCCAGATCTTGAGCATCTTGCCTTCATGACGGGTAAACGCACTCGGCCAGGGATTAAGCCCTCTTACAAGATTCCTTATATCCACAGCGTTCTTATTAAAGTCTATTTTTCCCATGTTCTTGGAAAGTTTTCCACACTTTGTCGCGAGTTTTTCATCCTGCGGAATGGGAGTCAATTCGCCCCTCTCTATCTTGGGAAGTGTCTCTACTATAAGCTCTGCGCCAAGTTCCGACAACTTATCAAACAGACCGCCGCCCGTTTCATTGTCGTCAATAGGTATTTCCCTCTGAAAGATAATATCTCCGGTATCCATGCCTGCAGCCATCTGCATTATTGTAACGCCTGTTGTCTTCTCTCCATCGATAATCGCCTGCTGGATGGGCGCCGCTCCTCTGTATTTAGGAAGGAGTGATGCATGAATATTGACGCATCCGAACTTGGGAATATCAAGGATTTCCTGTGAAAGGATCTGACCAAACGCCGCAACAACGTATATATCAGCCTCATAGTTTTTTAAATAAGCTACATTCTCGGGAAGCTTTATCCTTTCAGGCTGAAAAACAGGAAAGCCATGCTTTAAAGCACATGCCTTAACATCTGAAACCTGAAGTTCTCCGCTTCTGCCCTTCGGCTTATCGGGCTGTGTAACCACCAAAGTGATCTCATGCCCGGCTTCAACTATTTTTTCCAGAGCGCTCGCCGCAAAATCAGGCGTACCCATAAAAATTATTTTCATAATTACGCGTCCTCATTTTCAGCCATAAGTTCTTCGTTATCTACAAGCTCACCCTCAACTTTTTCAACATACATATGTCCGTCAAGGTGATCGTTCTCATGAAGGATTGCTCTTGCCATGAGTTCTTCGCCTTCTATAATAAACTCTTCACCATCAAGATTAATAGCTTTAGCCTTTACATAATTAGGTCTTGTGACAATTCCTGATTTTCCGGGAAGTGAAAGGCATCCCTCATACCCTGTCTGCTCTCCGCTTGTCTCAAGTATCTCAGGATTGATAAATACTATAGGTGAATCCCCTTCGGGAGATACATCTATAACAAATACTCTTTTAAGTATTCCAACCTGCGGTGCGGCAAGTCCGACACCGTTTGCTTCATACATTGTATCGATCATGTCCTGTACAAGTTCTTTTATCCTGGGTGTGATTTCTTTTACTTCTTTACAACGGCTCGCAAGTACATTATCGCCGTATTCTCTTATAGTTCTAAGTGCCATTCCGGTCTCCTTTAATTTGACTGTTTTCTGAACAATTGCATAGTGTATAGCGAGAAGTAATTGCTATAGCAACCTTTTATCCTATACCAATACACATCATCGCAAGTATGTAGTATACATAGAAATTCTTTTCATATGTTTATTACATTCTTGCTTATTATAAAACGCTACCTCGCTATTATCAAATCATTTTATATTACGCGATGGCATTATAATAATATATCTTTTAACATTCGTCTTATTCCATTTATATCAAGCGGATTATCAGCGGTCTCATAAGTAAATATTAGATTTTTTCCGATATATATCCCATTAGCTCTGTAAATATCAAGCTTATACATGTTTTCTTTTCTATACTCCTCATCATCTAACAGACCAAAATGCTCAAGATATATCTCTTCTCTCGTACTCACTTTTAATATTGTAAAATCAGGAAATCTCACATTTCCATCTTTTAATCTCAAGGGATATTCATAGTGATACGGAATTCCCATCTCAAAAAGCATATCTGCAATAATCGCTTCGGATTTAGATCGTACTTTTTCACCTTTTCTTGTGTCATATATTTTGTTTTCTATTCGATATGGATTTGTTTTGAATGTTCTAGACTGCCATTCATGGGCAAATTGATCATCAGATAAAATGTATGGTCTTATTAGATTCTGTCTACCTTCTGACAAGTTTTCATACACAGATTCACAATATGATTTTCTGTATTTTAATAGTAATTTTTCCAGTAGTTTTTGTTCTTCCCTTGCTTTTATCAGAAATTTCTCATTGTAGTCCTTCTGCGCAAGGCTCTTGATAAGATGAAGTTGTTTCGTTTTATGAAGATACTCACCGTTTGTATCATTCTTTTCTTGAACTTCATAATATCGAACTCTTCCGCTGCTCTTACTTGTTCGTAGTCTTCCCTCAGGGAAACGTCCTTCCTCTTTCTCTGCAAGTTTTATTGCCCGCTTTATACACTCAATACGTGCATTCAAAACCTCTGCTACATTATACAATTTGTTTTTCCTCGTCTTTCTTTTTTATTTGCTCATGTAATCGATTATTCCGTCATAATTGTCTAAATCTGCGATTTTTCTTGCTCTTAGTCAATCTCTAACTGATTCCTCAGCTTCTTTGAATGCGAATTTCATCGCGGCATTGACTAAATCTGCTCTTTTCCTCCCTCTTAGTCAATCTCTAACTGATTTCTCAGCTTCTTTGAAAGCGCATCCCCTCGCTGCGTTGACTAAATCCGCTCTTTTTCTCCCTCTTAGTCAATCTCAAGCTGATTTCTCAGCTTCTTTGATAGCGTTTTTCCTCGCTGCGTTGACTAAATCTACTCTTTTCCTTGCTCTTAGTCAATCTTCCCTGAAAACCGCCGTTTTAACTCAATTCAGTTCTTCCACAAAGAAGGATTTCCTCCCCGCTTGATCCAAATCAATAACATAAAGTGAAATTACTACTAAGACTGATGAGCACTATTCATGCACTCATACTACCGATACCAAGCCCATATAGCCGCCCCCTGCATTCAGAGCGTCAATATACCTTAGTCATTACGCTTTTAGCCTCTTCCAATAAAAGACCTACGCTATTAGAATTTCTCTGAAAATCATCACTTGAAATGATGATTCACATTATCAGACATTTTTCTGAATAAATAGCAAGATAATACTATATTTCGGTCAACGATAAATATCATGACACAATCAAGAACATCATGCAAAGTGCATTTTAATCCATCACCAAAATAATTGCAAGAAAAAGAGTTGCTTCGCATATCTTTGCAGCTCTTAGAAAATCCCCGCAATCCTTCGCATTTATTCACAACTCTTAGCAAATCCCCGCCCCTCGCATATCTCCGCTAATCCTTACCACTCTTTAAGTGCCTGAAACTCTTTACTACTCTTGAAACGCTTTGCGCGCAAGCCTCAATACCCATGCACAGGATCAAAATCAAACTGAACCGAAACAGTCTTTAGCTTGCCGGAATCCTGCAGATCTTTAATATACTTCTCAAGGATATCCTTAAGAAATATCAGTCCGTCGTAGTCATCAAGTTTAACATAGACCGCGAATCTGTAAACGTCATTGATCTTTCCGATTGTAGCAAGCGCAGGGCCGATAAATACAGCGTTTTGAATCTGCTGCTGTTCCATCAGGGCACGGAGCCTGTTTGCAAATGCCATTCCCTCTTCTTCATCCCTGCTCAGGATCTGGACTGACATCATATGAGAGATGGGTGGATATCTCAGAATATCCCTATATGCGATTTCTTCCGTATAAAAGGCATCGTAGTCCTGCTTTGCCGCAGTCTGAATGCTGTAATGTTCAGGCTGATAGCTCTGAATAATAACATTACCTGCTCTCTCTCCACGTCCTGCTCTTCCCGCTGCCTGCGTAAGAAGCTGGAAAGTCCTCTCACTTGCTCTGTAATCCGAAGCATAGAGAGACATATCTGCGGCAAGCACGCCGACAAGCGTAACATCCGGGAAATCATGCCCCTTAACGATCATCTGCGTTCCGACAAGAACATCCGCTTCCTTATTGGCAAAGGCAGACAGGATTTTCTCATAGCTACCTTTCGTTCTCGTTGTGTCCGCGTCCATTCTAAGGACTCTCGCATCAGGCCAGAACTTTTTGACCTCATCCTCGATCTGCTGTGTTCCTGCTCTGAATGAAGATACAAACTTAGAACCGCACTTGGGACATATCTTCTTAACAGGTTCCTCATATCCGCAGTAGTGACACACCAGCCTTCCGCCCCTGTGCTCTGACAAAGAAACATCGCAGTGAGGGCATTTAAACACATGACCACAAGACCTGCAGGAAACAAATCCCGCAAGCCCACGCCTGTTGATAAAGAGCATTGCCTGCTCTCCCTTTTTTATTCTGTCATCCAGAAGTTCCTGTAATCTCAAGGAAAAAATAGATCTGTTACCTTTTCTCAGCTCTTCCCTAAGATCTGCTATCTCAACGGTAGGAAGCGTTCCTCCCGTAAGTCTCTTCGTAAGTTCAAAAAGCTTGTATTCTCCGCTTCTTGCTTTGTAATATGCTTCAAGTGAAGGCGTTGCACTTCCAAGAACCACACATGCGCCGTCCGGAACAAGCTTTGCAAGCTCTATCGCAGTCTCTCTTGCATGATACTTAGGCATCGTCTCACTCTTATATGTAGTCTCATGTTCCTCGTCGATTATGATTATTCCCGTATTTGGAAATGGTGTAAAAAGAGCCGATCTGGGGCCGATGATTATATCTATATCCCCTGTCCTTGCTCTCTCCATCTGATCATATTTTTCACCCGGAGACATTGACGAATTGACCACGGATACTCTGTCTCCAAAGTGCCTGTAAAATCGCATAAGTGTCTGATATGTAAGCGCAATCTCAGGGATAAGGACTATAGCCTGTTTTCCCTTTTTTACAATCTCATCTATGAGTGCGATATAAACTTCAGTCTTTCCGCTTCCTGTTATGCCATGGATCAGATAAGTCTCGCGTTTGCCTTCGTCGTAATCTTTTATAACACTGTCGACAATATTCTGCTGTTCGTCGCTAAGAGTCTTTTGACCATACCTTGTGGTCTCTGCCGCAACAGGGTTTCTATAGTATTCTTCGCTGTCTATCCTGATTATTCCCTTATCCGAAAGACTCTTAAGTGTTGTCGAAGTGACATTGAGCTTACTTGTCACAAGTTCATAAGGAATCCTGTCATTTGGATTATCGAGGAGTTCTTTCAGTATCCTCTCTCTTGCCGTCTGCTTCTTTCTAATGCATTCATAATAATATTCGGTTGCATCGCGCTCGGAAATCCTTAGTGAGACATACTTATGAACCTGTCTGTTCTGCTTCTTTCCCGACGGAATAACGGTTCGAAGAGCCGCGTTCATGGTTGAACCGTAGTGTCTTTTCATCCATGCAGCAAGCTTCATGGAAAGATCTTCAACTGAGACTGTATCTTCAGCCACATCAAGAATCTCTTTTATCTTGCTTACTTCCCACTGAGGCTCATCCGTAAGTTCAACAACGTAGCCTTTTCTGACATTGTTGCCCCTCCCGAAAGGGATATTAACGGGGCTTCCGACATCCACTCTGCCGATCAGCCTGTCAGGAATGCGATACTGAAAGGGCCTGTCAACCTTCTCATGTGATATGTCTACTATTACATTAGCGTATATAAAATCAGCCACAGCCCCTCCTTTCTCGCAATTTATCGGTCGCATCCGTATCGGAGCGTAATTTTAATTTAGCGGATTAAACTAATATTATTTCTCGTCCAATATCTCCTGAATTAATTCTCTTTCATCCATGTGATATTTTACGCCTTTTATTTCCTGATAATCTTCATGACCTTTTCCGGCAAGAACAATGATGTCACCCTTTTCTCCGTTCTCGATGACATAGCGTATTGCTTCTTTTCTGTCGATTATCTTGATATATTTGCCGTCAGTCTTCTTCATACCTGTCTCGATATCATCAATGATAGCTTCAGGCTCTTCAAATCTCGGATTATCCGAAGTGATAACAGTAAAGTCAGCGTACTTGCCGCTTACTTCTCCCATTTCGAAACGTCTGTATCTGCTTCTGTTTCCTCCGCATCCAAAGAGACATACAAGTCTGTTGGGATGATAATCCTTAAGAGTTGTCAAAAGACTCTTGAGTGCCATTGCATTGTGAGCATAGTCGATCATGAGCGTAAAGTCATCAGAAACTTTTACCATCTCAATTCTGCCCTTTACCTTGGCATCTCTGAGCGCAGGTGCGATTTCCTCGGGAGTACAATCAAAATGTCTTGCGACAGCAATTGCACAAAGTGCGTTATAAACGCTGAATTTACCGGGGGTTCTGATCTCTGCATGCATGTTTATAAGACCTTCCGTATCAAAGAAAACGCCAAGCTGTCCGGGCTTATGGATATATGCAAGATTTATTGCTCTTATATCAGCACCTTCAGAAAATCCATAGGTCTCAACTTCACAAGTGTGACCTTCAAGAATATCATCGGTATGTGCGTCATCTGCATTGCAGATACCTACCTTACACTGCTTGAACAAAAGACCTTTGCAATGCATATAGTCTTCAAAATCTTTATGCTCATTAGGTCCGATATGATCGGGTTCTATATTTGTGAAGATACCCATATCAAAGACAAATCCCTGACTTCTGTGAAGCATAAGTCCCTGTGATGAAACTTCCATTACAACGCTGTCACAGCCTGCTTCCACCATCTTTGACATATAATACTGAAGCATGTATGACTCGGGGGTTGTATTCTCGGCATGAATATGCTCATCACCTATTATTACTTCAATCGTTCCTATAAGACCTACTTTATGACCTGCATTCTGAAGCATATCTCTTATAAGATATGTTGTCGTTGTCTTTCCCTTTGTTCCTGTTATACCTATAGTTTTGAGCTTCTCTGCGGGATGTCCGAAGTAAGCCGCTGAAATAAATGCCATCGCATATCTTGTATCCTCTACACGAACTACAGGCATCTCACAATTGTCGGGAAGTTCAACATCATGACAAACAACTATTGCCCCTGCCTTCTTTTCAGAAGCTTCAAAAGCACATGAATGTCCGTCGAAATTTGCTCCCTGAATGCACAAAAACAGCGATCCTTCCTCAATCTTTCTGTTGTCATTTACAACATCTTTGATCTCCACATCTGCGGGATTAACGGTATTGTCTGTATTCCCGGCTGTTACAGTAAATGATAAGCCCTCTAATAACTCACTTAAACGCATATTCAATCCTCCGTTTGTTTTACTAAAATTATCTTCATTAAAAGAAAGTTTAATTATTGTTTTTAACCTAAAAAGATTAATTCTAATTTTTTATATTTTCGACACAATTTGTTCATAATTTTAGTATATGATTAATAACATAGAAGTGAGTTGCAACACAACTCACTATCTCCCCCTCATAAGAAACCGCAAACACACGCTTCGCGTGTGTTTTTGTGGTTTAAGCGGAAAATATCCCATATGCGGAACTTCAAGACTTTAAGTAAAGTCACTCATAATTATCTGAATACTTTCCCTTCCCTGATAAGTATTTATATCAGGCTGATACGCAATACTGACTTTCATATTCCCGTCTGTCGTACCGCTGTACAGATTTTCCACATTATTCTCACCATATTTATCTTTGAGGAAGTTGTGCCATCTATCCATATCACCAAAGAACAACATATCATATAACTTACCGCCTTCATCGGTGACTCTGTATTTTCCGCAATTTTTATTCTTGCCCATTATACGTCCCGATAGAAGAGATACGTCTCTTTGTGCAAATAAAGGCTTCGTATTTCCGGTTCCGAACGGCTCCAATATGGAAAACTCTTTTACAAGATCCATATCGATGTATTTAAGAGGCATAACCATATCAAGGTGTAATACAGGAACAAAGTCCTCCTCGGTAAGGTCGCAGTTCTCATTGAGCTTTGTTCTGAGGATCTCTATATTCTCTTCGGGAAGTGAAAGTCCGGCTGCCATCTTGTGGCCTCCGAATTTACTAAAGAGCTCCTTGCAACGTGATAATTCCTCATACATATCATAGCTCTCTATCGAACGTCCCGATCCCTTGGCTCCTCCGTCTGCTGCCTTGGTAAGAACTATCGTGGGTCTGTAATACTTCTCTTTGATCTTTCCCGCAATAATTCCCGCAATCGACTCGTGAACTTCAGGAAGATACAAAACGATCACTTTGGGCATTCCGTCCTTTTCAATCTCCTGCTCAACAAAAGCCACCGCTTCATCAACTCCGTTCTTAGTCATATCCTTTCTGCTGTCATTAAGGCTCTTTAGATCTCCTGCAATCTTGGCAGCCTCAGCGGCATCCTCTTCAAGAAAAAGAGAAAGTGCCCTTGTAGCCAGATCAAGTCTTCCCGTTGCATTAAGGCAAGGACCTATGACAAATCCGTAATGATATCCGGTCATATGATAAGCATCAAGTCCGTTTACATCAACGAGTGCTTTAAGCCCCTTATTATCCGTTTTAGGGATACGTTTCAGAGATTCTCTTACAATAACTCTGTTTTCATCTTTCAGCTCCATTACGTCGCATACAGTGGCTATACCGGCAAATATAAGTTTCTGGTAAAAAAACTCTTCTCTCTCTTCTTCAGACGGGCCGCTGTCTTTACTAAGCTCTGACATAGCCTCAAGAAACTTATATGCCACCACCGCGCCGCAGATTTCCTTAAACGGATACTCTCCTTCAGATCTCTTTGGATCTATAACGGCATCAGCCGGAGGAAGTATCTCAGTTTTAGTTTCATCTTCACCCAGTTCAAAAGGAACTTCATGGTGATCTGTAACAACAACCGTCATCCCTTTTTCCTCGGCATGTGCTATCTGCTCCGCCGCTGCAATTCCGTTATCACAGGTTATTATTGTATCAATTCCTGCGTCAAAAGCCTCATCAACCAGCTTAACACTCAGACCGTAGCCATCTTTAACTCTATCCGGAAGAACACAGTCAACATTTGCTCCAAAGAGCTTTAAGCCCGAAACCAATATGTATGAAGAGCATATTCCGTCAACATCATAGTCTCCGATAACTCTTATACTCTTATTGTCAGCGATCTTATCAAGAATTATTCTCGCTCCCTTCTCCATGTCCTGCATTTTAAAAGGATTATGTAAGATTGAAATATCGCCGCTTATGTAGGACTTAACAGTTTCTTCATTGCACTGTATATTCTCTTTTGTCCTGTCCGTAATAAGCCTGTTGGCTATAAGTCTTGCGGTTATGTTTTTTATGCGAAATTCTCGGGCCAAACCGTCAAAATCCGCCTTCTTATTTGCTATCATCCATTTTGCCATATCAAACTCCGTATATATATATTAAAAAAGGCTTATGAGTTAGTAATAAATGCTATACCTTGCTCTACGCAAAAGCGCCGTCTTGGGTGTATAGAACTACACCAAAGACGGCGCCCTTATTTATTATAATACAACATCAATTAGTTTTTTCTGACTTTTTTATGTTCATCTTCAGATCATACCATACAGGTGATGCAATGCATATTGAAGAATATGTACCGCAGATTACACCAACCATAAGAGGAAGTGCAAATGCCTTGATATCGGCAACACCGAAGATATAAAGTGCCAATACAGTGAAGAATGTTGTAGCTGATGTAAACAAGCTTCGTGTTATTGTCTGAGATACACTCTTATTTACAAGTTCGCTAAACTCTTTCTTATTGGTTGCATTGTGCTGATTCTCACGAATACGGTCAAATGTAACGATTGTATCGTTGATAGAGTAACCGATGATCGTAAGGATTACAGCAATGAATGTTGTTCCGACAGCATATCTTGAAATCGCATAAGCAACAACTACTACAAGTGCGTCATGTGCAAGCGCGATAATAGCTGCAGCGCCGAACTTGATATCCTTAAATCTGATCCAGATATAGATAAGCATAAGTACAAGTGCAACTACAAGTGACTTAACCGCATCTATTCTCATCTCACCACTGATGGTCGAGCTGATCGTCTCGGCAGCAATATTGTCATTGGTTACGCCGTACTTTTCTTCCATCAACTTATCAAATGCTTCTCTCTCCTGAACAGTAAGTGTTCCTGTCTTGAAGATGATCTGATTTGTTCCCTCTACAGCCTGAGGAAGAACTTCCTTGGCGCCAGTAGCTTCTTTGATCTGAGGAATCATCTCTGATTCAACGGTAGCAAAGTCATAAGCCTTGTCAAAAGTAACTGTTGTAGATGTACCACCTACGAAATCAAGACTGTAGTTGAATGCTCCCTTTCCCTGTGAAGCATTGACAGCCATAAATACAATACCAACCGCAACAACGGCAGCAGATATAGAATAGAATATCTTTCTCTTCTGCACGAAAGGCTTTGTTGAAACAGTCTTAGCCTTTCCATAGAATACAGGATTCTGAATTCCAAGTCCGTAGAAAATTGAAGTAATCGCTCTTGTTACTACAAGTGCTGTAAACATTGAAAGAATGATACCAAGAATAAGTGTCTCAGCGAATCCCTTGATAGATCCTGTTCCGCCTACTCTCAAAACTATTGCAATAATAAGTGTTGTGATATTTCCGTCAAGGATTGATGAAAGAGCCTTGTTATAACCACTCTTTCTTGCCTCATCAACAGCTTTACCCGCAGCAATCTCTTCTCTGATTCTCGCAAATACAAGCACGTTCGCATCAACCGCCATACCGATTGAAAGAATGATACCTGCAATTCCGGGAAGTGTAAGTGTCATCTCGAATGCTGAAAGCAGGAATACAATAAGTCCGCAATAGAATCCGAGAGCAAGTGTCGCTGAAACACCAAGCACTCTGAAAATTACGATCATAAAGAGTGCAATAAGTGCAAATCCAACAGCAGCTGCGATCAAACTTGTCTTGATGGCATTTGAACCAAGCTGTGCTCCTACAACGTTGGAACGAAGTTCCTGGAGCTGAAGTTTAAGAGATCCGACTCTGATATTTGTAGCAACTCTGTCAGCCTCTTCAAATGTAAATCCACCGCTGATAACACTCTTTCCATCAAGAATTTCAGCCTTAACAGAAGGAACACTTATGAATCTTCCGTCATAGTAGATTGCGATAGTGTCCTGGTTATTGTTAAAAGCTTTCTTTGTTGCTTCTGCGAAAGCTTCTCCGCCTTCTTTAGTAAACTCAAGTGATACTACAGGCTCCTGCTTGCCATACTCATCAGCCTGACCTACAACCTGAGAAGATGCAACCTGATCACCTGAAAGAACGATCGATCCGTCTGCAAGAAGCTCTTCAATAGATTTGTTGAGCTGCCATCCGATAACGCCGTCCTCTTCCATAGTTACATTTCCGTCAGCATCGGTAGTGAAACCACTGTGATATGTGTAGTTCTCATTTCCATCCTTATCAAGATGACTGATGAAATAAAGGTTACCGGGCTGACCAAGTTCCTCAAGAATCTTGTTCGCATCGGAAGCTCCGGGAATCTCAATATTGATTCTGTTACTTCCCTCCTGATAAACCTGTGCCTCTGTGCTATACTGCTCAACACGTTGCTGAAGCTTGAAGATTGTGTCGTTCATATCTTCCTTGCTGGGATTCTCATCGCCAACGACTTCATAGGTGATGCTCACACCACCGGCCAGATCAAGTCCAAGATCAACACTTGATAATGATCCGGAGTTGTCTTCGCCCAATCCAAATGCTGCTGAGTAACCAATTCCAACCAAAAGAGCAAGCATAAGAATCAGAGCAGGAATCCACTTTAACTTTTTCATTATACAGTTCCTCCCATGAAATTTTTCTTATTCGGCCAACGCCGCTTTGATCATGATTGCACATTCAATACGTTTTCTCTGGAGCTCGCAACCATGCTTATATGTCGCATTGATATCTCCGTTGAAATTATATGCATTAGCAGCACAACCACCGCTGCAATAATATCTTGCAAAACACTTCTCACATTCGGGTCTGGAGTAAACATTACTCTTTTTGAACATATCCCTTATGTCATTTCTGGTTATTCCATCGAAGACATTACCCATAATAAAGTCTTCGTTTCCAACGAACTGATGGCAAGGATAAAGGTCCCCCCAAGGCGTTACACCAAGATATTCACATCCCGATCCGCAACCTGAAAGCCTCTTGGCAACACATGGACCGCCTTCAAGGTCAATATTGAAATGGAAGAAATTGAATCCTTTTCCTTCCTTATGCTTCTCGATGTAATACTTGGCAAGCTTGTCATACTCTTCGCAGATGATCGGAATATCCTCATCCTTAAATGCATACCAGTCTTCAGGTGAAGCAACTACAGGCTCTACGGATATCTGCTTAAATCCAAGCTCCGCAAGATGCTTAACATCCTCTGAGAAATCAAGGTTTGCATGAGTAAATGTTCCGCGAACGAAGTATCTGAGCTGGTGGCGACTCTCCGCAACCTTCTGATACTTGGGAACAATGTCATCATAGCAACCCTGTCCGCCTGCTCTGGGACGCATAGCGTCATTAACTTCCTTTCGTCCGTCAATGGAAAGAACTATATTGCCCATCTCCTTATTAACAAACTCAAGTATCTCATCATTTAAAAGAGTTCCGTTTGTAGTAAGTGTGAAACGGAAATTCTTGTTATATTCTTTTTCAATTGAGCGGCCGTACTCAACGAGCTTCTTGACAACTCCCCAGTTCATAAGGGGTTCGCCGCCAAAGAAATCGACTTCAAGGTTCTTCCTTCCGCCTGAATTCTTTACAAGGAAATCAAGCGCAGCCTTTCCGACCTCTTCGCTCATAAGCGCTCTTCTGCCGTGATACTCACCTTCATCCGCAAAGCAGTATTTGCATCTTAAATTGCAGTCGTGAGCCACATTCAGGCAAAGTGCCTTAACAACGGTTTCTCTATTCTGAAAATCCTCCACATATCCTTCATACACATCATCTGTAAAAAGAACCTGTGAAGCTCTCAGTTCAAGAATCTCTTCGATTCCCTCTTTTATATCCTCGGTTGAATATTTAGATGCCAGATCTGTATTCGCCAGGACACCTTTATACAACCTGTCAAGTTCGCCCGTAATAACCGTAGTCTGACCTTCGGGTGCCGCTGCAGTACCGTATGTTCTCTTAAGCTTATCCTCAATGATCTTGACAAGGTCAAAAACTACATCGTCAACAACATGTACCGATCCGCTATTAACATCCAGAACAATATTATACCCATTGTTCTTATATGCGTGAATCATAATATCTCCTGTAACCTACATACGGCGGGCAGCGACCATGGCCGCTGCCCGCCTAATTTTACTTTAATTAAACAATATTATTTGCTAAGCTGCTCACAGCTCTGATTTCCAACTGTGCATGATGTCTTGCATGCTGACTGGCATGATGTCTGGCACTCACCGCATCCGCCCTTCTTCATTGACTCTTTAAGATTTCTTGTAATCAAAGACTTAACGTGCTTCATCGATTTTCCTCCTACTGATTGCCTCAAAATACTTATAGTTTCTGAGCCTTTTACATCGACTCAGTATATCATATATTTGTGAAATATTAAAGTGTTTCTTTTTGTTCCTTCGATAGCTCAGTGTTCACCGTCATGAGCACTTTCGTTATCCTGTTTCGCTTGATTCCTCTTGCCGTGAGAGTTATTCCGCTGTCAAGAGTGACCGTTTCTCCATAGCTTGGCAGTCTGTCGAGATTCTCTATCATAAGACCACCTATAGAATCATAATCTTCTGACGAAAGCTCGGTTCCGAGCGCATCATTGATATCAGCCAGTTTCATGTTTCCTTCTACAAGGAATTTTCTTCCGCCCACATTCTTGATAAGTTCCGCCTCATCAGAATCATATTCATCTCTGATCTCGCCGACGATTTCCTCAAGAAGATCCTCAAGTGTGATCATTCCGACCGTCGATCCGTATTCCGAAAGAACAAAAGCCACGCTCCGTGTCTTCTCTCTCATTTCCACGAGAAGATCCGACGTTTTCTTGTATTCGTATGTGTAATACGCTTTTCTTATGTGGTCTTTTACCTTGAAATTCTCTTTATCCTTGATAAGAATAAGATCTTTTACGTTGATCAAGCCTATGATATTATCCTGATCGTTGCCGTCATATACGGGAATTCTGGTGTACATATCCTCTTTGAATACCCTCATGACCTCGTTGTAATCAGCATCAGAGCTCACACAACTCATATCGATCCTGGGAATCATAATATCTTTGGCAAGCGCATCACTGAAATCAAAAAGATTAAAGATCATCTTCTTCTCATCGCTTTCAATAACGCCATCCTCATGACTTACGTCCACATATGTCTTAAGTTCATTCTCGGTTACTTTCTGCTGCTTGGTTGTATCAACTCTGAAAATCTTTAATATCGCGGTCGCGATCCCGTTGATAACAAAGCTAAACGGAGCCATCAAAAACATTACCGTAGCAATAAGCGGTTCATACAAAAGTGCCATGCTCTCCGCATACGCTTTGGCTATTGTTTTGGGAACGATCTCACCGAATATCAGCACGACCAAAGTAAGTGCGCCTGTTCCGATACCTATGTAGATATTTCCCCACACATCCGTAACAAACACCGTCATAAGAGCCGAAGCACTTAAATTCACTATATTGTTACCGATAAGAATTGCCGAAAGCATCTTCTGCGGATCGTCATATATGGCAAGAATTCGTCCCGCCTTTTTATTTCCATCATCTGCAAGTGCCTTGATCCGGACTCTGTTTATCGTCATATAGGCCGTCTCGGCAGATGAAAAAAACGCGGACAATAGAACCAATATTACCAAAGTAATTATTCTGACTATGTGAGTGTCCAATCACATTCCTCCTCTAGTCTTAAGCAAGTGGTTTGTCGTAAAAATCCCTGAATTCTTCATATCCCTGCTCAGTAAGGCTCTGCTTCTGGAACTTCTTGTTCTTGTTCATGCGAACGACAAGAACCTGCTTTCCTTCCGCTCTCTCTTTCTGTGCTTCGGATATAATATCAGCAAGTCTGTCACCCTTTATTCCTTTTTCGATAAGGTAAGCAACCTTTGTGCTCGCTCCGGGGATCTTAAATCCCTCATCCATCATTATCATGATGATTCTCTCAAATCCGATTGAGAAACCGCAGGCAGGTGTATCCTGTCCGAGGAATTTTCCGACCATCTTATCATATCTTCCGCCGCCACCGCAGCTTCCGCCGTACTGAGGCATTGATACTTCAAAGATTGTTCCTGTGTAATAGCTCATTCCACGAACAAGCGTGGGATCGAATACCATCTCAAACTGTGCTGATTTTGTTTTCTCTACGCTATCGATAATCTCGGTAAGACCTTCGCTGACCTCAGCATCAAGATTATCATTAATCTTGTCAGCAACAGCCTTAAGCGCATCTATTCCGCTCTTGTCACCGATAAGTTCAAAAAGCTCAATGTACTTATCAACAGAGCCTGCATCATAGCCATCCTTAATAAGCTCTTCTTTTACTCCGTCAAGTCCGATCTTGTCCATCTTGTCCAGAGTTATGAATACATCATCATATTTTTCCTCGGGAAATCCGCTGTATGCAGCCATTGCCTTAAGGATTCTTCTATCATTTATACGAATCTTGAAATCCTTAAAACCAAGATTACCAAGTGTGGTTGTTGTTGCAAGAATAAGCTCTATCTCTGCAAGATTGGACGGCTCGCCCAATATATCTATATCGCACTGCATGAACTGACGGTATCTGCCCTTCTGAGGTCTGTCAGCTCTCCATACATTTCCCATCTGAAGTGCTTTAAAAGGTGCAGGAAGCTCATTTGCATGATTCGCATAAAAACGAACAAGAGGAACCGTAAGATCATAGCGAAGTCCTGAATCTGTAAGGTCGTTTTCTTCCTTAGCTTCAGCCAGATTAAGCTTCTCTCCTCTCTTCATAACCTTGAAAATAAGCTTCTCATTCTCTCCGCCCTGCTTGCTGTTCAAGTTTGCAAGCGACTCGACACAGGGTGTCTCTATAGAAGTGAAGCCAAATTCAGCATATGTCTTCTTGATAATTCCTATACAATAGTCTCTAAGTTGCATCTCGGAAGGAAGAATGTCCTTCATTCCGGTAACCGGTTTCTTTATCAGTGCCATACTTTACCATCCTTAATTTATAATCAAGCATAAATTTTACACTCACACAGTCCCCTTTGCAAGGAAATACTGATTAAATCAGCCTCCCAAATTACTATTATGCAAAAACTCAATAAACTGATCACGCGGCATCGGCCTTGCATAGAAAAAGCCCTGTATATGGTCGCATCCGAGCCTTATTATCTGCTTAGCCTGCTCTCCCGTTTCAACTCCTTCAGCAACGATCTCTTTTCCGAGACTCTTGATTATCTTGATCATGTTATACATTATCATATATGAATTTTCCGATTCAAAAGCCGCCTGAACCGTGCCTTTGTCCAGTTTAAAAATCTTAACTGGCATCTCAGCCATTCTCGAAAAATTGGAATAGCCGGTTCCGAAATCATCCATAGAAAAAGTGATTCCCGCGCTCATTAACTTATTGATATTCTGGTCAATAACCGATGTAACTCCTTTATCCCAAGTCTCCGTGATCTCCAGATTTATCCTCGAAGGTCCTATATTATATTTTTTCAGTGTCCCAAGAACATTCTCGGCAAGATTGGTCTGAATACAGTCAACTACCGAAAGATTGACTTCGACATATTCAAGGCCGTAACTTATAGCCTTGGTATTTGCAAGCATATCACATACCGAAGCCAGCACAAATCTGTCTATTCCAAGCACCATGCCGTTCTTCTCGGCTATAGGCATAAACACCGCAGGTGAAATATAGCCGGATCTCGGGTCATTAAGCCTGATAAGCGCCTCACAGGAAGAAAATTTTCCCGTACCCGGCGAATATATAGGCTGATAATAAACTTCCAGCAATCCGCTATCAACCGCATGTCTTACCAGATTTCCAATCTTTTTATCATATTCGATATGCTTTAAATTAAGATCCGATACTCTGAGCACATATCTGCTTTCCCTCGAAAGCGCTTTGTACATCATGCTGCTGACCTCATCAAAACGGTCTATTGACTTTACATCATCGGGAAATCCGATTGCGCTTGTACTTACATCAAATCCCACCTTGAGGTCTCTTAGCTTGAAGTTATCCTTAAATCCGACTTTTATAGTATCTGAAAGCTTATCTATAATGTCAGATCCCGATTGAACATTTGGTATCAGCAGGGCAAAAAAGCCGTCTCTTGGCAAAAAAACTTCCACATCCTGCGCAGTCTTTTTCAAAAAATCCGTCATTTGTCTCAAAAGATCCGACGCAGCCTCCACCGATTCACTCCCAAGCATTATCAGAAGTTTATCAACTCTTATCTCCAAAAGAGTAAATGTCTTTTTCTGGATAAGTTTGGTATAAACAGCAAAATTAAGCGCATTCTTTGTTCCGATTCCCGACATTCTGTCGACGAACTCACTTGGATTCTGAAAGGTAAAAACACATAACAAAAGAGATAATGCAACACAAAATCCAAATACCGTTCCAAGCTTGAACACCACACGCATGGGAAAGCCAAGCAGCATCAGAATAAAATAGGTATAAATTGCCACCGTCTTTTCACTTGTAAGGATTCTTTTATATTTCACGATAAGATATAACGCAAAGATGAGATAAAGCACAATTCCTATATTTACCAATATATTATTCGGGAAAAAGTAGACAATCTCGCCATTTCTATCGAAATAATAAAAGAATTCGGTAAATACCCCCGATAGAAGTATCAAAGTTGTAAAAGCCGAAGGAACTATGATCACAAGCTTTTTCCAAAACTTATTCTGTTGTATTCCGAAAATAGCCATCAGGTAGATTATGGAAAAGTATCCCATAAGATACGACATCACTTTTTCAACAATAACAACAAGACAGTTCATATCATAGGATAATAATTCCCGTAGCGCCTTATCGTCTATCCACAATACATGTATGAGTCCCATCACATTCAGCAAAGTTGCAACGATAATAAGTCCGCCAAAAATACGACTCTGCTTACCGTAAGAGAACTCCCCCACTAAATGTATGACTATGATGACCGCCATCAGCACAAGTGCCGATATCGATATGCAAACATCATAATTGTTTGGATCGGTCAAAATTTCCATCAGTACCCCTTTTCAAAATACTCATCAATCCTGTCCACATATGAATTGTCACTTACAGGTCTGCACATATAATTACCGATCAGATAATCACATCCCAGTTCCTCTGCTATATCCTTATCCTCCGGGGTATCCACACCCGAAGCACACACAAAAAGGCTGATATCATGGAACATATTCACAAGTCCGCTTATCACATTCATCATACGCTTCGAATTCCCTGCCATCCTCAGAAAACTTTTTGCAAAATTTATCTGCATAACGGGAAGTGCCATTATTCTCTCGATATTTCCATATCCGATTCCATAATCATCAACTATAATGCTGACATTCAGCTCCTTTAACATCTTAAGATTTCTCTCAGCGATACTGTTCATCGTCGTAATAGCCGTCTCAGTCATCTTTATACTTATCCAGGATCCCTCAACCTTTTCTTCTTTAAGCAAAATCTTAAACTTTCTGAGAAAATCACTTTTTGAAACTTCTCCCTGTGACATTGGGACAATTGCCCTGTATTTCCCGTTTTTGTCACCGGCATTCCAAAAAGAGAGCGACCTCAGTACACTTTTAAGAACATATTCATCAATATCCATTATTGTCTGAGTTGCTCTGGAATCCTCTATATGTTTTCTCACATCAACTTCTTTTCCATCATCGCTGTAAATATAACAAACAGCTTCGGCGGTATAATCAATCCTGTAAATTTTTGAAAGAATAGGTTGAAACTTGACCACAGCCTTCTTTTCCTCAATGTTCTTCTTTGCAAGGATCTCATAGTCATATGCGCCAAGTCTTTCCGCAAAACTGATCTTACCTGTATCGATGATCACATCCGACCACTGCGACATATCCTCTGTCAGGAATTCAATCTTTGTCATAAGCTCCGCAAGGCTTTCAAACCTGTCCGGATAGCTCATAAGAAAGCAGTGACACTCTGCCTTTATGGTCATGTCCATATAACTCCACGGCTCGCATACTCTGCGCGAGATCTTGCCCATCAAGGCTTCAGCTTTTTTTACATCGGTTGTATTCACCGATATCGCGAATATATTATCGCTGTATCTGTAAACATAAGTAACGACATTAAGTTCCTTTTTCCCTACCTTTTTAAGATATTCGGCAATTGTTTTGATAACGCCGTCCGTCTGTGAATTACCTATCTCGGAACTAAGCGCCCTCACATTATCAATAGTAATAAAAACAATGAAATGCGGAGTTTTCTTCTTTATCTTAAGCCCGATCGCTTCAAAAAAAGCTCTGCGGTTGAGCACGTTTATCTTGCCGTCGACCATCTCACTGGGATTTTGAAGTGTGATAAATACCAGGGTTATGCTTATAGTGGTAAGGAAATTCTCAATAAGAAGTTGTGGAAAACGATATTGCAGGTAAATACCCATAGCCACAAATACTACATGAGTCAGGATAATTATCTTCGTTTTCTTTCTCATCAAATTGCCGTACTTAAGTGTAAGTGCGACTCCGTATAACATGTAATATATGGCGATCACATAAAAAGCGACTATAAAATTCCCCCTGTGATACACCCCGTTCTCATCATATCTAAACAGCATCGGACTGAATAAATTTGAAATAACCATCAAAAATCCGAAAACATACCCAAGATATACCACAAAAAAGCCTTTTAGTGATTTCGTGTCGTAAAATATATCAAGCACAGCCATAATGTAAAGCAGATAACAGATGCCCGAACCCAAATGCGATATAAAATAACAGCTTCCGCATAGCATCTCCGCATAGTGATACCAGGCACCGTTATACGGATTCATTTGCAGAAAAGTCTCTATTCTTTCAAAAAAGGTTGCAAGAAAAGCAGCAAAAACAAGCATCGAATAGACTTTCTCCCTTGAAGAAGGAACTCTTTTTCTTGACAGAGAGATTATTCCTATCGTTGCCAATATAAAAAGCGCACATGAGTCAAAATAAAAATTATATTGCATGCAAAGCTCCGCAACCGTTATAAACCCAAACTATATCCGACAATACTATTATACGTCAAATTGTAACATTTTCATACGATATACAATAATCACCCTAATTTTCTCATGTAATATGAGCCTGTCTGTGTAATAAGTCCTTTGCCGCACATATCAAACAATTGCTTCAAAAGTTCCGGAACCGCAATATCTATTCCTTTAACACTGAGTTTGTCAGATATATAGGAAAAAGACACAGGAACTACATCAAGTATCTCGAGTATGGCATTTTCAATTAAGGATATACTTCGTATTTCACGGCCGATCTCAGCTTCCTCTTTTCTGTAATTCCAGGATGCAAGCCTTTCGATCACATCATCGACATCCAGTACCACCCCGGCCCCCTGATTGATAAGGCGGTTGCATCCATCACTCAGTCTGTCCGTCACCCTTCCGGGAACCGCGAGTACTTCCCTTCCCTGTTCAAGAGCTGTATCCACCGTTATCTGTGTTCCCGAATGAAGCCTTGCTTCTACAACAACCACTATATCTGACAATGCGCTTATTATCCTGTTTCTCATAGGGAAAAAAGAAGCTTTCGGCATTGTACCCGGAGCATATTCCGAGATGATACCGCCATTCATGACAAGTTCCTCGTATATCTCCCGATTCTCATCAGGATAACAGATATCCGCTCCGCACCCTACAACCGCGTATGACTTTCCGCCTGCACATATGGCAGCCTTCTGACTTACTCCGTCAACTCCCCTAGCCATTCCGCTTATCACCTTAACTCCGGCCAGCGCAAGCCCTCTTCCAAGCTGTCTTGCCATATATCTGCCGTACTCGGAACACAGTCTCGCACCTATTATGGCTACAGACGGACCATCCTCCCCGGGAAGCTCTCCTTTTACATATATTGCAAACGGCGGATTGGGGATATTTTTAAGTTTTTCGGGAAATTCAGGATCTATCCTCGAGATAAATCTTATTCCGCTGTCCTCAAGTTTCTTTTTCTCCGCAGCAAAATCCCACTTCTCCCTTGCTTCAAGCACTGATGTGACCTGCTTTGGCTTAAGGATCTTTTTTAGCTCCGCTTCCCCCATTTCATATACTTCTCTGCATGTTCTTCCTCCGCACAAAAGCCTGTCTGTAGAGGCTATTCCTATGCCCGGAGTATTAAAAAGCCAATGGGCATACTCATTTTCCGTTATCTTCGCCTCTGCTGCCTTCATTAGTTTTCCTCCTGTCTCCAATATTTTCCGTCTGTCATTCTGTAGCTGACAGCCTCCATAAGATGTATTTCTTTTATCATTTCGGATCCGTCCAAATCCGCTATCGTCCTAGCCAGCCTAAGAACCTTATGGTAGGCTCTTGCACTTAAGTCCATTGAACAAAAAACTCTTTCCAAAAAAGCTTTTTCTTTCATTCCGAGTACGCAGTATTTCCTGATATCCGAAGGTGTCATCTCGGAATTGTACCTAAGATCCGTCCCTTTAAATCTCTCTTCCTGTATCTTCCTTGCGGAAAGAACTCTTTTTCTCATAATCTCACTTGATTCGTTGCATTTTTCGCTCCTTCCCGAAAGGTCTGAAATATCAACCTTGGGCGCCTCTATGCAGATATCTATTCTGTCAAGGATTGGTCCGGATATTCGCCCAAGATACCTTCTTATCTCATTTGAAGTGCATTTACATTTGTTCCTGTCGGGATAGTAACCGCACGGGCATGGATTAAGTGCGCCAACAAGCTGGAAGTCTGAAGGATATGTGAAAGTCCCCCTGTTCCTAACTATATGGACATTTCTGTCCTCAATCGGCTGTCTTAGCATATCAAGTTTGGTTCTTGGGAATTCAGGCATTTCATCGAGAAAGAGAATGCCTCTGTGAGCCAGAGAAATGGCGCCCGGTCTTGGAATTGTTCCGCCTCCAACTAAAGATGCTTCGGTTATAAGATGATGTGGGCTTACAAAAGGCCTCTTTGTTATTAGTGCCTTGTTATCTCCCATCATTCCCGCAACCGAATAAATTGTTGAAACTTCTATGCTTTCTTCAAGAGAAAGCCTCGGCAATATAGTCGGAATGCGCTTTGCCACCATACTTTTTCCCGAACCCGGAGGTCCGACGATCAGTATGTGATGAAAGCCCGCAGCCGCAACCATCGCCGCTCTTTTTACTGCAGATTGCCCATTTATATCGGCGAAATCTACAGTTTCTTTTTCCTCTTCATCTTCCGAAAAAAGCTTACTAAGATCAACCTTTGTAGGCTCTATAAGTTCATCTCTTTCATTACTATCCGATGAAAGATACATTATGACTTCCTGAAGCGATGAGACTCCGACAATCTTCATATCGCTTACAACCGCGCCCTCCCTGGCATTTTCCTTTGGAAGAATGACTGTTTTATAGCCTGATTCTTTAGCTTTGGTGACTATGGGAAGGACTCCCTTTACTTCTTTGATCTCTCCGTCAAGACCGACCTCTCCGATCACAACCGTTTCGCTTGTAGACTCAGGCTTTATCTCGCCTATCGCCTCCAATATTCCGACTGCAAGCGGCAGATCGACCACAACTCCTTCTTTCTTAATATCTGCCGGAGAAAGATTTACCGTTATCTTGGATGCAGGAATTTTAATGCCGGCGTTCTTTAGGGCAACCTTTACTCTGTCACCCGATTCTCTGACATCGCCGCTCATGAATCCCACCATGTTGAATCCGGGTAAACCGGAAGATACATCCACTTCAATCTGCATCAGGTAGGAAATGATTCCCCTGACGCCACCGGATGTAATAGAACTGTACATATTTTCCTCTTTTCTGATTTGAGCATAAACAAAAAGAGCATTTCGCTCGCGAAATGCTAGCGCGCGAGCGGATTGCGTAAGCAATATATTCCTTACCGCGAGCTGCGCATCCCTGCGGAGCTTTTTTATTGAATAGGGAATTTCAGAGAAATTTCCTATTCAATAAAAAACAGACCTGCTGATTATATAGCAGGTCTGCATATAAAGTCTTTAAGACTTTCTTAGAATTTTCTTAAGATTCTTTGTAGTTATTATCTGAGCATCTTATTCTGCATTGTTTCAGGATCCTGAGCAAACTGAAGAGCAACCTCTCTTGTGATCTTCTGTTGTCTGTAAAGTTCGATGATAGCCTCATCCATGGTTATCATTCCCTGTTTCCTGTAAGTCTGCATATAAGTTATAAGCTGATGAGATTTGCCCTCACGAATAAGGTTTCTCACAGCACTGTTTACATGAAGAACTTCAAATGCGGCAAGTCTTGACGAATCATCGGCAGCAGGCAAAAGCTGCTGTGAAATGATAGCCTCAAGCACGCTCGCAAGCTGTATTCTTATCTGCTGTTGCTGATGAGAAGGGAAAACATCTATAAGTCTGTCCACTGTATTGGTCGATCCGATCGTATGAACAGTAGATAGCACAAGGTGTCCTGTCTCTGCCGCTGTTATCGCAGTACTTATAGTCTCAAGATCTCTCATTTCTCCGACAAGAATAACATCGGGATCTTCTCTAAGCGCCGCTCTCAAAGCGTTGGCATATGAGTCTGAATCAGTTCCGATTTCTCTCTGATTTACAATCGACAATCTGTGCTGATAAGTAAACTCAATGGGATCCTCAAGTGTTATGACATGAGCTTCCCTATTGTTGTTTATCATGTCAATTATGGAAGCAAGTGTCGTAGACTTACCGCTTCCTGTAGGTCCCGTAACCAGTACCAGACCTCTCTTTTTCTTATAAAGATCTATAACCGTCTCAGGTATACCAAGGCTCTCTGCAGTAGGAATCTCTGTCGCAACAACTCTGAAAGCCATTGCTATAGATCCTCTTTGCTTAAAGATATTAAGTCTGAATCGTCCCACACCCATAATCGCAAAAGACAGATCGTGCTGGCCGTTCTCTTCAAGCAATTGCTTCTGTTTATCATTTGTAACTTCGTGTGCGATCTCCTGAGTATCATTCGGCATCATTTTCCCATAGCTTTCCATCGCTATGAGCTTACCGTTAAGTCTCATCTTGGGCGGTAGACCTACCGTAATATGAACGTCCGAAGCACCTTTTAACTTTGCTTCCTTCAGGATTTCTTCAATTTTAGACATATACTTCCATCCCTGTTCTGAAAAATTCTATTTGTGCAAAAAGCACTCAGCATAATACAAGCCTTCACACATACTCTGGCTCTTCCACGGTGATCCCGAGACCTTTGATCTTGGACAGATCCATCATATATCTGTTATCCATAGTCTTCATAATATCAATTATCTCAATATCGCCGTACGCTCTTCTGTTAGAAAGATCAATAATGCTGTTATCTTTAAAGCTCAAAATAGTGGGACGAAGGAAATCAAGATCGTTTGTCTTGATGACCAATGCCTTCTCACCGGTATTAAGCTCAACACTGACTCCCGGAACAAGAATATTAAGTGAATCGACAAGCGCCTGAACAACCTTAGGATCAAAAACATCGTTTCTCTGCATCATTCTTTTTATAACAAGAACTTCAGAGATAGGCGCATCATCCACTCTTGCAGCCGTTTCCTTGTCAAATATCCCCGCAACTATAAGTACCCTTGCGGAAAGAAGTGTCTTGGAAACATCAACTTCATTGCCTTTCACATAATCCAGCAGTGCCTTTCTGGCCTGATTACACGCTCTTTTCACATTAGGTAAAGAAGAAAACGCATCATCAATAATAGGATATCCTGCCATCTCATGTGCATCTATCGTATTTATCTCTTCAGATGTGCATCTAAGCTTGGACTGAAGGTCAAATGAAAGTGTCAGCTTTCCTATATCATGTATGACACCTGCCATAACAGCTTCATTCTGCTCAGCAAGTGACGCTCCGAGCGAATGAGTGATCATCGCCGCAATTATTCCGACATTCAGGCTATGCTTATAAATATAATCTTCCGTACTCCTAAGTCCCTGCTGGAATGTAATCTTCTTTTTGAGATTACCATAGCTCTTTATAATCTGCGCGCAGATATTAGGAAACTTCTCCTGCCTGTGTGTCTTGACAATACGTCCAAGTTCTTCCATGATCTCGTGATACATGACCGTCTGAAAACGCTCGAATTCTATGTCTTCCTGAGTCATAGGCGGAACAGGCTCTGCCGGCTCCAGAATAAAAACTCCCATAAGCCCAAAGTTTCTTATATTCTCGATACTCTGTTCATCTTTAAGAACATGAGCCCTGTCGTATAAAAGTGCTCCTTTTCTACTGTATATCGGTCTTGCAAGTCTCATCCCCGGTCTCAGTTCATCACACTTAATAAAAAGCATGGTAAAAATATCCTCCCTATATACAAAGCCTAACACCCCAATTTATACTCTAATTATCGCGCTATTGCGCGTAAAAATCAATAAATAAAAGCTTATGTTAATTCATCTAAAGTATTGCCGTAAGACGAAAGAAACTCATTTACAAAATCAAGTACCTCGGGGCATTCCATATACAAGCTCCTTACTGCCTTCTCAGTACTCTCTTTGGCCGTTCTGAACTCATTGTTTCCGGCACTCGTCTCTGCCATACACTTAATAAGTGCCGAAAGTTTATCGGCAGCTTTAACTAGTTTTCTCATATAGCGCTCATCTTCACTGTCTTCAGCCTTAAACACCTCTTCAAAAGCAGGTCTGAGGTCATCGGGAAGTTTCTCAAGCAGCTTATCGTCTGCAATTGCCTCCACCTGCTTATATGCTTCTTTTAATTCCTTATTGTAATATTTTACGGGAGTCGGCATATCTCCTGTGATAATCTCGGACGCATCGTGATAAAGCCCCACAAGAGCAGCTTTATTGGCATCAAGATGTCTTCCGTATCTTGTATTACCTATAACACAAAGAGCATGGGCTATCATGGCAACTTCCATGCAGTGTTCACACAGATTCTCCTGCCTTGTATTTCTCATAAGTGCCCATCTGTCGATGTATTTCATTCTTGAAATAAGTGCAAAAAAATTATAATTCATCGTTTGACCCCCAATATACATCTAAGTTTTTATAACAATCCGGGTGCCAAAAAAACATTTGACACCCGGATGATAATCTTAATTCGTAGTAATTTCTATCTTGACCGTTCCATGCTGTGCATCAAAGAGCATCTTAGCCTTTTCCTTGTCAGATTCGCTTTTTGCTGCCGGCATATATGATATCTCAAGTCTTGAATCGCCGTCAAAATTAGGGAAAGCATCAAGAGTTGCGATACACTCGTCCGTATACCACATAAACGCAGTATTATCATCAGTCTTAACGTCAGGTTCTCCGTAATAATTTATAAATAATTCCTTGTATTTCGCAAGTCTGTCTGCCCCGTTATCATCATGTAAAGTAACATACATAAGTCCTCCATCATCCGAGTAAAAGAGATTAACCATAGAAAAATCTTCTTCTCCCTTGCAATCCGAGTAAACAAGCATATCGCCGTTTGATTGGCTAAGAACGCTACTCATGTTAGATTTCTCACCATCTGTAAATCCAAGATCTTTTACAGAAATATTTTTTGAAGTATTCCAATTTGCGTCAATAAACAAAAAGGGATAATCGGAATTAGCCTTCTCAGGTCTTTCTGCTTTGATTTCCTCTACAGATGCTTCAGCAACCGATTCGTCCACTGATACTTCAACAGGTGCTTCAACCACTACTTCACTTGAAGCCTCAATTGCAGCCTCTACTGTGTTATCAATTGATATCTCCTGTGAGCTCCCGTTTCCCGCAAGCTCCTTTGATGCACCGGGTGTGCATCCTGTCAAAACTGCAGCAAAAAGAACAGCCGCAATCAACTCTTTCCTTTTCATAATGTTCTCCTTTTATAACTTTCTTAATGTTTTTATTCAATAGGAATTTCTATTGAATAATAAAATCCGCCATCACCGTATTGCTCACATCCAGCCCTTTGGTTGTAAGGCAAAGATGCTCATGGCCTGTTTTTTCTTCTACAAAACGTCGCAGTAATCCCCATTCTGCGTACTTACAAATTACTTCAGAATAAACTTCTTCTATTTTTTTACCAAAAAGAGTTTCAAATTCGACAAGGTCAACGCCTGTCGTAAGGCGAAGTCCCAAGAACATAAACTCTTCCATACGATCTTCAAGTGTCAGTTTCTCAACATTCTCTCTTACTCCGGCATAAGAACCTTTTGCCAAAAAGCAAGATATGTAATCATCTGTATTTCTCTTGTTGGTCCACCTTACATCATCCACCATTGAGGCCGCTCCAAGTCCCAATCCTAGGTAATTTCCTCTTTTCCAATAGACTTTGTTGTGCTCACACTCAAATCCGTCCCTGGCATAATTAGATATCTCATACCTGTGATATCCAAAGTCCTGCAAAATCTCAGCCGTTTTGTGGTACATTTCCCTGTCCTCTTCCTCACCCGGAAGATCCAGGTCCATGTCATAAAAAGGTGTTCCCTCCTCCACAATAAGGCTGTAAGCCGATATATGCTCCGGTTCAAGCGAAACTGCTTTCTTGACGGTACTTAAATACGACTTAAGGCTCTGCCCGGGAAGCGCGCTCATGATATCAAGATTTATATTGGTAAAACCTGCATTTCTCGCATCTTCGTAGGTCTTTTGCGCCGTCGCGCAGTCATGTATCCTGCCGATTCTTTTAAGCTCATCGTCGTTAAAAGACTGCACGCCCATGCTGAGCCTGTTGAAACCAGCTTCTTTATATCTTTTCATCTTGTCAAAAGAAGCTGTTCCCGGGTTTAGTTCAATACTTATCTCCGCGTCACCGGCAAGATTGTAATTATCTCTTATATCCGATAAAATGCCGCAGATATAGTTCTCATTTGGAAAAGAAGGTGTCCCTCCACCGAAGAACACCGTTTTAACCATGCTGTCACTATAATCTTCTGCGCTTCTTATGATTTCCTGCGAAAGTGCTTCAAAATATGCCTTCATGACATCTTCATTTGCACTGAATGACAAAAAGTCACAGTACAGGCACTTCCGCACACAAAAAGGTATATGTACGTATAAAGAAAGATCTTTATTCATCTATACCGCCTTATCAGTCTGTGCTGTCAAGTTTAAGCACACTGAGGAATGCTGCCTGCGGAACTTCAACGTTACCGATCTGACGCATTTTCTTTTTACCCTCTTTCTGTTTCTCAAGAAGTTTCTTCTTACGGGATATATCACCACCGTAGCACTTTGCAAGGACATCTTTTCTGTAAGCTTTTACCGTCTCTCTTGCGATAATCTTACCGCCAACGGCTGCCTGAATAGGCACTTCGAAAAGGTGTCTCGGAATCTCTTCCTTGAGCTTCTCACACATCTTGCGTCCGCGCTCGTAAGCACCGTCTTTGTGTACGATAAATGAGAGAGCATCGACCTCTTCTCTGTTGATGAGAATATCAAGCTTAACAAGATCGGATCTCTCATATCCCTTGAGCTCATAGTCAAACGAAGCATAACCTCTTGATCTTGACTTAAGTGCATCAAAGAAATCATAGATTATCTCATTGAGTGGAAGCTCATATTTGAGTATTGCTCTTGTCTGCTCGATATAATCGGTACTTATGTATTTGCCTCGTCTCTCCTGACAAAGCTGCATGATAGCACCGACATAATCGGTAGTCACCATGATCTCGCCGTTAACCATAGGTTCTTCCATATATTCGATCTCTGTAGGATCGGGAAGGTTGGAAGGATTGGTAAGATCAAAGACTGTTCCGTCATTCTTATGTACCTTATAAACAACGCCGGGAGCTGTTGTCACAAGGTTAAGGTCATACTCTCTCTCAAGTCTCTCCTGAATAACTTCAAGGTGCAAAAGTCCCAAAAATCCCGCTCTGAATCCAAATCCGAGAGCTTGTGATGTCTCGGGCTCATAGAAAAGCGATGCATCGTTGAGCTGCAATTTTTCCAGAGCGTCTCTAAGGTCTGAGTAGTGCGCTGAATCTGCGGGGTAAAGTCCGCAATAAACCATAGGCATAACCTTCTTGTATCCGGGAAGTGCCTCTGCGCAAGGTTTTGTAGAATCAGTTACTGTATCGCCGACTCTTGTATCCTGAATATTCTTAATGGATGCCGTGAAATATCCGACATCGCCCGCTGTAAGTTCGTCGTTCGGAATAAATCTTCCGGGTCCGAAATAGCCCACCTCAACGACATCAGATTCTGCACCTGTAGCCATAAAGCGAACTTTCATCCCCTTCTTGAGAACACCGTCTCTTACTCTTACAAATACAATAACTCCTCTGTAAGAATCATAGATGCTGTCAAATATCAAAGCTGTAAGAGGTTTGTCTGCGTCTCCCGTAGGAGCTGGGATCTTATTTACTACCGCCTCAAGAACTTCCTCAATTCCTATTCCGTTCTTCGCGGAAATAAGAGGTGCGTCCTGAGCTTCTATGCCTATAACATCCTCTATCTCGTCCTTTACTTCCTGCGGCTGTGCGCTGGGAAGATCTATCTTATTGATAACCGGAAAAACATCGAGATCATGATCAAGTGCCATATACACATTTGCAAGAGTCTGCGCCTCAACACCCTGTGTGGCGTCTACTACAAGAATAGCTCCGTCACATGCGGCAAGGCTTCGCGAAACCTCGTATCCAAAGTCAACATGACCGGGAGTATCTATCATATTGAAAGTATACTCCTCTCCGTCCTTGGCCTTATAGATCATTCTGACAGCCTGTGACTTTATGGTAATTCCTCTTTCTCTCTCAATATCCATATTGTCGAGAACCTGATTCTGCATCTCTCTGCTTGTGAGAACACCCGTCTTCTCAATCATCCTGTCTGCAAGAGTAGATTTACCATGATCGATATGTGCAACTATACAAAAATTTCTTATTTTACTCTGGTCCACAAAACTACCTCTATTCATCATCTAATTTCCATACATCACCATATGATACCATGATAAAAGCCAAAAATCTATTGACAGTTTCTTGAAATTCATCTAATATATTTACCGTATGTAGCATTAACTGTCCGTGTCCGGCTTAATGCGCACACGAACTTACAAATAATAATCATATTATTTTTCGGAGGTAACTATGGCAAATATTAAATCCGCCAAGAAAAGAGTTTTAGTTAATAAGAAAAAAGCAGAAAGAAATCAGATGATCAAGTCAGCAGTTAAGACTGAGATCAAGAAAGTTAGAACTGCTATCGAGGCAGGTAACAAGGATGAGGCTGCTAAGGCTCTTCTCGCTGCTACATCTGCAATCGATAAGGCTGAGTCAAAGGGCGTTTTCAAGAAGAACACAGCTTCAAGAAAAGTTTCTCGTCTTGCTCAGGCCGTAAACAAAATGGCTTAATAAATTTTAAATGTGTATATAATAAAACCTCATGTCTTCTCACCGACATGAGGTTTTTTATTTATTTGATAGGAAATCAAATAAATAACTCTTTGTTCATCTTTGTTCATCTTTTTCAATCTTTATTATTTCTTACGTATGCTTGAAACTTTCTCTTTTATTTCTTCCAGACTGATCTTGAACTTCTCAGATACCATGCTGGGATTTCCCATGATAGTTCTTTCTCTGTACCACTCAAAAAATCCCTTTATAGGCTCCGGTGTAAGTTTAGACATAAGAATGCGATACTTTGCATAAAGTTCAGATATTTCATCCTTCACATCACTTACATATCCTGAAGGATTTACATTTATCTTCTCTCTTATCTTTTTGAATGAACTCTCAAGTGTTGCACTGAGCGCATCCACTCTTGTTTCTATTCCGCCTTTAACATTCTCACTCTTAGACGTAACAAGCGCATCCAGTCTCTTCTGCATCTTTCTCATCTCGTCCTTGGCTTTCTCCATATAGATGAGAACATCTCTAAGATCGAGAGCCGTTTTAAATGCGATCATAAAATCACCGCCTATGCAGAAAGTGATCACAAGAGTAATAATAGAAAGCGCATGGTAAGGAATAGAGCAAACAATATACTCTATGGGAATCTGCAAAAAATGAGAAAACAGGACCGTCAAGACTCCCCAAAAAAGTGTGGATTCAAGACAGATATGCCCTTTAAAATTCAGCGGCTTATGGGAATAATCCCAATATCTCACCTTAAACAACGCTTCCATGGTAACTCCGGTAATATACTCAAGAAGCGTCGCGCCTATACACCCGGCCAGATATACCAAAAGTATATTGCCGTAAAAAGGCTTTGACACCACCAGCATCATTACTCCGCCGCATCCGTATAATGGCAAAAAGGGGCCTCTCATAAAGCCCCTGTTAACCGGTTTTTTCTCTAAAATTGAAACATATGCAGATTCGAAACACCATCCAAAAAAGCTGTAAAAATAAAACAGAAATAACCACTGTATAGGAAGATATTCGAACATTATAAACTCCTGATAATAACAAAAAATGATTTATTGCTGAGGATTGGAGAAATCAATCACAGGATATTCCGGAGCGTCGGTCTTTTCTATTGAAATAGCTTCAAGAACCGGTCCTTCTCCATTGTACTCAGGCACAAATTTTCTGGTAACCTTTGCAGTCACAAGTATCCATTCCTTCTCTGTAAGAGAATCCACCTTGTCATATTCGCAGGCAAATCCAAGGAACTGCATATCCTCGGCACAGCAAGTCATCGCCATCCTTCCGGGAACAAATCTGTTCTTCGGAAAATCCGGCGGAATAAGCACCATAGCTTTGAACTTTATATTTTTACCTTCATACCTGTCAACATGCTCAAGCGCATCAAGGTAGAACATGCCATACCCGAAATTATTAAGCTCAATGGGATCGGCATTAAGATCAAACGGAAGATCCTCATCAAGTGTAACATCCACCTCGCCGTTCATATCTTCAAAGATAATATCAGCCATCTGATTTATTGCTTTGACATTTCTCTTAAATGAAGCGAGATCTTCTATTCCGTCGCATCTGTTAAACAGGATAAGATCTGATCCGCGCAGCTGCTCTGCCAAAAGAGACTTCATATTATTGAAATATAATTCAAAATTTGAAGCATCTATAACAGTAATCTGCTGCTCACGCTTCCACATAATAGGAAGCTTCATATTCTTAAAGTTCCACATTCCGTTATATTCTATAAGAATACGTTCCGGATTGTGCTTGGCATCAAGTTTTATAAGATTGTCCGGAGTAAAGTCTTCTTCATCTTCTATCTTCTCAATAACAGTATTGGTTGATTTAAGAAGTTTCTCCTCATAATCATTCTCGCCCTCTTCACAGACAATAAGAAGTGTCTTACCGCTTGTCCTGAAATAAGGCTGAGCTATTGTATAGCGGAAGAAATCAGTTTTTCCGCTGTCCAGAAATCCATTGATAATATATACCGGTTTCAATTTATTTCTCCTTATCAAAGCTTACGAAAAAGCTGTTCAAGCTTATCCTCATCAAGTCCGGATCCTATAACGCAGATCTTTCCTGTAACATCAGCAGCACCTGCTCTTACGTCAGCTTCACCGGGAACATAATCAAATTCAATCCATGTACCATCCGTTGCAGGAACAACGCCCTTAGAACGAAGTACAATTCCGTAATCGGAGTCTTCATCAAGCTTCTCAAGCATCTCTGTAATTTCTTCAGCTGTGTACTTAACGGGAGTTTCCATTCCCCAGCTTGTGAATACATCATGAGCCGCATGGTCATGTCCATGACCGTGACAGCAGCAGTGATCGTGTTCTTCTTCATCTTCATCGTGATGATGATGGCAACAATGCTCATGCTCCTCTTCGTCCTCATCATGATGATAGTGGCAGCAATGTCCATGCTCCTCTTCATCTTCATCATGATGATGATGGCAGCAATGCTCGTGCTCGTCTTCATCTTCATCTTCATCGTGATGATGGTGGCAGCAATGTCCATGCTCTTCTTCATCTTCGTCATGATGATGGTGGCAGCAATGCTCATGCTCCTCTTCATCTTCGTCATGATGATGGTGACAGCAATGCTCATGCTCCTCTTCATCTTCATCATCGTGATGAGATCTGTATACTACGGTACCATCCTCATTTACCTCTTTGTGGCTTCCATGATGATGGTGGTGATGATGCTCATGTGCTTCTTCCATTACAAGTTTAAGAAGTTCCGCCTCAAGATCACTGTTTCCTTCAAATGTATCAAGGATTTCTTTTCCTGTGATCTGATCTAGAGGAGTTGTTATAATGGTTGCTTTCTCATTATGGCTGCGAATAAGCTTAACAGCCTCCTCAATCTTCTTCTGATCTGCCTTATCCGTTCTTGAAAGAATAACTGTTCCGGCATTTTCAATCTGATTGATAAAGAACTCGCCAAAGTTCTTTATGTAAACCTTAGCCTTGGATACATCAACAACGGTAACCGCACTGTTAAGTTCCATATTATCGTCTGTATCTGCAATGTTCTGAATTGCTCTCATTACATCTGAAAGCTTACCAACTCCCGAAGGCTCGATAAGAATTCTCTCGGGAGCATATGTGTCCATAACTTCTTTAAGAGATGTCTCAAAATCTCCTACAAGTGAGCAGCAGATACAACCTGAATTCATCTCTGTGATCTCTATTCCTGATTCCTTCAAAAAGCCGCCATCGATACCAATTTCACCAAACTCGTTCTCAATAAGAACTACCTTGGTTCCGTTAAGCGCTTCCTTAAGAAGTTTCTTTATAAGGGTGGTCTTTCCGGCACCCAGAAAACCTGATATTATATCAATCTTTGTCATTTGTACTCCATTCCGCACATGTTAGTCTGTGCTACATCTACTACAACAAAGTATATTCTATTAACAGAGTATCAAAATGTCAAGGAATCGCACAGCGTTGCTGATGCCTGGTGCAAACTGCCTCTATTCGTTATTTTCTTCTTTTTCTTCAATATCTTCACCGGCGATTACCTCTTCCTCACCTTCATCTGCGGATTCATCTTCCGAACAATTTTTATCAATAATATCCGTGGTAATTTCAGCAGTTTCATCTGTCTTATCTTTTTCAGATTCTTCGGTATTCTCTTCAACCTTTGTTACAATCTCAGCGTTGCTCTCAGAGCCTTCTTTAGGAGTATTATGCCCATCTGTGCCCGTCTCATTTTCATCTTCTTTTTCATTAACACTTTCCGATGTATCCGGAAAACTCTCCTCCGTATCATCCGACGCCGGCTCCTCATAGCCTTTTATGGCATCAAGGCTTCTCTCAATTCTCTCCTCGTCAAAATCAATACTCTCAAACGGCATCATCATTGCCCTCGTTGATATGCTCTGCATAGCAAGCCCCTTCGATGTGTTTATCGCAGGAATGCTTGAATTGTACTGAGCATTTCTTCCTTTAAATTTGATATAAGCAGAAACAACCTGACCATGCACATATCCGCAGGAAGGAGCATAATATTCTATGTAATTCTCATTTTTGCCGCAAACCATTACTCTCTTGGTAATGATATCCAAAAGTTTTCCGTTTCTTTCTCTTACTTCCTCGATAGAATCAACCGTTTCATCATGATATGGATCGGTATTATTATATCTTGCTCCGCAATGCGAACATTCATAAGCAAATACAGGCGTTCCATCCGAATAGTCCTTTACATGACATATATTCCTCGTACTTTTTTTCGTCTTTATAACATACTTATTCTGTGTGGCATAGCAGCTGTCACTGTGCCTGTGATATACAGGAGTTCCATAACATCCGCCTTTTCTTGAAGGAGAAACATAAGCATCACCGCATACCTGTCCGTGTCCGTCTTTATGATAGTGATAATCATATTCAATGCTGGCTGCGGTATCACCCGAATCAACAACTACCTTTGAAGGTATTTTTTCTATAGCCCTTGCAATTTCTGTAAATGTGGCATCCTCGCTTATCTTTACACCCTTAGTGAGCAATGCGGATGCCAAAAGCTTTTTTCCATTACTCACACGCTGAAAAACCTGATCAAGTTTAGTATTTATTCCTGTAGTTTTTTCATCGATATATCCCTTTAATCCGGCCATATCAGCAACTATCTCGGTATTGATATTCTCGATCTTTTCATTTAACTTATCTCCTCTGACCTGACTCTCGGAGTTATAATTCTCTATCTTCTTATTTATCTCATCGCCTCTTGTCTTACTTTCCGAGTTGAAATTTTCTATCTTCTCATTGATACGGTCACCCATCGCTTTATTCTCGGAATTATAATCATCAATCTTCTCATCAATTCTGTCTCCAAGCGATTTGCTGAGTGATTCAAACTCATTTTTCAGATCGGAAACCGACTCAATATTTCTTTTTTCAAGCTCTTCATCGAATTTGGCAAGCTTATCAAAAAGTTCTGAATACCTTGCCGATGTATCATTTGTTATCTTGTCATCTCCGTCTTTAACCTCTCTTCTGATCTCTTTATCAAGATCATCCATGAGTTCCTTATTATGCTTCTTCAAATTCTCATACTCAACTTGAATATTCGAAAGCTCTTTGTTTATCGCATCAAACTCTTTCGCCGCCTTGTCGCGTGTCTCCCCGTTTCCGCTTTCTATGAGTTCTTTTAAGCTCTCGATTCTGCTCTCTGTACTATTTACAGAAGAATGTATATTCTTAAGATTTGTCCCAAGTCCGGAAACTTTCTCATTTACATCATTCGCGTTTTTGGCATCGGAAAGCCTCTCGTTCTTTGTCTTTTCATAATATGAATCTATACCCTTCTGATTCTTAACGATCATCTCATCAAGATCCGTAAGGCAGTTATGAAGTTCATCAAGCTTTTCAGTGGTCTTCTCATTATTTTCATTTTCCGATTGTACAACCTGGTCCCTGGCACTTGCCGCCACAACAGGGGTACTCATATAAATGAGTCCTCCACACAATACAAGCGCGATCATTACAGCAACCGCTACAACAAAAGTGTCATGTCTTCTAAGTTTTCTCAAAAGCAGTTTGACAGAATTATTCTGCTTTTCCCATCTTTCTTTTAATTTCATTTCGTTCCTTTCCGTACTATTCGGACACGGAAAAGAAGCCTGATCTTACCGCACCAAACAGTAATAAATTATTATAAATAAAAGTGGAATTTGCCCGGATGAACATCCAAGCTTATGTCAGTAGAAAACCGACAGGAATTTATTATACATATAATAATCAAAATTGCAACCTGTTTTTTTCAAAATTACAACTTCTGATTTTCTGAAAAAAGGCAGGCTTCACAATTTTCGCATATTTTCTGATATACTTTAGTATGAAATTATTTCTTTTGAGAGGTTTTTAGTGAATAAAAAACTGTTCAACAAAAATGATCTTATTCTCATAATCTGTTTAGCTTTGGTTTCAGCCGTTATCCTGACCGGCATCTCTCTTTTTTCCAAAAAAGGTGCAAAAGCAGTTGTCAGTGTTGACGGAAAGGAATTAGCTTCTTTTCCCCTAAGTGAAGATAACGTCTACAATATAAGCGGCTACCACGGAGGAGAGAATATTCTCGAGATAAAAGACGGAAAGGCTCATCTTACAGACGCATCCTGCCCCGACAAACTCTGTGTCAACATGGGCTATATAAGCAAGACAGGGCAATCTATCATATGTCTTCCCAACAAAGTAGTCATTGAAATAAAAGGTAATACCGAAGAAAAAAATAACTTTGACACCATATCGGAGTAATAGAATTTATGAATATAAAGACAAAAACAAGTAAAATAGCAATATACGGCGTACTTACCGCGCTCGCAATAATACTCGGCTATGTAGAGATGCAGCTTCCCGCCTTTTTCGCCATCCCCGGAATAAAGCCCGGACTGACAAATATCGTTGTCGTTGTCGCTCTCTATTCCCTTGGTAACAAGAGCTCCCTCTTTATCAACTTCGTAAGAATCGCCATAGTTTCCATGCTTTTCGGAACTCTGATGGCCTTCCTGTTCTCAGCAGTAGGCGGCATCCTCAGCACAACAGTGATGATTATATTAAAAAAGACCGGCAAATTCAGCCCTGTCGGCGTAAGTGCTATAGGCGGAGTAACCCACAACATCGGTCAGATAATAGTTGCCATGTTCGTCACAGGCACTTCGAGCATCCTCTGGTATCTCGCAATTCTCTGGATTACCGGAACAGTAAGCGGAATCATTGTCGGGATCATCGGCGGACTGGTTTGCAAGCACATAAAACCGGCAAACACTGAAAAATCAGCATTTGCCGGATTCCGGTAAATTACTTATCTATTAAAGCTCTTATTAAAGTCTTTATTTATTAAACAATACCCTGAGCCTTCATTGCCTCTGCAACCTTAAGGAAGCCTGCGATGTTAGCACCTGCAACGTAGTTGCCTTCAAGGCCGTACTTCTTAGCAGCATCATCAATGCTGTGGAAGATGTTAACCATGATCTGCTTAAGCTTAGAATCAACCTCTTCGAATGTCCATGAAAGTCTCTCGCTGTTCTGTGACATCTCAAGAGCTGATGTAGCAACACCACCTGCATTTGATGCCTTACCGCAAACAAAGAGAACTTTGTTAGCCTGAAGATACTCAGTAGCCTCGATAGATGTAGGCATGTTAGCACCCTCACATACAGCCTGAACACCGTTAGCTACAAGCTGCTTAGCATCCTCAAGAAGAAGCTCGTTCTGTGTAGCGCAAGGAAGAGCTACATCACACTTAACTGACCATACACCCTTACCTTCGTGGTACTCAGCAGACTTTCTTGCTGCAGCATACTCTGTAAGACGTGCTCTCTTAACTTCCTTAACTTCCTTAAGAAGCTCAACATCGATTCCTTCGGGATCATAGATCCAACCTGTTGAATCTGAACATGTTACAGGCTTAGCACCAAGCTGCTGTGCCTTCTCGATAGCGTAGATAGCAACGTTACCTGCACCTGAAACTGCAACTGTCTTGCCCTTGATATCAGAGCCGTTGCACTTAAGAAGCTCCTCTGTAAGGTAAAGAAGTCCATATCCTGTAGCCTGTGTACGAGCAAGAGATCCGCCATATGTAAGACCCTTACCTGTAAGTACGCCTTCGTATACGTCTCTGATTCTCTTGTACTGACCGTACATATATCCGATCTCACGTCCGCCAACACCGATATCTCCGGCAGGAACGTCTGTATCAGCACCGATGTGTCTGTAAAGCTCTGTCATGAAGCTCTGGCAGAAAGCCATAACTTCGCGGTCTGACTTGCCCTTAGGGTCGAAGTCTGAACCACCCTTACCACCACCGATAGGAAGGCTTGTAAGAGAGTTCTTGAAAATCTGCTCGAAACCAAGGAACTTGATGATACCAAGGTTTACTGAAGGATGGAAACGAAGTCCTCCCTTGTAAGGTCCGATAGCTGAGTTAAACTGTACACGGAAACCGTTGTTAACCTGAACCTGTCCCTTATCATCTACCCAAGGTACTCTGAAGAGGATCTGTCTCTCGGGAGTTACAAGTCTCTCAAGAAGTGCATCCTTACGATACTCATCCTCGTTAGCTTCAATAACAACACGAAGTGACTCAAGCACTTCCTTTACTGCCTGGTGGAACTCAGGCTGAGCAGGGTTCTTTGCTACGACATAATCGTAAATCTCGTCTACATATGACATTTTTAGTTCTCCTTCCTGTGCCAAGGCACATAAAACATTTAATTACTGAGTAAAAAAACTCGTATTAACGTTAACCGACTCTATAAAGAGCACTATACAACAAAGAGTTATAAGCAATTCATCTAAAAATCCTATAGAAAAAGGGCGTAGGAAACCAGTGGTCTCCACGCCCCATTGCGCAAACATCATTGTCTGAATGGTATTATACGCTTTAGACTTTTAAAGTGCAATAGTCTTTATTACATTAAATCAAAAAAATCTTTCCGTTTTTTTCAAGCCGCGATATTTACTCATCATCACTATCATCGTCATCATCACTGCTATCATCCGATTCTTCGTCATTATGCTCTTCTTCATGATGTTCCTCTTCTCCGGAATTATTCTCATCATGATGTTCTTCTGCCGGAGCTTCCGCAGGTTGTTCCTGCTGCTCAGGTTCCTCAGGCGGTTTTTCTTTAACAACCCATCTGTAAAAGAATGCATGATTACCGATCATCTGATACTCTGCAATTCCATAATGATCTGCCCAGTATCTTGTCATAAAGAACAGATAATCTCCAATACGTTTTCCACTCAGAACTTCCTGCGCTGCTTTTACACATATAGCATTCGGACCTCTTTGCATTATCAGTGACACCTTACCCGAACGCCATGAAGCAAACTGCATCTGTTGCGTAATAACACCTTCTACACTATTGGGAAAAGCTGAGCTCTTAACTCTGTTCATAATAACCGAGCCAACGCCCAATTTTCCCGTATAAGTCTCTCCATCAGCTTCCGCCTGTATGGTAGCAGCAAGCATAACAAGCTCGGAATCGGAAGCAGAATAAGATCCTGATGTATCTTCCTTGGTAAGAGCAAGTCTGTTTGCAATCTGTTTAGCAAGTTCTGCCTGTGCCTTCGCGGACTGAGCATTAAGTTCCTTCATTTTCTTGTCTAATTCTTCAAGCTTTTTATCATAATCCGCAAGATTGTTTTGTTCGCTCGTCAGATTCTTATTGGTTGTCTTAAGCTGCCCGTTTACAGTATTGGTAAGCTGCGTGAGCTCATCATGCTGCTCATCGAGTACGCTCTGTATTTCATTAAGCTCAGCCTCTTTAACCTTAACCTCTTCAGTCTTTTCTTTTATGTTTTTCTGTAAGGTCTGTAACTCGGTAATCTTCCTGTTATCATAGGCAACAATGGCATTCAGATATTCAACTTTTGTCAAAAAATCATGAAAACTTCCGGCTTCTAAAAGAGTTCTCATCATCCCTCGCTCACCGCCGTTTTCATAGGATGATTTCATGCGGAGCTTAAGATTCTTATATCGCTCTTTTTCCTGTTCTTTGGCCTCCATAAGTTCATTATCCAAAGTAATAATACGTTCCGAAACTTCATCCATCTTCGCAACGTTACTAGATATTTCCTTATTTAGACCATTTAATTTGTTGGAATATTCATTGATCTGGCTCTGAAAACCCTCTTTTTGATTTTTAAGATTTTCCACATTAGACTGTGTTTTTTGTTTCTGACTCTGAAGGTTGTTTATAGCGTCCTGAGTTTCTTTGGACTGCTTCTGAAGATCAGAAATAGCCTGCTGTGTCTGCTCTTCCTGCTGACGCATTGATGCAATCGTATCATTATACTCATCAGCAATGCTATATACAGGAAGATTTGTCCACGCAAGTATAAATACAAGTGTCCCCAAAAAATACTTATTTTTCATTTTTCTTCTGCTCAACTGACTTTATTATCCCGTTTGCTTAAAGTTTATTCATAATCTTCCTCATCGGAATCATCAATATCCAAAGGTTCTTCATCATGTATCTCAATACCTTTCCATTCCCCGGGGAAAGATATATCATTACTTTTCCTGATGAAGTCCATAAAATTGAGCATCTTGATTGACTCAGAATGAGGCATATCCGGACATTCAGTTAATTTCTGTGCCATTGCCTTAACACAAGCTTCTACCTCATACTCATATCCGGTCTTCTGCCTTGGTCTTTTGTAGTAAGAAATCTCATTATGATCGGAATCGTAAACCGAGATTCCCTCAATATTGTTGATATTATCTACAATAATATAGCCCTTGCTTCCATATATAACACCGCTTCTGTCACTCACAGCAAGCGCAGACGCATTAAGAACAGCCATCTTGCCATCCTTGTATGTCAAAGTTATACTGTCATGCATGTCCATACCATTGTCATTATAGGTACATACAGAAATAATATCATCAACATCATTTCCAAATACCATTGATGCGAAATTAAGCGTATACACACCAAGATCAAGAAGCGCGCCGCCTCCCAACTCAGGCTTGGCTATTCGCTCTTTTTCCGCAACATTATATCCAAGACTTGCGGTAAGCATTGTTGGCTCACCTATAACCTCGCTTTCAAGTATCTCCTTAAGTTTCTTACGCATAGGATGGAATCTTGTCCACATTGCTTCGGAAACAAGCAAATTCTTTTCTTCAGCGTACTTAAAAATCGCTTCAGCCTGCTTTGAATTAAGCATAAAAGCCTTTTCGCACAATACATTTTTATTCGCCAAAAGAGCTAATTTAACATTATTAAAATGCTCAGAATGAGGTGTCGCAACGTAGATAAGGTCTATCTTGGGATCTTTAACCAATTCTTCGTAAGAACCATAAGCCTTCTTGATGCCAAATTTCGAAGCAAATTTGTCTGCGCTCTCCTTTGTCCTGGAGCCAACCGCATAACAAGTAACGCCTCTCATATGTTTAAGCGTTTCTGCCATTGTCCCGGCTATCCTGCCCGTCCCCATAATAGCTACCTTAACTCGTCCAAACATAGTCAGAAACCTCCAAAATTACTGGTCGATGAATTCACTCTTAATATATCCTGTCTGTCCATCATATTCAACTTTTGCCCATCCGTTGGAATACTGTTCCAGCACATTTACGGTTGAGCCTGCAAATATGTTTGTCAGGATAGCAGAGTCTGTGCCCTGTCCTTTACGAAGTCTGACTGTATCATTGACTGTCATTTTGCCTGTCTTGCTTGAATTATTCTTATCAGTTCCGGCATCTTTATTGTCTGTTTTCTCATTATTCTTATTGGCATTATTTGCTTCAACAAGCTTAGCTGCTGCATTTGCCGCTGCATCTGCAACATCCGTTTCCTCTTCAACCGTTTCGTCCTTAGGAACTGCTACTTCTTCCGAGCCGACACGTTCAAACAGATCAGTCTTTACATAAGCCTCTCCGCCGTTATATTCAATCTTACTCCAACCGTTAGGCTGTGCCTCAATTTCTTTAAATTCAGCTCCGGCATTGACCTCTTCAAGGATTTCTCCTTCTGTAGAATCGGTCTGTCTGATTCTTATTGAATCGCCCGTAGCTCTGATCGTATATACAGTCTTTGTCTCTGTCTCAGTTTCAGAAGTTTCTTCCGTTGCCGCATCACTGCTTGTTGCAGTGGAAGCATCTTCACTGGCACGTGCTGCCAATTCTCTTCCGACAGCTTCCTGAAGCTCTTTTCTCATACTTGTAAGCTCTGCTGCCAGCTTTTCATCTGAATTGATCATTTCATTGAACTGAGAAGCAATCTTATTGTTAAGATCGATTACATCAGCCTGCATACTACACTTCTTAATATATTCAAGGATCTGCGCTTCTTCTGTTTCACCATTGATATACAACTCTCCTGTTGCTTCATCGGTACAAATATAAAGCGTTTCAAGTCCCGGAATTGCTTTTTCGTAATTATAAAGCTTAACCATATTGTATACATAAGCAATGTAACTTCCTGCGATAGGTCCCTGCTTCGTGTATACCTTTATAGATTCATATCCCTCAATATATCCGGATGTCTGCTGAGCTTTGATCACTTCGGAATCAACAAGTCCTCTGTAAATACTTCTTATTACATCTTCATCACCTTCAGCTGTTGCTGTGTAATACTTATTAATAAGGTCATTTACAGCCGGATCTGTACACTCCGCCATCTGAGCATCCTGTGCATCGTTTACTTCCACAGAATTATCGTTTCCGGCCATTGCTGACTCAGCCGCTAAACGGTTAGCTTTGAACGCAATAACAAAAGTTATAAGAACTGCAATAAAAAACATTACAGGCATAAGAAAACGCTTATTATCGGCAAAAATAACCAGAATTCCATGTTTATCCCTTTTCCAGCCTGTGTTCTTACGTCCTTCCTTGTCCAGTGTGTACGTGTGTTTTTTTCGTTTCATGATCTACCCCTGCTCATTTCTTAATTGAGGAATTACTATATTACCTCTCGAAAATACACCCGACAGGAATCGAACCTGCATTAAAGGCGTCGGAGGCCTCCGTTCTATCCATTAGACTACGGGTGCATACCAAACAATAATAACATAAGGGCACTACAATGTCCAACCGAAGCGAACTTACAGGTTTTTATACCGGTCGATGTGTATGATATTCAAGATTATTTTGTTGCAAAACAATTAATCTAATTACAATAGATATTTTAACATTTTAAGAGAATAAAATAAAGTACCTTCTAAATTCAGTATTTATGCGCCTTACAGCAAATGCTTACCCGAAAACCTTGAAAATACCTGTATTCTTTTCATAAAAATAAATATTATCGCTTAAAAACTCCTCTCTGCTTAGAACTCCTGCGTTAACTTCATGCACAATTGCTTTAAGCATTTCAGCTTCATCCGGAACTCCTTTTTCAGGCACCACGATTACTTCATGAATCGACGCAGGAAGAATATACAGATTTACCCCGTATTTCTCTGAAATATCCTCCAAAACTCCCGGATACAAAATGGCACCCGCACCATAATTTTGTCCCTTATTCGTGACCACAATAAGATTATTTAATGTCTCAGGGTCGTTAATTATATCTTCACCTAAAAAATCTCCCATACCAAATGTTTTTACCGGAGTCACCTTTCCGGCACTCTTCATTAGATTTTTCCAAAGTTCTTCATAAGTTATCCCCCACATATCCAGATGAGAGTCATTTATGGTTATAAGCCCTTCGCCTATTGAATCGTTCCTGACAATACATACAGGAACCATGGCAAGGTCCTCAATCCTCCTAAAGGGAATGTTTGCAAGATACTCTTCATTATCATTTATTCCCATCAATTTAAAAGACAACTTCTTCTCAACTTTATCAAAATCACTAAAAAAACTTACATCTATATGCTTCATATTTCTTTTCCTTTCAATTCATCAGGTTATTAGAGAACAACGAGTTGCTTTGCAACTCGTTGCGCGCCGATGCGCGCAAGCTTTAGCTTGCATAATACTTCTGCGCATCGGTCGCATCCATAGCGGAGCGTTTTTTTGTTTGATAGGAATTTCCTATCAAACAAAAAAATAAGACAACAGAGATTCGCGAAAAACGCGAAAACCTATTGTCTTACATTAGTTTCTTTATAAATTTAATATGACCGTTATACGTGTCAGTTAGGTATTGTGTATCAGATTATACTCTTGAAAGATACTCGCCTGTTCTTGTATCAATCTTAATTACGTCTCCCTCGTTAACGAAGAGAGGAACTGCTACTGTAGCACCAGTCTCAACTGTTGCAGGCTTTGTAGCACCTGTTGCTGTGTCACCCTTGAATCCGGGCTCAGTCTCTGAAATAGCAAGCTCTACGAACATAGGAGGCTCAACTGCGAATACGTTTCCGTTATAAGAGTTAACCTTGCAGATCTCGTTCTCTTTAACGAACTTAAGAGAATCACCGATCTGATCGGCTGTGAGTCCGATCTGCTCATAAGTCTCTGAATCCATAAAGTTATAAATATCGCCATCCTGATAGAGATACTGCATATCCTTCTTATCGATACGAGCTGCAGGGAATTTCTCAGTGGGACGGAAAGTTGTCTCCTTAACACCACCGTTGATGATATCCTTGAGCTTAGTTCTTACGAAAGCAGCGCCTTTACCGGGCTTAACGTGCTGAAATTCAATAATCTGACATACATTGCCATCGATTTCGATGGTCATACCATTTCTGAAATCACTTGCAGAAATCATATAATAATCCTCCTAAAACTTTACATCAAACAACTAGTTTATATTAAACTATAGTATTTGATTTTTCAACTATTTTTTTCAGACGGAAGCTTGGAATCTATCAAATTTGAATCTTCCCCGTCATCACTTATATCAAAAATCGAGCTTCTGATCATATTGGTATAAAAAGGATCAATGCCCTTTGCAGAGAATTCTCTATGTGTCTGATGCGCTGATTCCGAAAAAGTATTGGCATCAATTCTGCTGTGTGCAGCGATACTGTCGGCTATCATATTGCCTATATCGAACTTGGGAAACGGAACAGATGTGTCGATGCGTCTCACATCTACAGATTTGCTCACAGCTTCCTTATTAGGGGCCGGCGCAACATCTGCCTTGGTATATGCAAAAGAATTGGTTCCGTTTATTCCCATCATGTCCGATATTTCATTAAAGGCATTTTCTTTTTCAAGGCCGGATGCACTCTTACCGGCTTCGTCCAACATAGCCTTGCTTAAGTATTTCTCAAATAATCCGCTGATGCTTGAATCTGCAGCTGTCTCAGCCTCTTTTTGCGCAAGATACTTGTTCGTATCCGATATTGAGTTTAAATACTTATTCACCGCTCCGGTGATCGCAGATATGTCAAATGCCATATGTTTTCCCTCAGTTTTTAATGAACGATAACAGCCGTACCTACATCTATCATATCATATAATGAATATGCGATGTCAGAAGGAAGATTTACACATCCGTGAGATCCGTCGGACTTATAGATATTTCCGCCAAACTTTCCTCTCCAGCTTGCATCATGAAGTCCAACATTTCCTGTGAATCTCATCCATCTGTCAACCCATACATTCCATGTAGGCCCTACGAGATACTTACCGGGAATTTTGGTTCTTACAACAAAGCTTCCTCTTGGTGTGGAATTTCCCGTATTGGGATTACCTGTTACACAAGATGATGTAAGAACTACTTCGCCGTCACGATAATATGTCATTGTCTGATTGGCAATGTCGACATCCACATATGTATCGATTGAGCAAGAAGCAACCCCCGAAGCCTCTTCCTCCGCATTCTTAAAGCGTCCCTCTTTCATGCCGTAGTTGAGATAGTGGTGATACAATTCTACCGCATTATTACCGTAAACCGCACGTACATCAGGATATGCAGCCGCATAATAATCTGCGTCAAAATCATCCGTATCACTTGCATGAGCCGGAACTGTATATATAACGCTCAAAAATAATACCGCGAAAAACATCGCACTCACTCTTATAATAGTTTTCATAGCTTACTCCTTTTAAAGAAATATTTCTTCACATATCTTAATATCTCTTTAACAATTTAACACATTATAATTATAAGTCAATCATTCGCGGTCATATTTTATAAATTATTTTTTACAAAAATCTATTGCTTCCAGATATCCGTCAAGCCCATGCCCATAAATCTGCTTATCACAAGCAGGTGCAGTAACAGACACCTTTCTGAACTCTTCTCTGGATGTTATATCCGAAATATGAACTTCTACCTTGGTAATATTCTCAAGGCTCTTTAAAGCATCATGAATAGCATAGCTGTAATGGGTATACGCTCCCGGATTTATCACGATTCCTTCAGTTCCGTCAAAATACGCTTCCTGAAGTCTGTCAATTATTGCTCCTTCATGATTTGACTGAAAAAGAATTACTTCATCATTTTCAGCTTCAGCCTTCTCTTTTATCATATTGCAGAGATAGTCGTAATCCTGATTTCCGTAGACTGCCTTCTCCCTTATCCCAAGAAAATTGAGATTTGGTCCGTTAATAACAAGTATTTTCATGATTTTATCTCCTCGCTTATATTATATCCATGTAACACTTAAATTCCTATATTCAGCTGTAAGATTGCTGCTCTGCTTAAATCCGATGCTTCCGCCTGTCAGAATATCTCCGCTGCTGATACCGTCATCCCTGAACTCAAGTATAACAGTCTCATTCTCTGAAAAAGTCACCCTGTTCCCCTGCTTGACAACGCACATTCTGTACCACGGAAGTTCCTCAGATGCCGAAGGTATCGGGTCCGGTCCTTCCGCCACCAGAAACTCTCCCTTATCTTTTATAAGCTTGCACATATGGAAAGCTCTTTCCTTATCGTCTTTCCTTCTAAAATAAGACACATAAAATGCGTTTTCATCCTTGATTGCAAAGATAAACGTAGCCTCTCCGGGTTCTTTTATCGGTCTGAATTCCCATTCTATCTTAATATCGGCGGGAAAAGTAACAGGACACCACAAAACAACCGGCATGTCATTTGCTCTTTTGCCCGAAAGACGCATAGCATCCCCCGAGAAAGAAATCTCGGCTATGTGCTCGCATACAAAATCTTTAATATTTTCTTTTGATCCAAGTGGATTTTCGTAGATTAATTTAGACATATTTTTTCCCCATAACTCATTTCATAATTATAGCATATTTTATGGCTCTGAGGTGAATTATGTTAAAAATGAATTAAAAATAATTCAATAAGCTACGCACCCTTTTAAACTAAAAACCCCGGCCTTAATAACTTAAGACCGGGATTAGTTTTACCTAATAAACACCGAATTAGCCGGCATTTACTTAATATTTAATTGTAGAAACCATCTATCAAAGCTTAGCGATATCAACAAGCTCAAGTCCTTCTTCCGTGCTCTCGTTCTCAAGACTTGTAACAAGTGCTCTTGCAGTATCAAGCGCTGTGATAACATTTACACCTGTCTCGATCGCAGTTCTTCTGATAAGGAATCCGTCACGTGTCTTATCTCTACCCTGTGTAGGTGTGTCGATAACAAGGTCGATCTTGTGTCCGAGGATAAGATCGATAACCGTAGGCGATTCCTGATTGATACGGTTGATTCTTCTTGCCTTTACGCCGTTTTCTGTAAGTGTATCGGCTGTTGATCTTGTAGCATAAATGATATAGCCAAGTTTCTCATAACGTCTTGCGATATCAATGATCTCGCCCTTATCGGAATCCTTAACGGTGATAACCATCTGTTTATACTTAGGAAGGTTAACTCCTGCGCCAAGGAATGCCTTATAAAGAGCTTCATTAAAGTTCTTACTGATACCAAGACACTCACCTGTAGACTTCATCTCAGGTCCGAGACTGATCTCAGCTCCTCTGATCTTCTCAAATGAGAATACAGGCATCTTTATGGCAACATAGCCAGCTTCAGGCTGAAGTCCCGGTGTATATCCGAGGTCTTTGAGCTTCTTACCGAGCATTACTTCTGCGGCAAGATCAACGATCGGAATACCTGTTACCTTACTGATATAAGGAACTGTACGTGATGATCTTGGATTAGCCTCGATGATATAAACATCATCTCCTACAGCGATGAACTGTACATTTATAAGTCCTATTACATGAAGAGCCTTTGCAAGTCTTCTTGTATATTCAGCAATTGTCTGCTTAACCTTATCGGAAAGAGACTGTGCGGGATATACAGAGATTGAATCTCCTGAGTGGATACCCGATCTCTCGATATGTTCCATGATACCGGGGATAACAATATCCTCACCGTCGCAAACCGCATCAACTTCAGTCTCAACACCCTGAAGGTACTTATCTACAAGGATAGGATGATCCTGAGCATATCTGTTGATGATGTTCATGAACTCTTCTATCTCTTCATCGCAAAGAGCTATCTGCATGCCCTGTCCGCCAAGTACATAAGAAGGTCTTACGAGTACAGGATATCCGAGGCGGTTGGCAACTTCTTTTGCTTCCTCTGCAGTATAAACAGTAGCACCCTGTGCGCGCTTGATCTGAGTCTCTTCAAGAATCTGATCGAAGATCTCTCTGTCTTCTGCCGCATCTACATCCTTAGCATCTGTTCCGTAGATCTTTACGCCCATCTTCATGAGATCCTGAGTGAGCTTGATAGCTGTCTGTCCACCGAACTGAACAACCGCTCCGTCGGGCTTCTCAAGTCTTACGATATTCTCAACATCCTCGGGTGTAAGAGGCTCGAAATAAAGCTTATCGGCGATATCGAAGTCGGTACTTACAGTCTCAGGGTTGTTATTTATGATAATTGTCTCAAATCCGGCTCTCTTAAATGCCCATGTTGCGTGAACAGAGCAATAGTCGAACTCGATACCCTGTCCGATTCTGATAGGGCCTGAACCGAGTACAAGGATCTTTTTCTTGTCAGTGCCGCTCTTAAGTGCTGCCTCATCCTCTGAATCGGGTCCGTTGTAAACTGAGTAGTAGTAAGGTGTCTCAGCTGCAAACTCAGCTGCACATGTATCAACGATCTTAAATGTAGCCTTGATGTTGTAGTCATATCTGAGCTCTTTTAACACATCCTCAGAGAAGCGTGTAAATCTGCTGATAACAGCATCGGGATACTCAAGACGCTTAGCCTCGAGAAGTGTCTCAAAGCTGATGATCTTCTTTGCTTCCGCAAGATCTGCATCCTTACCCATTGTATTCTTCTCACCGATTCTGAGGAGCTTAAGTTCCATCTTAACAAGTGAATGAAGCTTATCAATGAACCAGATGTCGATGAGTGTGATGTCATGAATCTCTTCGTGTGAGATTCCTCTTCTGAGTGCCTCAGCGATAACCCAGATTCTCTGATCGTCTACGATCTTAAGGCGCTCTCTGAGCTCTTCATCATCAAGTTCTGAGAAGTCATAGCTTGTAAGACAGTCAACGTGCTGCTCAAGTGAGCGGATAGCCTTCATCATGGCACCTTCAAAGTTGGTGCAGATACTCATTACCTCACCTGTAGCTTTCATCTGTGTTGTAAGAGTTCTCTTTGCAGTGATGAATTTATCGAAAGGAAGTCTCGGGAACTTAACTACGCAATAGTCAAGTGTAGGCTCGAAACTTGCATATGTCTTACCTGTAATTGCATTCTTGATCTCATCAAGTGTATAACCGAGCGCGATCTTAGCTGCAACCTTTGCGATAGGATAACCTGTTGCCTTGGAAGCAAGTGCAGATGAACGGCTAACTCGGGGATTAACCTCGATTACGCAATACTCGAAGCTTGTGGGGTGAAGAGCGAACTGAACGTTACATCCACCTGTAATCTGGAGCTCATCGATAATATTGAGAGCTGCGCTTCTGAGCATCTGATATTCCTTGTCAGAAAGTGTCTGAGAAGGAGCAACAACGATGGAGTCACCTGTATGTACACCGACGGGATCGATATTCTCCATGTTACATACTGTGATGCAGTTTCCTGCTGAGTCACGCATTACCTCGTACTCAATCTCTTTCCATCCTGCAATACATCTCTCTACGAGAACTTCGTTTGCACGTGAAAGTCTGAGTCCGTTCTCAAGTATCTCCTCGCACTCAAGCTGGTTGTGGGCGATACCGCCGCCCGATCCACCGAGTGTGAACGCGGGACGAAGAACTACGGGATATCCGATCTTGTTGGCAAACTCAACACCATCCTGTACGTTATGAACAACGAGTGAAGCTGCACAAGGCTCACCGATTCTCTCCATGGTGTCCTTGAATTCCTGTCTGTCCTCAGCCTTTCTGATTGTCTCAGCTGTTGTTCCAAGGAGCTTTACATTATGTGACTTAAGGAAACCTGACTCATCAAGCTCCATACCAAGGTTAAGTCCTGCCTGTCCTCCAAGTGTGGGAAGGATTGAGTCGGGCTTTTCTTTTTCGATGATCTGCTCAAGGACTTTGACTGTAAGAGGCTCGATATAAACCTCATCGGCGATGTCCTTATCTGTCATGATTGTAGCGGGGTTAGAGTTTACGAGGATAACCTCTACTCCTTCCTCTTTAAGTGAACGGCATGCCTGAGTTCCGGCATAGTCGAACTCAGCAGCCTGTCCGATTACGATAGGTCCTGAACCGATTACCAGTACCTTTTTTACATCCTTATTCTTTGGCATCAGTTCTTACCTCCTACTTTTCCTTTTTTCATCATATCTATAAATCTGTCAAACAAATAGCTTGAATCCTGCGGTCCGGGGCATGCTTCGGGATGGAACTGCACTGTGAAGATGTTCTTGCCGACATAAGCAAGTCCCTCGTTTGTTCCGTCGTTAACGTTGATAAAAGCTGGCTCAGCCACGTTCTTATCAAGTTTGTCCATATCTACTACATAGCCATGGTTCTGTGATGAGATGTAAACTCTGCCGTTTGAAAGGTCTTTTACCGGGTGGTTACCACCTCTGTGGCCGTACTTCATCTTGAATGTATCCGCACCTGTTGCAAGAGCCATGAGCTGGTGTCCAAGGCAGATTGCAAAAATAGGTGTCTCTGAATCGTAGAGTTTTTTCACCTCTTTAATTACATCTACACACTCCTTCGGGTCTCCGGGGCCGTTTGAGAGCATGATTCCGTCGGGAGCGTCCTTAAGGATCTCCTCGGCCGTTGTATTTGAAGGATAGATTGTAACATCACATCCTCTTGCTGCAAGTGAATCAGCGATATTCTTCTTGGCACCTACGTCGAGAAGCGCTACCTTAAGGCCTTTGCCGTTAAGTTCTTTAACGATTGCAGGTCTCTTTTCTCTTTTTGAATGATCTCCTGCAAGATCTGCCTTGTAATTCTCTGCGTTAAATACCGCACTTCCTGAAAGAGGTCCGTTCTCTTCAAGGCTTGAAACGCCCTTTAAGAACTTCTTTTCCTTGCAGGAAACCTTGCTTACAACATCTCCTGTTGTATAAGCATGGAGTTTTTCCTTGATATCATCGTACTTTAAATTCTTGTTAGTTGTGATGATACCGTTCATTGTTCCCTTTTCTCTGAGGATTCTCACAAGTTTTCTTGTATCGATTCCTTCGATTCCGGGAATCTCATATTTATCCATAAAATCCTGAATGGACATGTCGCAGCGGAAGTTTGAAGGTATGTGAGAAAGCTCTCTTACGATGATCGCATCAACCCAGGGTCTCTCTGATTCCATATCATCGAGACATACTCCGTAGTTTCCGATAAGCGGATATGTCATACATACCGCCTGTCCTGCATATGAAGGATCTGTGAATACCTCTGTATATCCTGCCATAGATGTGTTAAAAACAATCTCGCTTATCACATCTTTATCTGCACCTATGTGCTTGCCTTCAAAGACTGTTCCGTCTTCTAATATCAAAAAAGCTTCCATTACTACCTCCGATTTTCTATGCTAAAGTTCTGTCTTGCTAAAGTACTTCGGTCTCAGTATAACCAAGACCGAAATTTTTCAATTACTTGAAGTACTTAACGCCTGACTCAAATATCTTAATATCCTGATCTCCGAAGATGTTCACAGCTACGCCGTCGCCTCTTCTCTCTGAGTGAGCCATCTTACCAAGGCACCTTCCATCGGGTGAAAGAATACCTTCTACAGCTCTGTAAGATCCGTTGATATTCCACTCATCATCCATTGTTACATTGCCTTCAAGGTCGCAGTACTGTGTTGCAATCTGGCCATTCTTGAAAAGCTCATCAAGAACCGCATCGGGAGCAACAAATCTTCCTTCTCCGTGTGAAGCAGGGTTTGTATATACTCCGCCGAGCTTTGCTTCCTGAAGCCAAGGTGAGTTGTTTGAAACCACCTTGATATATGCCATCTTGGAAATATGTCTTCCGATGGTATTGAATGTAAGTGTAGGTGAATCCTGAGTCTGGCCTGTAATCTTTCCGTTAGGAACAAGTCCGAGCTTTATCATAGCCTGGAAACCGTTACAGATACCAAGCGCAAGGCCGTCTCTATTCTGTAAGAGGTCTTCAACCGCCTCTTTTATCTCCTGATTCTGGAATGCTGTCGCAAAGAACTTAGCACTTCCGTCAGGTTCGTCCCCGGCTGAGAATCCGCCGGGGAACATGATGATCTGTGCATCCTTTATAGCTTTCTTAAACTCTGCTACAGACTCCACGATATCCTCTGCATTTCTGTTCTTGAATATCTTGATGTTTGTATTTGCGCCCGCTCTCTCAAATGCCTGTGCACTGTCGTACTCACAGTTACTTCCCGGGAATACAGGGATAAATACTGTAGGCTTAGCAACCTTGTTCTTGCAAACATATACGCTGTCAGCCTTAAAGAGAGGTGACTCTACAGCAGTCTTTTCCTCGTTTACGGTTGAAGGGAATACCTTCTCAAGGCTTCCTTTCCATGCTGCAAGAGCTTCATCCATTGTGATAACCGCTCCCTGAACCTCGAATGCAGCATTGTCAGTAACTTCACCGACAAGGCGTGCGCCTGCTACCTTGAGTGCATCCTCAAGCTTATCTGCACTGACTTCCGCAACGATGTCAGCCATATCGTTTATAAAGAGCTCCTCAGCCTTGATGCTATCGTCAATCTTAACTCCGAGGCCGTTACCAAATGCCATCTTACTTACTGCAGCGGCAATTCCGTAGCTGTCCTCAGCATATGCAGAAACGATGCTTCCGTTTCTCATAAGCTCTGTTATTGCACTGTATATCTCCATGACCTTGTCATAATCGGGAAGGTCATATGAATCTCTTGGAAGCTTGAACTGTACAAGCTTATTTCCTGCCTTCTTAAGCTCAGGTGTGATAACATCCGAAAGCTTGGCAACGTCTACCGCAAAAGATACGAGTGTAGGCGGAACGTTGATCTCGTTAAAGGAACCAGACATTGAATCCTTACCACCTATTGAAGCGATTCCGAAACGAAGCTGTGCTTCGAATGCTCCAAGAAGTGCTGTGAAAGGCTCGCTCCAACGCTGTGCATCCTCGGTCATTCTCTTGAAGTACTCCTGGAATGTGAAGTGGAGCTTCTTGTAATCACCACCTGATGCAACAATTCTTGATACAGACTCTGTTACTGCATAAGCAGCTCCGTGATAAGGGCTCCAGCTTGAAAGATAAGGATCGAAGCCGTAGCTCATCATTGTTACCGTATCAGTCTTTCCTGAAAGAACAGGAAGCTTTGCAATCATTGTCTGTGTCTCTGTAAGCTGGTACTTTCCACCGTAAGGCATAAGAACAGATCCTGCGCCGATTGATGAGTCGAACATCTCGACAAGACCTTTCTGTGAGCATACGTTGAGGTCCTGAAGCTGTGCGATCCATGCTGCCTTTGCGTCATTACCTGAAAGTGCAGACTTAACTTTATCTGAAGCCACTTTATTGAAGTAGTTATCATTTTCCTTGGGAAGGTCAACTTTAACCTTTGTCTCCTGATGAGCTCCGTTTGTATCAAGGAATGCTCTCTTAAGGTTAACGATCTTCTTACCTCTCCAGTTGAGCACGAGTCTGGGATCTTCTGTTACAACGGCAACCTTAACTGCCTCGAGGTTCTCCTCTGCTGCATATGCAAGGAACTTCTCTGCATCAGCGGGAGCAACAACAACTGCCATTCTCTCCTGCGACTCTGAGATTGCAAGTTCTGTTCCGTCAAGACCTGCATACTTCTTGGGTACAAGGTCAAGGTTGATATCAAGACCGGGCGCAAGCTCACCGATTGCTACGGATACACCGCCGGCACCAAAGTCGTTACATTTCTTGATAAGTTCACTTACTTCAGGTCTTCTGAAGAGTCTCTGGAGCTTTCTCTCTGTAGGTGCATTACCCTTCTGAACTTCTGCTCCGCAACTTGTAAGTGACTTGGAATCATGAGCCTTTGAAGAACCTGTAGCTCCGCCGCAGCCGTCTCTACCTGTACGTCCGCCAAGGAGAATGATGATATCTCCGGGATCTGCTGACTCTCTGATAACATGTTCCTGAGGAGCGGCACCCATAACAGCACCGATTTCCATACGCTTTGCAACATAGCCGGGATGGTAAACTTCTTTTACATATCCTGTTGCAAGTCCAATCTGGTTACCATATGAAGAATAACCTGATGCAGCACCGCGAACGAGCTTCTTCTGTGAAAGTTTGCCCTTCATTGTCTCGGCAACGGGAACTGTAGGATCTGCAGCACCTGTTACACGCATAGCCTGATATACATATCCTCTTCCTGAAAGCGGATCTCTGATAGCACCGCCAAGACATGTTGCAGCGCCACCGAAAGGCTCAATCTCGGTAGGATGGTTGTGTGTCTCATTCTTGAAGAATACAAGCCAATTCTCTCTCTTTGTTCCCTCGCCGTAATCTACGTCGATAGGCACAACAACTGTGCAGGCGTTGTTCTCTTCAGACTCTTCCATGTCTGTGAGCTTTCCGTCTTTCTTGAGCTTCTTCATACCCATGAGGGCGATATCCATAAGAGAAATGAACTTCTCTTTTTTCTTCTCATCTGTCTTGTAAAGGTCTTCTCTTGCTGAAAGATACTCGTTGTAAGCATTAACGATAGGCTCTTTGTAGAAGCCGTCCTCGAACTCAACTTCTGTGAGTTCTGTTCCGAATGTTGTGTGACGGCAGTGATCTGACCAGTATGTATCAAGAACTCTGATCTCAGTCATTGAAGGATCGCGGTTCTCATCATCGTGGAAATAAGTCTGGATCCACTTAAAGTCATTAAATGTCATAGCAAGTCCGAGTGACTCGTAGAGGTTCCTAAGCTCAGCCTCTTCCATATCCTTGAATCCGTCAAAGATCTTTACGTCTTCAGGCTCGTCGAATACAGAAACAAGTGTCTCGGGCTTCTGTGCATCTGCAATTCTTGAATCTACAGGGTTCATTGTATAATCACAGATCTTTTTAACCTCTTCGTCGGAGACGTTACCGATAAGCATATATGTAACAGCTGTCTTGATGACAGGCTCTTCGTCTCCCTTTATAAAGCGAACGCACTGCTCAGCAGAATCGGCTCTCTGGTCAAACTGACCGGGAAGCGCTTCTATGCTGAATGTCTTTGCATTAGCAGGAACTTCGATCTCTTCTCTGTAAAGAATATCTACAGGAGGCTCGGAAAATACTGTTGTGCAGGCTTTTTCGAATACTTCATCAGAAACATTTTCAACATCATATCTGATAAAGATCCTGACATCCTCAACACTCTTAATTCCAAGGTAGCCCTTGATCTCAGCCTTAAGCTCCTTAGCCTTGCCTGCGTAAGGTGCTTTTTTTTCAACATAGATTCGTTTTACAGTGCTCATAATATCTCCTTGTTAATCATATAAATTTATAGCTAACTCATAATAATAGAGTGCCTTAAAAAAAGCACTCTCTATTAATCATCATTAATATTTAATTCTTCGGGCACTAATCCCTCTAAAACATACATAAGTTCTTTGTCAATGGCTTCTTCGGAAATGCCGACAGTCTTGGAAGTGATTTTGAGCCCTTCCACAACGTACATAAGATTACGAGCACACCCCAAAGGGTTCTCGCAATAGAATTCACCATTTTCAACACCGTTTTCAATAAGCTTTTCGATAATTCTAACAGCAGTATCGAACTGATTCTTCAGTGGATTGTCTTTTGGCGATACTTTGTTAACGGAAAAGTATTCATATGTAGCGACAATGAGATTATTCTTCTTCCTAAGGATCTCTTTTTTCTGTTCTTTCAAAAAAAGAGCCAACATGTCACCGGCTGTTGCAGTTCCTGTAAGAGCTGCAGTAATGGTCTCTTCATCGTCCTCATCGGTCTCTGAAGAAAGAACCTCAAGGAAAATTTCGTCCGTACTTGAGAAATAGAGATAAAGACCCCCACGACTGATCTCGCAGGCATCAACTATATCTTTCATTGTTACACTCTTAAAGCCTTTTTCAGAAAAAACTGTTCTTGCCTTATCAAGAATGTGCTTTCTCTTGATATCGGATTTCTCTCCCATACTTCCCTGTCCTTACTTACAGATTTTGTTCGTTTTCCAGTGTTTTGTCCCAGAACTTTACAAGCTCATCCATTTTAGTCACTACGGTGTAAAGGACTCCGTTCTTAACGCCCTCTGCCCATACGCTACCCTTTGTCATTCCGGAAAGGATATACTTGGACAAAATTCCCGCAAGGTCATCCATATCGGTAATTCCCGCGCGGTCGATAAAAAGAAGTTCATCCCTGTAGTCACGCAGACGATTTCTGCTGTAGACATAGACGTAGTTACGGTCGAGCAGATTAGTACTCTGCGCCGCCTTCACGAAAGCCAACAGATTGGAATCATAAACAGGAATAGACATGGTATTATTGAGCTCACTGTTAGAATATGTCTGTGCAACATCAATTCTGGCACTATTCCTAAGCCATTTTAAAAAAGGGGTCAGTTTCTGTATCTCAGGACGATATCTCTCAACGACATCTTCCACACTGCCCTCGTTGACATTGTTGTCATTTTCTAAATTCATGAAAACTCGCTCCTGTTCTGGCTTCCAGCCATTTACCAATCAGTTTTTTGCATTCAAAAAAACTCCCTGTCAGAGTTCTTGAAACATTATAACAAGCCCGTTTGCTAATAGCAACTACAATTTGTTAAAATAAAAAAAGATTCAAAAAGGAGTCAAAAATGACCAACAACCTTGAATATTACAAAGTATTTTATTATGTAGGCAAGCTCTCAAGCATAACTCTCGCTTCCAAAGAGCTTTCCATCTCCCAGCCCGCCGTAAGCCAGTCCATACACCAGCTTGAAAAAGCTCTCGGATGCTCTCTTTTCCGCAGAACAGCAAAAGGTGTACGACTTACAACAGAAGGGAGCCTTCTTTACAGATATATAGAAAGAGGTTACGAGCAGATAGAAATAGGCGAGCAGCGCCTAAAGCAGCTCCTTCACCTCGACGCCGGCGAAGTCAGGATCGGTGCCAGCGACATGACGCTTAGATTCTTCCTGCTTCCCTATCTCGAGAAATTCCACGAACTATATCCGAACATCAAGGTCACAGTCACAAACGGCCCCACTCCCGAGACACTTGACTACCTTGCCGATGACAAGATTGATTTCGGTGTTGTCTCGACTCCTTTTATAAGGAAAGAAGACATTTCTACTTTGCCGGTGACTGAAGTCGAAGACATATTTGTAGCAGGCCGCAAATTTATCCAATACAAGAATAAAATGCTTGATTTCTCAGACCTTGAAAAAGTTCCTCTCATAATGCTCGAAGGAAAAACAAGTACCAAAAGCTATATCAGCTCGTTTCTTGCTGAAAACGGCGCCGAAATACGCCCCGAGTTCGAACTTGCAACAAGCGATATGATCGTTCAGTTTGCACTAAGAAACTTAGGTGTAGGCTGCGTCGTAAAAAGCTTTGCGGAAGAATATCTTGAAAGCGGCATTTTATTTGAGCTTCGTTTTAATAAGATGATCCCAAAAAGAGAGATCTGCGTCATCACTGATGACACAAGACCTCTCTCAATTGCTGCAAGTAAATTATATGAACTTATAAAAGAAGATATTTCAAAATAAGAACTTCCCACGCCGGAGCGGGCGCGCAGACGCAGTCTGCGCCCCTTGGTGTGGGAAGTTTTTTAATATATAACTCCGAGCGCTTCAAGTTCTTTTTTGGTACTCGCATAGTCCTTATACACGATTCCATTCCAGCCAAGTTCTTTGGCCGCATCGATATTTACCTTGGTATCATCGATGAATACAGTCTTTTCCGGAACAAGGTTATAACGCTCCGCAAGCAGATTATAGATAGCGTGGTCGGGTTTTACGACCTTATCTCTGTAACTTAATATTCCGCCGTCTGTTTCGTCGATAAAAGCCATTGCATCGGGACATGCTTCAAGAACCTGCCATGAAAAGTTTGACAGATACAAGACCTTATATCCTGCTGCCTGAAGAGCTTTTATCCAGGGAACCGCATTTTCCCTCTTGGTAACTATATCCGTAAGATCCGCGAAGGTCTTCTCAATAACATCCGCAATCTCGGGATCGTTCTTTTTAAAACCGTCAATTATCTCTTCCGTAGAAAGAACTCCGCGGTCGTATTCCGTCCACTCTTTGCTGTGTACAGAGGCATCAGCGATTCTTTTTGTCAGCTCTTTATCGGAAACTTTCTTTTCGATAAAATCCATATAAACAAAGTCTGTGAGCACATTTCCGATATCGAAAACAACCGTATCTATCTTGCCCCCAGGAACTACATTTCCCTTTAAGTCATGCTCTTTGTCAGATGTAAGAGGATCAAGTGAAGCAATAGTGTGTCTTCCCGTTATATTGCCGAAAGCCCAGATGCAGATCCATGTAAAAATAGGAATCGCAACCGTCGCAGCAACAGCTCCCATAAAGTAGTCCATCTCCGTTCCAAGAAAAGCCATGACAATAAGTGTCGCATACGTAGATAAAAGAGCTACTATTCCGATTATTGCGATAACTCTTTTGCCCATTGGTGTCTTATTATTATCCGTCATTTCAAAACCATCCTTCTGTTTATTATGAATTACTGTATTTCATTTTGACATTTATATCTCGGTTGTAATTTCCAAAGCCCTTCCCGAATATAGTAAGACCTCCGACGTGTTCTGCATTCTCAGGAACTTCGAGCCGCAGTTTAAGCGGCGTCTTATGAGTCAGCTTGAGCTTGTCGACTGTGACATCGGAGAGCTTCTGTCCGTCTATAAAAACGCCCTCGTGATTTATGACAAGCATCTTAAGAAGGCCGTACTGATTCCAAAGCGGGAACCACCAGTCCGGGGTGAAAAGACCTTTCACATCACCAAAATCTCCCGGCGAAGTCCATGTTCCCAGAAATGTATTATTTAGGTAAAAATAGATATCGGAAGGATAATTGTTATTATACCCCGGAGCCTCAGAGCACATCTCCGCCGAGATACTGAGCTCATCTATCTTGTGATTAAACGGAACAAAATTGGGAATATCATATTCGACATATCCTCTCGTAAACCAGAGAATATCAGCATCAAATCTCTCCCCGTGAGCAAAATACCTTGGATCGTCAACTTCACCAATAACCTTCTCAGCTGAAGCAAGCCCGCAAGTCGGCTCTATATGGCAGTCCGAAAAATGCCCCACCTTTATATCCGTTTCATAGATCGTCTCATTCTTTTTAGGCGCCCTGATATCAATAAGAATATTATCCGGCTGAACAGAGCATATCTTCTGATTACCGTGCCCCGTCGTCTCCGAAGTAACCTGCACAATCCCACACTCTTCAAGCTTCTTGATATGGCTCGTAAGCGCTCCGTTCGTAATATTAAGACGCGCCGCCAGATCGTTCATATTGGAACTTCCTTCAGCAACAAGGATCTTCACTATCTCAACCCTTATATCCGATCCAAGCGCCTTAAAAAGCGCAAGTCCTTCATCCAATGACTGTATATGAATCATAGTTATATACCTTTCAGTTATATACTCTCAATAAGATATATTAAACATATTTGCAATACGAACATTATAAAGTAGCCAATTAACAAAATCAATTAAGACAAAAAATATACCTCCGCCTGAGAACAAGCCGAGCTTTTTCAAAGCTCGTATTTTGCCATTTGCTCCCCTTTCCCCAGCCATCCCGCCCACAAGGAAACCATTTGTAAACGTGCTGCTTTCGGACGAACAGCCCGGACACAAAAGTATATATTCGGGAATGCGCTGTCTTCGGACGAGGATGCTGATTTTCGAAGTTTATAAAAAAGCAAATGCCGATTGTTCTGAACAACGTGAAATGAGGCATTTGCTTTTTTATAAACTTCAGAAAATCACACCGCAGACGTACACAGCGCATTCCCGAATATATACCTTTGCGTCCGGGCGTCCCGAAAGCCACCACCCCATTGAAAAAAGTCCCCCACGCAGAGTCATGTCTACGCAAAGGACTTTCTGTAAACTACCCCAAAATACATTTAGGATATGCAATTAACTGCTTATTGTAAATTTTCCGATAAGGTCGTTGAGACTCTCTGACTGAATTGAGAGTTCTCTTGATACTTCGCTTGACTGCTCGGCTGTCTCGGAGTTCTTCTGAACAACGCCGGAGATCATCTCAATTCCCTTGTCAATCTCTTCCATACTCTGAGCCTGTGCCTGAGCAAGGTTTCCGGTATTCTTGATCATGTCCGTGATCTCTTCTACACTGTGCTGCATCGCATCAAGTGCATCCGTAGTCTCGGCAACAACCGCATTTCCGTTCTTGATTTCTTCCATCGTATCCGCAATGAGCTGATGTGTATTCTTGGCAGCTTCACTTGACTGATCTGCAAGCTTTCCGATCTGATCCGCAACAACCGCGAAACCTTTACCGGTCTCTCCCGCTCTTGCAGCCTCTATCGAAGCATTGAGGGCAAGGAGTGAAGTCTGGCTCGCAATCTCTTCGATTGTATTTGTAACCTGCTCAATCTCTGCAGATGCTTCTGTGATCCTTGTCATAGCGTCAGTAACAAGGTGCATCTTTCTGGCACTGACTTCTGCCTTATCTTTAACATCTCCTGCCATACCATGGCTCTTCTGTGCCACTTCGGCAAGCTGCTTGGTCTGCTCGGTAACCGAGTTAACAGATGCCGTAAGCTCCTGAACCGCTGCAGCCTGATCCGTAGATCCCTCTGCCAGATCGGTTGCTCCCTGTGACATATTCATCGCACCGCTCGAAACACGCGAAGAAGAATTCTTAACCTCAAGAAGTGTTGAACTTAGATTGTTGGAAATCTTCTTCAAAGCATTTTTTATCTCAACATAATCGCCTATATATAGCTTCTCATTCTTGGATCCGCTGGAGAAATCTCCGGTAGACATGCGATCAAGCGTATCTGTAATGTCTTTTACAATATCCGCGATAACATCGGTCGAATATGTAATATCCTCTGCAAGTTTACCAAGCTCATCCTTCGAATCGGTAGCAACCTTGATATCGATCTTACCTTTTGCCATATCGTCAGCAGCTTCTGAAAGAGCTCTGATAGGATCAAGGATACTTCCTGCAAGTGCAGCTTTCGCCTTATTTGAATAAAGAATTGCATATATAACGATAGCCGTTGAAAGAACTGTAAGTACGATAACTATCGTAAGCGCTCCTTTATATGCTTTCTGAGCTTGTTCCTTAGCTGATATTCCAATTGCTTTAAAATCTTTTACAACTATCTTAATAGCCTCATTTACATTGGCTACATAATATTCATACAACTCAGTGTGCGATGCACCCGACGAAAACATTCCGTTTAGAGTCTGTCCGTAGCTGTCAATATCAGCTATATGCGCATAAACCGTAGTAAGATCGTCTTTATATACTTTGCTGAGCGTATCGAGTCCGTCATTCAATTCCTGGATCTTTTCGGAAGCTCCGGTCATCTGCTCACTGCGATCGGCTTCATCCTCGGCATTAAGTGCCCAGAGATAATACTTTGCAAGAGCCTGGATTGTTATACGTATCTCGCCCTGCTGCGTATTCTGCTCATAATAAATGTTATATATACTGTGCAGATTGAATATTGAAAAAACATCTATCAATAAAACTACAACAAAAACAAGTACCAGATTGTTCTGAAGCTTGTAAAAAACCTTTTTGAGCTTATCCGCCACGGAAAGATTATTGAATTCCTCATTTCCAAGTTTTTTCTTATCGTCGATCGAATTTTCCATATTGACCTCCTGACAAAGTTAAATAAAAAGCTTATGCGACTCTTTCACACACGAATCAATTCAATTTAGAGCCACTTGCAGATTATATGTTTAATTGTATCGCTTTTTTGATGAAAATGTGTCAATAAACTGTATAATTTTATATAAAATTTCGAAAAATAAGTTGCACTTATATCTTTCATAAAAAATATTGATTTTACTTATATTTTATTTTCCGTTATTATACTAATGTACGTTTTTAAACATGTTTTCTATTTAAGGAGGAACAATAAATGGTCAAAGCAGTCGTAGGCGCTAACTGGGGCGACGAAGGAAAGGGAAAGATCACAGATACTCTTGCTGATAAAGCTGACGTTGTCATCCGTTTCCAGGGAGGTGCCAACGCAGGACATACCATAGTTAATGATTATGGTAAATTTGCGCTTCATACAATGCCTTCAGGCGTTTTCCATCAGAATATAATGAACATCATCGGAAATGGTGTTGCTTTTGATATTACAAAGTTCATGAACGAGCTTAACGAGATCACATCAAAGGGCGTTCCCGCTCCTCAGATCATGATTTCTGACAGGGTACAGGTTATGATGCCTTACCATGTACAATTCGATTCACTTGAAGAAGCAAGACTTGCAGGAAAGTCATTTGGTTCAACAAAGTCAGGAATCGCGCCTTTTTATTCAGATAAATATTCCAAGATTGGCTGGCAGATCAATGAATTCTTCCAGGATGATGAAGTTATCAAGGAAAAAATTGACAGAATTGCCCAGATAAAGGACGTTATCCTTGTTAATCTCTATCACGCAGAGCCAATCGACAAGGACGCACTCTTCAACCAGATAGTTGAATGGAGAGAGCAGGTTAAGCCTTACATCGGAAACGTATCTCTATACCTCGATAAAGCTATCAAGGAAGGCAAGACAATACTTTTAGAGGGACAGCTTGGAACCATGAAGGATCCCGATCACGGAATCTATCCCATGGTTACATCATCTTCTCCCCTTGCAGCATACGGTGCTATCGGAGCAGGTATCCCTCCTTATGAGATAAAAGAGATCGTAACTGTATCCAAAGCTTATTCTTCAGCTGTAGGAGCAGGTGCATTCGTATCCGAACTCTTTGGTGATGAAGCTGAGGAACTTAGAAACCGCGGCGGTGACGGCGGTGAATACGGTGCAACAACAGGACGTCCGAGACGTGTAGGCTGGTATGACTGTGTTGCAAGTAAATACGGTTGCAGACTTCAGGGAACAACAGATGTAGCTTTCACAGTACTTGACGTACTCGGCTACCTCGATGAGATTCCTGTATGCGTAGGCTATGATATCGACGGAGAAGTTACAACAGAATTCCCTGTTACTCACCTCCTCGACAAGGCTAAGCCCGTTTATAAGACACTTCCGGGATGGAAATGCGATATCAGAGGAATCAAGAACTACGAAGAGCTTCCTGAGAATTGCAGAAAGTACATCGAGTTCATCGAAGAGCAGATCGGTTATCCCATCACAATGGTAAGTAACGGTCCCGCAAGAACAGATATCATCTACAGAACAAGCTCTCTTAAAAAGAACTGATAAAGTATCATATCTGTAAATTACATTACATATTTAAAAAAAATAATCCATCGCAGTTACGCGATGGATTATTTTTGTGGGGGTTTACAATAAAAAAGTATATAATACGATTATTTCTTAAATATAGATACAGATCAAACGTGATTCTTCAAAGTATTTCTTACAGCACCTGTGCCGGCGATAAGTTCCTCGAAGTATCCGATAATAATATCTGAAAGACCTGCTGCTTCAAGATCTGTTCCAAAGATTGTCGCATCCTTAAGAAGAGGAAGAACCTTGTTCTTAAGTGTCTCTTTGTCATACTCTCCGCCAAGCTTAATATCCTGTACATAAGCCTGTGCTTTCTCAAGAAGCGGATCGGGGCTGGGCTCAAAGCTGTTGCCGTTGTCATCCACTCCCATGAGATAGCGAAGCCATCCTGCATGTACAAGAGGAATGCACTTAAGATCTGCTACATTGAGCTCACTTGAAGCCATATATGCCTTGATTGTCTCACCAAATCTGATTGCAAGCTTCTGTGATGTATCTGTTGCAATTCTCTGAGGTGTATCAGGCATGAACTTGTTAGGTATTCTTACATTTACTACTGTATCAATGAACTCCTGAGGCTTGATAACTCCGGGATCTGTAACAACAGGAAGTCCCTCTACATATCCGATAGTCTTAACGAGCTTAACAAGCTCCTCATCCTTCATTTCTTCTGAAATCTTGTCATATCCAAGGAGGCATCCGTATACAGCAAGTGCTGTGTGAAGAGGATTAAGGCATGTGCAAACCTTCATGCGCTCAACCTTATCAACTGTCTCCTTATCTGTGAAGATAACACCAACCTTCTCAAGAGCAGGTCTTCCGTTGGGGAACTTATCCTCGATTACGAGGTACTCGCTCTCCTCAGCATTTACGAAAGGAGCAACCCAAGTCTTCTTGGATGTAACTACAGGCTCAAGCTCTTCTACGCCGTCGTTCTTAAGAATCTCATTAACTGAATCATCAGGTCTGGGTGTGATCTTATCGATCATTGACCAAGGGAAGCTAACCTTGCTGTCATCCTCGATGTAAGCTACAAAGCCTTCTTCTGCCTTACCGTTTGCAGCCCACTCTTTTGCGAACGCATGAACTGCATCAAAAAGCTTGTCTCCGTTGTGTGAGCAGTTATCTGTGCTCACCATGGCGATTTTCTTCTCTCCTGCAAGGAATCTCTCATAAAGAAGAGCTGCAACCTTACCGATATAGCTCTGAGGCTTGGAAGGTCCGTTTACGAAATCATCCTTAACTGCTGCAAGAAGCTCACCTGCGGGATTTACAAGTGAATATCCCTTCTCTGTGATAGTGAAAGTAGCAAGCTGAAGAGAATCGCATCTGAAGATCTCTTTTAATCTGTTGAATTCCTTGTCATCGTTTGAATCAAGAATGCATGACTCTGCGATGCTGGCAATAACTGACTTCTCAACTGAACCGTCAGCCTTGAGTGTAACAAGAAGTGAAAGATTGTCATGAGGTCTGTACATCTTCTCGATGATCTCATAGTCAAATCCCTCTACTACCGTAAGTCCCTTGTCGTTCATTCCGCCATCAAGCATCCTCTGTGCAAGATTAGCCTGAAAAGCTCTGAAGATGTTACCTGCTCCGAAGTGTACCCACTCAGGTGCTTCAACTGTCTTCTTTATCATATCTTCCTTGTTGAAGGTAGGGAGATAATATCCCTTCTCCTTCCAAGAATTATCTGTTGCTACGCTGTTAGCATTTAATTTCATGATTAACCCTTTCCGCGTCGTCGCTTATCAAATTCCACGCTGATGTGATTTCTCGATAGCCTCCCAAAGGCCGTTGATGTATGTTGCGCCAAGTGCTCTGTCATAGAGACCGTAACCGGGCATTGCAACTTCACCCCAGATCATTCTTCCGTGATCGGGACGGATAGGTCCGTCAAATCCTGTCTCATAAAGAGCCTTAACGATCTCATACATATCGAATGTTCCGTCAGATGAAAGATGAGCTGACTCCTCGAAGTTTGTAGGAGAAATAAACTTAAGATTACGAACATGTGCAAAATGAATTCTGCCCTCAAGTGCTCTGATCATGTGAGGAAGATCGTTCTCAAGGCTTGTTCCGTATGAACCTGAGCAGAATGTAACACCGTTGTGTACATCATCTACAGCCTTCATGAGCTTAAGGATGTTCTTCTCGTTGTTGATGATTCTGGGAAGTCCGAATACAGACCAAGCGGGATCATCGGGATGGATAGCCATCTTGATATCATATTTGTTACAAACAGGCATAATAGCCTTTAAGAAATAAACGATGTTCTCGAAAAGCTTCTCTTCATCGATTCCCTTGTAAAGCTCGAAGAGTTCCTTAACGTGCTCCATACGCTCAGGCTCCCAGCCAGGCATAACCGCACCGTTTGTATCACCTGCAAGTGACTCAAACATCTTCTCAGGATCGATAGCATCGATAGCTTCCTGTGTATATGCAAGAACTGTTGATCCATCGGGTCTCTTTCTTGCAAGCTCACTTCTTGTCCAGTCAAAAACAGGCATGAAGTTGTAGCAAACCATGTGGATATCTTCTTTACCAAGATTCTCAAGAGTCTTGATGTAATTTTCTATATGCTCATCTCTCTCAGGAGTTGCTGCCTTGATAGCATCTGAAACGTTAACAGACTCAATTCCTGCGATGTACATATTCTCAGCTGCAACCTCGTTCTTGAGAGCCTTGATCTCATCCTGCTCCCAGAGCTCACCTGCCTGCTTGTTGTAAAGAGTTGTGATAACTCCCTTTACACCCGGAACCTGTCTGATCTGCCATAATTTAACAGTGTCATATTTGCTGCCATACCAGCGAAGTGTCATTTCCATGGTACTAATTTTCTCCCTTCGTCGAATAAAAAAATCTCATTAAAATAAAAACAGTCTTCGAACGTTAATAATTCGTATACGTATACAATAACTTTTTAATCAAAAAAATAGAATTGAATATTTTGTTTCACACCTTGCAAAAATTGCCACAGGTCGTTATTATGTAGTTATGAAAAACAAATTACGATCATCATTTAATACAAGACAATACATGGTATCTTCGGATTTCGAGGTATACTACTATTCCGACAAGAACTTTAATACCTTGAAGCCACACGCCCACGACTACTATGAATGTTACCTTTTCCTCGAGGGCGATGTCACCATGGAAATATTCAATTCGGAAGGAGTCGCTTCCAGATACAAGATGTCTCCCGGAGACCTCATGCTGGTTCCTCCCGGAATAATGCATCACGCCCTCATGAACAATCCCGAGGCAAACTACAGACGTTTCCTTTTTTGGATAAGCAAAAGTTGCTGTAACAGACTTATGCAGGAATCGGTTGACTATATGTACCTGATCCAGAAGGCAGAGGCATTCCACAAATATATATATCACATGACTCCGGCACAGTTCCATATGATAGAGTCCAAATTCCTGCGTCTTCTCGAAGAAGTATCCAGTGAAAGATATGGAAGTTCGGCATTCATACACCTGTGTCTGTGTGACCTCATTCTCACCATAAACAGGATTGTTTACGATGAAGAAAATATGAAAAATTCAAGCGACGAGCTTACTCTTTTCCAGAATATCATTTCATATATCGAGGGAAATATTGAGGAATCGCTCACTCTTGACGATATTGCGGGCAAGTTCTTTATAAGCAAATACTATGTTGCCCATCTGTTCAAGGATACGCTCGGCGTTTCGCTTCATCAGTACATAATAAAAAAGCGCCTTGATGAGTGCAGAAATGCTATCACAGGCGGTGCGAGCATCACGGGAACTTACGAGAAATTCGGATTCAGAGACTACTCAAGCTTCTTTAAGGCATTCAAAAAAGAATACGGAATGTCTCCGAAGGAATACCAGAGTTTGTACTCACACAACCTCATTCCGTAATGTGGCACAATATATGAAAAAATAAGGAAGTGCTGATTCAATCAGTGCTTCCTTTGATACATTATTTATGGACAAATAATCCAAGATACAAGGACAGACTATGATTCAGGATATTTCACCGGCACATCTTAACAATCACTACGATCCGACAAAGACTGCGGACGAAAACTCAATAATATTGTTTTTTACAAAAGAAAAAAAGCTCCTGGGGCGCCTTGACGACGGCACTCAAGAGATTTCTTTTCCAAGATTTAATGTTGTAAAAGATATTGCAAAAGAAAAACTCACTTATCTTTTCAGCATTGATTCCGAGGATTTCTTTTTGATGATCGCAGATTCCGAAAACATGGACTTTTTGGATGTCTCTGCACAGGATTCGGATTCCTACATATTCCATGATTTCAGAAAGTTCAGAAGTGCCTACTACTATCCGCAAACATACGTGTACGCTGCATTCACGGCATATCAGCTCGCCGAATGGTACATGGTCACAAGATTCTGCGGTAAGTGCGGCGCCAAAAACGAGCATTCAAAAACTGAACGTGCAATGATCTGTCCAAAATGCGGCAATATCATCTATCCCAGAATAAATCCCGCGGTAATAATAGGTGTAATTGACAAGGAAGCCAATAAACTCCTTGTTACCAGATACAGAGTCGGCTACGGCCATAACGCCCTTGTTGCAGGCTTTACAGAAATCGGCGAAACTCTAGAAGAAACCGTAAGCCGTGAAGTTATGGAGGAAACCGGCCTTACCGTAACCAACATCCGCTACTATAAGTCACAGCCATGGGGCATCGCAAGTGATATCCTTGTCGGCTTCTTCTGTGAAGTAACCGGAAGCCGTGAGATTACAATGGACAACAACGAACTAAAATTTGCAAGCTGGCTCTCTCCCGAAGAGATTGAGCTCCAGCCGCTTGAATACAGTTTGACAAACGAGATGATGAAGGTATTTAAAAAGGGGGCTGTGAAAAAATGAGAAATCATTTTTTCACAGCCCCCTAAATAATGATATCTGTCCAGTTTATTCAACAACTTTCAGGTAACTGCTTACGCAGTAAAGTGTCTGACCGTTATATTCTACTCTGGACCAGCCGACATCGTTGTTGATACCTGTTCTGGTTGCTGTCTCTCCTGCTTTGAGTGAAGCGGCAACGGTTGAATCAGCATCTGTAACACTTGGCTTGGTTCTTAGGTTAACCACGTCTTTGGCAGTGACCGTTTCATTGCAGGAAGTAAATTTAGTCTTAAGTCCCGAATTATCTTCTACAGGCTGAGCCGCTGTCTGCTGCTTGGGCGCACTTAAGTCGGTTGTCAGATAGCTTGATACGGCATAAAGCGTCTTACCGTTATAAGTCACTCTAGACCAGCCGCTTGGGCTTGTTCCCGTGCGCTGCGCAGTCTGACCGTTCTGAAGTGTCTCAACAACCTTACTGTCAGAACCCTGACTCGGCTTATCTCTAAGATTCGTAGTACTCTTTGCAGTGACTGTTTCATCTACGGGATCAAATTTCATAAGTGCTTCAACGTCTGCGGAAGCAACTTCTCTTTCAGATGTATCTTTTGCCTTTTCTGTGCCGTCATATCCAAAATAAGCCACATCTACATCGACTTTCTTGCCAATACCGGCAACATCTCCCTGATTGGTATACTGCCACATTGCGCACTGTCCGCCGTAAGCAGGTCCCTTTGCAATATTTGACGTATCCTGATTGTACCAGGCCATCCAAATCTTATATGACTTCTCTATCTGAGATGTATTCCATTTGGCATCCGCCTCCAATTCTCCCTTTGACGCGTAGAAAATCGGAGTATACCCCGACTTGTGTATCTGATCAAGGAATGCGATCGCAATATTACTTCTGTCATCCTTGGTAAGATTAAACTGTCTGCTTGTCTCTTTTTCAAAGCCCTCACAGTTATATCCCACAGGATATGTTATTGAATATTTTGCGATATAATCTTTTACCCAGTTGGCCTCTTCTATCGCCTCTTCCTTGGTTACAGCAGTTGAGAAAAAGTATGCTCCAACTTTTATTCCGTTTTTCTCAGCTTCCTGCATGTTGAACTTGGCATTGGTATCGGGCTTTATCTCGCCTGACGCAGAATCTCTGTAACCGACTCTGACCATTGCAAAATCAATTCCCGTTCCCGCAACCTGCGCCCAATCAATAGTTCCCTGGAACTTCGAAACATCTATTCCGTAAGTAACTTTAGAATTCTCGCCGACATTGCTTGCTCCCACAAGGTCTTTGATGTTGATATTTGCACCGGTCTCTGTAGGCGCAGCTGTCTGAGGATCTGTCGCAGCCTCCTCCGCAGATGTTGCTTCTGTAGCCGCTTCTTCCTCTTCCGTAGCCTCGGTTGTCGCTTCTACAGCAACTTCCTCTTCTTCCGGAATAGACTCCTCCATCTTAGCAAGATCCAATTCTTCCTCTTCTTTTTTAGATCCCTTTGCTATAAGAGAACCAACCAATATTCCTATGGCAAGTAACAATACCGCCCCTCCGGCGATTATTATCTTTACCATTTTCTCACTATCTTGTCTTCTCCCCCTGCGATTCTTTCTCCCCCCTGCATTACTCATACTACTTTTCATACAATTCTCCTGTTTCTTATACCTTAGAATCCTTTTTCAGCCAATTCACATACAACATTCTTATAAAACTCGGGGATATCAGACACACCCTGCCCCTGTTTCCCAGTAAGTCTGCACCTTCGCATATCAACTTCGTCGCAATGTGAGATTCCACGCCTCGAATTACTGTAGACAACGCCCCTAAAATCTCCCCATTTCGCGGAAGCAGGCGTTAAAAGCCCGTCATTTTCTCCTTCAACAAGCCATACCACAAGACTTGGAAACCACAGGAACATATCACCAAAAGGGGATTTCATTGCAAAAGCATAGCTCTGATAATATGTACCTTCTGCATTTGGATATTTCTCATTGAACTTGCGGGATTCCTCTGTTGTAAATGACTTAAAGACACTATATGAATCGGGATTCTTATCTCCAAGCACCCTAAACACAATGTCCGTACACTTTCCGGCAAACCTAACCAAAGGATCAGGCAACTTCAATAGCTTATCCACCGTAACAGATCCGTTATGCGGCGTGCTCATTGTAGTTACCGACGCAATCTTGTCACCAAGGCCATACTTTGCTATCGCACACCTGATATCAAGACCTCCCTTAGAATGGGCAATGACATTGAGCTTTGGTGCACCTGTCTTGGCCAATACCTCTTTGATCCTGTCAGCAAGCACTTTGGCATTAGTTTCTATAGCAGCATTGCTGTCCTGGTTTCCATAAAAAACACGGCAACCTGCTCCCTCCAACTTTGACGGTATTCTTCCCCAATAATTCAAATATTTGTGATCCCTAAAGCCCATCCCGTGGACCATAAGGACCGGGTAATTAAGTACTCCCATATGCTACCTCTCTTTTCCTTCCCCCTCAGAAAAAAGATTAATAATATACCGAATCGGTCAATTTTTCTTTAAATAGATCAAATGATAAGCCGCACCTACGCAGATACCTCCGCCTACTATATTTCCGAGCGTAACGGGTATAAGATTGGTGACAAAAAATCCAACAACAGACAATCCGTCTGCAGGAATGCCATGAACGTAAGATGCAAGAAATCCTGCAGGAATAAAATACATATTTGCAACGCAGTGCTCAAATCCGCAAATAATAAAGAGCATAACAGGAAGCCACAATGCAAACACTTTGCCTGCAAGTTCATCAGCTGCAAAAGAACACCATACAGCCATGCAAACAAGCACATTACAAAGAATTCCTCTTAAAAAAGCATCTCCGAATGAAATGGTAGATTTAGTAACAGCAGTGCTCACAACCTGTGTCGCAAGATTGCCGTCATTAAAAGAATAGATATGGCTGAACGCAGCCAGTGCCGCGATCAAAAATCCTCCGACCATATTTCCGAAATATACGATTATCCAGTTTCTGATCATTCCCTTAACGGAAGCTTTCTTTGATAAAACAGGGATTGTGATAAGACAATTACCGGTAAAAAGTTCAGCGCCTCCAACAAGTACCATAAAAAGGCCAATAGGGAATACAACAGAGCTGATAACTCTTCCACTTGACGGATTCTGCGCGCAACTGGACGCAATCTGACTTCCAAGACCACCGAGCGCTATAAAAGAACCAGCAAGTATAGCAAGCATAAAAGTCTGTAAAAACTTACCTTCTGTCTTCCCCTTTCCAACTACTTCATACTTTGCTGCTATCTCCGCAGGTGATTTCATTTTACAATTTTCCTCCAAAAACTTTTTTCATTTCGACTATCTGATTATAGACCTCTTTTGCCGTCTTGAAAAGAAGTCTATAATCGAAAAAAGAAGCTGTCACACATATAAAATAAAGTGACAGCTTCTACAAAATATCCATTATTTATTTTTGTTATATATCGTCAGCAAACCGCGCATCAAAAGATCCGGGTCTCTTATTACTTCCGCATCTATCCACTGCGCTACGGTCTCTGAATTTCCCCCTGTTACGACAACTGTGAGATCATCAAAACCATACTCTTTTGTAACGCGGTCTATCAGACCGGTCAGCATGATTCCGGTACCCGCTACAGCTCCCGATATCATATTGGACTCAGTATCCGTCCCCAGAAGTATATCCGTCTTTCGCGCAAAAAGCTGTGGAAGCTTCGATGTCCTCTGTGCCTCTGCATCAAGTGAAAGCTGAACTCCGGGACATATCATACCGCCTACAAGTTTGGCATCTCCATCCGCAACCGTTATTGTCGTGCAGGTTCCAAGATCACATACCATTACGGGACTCCCATACTCGGAAACAGCAGCCGCAAGGTCTGCTATCCGATCAAAACCAAGGCAGGCAGTGTCATAATTTGATACATCTATTCCTGTGTTCATTGTGGTATTTGGAATCATGGTATCTTTTCCGGTTATCTTCTTAAGCGCCCCTGCCGTCTTATCCGTCATCTCAGAAACAACGCTTGATAAAACCGAGCCGTCAAAAGAATTTTCTTTTAACCCCGCCTTATGTATCAGATTCGCAAACCCTTCCCAAATCTCATCTTCCGATAGATTCCTGTCAGACTTAAGTCTTCCGAGTTCCGTGTAATCAGATTCTTCAAAAGAACCTATGACAATATTTGAATTACCGATATCTACAGCCAAAACTCTGCTCATGAAAATCGCCTTTTAATTTATCCCCTGTGAAGTGCCTTAGAAAGCACCATAGCAAGTGTTCCGCCAAGAACGCATCCTATAACGGCTTCAACTGTTGCCTGAACACCTACCATTCCGATAACAAATGCCATAGGTGTTGTAGCATTGTAATTGGCTGCAAGTCCCTGTACATATTCAGTATTAAAGAAGAACAGGCAAAGTGAGCCCATAAAGAATACTGTATTAAGAAGAGGCATCATGGCTCCTGCAATATAATAGGAAGCTATCTTGAGCTTGCCCTTATGTACAAACTTATAAACAAATGATGTAACCGCTGCATCAAGAACTCTGGCAACAATCGCTGTAACAAACACTCCGAAAGGACTTATCGTAAAGAGTGTTGAAAGAAGTCCGCTTGATCCGTTGAGCGCACCGATAAAGCTGTTGATACCAAATGCAAGGCCACAGATAATGCCTGCAACAGGTCCAATCAGCATAGCTGCGAGCGCAACCGGAACGGTTACAATTGAAATCTTCAAAAAAGGTGTGGGAATTGTGCCTAAAAGAGTGTTACCCATGATAATGGTAACGGCAACAAGAAGTGCAGTCTCCACCATGTACTGCGTTTTTTTGCTCAGTCCGCCTAACTCCTCAGTCTTGCGGCCAAGTGATGATGTACTATCCATTTTTATTCTCCTTAAATAAATGCTGCAGTTTCAGCTCATGCCAAATACCGCGCACCATAAATATATCACAGAAGTTTTTTTTTGCAAGTAAAAAATCCCATCGGACGGGAGATATTTAATCCGATGAGATTTTTTAAGAGATTTAGAGGTATTATGTATGTAATGAGTCGCTTGTGACTCATGCCCCCGAAAAATAAAAACTTCATTTCCGCCGGGGTGCATATAAAAAGCCGGTAAAGGCTTTTTACCTAAAATTATCAGATGAGCTTCTCGACATATGCAGCTACATCTTCCATCTTCTGAGTGGGCTCAAAGCGTGCAACGACGTTGCCCTCTCTGTCTATTACAAACTTGGTGAAATTCCACTTTATATCAGGATTATTCTTGTAATCTTTGTCGATTTTCTTGAGCATTACACTCATGGCCATAGCTGCTGCGCCCTTACCGAATCCCTCAAAGCCTTTCTGCTCCTTCAAAAACTTGTATACGGGAAGCTGGTTTTCACCGTTTACATCAGATTTTTTCATCTGAGGAAATTTAGTATTGTAGTGGAGCTGGCAGAACTCGTGGATTTCCTCATCTGTTCCGGATGTCTGTCCCGCAAACTGATTGCAGGGAATATCCAAAACCTCGAATCCATCATCATGGAACTTCTCATACATTTCCTCAATATCCTTGTAATGAGGTGTGAATCCGCAACCTGTAGCAGTATTGACTACAAGAACCACTTTTCCTTTATAAGCATCAAGCTTAACTTCATTACCCTGAGCATCAGTTACCGAATAATCATAAAATCCCATATTTTGACCTCCGTTTGAAACAACATCAACGAATCTTTGTTTTGATTTAATGCAATTATATTGTATGCAATTTGAAATGTCAACACTTTTTTTCATAAATATTAAACAGGCTCATTCCTGCCTTTACAGCCCTGATAAATTCGGGTTATACTCAAATCGAATTTACGAAAAACAACTGCACCGGCCATCATCATGATCGGCCGAAGTATATGAGATTATATGATTGGAGAAAAGATGTTAAAGGGAAAAAATGTAATTCTTGGTGTAACCGGCGGAATTGCCGCATATAAATCAGCTGATCTTGCTTCAAAGCTCATAAAAGCGCACGCAAATGTCGATGTCATAATGACAGAGAATGCTACTGAGTTTATCACTCCGCTTACATTTGAAGCACTTACGCATACAAGATGCATCACGGGAACTTTTGAGCGCAATCATCCCATGGAAGTTGAACACATAGCACTTGCCGATAAGGCAGATGTTCTTGTTATAGCGCCCGCAACCGCCAATTGTATCGCAAAACTTGCAAACGGTATCGCGGACGACATGCTCACAACAACAGCTCTCGCCTGCACCTGCAAAAAGATCATAGCCCCCGCAATGAACACCAAGATGTTTGAAAATCCCACAACACAGAAAAATATAGAGACACTTAAAAGCTACGGTTATATTATAGTAACTCCGGGCGAAGGCTTCCTTGCATGCGGAACTGTCGGAAAAGGCCGTATGGAAGAGCCCGCAAAGATTCTTGATGAGATAATATATGAAATCGCCTGTCCAAAAGATATGGAAGGGATAAATCTTCTCGTCACAGCAGGACCGACCAGAGAATCAATCGATCCTGTCCGCTATATAACGAACCATTCTTCGGGCAAAATGGGTTATGCAATCGCAACAGCCGCTGCCCGCAGGGGAGCTCATGTCACTCTCGTTTCAGGCAAGACCAATCTGGAGGTTCCTTCTCACCTTGATTTTGTCGACATCACTTCCGCCAAAGACATGTACGAAGCTGTCACACAAAGATCCGGCGATCAGGATATCATTATAAAAGCCGCTGCCGTCGCAGACTACACTCCCGCTACCTACGCCGATGACAAGATAAAAAAGAGTGAGCAAAAAGGTGACCTTTCCATTCCGCTTAAGTCAACCGATGACATTCTTGCATATCTTGGCAAAAATAAGAAAAAAGGCCAGATTCTGTGCGGTTTTTCAATGGAAACAAAGGATCTTTTGGAGAACTCCAGAAAGAAACTTGAGAAAAAGAATCTCGATATGATATGTGCCAACAATTTAAAGGTCGAAGGTGCAGGTTTCGAAGTAGACACCAACGTTCTTACTCTGATTACAGCTTCCGGTGAAAAAGAACTTGGCATAATGAGTAAAGCGGATGCCGCCAATATTCTTTTATCCGAGCTGATGACCATGAGAATATAATAATATCATTAAAAAAAAGAAAAATAAGTTTCGCATCTATTGCTTACCCTAAGAAACAATGATAATGTGAGAATATAACAACTAAAAACCGTACATCCTCTTTATAAGGAGGCACTATATGATTAAGAGTCTCAGAACTAAAATTCTTTCTTGTTTCTTTCTACTGGCATTAGTAATGATAATTGGCGTTGTTCTCATCGCAATTAGTTTCCGAAGTGCTGTTCAAGCTGCAAATACCATGTCCGGAACATATCTTGCAATCGAGAGAGATTTCGGAGATGCCAATACCAATCTCCAGAATCTGGTAAAAAGATTCTTCCTCGTTCAGGCAATGGCTCCTACAGGCGCTTTGGATACAGATGATGGCGTCGCTTCAATGGTTGACCCCGGAAAGCCCGAGCAGGAAGCGTTGCAAGCTGCTTTGACCGATCTCGGCGTGCAGGTACAAAAAGTTAATAATCCTGATTTCTCATCAGAATATCAGATAATGAATTCAGCAGGCAGTCTGTTTCTTTCTACATATAAAGAGATGGAAACAATGTTCTATGCAAAGAAATTCTCAGAATCTTATGATCTGTACTTTGCAAACTGCCATGAAGCAATCTTGCAGTACGAAGAGAACGTTAATCTTATGAAAGAACAGCTGCAAACTCTAGTAGACGAAAACGAAGCAACTTTAAAAGCAGCAGAAAAAAGCGTTCAAAAATCAATCATAATCGGTTCCATCCTTTCAATACTTGTATCGATCATAGGAATCTATGTTGTTAACAAGTCCATCTCACCTTTGCGTTCTGCTTCGACAGAACTTAACGATATTCTTTCCGCAATGAATGCAGGAAATGCCAATCTTTCCCGCAGGCTCGTAAAGCATTCGGATGATGAAGTCGGTATACTGGTTTCGGGTATCAACAACTTCCTTGCAACCCTTCAGGATATCATAGCAAAGATAAAATCAGAGTCAGGTCATATCTATTCATCGGTTGAAAATACCGTCGGTCTTGTAAATACCTCCAAAGAGGATGTCAGCAATGTATCCGCTGTTATGGAGGAACTTACGGCAAGTATGGAAACTGCAAACAGTACCCTCATTTCTCTTAATAACGGAGCAAAAGATGTAAACAGCGCCGTTGGCCAGGTTTCCGATCAGGTAGCAGCAGGAAATCAGCGTGTATCCGATATAAAGGACCATGCCACTGTTATTCGTGAAAATACAGAGAAAAAGAGAAATTCTACAAATGAAATGGTATCTTCCATCAAAGACGGCCTTGAAAGTTCTATTGAAGACAGCAAGAACGTTGCACAGATCCAGACTCTTACAGAAGATATTCTTTCAATCGCTTCGCAGACCAACCTCCTTGCTCTCAACGCTTCAATAGAGGCTGCAAGAGCAGGCGATGCAGGAAAAGGCTTTGCGGTTGTTGCTGACGAGATCAGACAGCTCGCCGAGCACAGTAAAGATACAGCTAATTCAATCCAGGAGATCAGTAACCAGGTTATATCCGCAGTAGAATCACTTGCAAAAGATTCAAATGAGATGCTTACATACGTAAGTGAATCAGTTCTTGCAGACTACGATGAATTTGAAGATGTTGCACAGCAATACTATCAGGATGCTGAAGATATCAATCAGGTACTTAAGTCAGTCAATGAAAATACTATAGTTCTTAACTCAACTATGGGAGAAATGGCCGAACAGATCGATCATATCTCACGTGTTATAAGTGACTGTACAACAGGTGTTTCCGATGCAACGGAAAGCACGACCGGAATCCTTGCTTCTATTACAACAATCCACGATGATTCCGAAAGTAACCGTGAAGTATCCGAACGTCTGCAGGAAGAAGTCAGCCGCTTCTCAGCATCTTCAGAAGAGTAATTATCAAAAAAGGCTTCGCTCGGATTTGATCCAAGCGAAGCCTTTTTATTAGCTCTTAATATATTCGCCATCGGGCGTTACATCCATATCCATAGTAGAAATATCTCCAATATGTGATATATACAGCGTTCCGCCAACTTTGTGGAATGCTACGTATGTTTCTGAAGCTTCATCAATACAAGCTATTGCAGTATCGGAAGAAACAAAATATGCTGTTCCCTTACAATCACCTGTATTCATGGCATAAACGAAGAAACCTTCAAAAGAAAAACCCTCTTTATTTTGATCGGTTATACGGATATCACCCGCCGAATCTGATTCAAGTTCAACTCTTTGCCAATCTCCTTCAAACTTTGCCGCATTCGAGAAACGCGCTTTCTCAGCATACAAAGAAACAATTTCGCCTTCAGCAATGTACGTGACTGATGAACCGCCACTATCACCACTTCCGGTCAGGTCTCGCTGTGAAACTACTCTGACAGAAGACTCTTCTTCTGCCTCCTCCACTTCTTCTACTCCTTCCTCCATTGATTCGTACGAAAACATAGCTCCCGCTACTTCCGTTGCTGATTCTGACTTACCGGCACATCCACAGAATAGAACTGTAGATAACACTGTTGCGAAAATAACTCTCCATTTCATTGCAACCCCCTAGAACCTATTAGCCGTGTAAAATATCTTTAATGCGTCTTACTGCATCATCCAAGCCATTTTCAGCTCTGACCTTTTTGGAAATATCTTCTGCCTTCTCCTTCTTGAAATAATATGATGAATTCATTTCATCAAGTACATCCATAATTGCTCTTTTGCTTACTTTACTCGTCTTTACCATCTTTGTTGCTATCCCGATGTCATTTAACTTAGCTGCATATCTTATTTGTTCGGGCATATACGGAATAGGAATAGATGGAACTCCGTAGACCATAGTTGCAGTACATGTACCGAAACCACAATGGTGGATTACATATCTGGCACGGCTAAACAACCAGCTATGCGGCACATCCCCACAAGACATGATCTTATCAGGAAGTTTGTAATTCGTAGCCAAACTTCTCTGAAAGCCCTGAATGATTGCTTTGGTATCTGTAGCTTCAAATGCCTTGATATACTTATCAAGCTTCTCAACTTCGGCGTCATCTTCATAATTCATTGCGCCAAATGACAATACAACCGCCTTATCACCGGTTTCCATGAATGTCCTGAGTTTTTCATCAGGAACAAAATCCATATCATCTTCATACCAAAAACCTGTTACCACGTTCTTGGCTTCCCAGTAGGGATTTCTGTCATTTACTGTTCTGCTGATCGGCATAAGATTAAGCTTATCAGACATTAGCTCATCAATAAATTTAATTGGTCTGAGACCATATATTTTGCGTAAATTATTATAAGGTTTTATAATTCGGCTGGAGCCGATGTTCTCTAATACTTTCTCAGAAACAGATTGCTGTCTGAGTTTCTCCGGAATTGCATCCTTTTGAATGGTTACGTTTACTGTAGGTATTCCAAGTGCCTGTGCTTCTACGGCGCCTATAAGGCTGTGGCTTACAACTACCAGGTCTCTTCCTTTACATGCATTCAAGATATCATGTGTTGCATCCTGGAAAAAATCGGAAATAAAGTCCAATTCCCTGCCCATACTCATGGGATTGGCGCCATTTCCTCTTATTGCAGCCATTTCTCTCTCAATATTTATATTGGAACCTATGGGAACAAATTTAACTCCCGCCTTTTCGATAAGATCCTTCCAGTAGGGATGTGTACCTAAAATTGTGTCGATTCCGTTTTCTATCAGCTTCCTTGCCAGATAGATATATAGCTGAACATCCCCACGCGTTCCCATTGTAAAAATCGCGACTTTGCTCATTTCAGTTTCCTTTATAAAATATTTAGCCGATAGAACTCGCCCCTCTAAGTTACACAACGTCTTCTTTTAATGCTTCGATAATGCTGTCATCTTTTATCTTATTAAGTCCTAATATCATACTTATGCTGACAACCACAAATACCACTACAACAACCAATACGTATGTCATAATATCAAGGTCAAACGAATATATCTTTTTATCCAATGCTCTGTACATCAGATAGCTCAAAATAACAGAAATCGGCAATCCTGCCATAAGAGCTTTCAGTCCATAGAATACCGTCTCCAAAAAAATCATCTTCTTAAATCCGCCTTGCGCCATCCCAACGGATTTATACATAGCAAATTCTTTTCTCCGGAGAAGTACTCCTGTGGATATCGTATTAACTATATTGGCAACAGCTATGAGAGTAAGTAATACAGTAAATCCATACATAGCCGTCTTCAATATAAGCGTCACAGTCTTCATTACATTTAATGAATCCGTAAGATCGGAACAAGTATAATTATGATACCCGTCTTCTTCCAACATAGCAAATATTTTATCGCTAACTTCCTTACTGTCTTTGGTTACAACACCGAAGTCACAAGTAAGCTCATCTTTCGGAATAAATTCAATATCTTTTGCATAAAATATTGACTCGGGAACATATACTGCCACCGTTCCTTTGGGTACGATTTTAAAAATATAGCTATTTTTATCATACCCTACAAAGTCACTAACTTCAACTGCCGGAGGATTCCCTTCCTCTGCGTCATAAAAAATTCTCTCACCTAATATTCTATCATTAAATATAGGTTCTGTGCCTTCTTCATGAAAATAATTATTCAATAAAACGCCTTTTAAATTATCGCCAAAATATTTATCTTCGGATAATCCGTTCTGTGTCAAAAGAGCTCTGAAATCTTCATCGTCCGTGATACAAAGATATATCATATCTATATCAAGCTCCGAATAAGCAGATGTCAAAAAATCTTTATTCAGTATTTTTTTATTTGCAATCGGAGCGTCCGGCTCTTCTTTGTTTTCTTTATAATTATAAGTTATCATCCCGCAGGAAAATACTTTGTCAACGCCTTCCATATCCGCAAGAGCCTGTCTCAACTTGTCTTTCTCTTCGTAAGAACATGAGACAACAACCTGATACGGCAGTTCGAAATCAAATTTATTGGCTCTTTCGGCTGAATCGCAAAAAAACGTTATTGTAAGAAACATTATAACAGAAACTGCGATAGAAGTCGTGATAATAAATGCCTTAATTCCGTTTCTTTTTATATTTTTATATGCAAGTTCGCCTTCATAGCCAAAAACGGCTCTAATAAGGGGATTTACCTTAAGTTTCTTTGATTTTATCCTGATCGTACCTGTCTGTCTGATGGCATCTACGGGCATGACTTTGGCCGCCTTTATCGCAGGAATAAGCGAAGAGACAAATACTGTTACGGCAGAGAGCCCTACGCTCAGCAAAATAACAAGAGGCGTGCAGACAACGGGTATGCTACCTCTCATTCCCTCCGCGCCTACAATCATATCTGCTTCAAGAATTGCCCTTCCAAGCACAGAAAGCGTGAGCTTCGTTCCCATATATCCTATAAACATACCGATAGGAATCCCCACAACAGCAAGGATAAGCCCTTCAAAAAACACAGAAAACCTCTTTTGCTTTCCTGTCGCGCCTACGCTTGCAAGCATCCCAAGATAGCGCATTTTCTCAGCAAGTGACATCCCAAATGAATTAACCATAAGAATAATCGCAGTCATAACCGCAATAAACAGCGCTGCTCCAAGAACTCTAAAAAATGCTGCAAAACTTGAATTCTTTTTATCAATAGCAAATTTTCCGATAAGATATTCCTGATTAATTTCAATTTTGGCAATCCCATATTCGGCTGCAATCTTCCTTATCTCTTCTGCCGCTGTATGATCGCATTTTTTCAGGCAGATCCTTACTTCCGCATCTTTTTTCTCAGGAAAAAAGCCCTTATCCATTCCTCTTAACATGTCATAGTCCGATGTGGGCCTGTTTTCCGAAATGATAGCGGTTATCCTGCATTGTTCATCGGATATCTTTTCAAATTGTTCGTTTGATCTGTATTCTCCGCCATAATAAATAACTTTCCCATCTTCATCGATATAGTAACGATTTCCCTGTTCAAAAGAGATTGTATCCCCGACATTAAGATCTAATCCGTTCTTTTCAAGATAACTCTTATTTACGGCAACTTCAGATGAATTTACAGGAAGTTCGCCCTCATAGCCGGAGTTTACAACTTCCTTGTAAAAATCCTCATCGGCGTGAAGGATGTTTCCAACAACGAACCTTTCTTCAAGGTCGCTGCTTATCCGAATTCCCGAGATCTTATTATTATTGTCTTTTACTCCCGCCAAAGCGATCCTGTCATCTGCCTTAAGCGCATCCGCCTGTTCCCCAGTCACTTCATAGAAAGCTGCATGAGTGTTGCCCGATGTCTTTATCGAAATGTCCGCTATAAACTCAAAAAAAGAAGCAACACCCATAAATATCGAACTTATAAGTGCAACGGACATTGCAACTCCTATGATCGTTATAACTGTTCTTTTCTTATTTTCCAAAAGATGCTTTAAAGTGAGCTTAGCCATGATATTCATACCGCGCTCACCTCCGCTGTCTTTGAATCCTTAGTGATCCTGCCGTCTTCAATTGTTATGACTCTGTCCGCAGAAAGAGCAATCCTCTCGTCATGAGTGATGATGATGACCGTCTGGTTGTTTTCTCTGTTGAATTTTCTAAGAAGTGAGATAATTTCCCTACTGTTCTCGGAATCAAGATTTCCTGTGGGTTCGTCTGCCAAAAGAAGTGCCGGATTATTCATAAGTGCGCGCCCTATGGAAACTCTCTGCTGCTGTCCGCCTGAGAGCTGGTTCGGAAGATGTTTTAATCTTTTCTCAAGTCCAAGCTTTTTTACCAGATCATTCAAAAGCTCCTTATTAGCTTTTTTCCCATCCAAAAGAAGAGGAAGTGTCATGTTCTCCTCAACGTTCAGTATCGGTATGAGATTGTAGAACTGATAAATAAGACCGATATGTCTTCTTCTGAAGATTGCAAGTTTTCCCTCATCGAGCTTGCCGATGTCTGTACCTGCAATATTTACAACTCCGGATGTCGGAGAATCCACTCCGCCAAGAATATGAAGAAGTGTCGATTTGCCCGATCCCGAAGGACCTACTATCGCAACAAACTCCCCCTGTTCAATGTCAAAAGATATATTTTTAAGTGCGTCAACTCTTGTCTCGCCCTTTCCGTATACCTTGTTAAGATTTCTTATCTCGAGTATTTTCATATAGTCTCCTTTCTCATAAACCTTTATGAGAATAGGTTATCTTACGCAGATTACAATCAAGTGACTTTTATTATTACAGTTTAGTCACTTTGATACCGGCTTTGATTTTTATCAGATGATTGTCTTGTAGAAGCGTATGTCAAACGTAGTTCCGACGCCTTCTGTACTGCTTACACGGATCTCGCCGTGCTGATCTTCGATTATTGCTTTTGAGAGCGCAAGTCCTATGCCCACGCTGTCTTTTCCTGAATTCTTGCCTTTATAAAAGCGCTCAAATATATGAGGAATATCCTCTTTAGCTATGCCGCATCCGGTATCTTTTATAGTTATCCGTGAAAAAAGATTGGTGTCATCCGCTTCAATTTCCAGCGTTCCGCCACTCTCCATGTGCTCGTAGCAATTCTTTATGATGTTCCTTATTGCTTCAAGAGTCCAGTTGATGTCGCAGTTAAGCGTTATATCGGAGGTTACTGCTTTGGTTTCGATGTTTTTAAGTTCCATCTGAATTTCGAAAGGCTTGAGAGCTGATGATATGAGATTTTTTGCCGTGATTTCTGCCTTTTTAAGTTCAATTGTTCCTGCGTCAAGTTTAGACAGCTTAAGAAGCGTCTGTACAAGCCAGTTCATCCTGTCAAGCTGGTTACTCTGCGTTTCAAGGAATTCTTCACGTTTTGCGGGATCATCCTCACTCTTAATAAGGTCATTCATCACCATCATTGATGTGAGCGGCGTTTTGAGCTGATGACTTATATCAGCGATAGAATCGGCAAGCCTGATCTTATCTTTTTTCAAAAGTTCATTCTGATAGCTCAGCATTGATGCTGCCTTGTATATGTTCGTACGAAGTATGGAAACTTCGCCCTCTTCCTGCTCCTGTGTTTCGGGAAGCTTTCCTCCCGCAAGAACAACTGTCAGATACTCGTTAAGCTGCTCCAATGCTTTAAGTCGCTTACTTGTTATATGGGCAAAAAAGGCTGTGAGCACAGCGCCAAAAAATATCGTGATAAGAGCCGGTATGATACCGCCAAAAATAAAGGTACACGCAGCAAAAAGAAGTGTACCTGTCATTCCGAATATTATTAAGTTGTGGAAGTCTTTGTTTTTCAGCATGTCGGGCTCCTGATAGATGTAGCTTTTGGTACATCGTGTCTTTAATTTAGAATATATCCGAGTCCGCGAACCGTCTTGATGATCTGCGGATCTGCGGGGTCATCTTCTATCTTGTCGCGAAGTCTCTTTATATAGACAGTAAGTGTGTTGTCGTTCACAAAATCTCCGCTGACATCCCACATATCCTCAAGAAGACTTTTCCTTGAAAGGACAATGCCTCTGTTGTTGCAGAATGCAAGAAGAAGCCTGTATTCAAGAGCTGTGAGTTCGACAGTTTCTTCTTTTCCGGTGTTCGTGTTCAGCTTTCTGACTTTGGCTTCATTTGTGTATATGGTGATGGTGGCGATTTTTACTGTGGTTGATGGATTTGCAGTGTTTAATGACTCTGCCGCATTTGATGAGATTGCTGTATTCGTGGTGTTTGATGTGTTTGCTGCAAAAGCGCCGTTTTGGGCATTGCCTATTGCAACATTGCCTGTTTGAGCACTATAGTTTTGAGCATTGCTTCTTCTTAGCACGACTCTGATCCTAGCCATGAGCTCGTTCACCCTGAACGGCTTGCAAATATAATCATCCGCACCAAGTTCAAGTCCCATAACTACGTTAACTTCAGCATCTGACGCAGTAAGGAATATCACGGGAACATCACTGTCTTTCTTGATCATCTTGCATACATCATATCCGTTTCCATCCGGAAGGTTAATATCAAGAATTGCAAGATCGTACTTATCGTGTACCCACTCTTTTTGTGCTTCTTCACATGTTTTCACATGCGTCACCACATAGCTTTGCTTCTCAAGCGAGTACGTAAGCCCCACCCCTATCGCATCATCATCTTCCAATAAAAAAATCCTTGTATTCATGCGCACTCCTTGTGCTGCTGTCATCAAATAACTCGACTTTTTACGCAGAATAAATTGTTATTTTGTGAGCCGAAGGAATGAGTCGTACCGGGCGGTACGACGATTGACGACAACGAAACAAATAACAATTTAGGCAAGTAATAAAGTCGACTTATTTGGTGACAGTAGCACTTGTTTCATTTCTCCTATCCACTACTTTATCACAATCGCGTTACGTATGTGAATGTGCAGGCGGAAGTTCTTGCTGAAAAGCAGGTGGATGAATGGCTATAGGGGAAGTGTATTTGCCGTTTCGTAAGTTGACATTCAAGGAATAACCAGTATATGGTTTTACATTCTTCGCTCCAAACTCGCGCATAAATGCGCTCAGACAGATGGAGCGAAAGCAGAATGCAAAACCATATACTGGTTATTCTCTTGAATGTAGCAACTTACTCAAAGGCAAATACACTTCCCCTATAGCCATTCATCCTTTTTTCTTGCAAGATTACAATTCGCACTATGCACCGTATAGTTTCTACGCGATGATTCCGTGCGGTGCATATTCTGGTTTTCACACCGTATAACTTCTACGCAATGATCCTGTGTGGTGCATGTTTCAGTTTTCACACCGTACAACTTCTACGCGATGATTCTGTGTGGTGCTTGTTCCAGTTTTCACACCGTACAGCTTCTACACAATGATTCTGTGTGGTGCTTGTTCCAGTTTTCGCACCGTACAGCTTCTACGCTATGATTCTGTGTGGTGCTTGTTCCAGTTTTCGCACCGTACAGCTTCTACGCTATGATTCTGTGTGGTGCTTGTTCCAGTTTTCGCACCGTACAGCTTCTACACAATGATTCCGTGCGGTGCTCGTTACTTGCCAGAGCTTACAACGGATGATGTGCATAATAATTTGCTATGCATGAACCTATCAGGAGCAAAAACGCTATAATTAGCCCAAGTATAGTCTTTGTTCGCGATGACCAAGAATATTTCTTGCCAAGAAGAATTATGGGAAGTTCTAAAAACGTAGCTCCCAAAATAATTGAAAATACATATTTCACCATACCCTCAAACATGGTTTTTATATTCCAGCCCTCTATTTTGCAATAAATAGCTCCAAAACATCCCAATACTACAATTGTACTTATTACGCACTGTTTCAGATCATATATATTGCCATCTCTGTCGAGCTTCCATCCAAGTCTTGCGGCAAATATTTTCTTCTCTTCATACGCAAGTTCTTTGGCAATATCAAGAAAGGCATTGCCCTTCTTCTCTTCTTCATCAATATAGTTCCAATATATTTCCGGATTAAAAGAATCTATCTCAGGCGAATCGTCTTTTATCTTCTTGCAAAGATTTATTGAGCCCTGCAGCTCTTTCATCTGCTCACGGAGATTTTGAAGAGTGTCTTCAAATACCGAATCGGCCGCTATTGTACCGTCAAAAAGATCCGCGATATCACTCACGGACAGACCTGCCTTGCGGAAAATAATTATCTTCTTTAACTTCTCAACATCTGCATCAGAGTAATCCCTATAGCGGTTACCTTCGCGCTGTGGAGTAATGAGTCCTTCTTTTTCATAAAATCTGATTGTGGCTCTGGAAACTTCCAGAATTTCCTCAACTTCCTTGATTGTCATTTAGGTCGCCTCCTTATGAATTATGCCCTAACTTTAAGCTGTAAAGAAGGTTTACAGTCAAGATTTTTTCCCTGAAACTTTATAAGAATACTCAAGAAGTCCGATATTTAGGAGCGCGAAGATCATGAGGTATATGGGCATGATTCCAATGCCGATGTACTGCTGGAGAATCCCAAAGACGGTGGGCATGAAAGTACTGCCGACGTATGCTGATGACATCTGAAGTCCGATAACGGCGGCGCTGTACTCTTTACCGAATTTCTCAGGCGCCATGTGCTGTATCGAAGGATAGACAGGGCCCATTCCGGTTCCTATGATAACAAAGCCTGCTGCCGCAAGTATGTATCCGTTTACAGGTAGCATGACAATTATTATTCCGATTATCTCTATGGTGATTCCGATTCTGATAAGTAACTTGTCACCGAGCTTGTCGGACACAAAACCTGATATTAGTCTTCCAAGCATAAGTCCCGCAAATATAAGTGAGCCAAAAGATGCGATCAATCCGTCGGAAAGTCCCTCTTTTGTCCCTGCAAAATAGCTCGATGTCCAGAGAAAGCATGTACACTCACCTGAACAGTAAGCATAGAATGCAATAAGCGTAGGAATCACTCCAGGAACAAATATTGTCTTTCTTATCCCTGCCTGATGTACTTCCTCTTCATCGGCCTTGTTATTATTCTGCGCCCATAAGGGTAAAGACAATACTACAATGACCAGGATTGCCGTCTGAATATACGCAGTCCATCTATATCCTTCGTTCCACCTCGCGTATTTGAGCGCAAGCGCCATGATGTTAGGGCTTATTACCGCACCAACTCCATAGAAACAGTGTAAAAAATTCATCACAGACGACGAGTAATTATTTGCCACATAGTGATTTATCGACGCATCAATCGCACCGGCACCAAGTCCGTACGGCAATGCAAAAAGAAACAGGATTGCATATGACGTCGCATAAGAGAATCCGAGCAATCCCACAATTGACAAAAAGATAGAAAAGACCACGATCTTCTTAGTATGAAATCTACTGATAAATCTCGGGCTGAAAAGAGCTGAGATAATAGTCAAAAAAGAGATCGACATTGATACATATCCCGCATAAGACGAAGGTACACCAAATGCCACCTGCATCGTAGGCCATCCCGATCCCAGCAAAGAATCGGGAAGTCCCAGACTTACAAAAATCAAATATATTACTGCCAACAGTAAAGAATACATACTTTTTTATACCTGGTCGTCAACGACACTTCCTTTTATATCATTTGGAACAAGAATAAACTTGTTAAGAATGTTGGTAATCTCGGAATTTACAGCTTCCTGTGCTTCATCAAGAGAGGTCGTATCGGAAATCACTGTCTTCTTGGAAATTTCTTCCGTAATAAGCTGCAACTCTTCCATCTTCTCTTCTTTTTTCTTCTCTTCTATCTTCTTTTCAGCAGCCTCTTTAGCTTCCTCTTTGCGCTCCTTCTCCTCTTCATCAATACGATCAACACCATCCTTGTAAAGAAGAGCTATCGCCTCTTTAACAGAAGCATCCATAATAGTCTCTGCTTCATTCTGCGCATCGAGCATATTATTTGATTTTTCACGCTCGATTCTTACCTGTTCATATATCATGACATTTCTAGTCAGCTCATCCTGTAAATCTGCATTTTTTCTCAGTCTATCTGCAATCTTGTATACAGAATACAATCCCTTACACTGATATTCCGTGAGATTGTGGTATTCCTCCTTAGATAACGGATCTTTATTATTAGCATTGTCCGTTCTGCGATCTTCTCTGGCTATTCCACAGCCATACCCCATCAGTTTCCTATGTTCTTCGCTGTCAGGATCGACATGTAATTCTTCCTGAAGTTTTTTGAGCGTTTCATAGCTCTCCGCAATTTCACGGTTGTTTTCGCCTATTTCATCCGATATCTTTTGTATATTTTCTTTTATGGCTCTTAGCCTTTCGTCAATCTTCATCTCATTGTCAAAAGCATCCGCAACAACTCTGAAAGCCATTTTTCTTGCAAGCTTTCTGCGCTGAACAATAATACTCTCGCCCGTTAATTCCGTACCTGAAATCGATTTTATCGTTCCCTTATCGCTTCCTTTTGAAGTACCGACATCGTTCTTAGAAATATTATCCTGCTTTTGTGCATTAGTAACCTGAACATCCGTGCTCTGCTGAATCTTCATAACATACCTCCTTGTAAGTTATAATCACAAATTGTCTAAAAGTAATATTTCCGAACTCTTTCCTGTTGATAAGCCCACTACCAGCTTTCTATCTTTATATCGGTCAAAATAAAAAAAACTTTAGAAAAACGCTGTTAAAAAACGTTTATCTAAAGTTTTTAGATCATATCCTGAAACTTCCCCCCCGAATAGCTGTAAGCGCAGTCTTTTTGCTGCACTTACAGCTATCGGAGAAGTGGGAAGTCTTAGCCATATCCTTAATCTTCAAGAAATACCGGTGCCTTTGCTCCAAGCATCAGTCTGAATCTCTTAAGTCTAAGGCTGTTCCATGCGCGATAACGCTCTACGCTCTTTTCACATTTTTCGAGCATCTTTGCAAACTCTTCCTCGTCCTCCATCCAGGGATTCACTTCATATCTTGATGTGAATATCCATGGCATAAGTCTCTCGACAAGATACGCCTCGGCGGGAAAGTTCACTTCTTTTCTGTACTCCATGAGAGTATTCAGATTCTTATAAAAGGTCTTTGAGTTTTTTAACACCTGCTCTTTACTGATTATGTAGCATCCGCCCGGGCTAAAGTTGCAATGCCTCGGAACTACGGGATCCTTATATACAAATCTGTAGAAATCATCCATATCATAGAAGTATCTGTACGCATGACTCTGGTTCATATACCATGAACTGTTGAGCTCAATGTATCCCTCCTCAGATAAAAGAGATGCTATTGATTCCCCGTCACCGCCTTTTTTGTACCTCTCCCACATTTTCTTATCCTGATAAAGATAGGTAAACCACTTATTGTCATATACTCTGTCAAAAAATTCTTTGGAAACATGTCTTCCTATTATGTTCCCCTTTAAAAGAGCTATGAAACCGGGGAGATTATCATAATTATCGATAAAATAATGAAAATAACTGGTAAGATTATGTCCCGTATTCTCTACATGTATAAAATTATATCCTGCTGCCTTAAGCTCATCCGGTGTCTTTCCGTCATCTGAACAATCGATTATAAGATGATCGTTACAATATTCAAGCAGTTCGCTTGGCACAGTATTATAATTGTGCACCAGAAAAAAAGTATTTGTCTTTTCCATTTGATCAAACTATTACCCTTCTTCAGAATTTTCGATTAATCATATATAACTTCAATTATAGTCTATAAATATTTGTAAATTATAATAACCATCATATTTTTAGTCAATACTGCGGATTTATTGCTCCTACCTCATAGTAGAATATCATTCCGTCGTAAAGTTCCGTGGGAGCCATATTCACACGATAGCTTGAATGGATAAGATAATACATTCCCATAAATCCTTCTCCGAGTGAGCCCATAGAAACCTTTGAATTAACCATTGTATGGAGCTTTGCGTTGTTTTCAGGTGACAGCGAACCAAAATCCATAAAGAAACGCTTTCCGTCAACATACTTAGCCTGATAAGCTATAGGATCCGCGGTTGTTACGTAGTAGTCTTTGCGCTCATATTCATCGGTAGCCGCGCTGAATACTCTTATATTGGATTTGCCCTTAAAGAAATCCGTTCCGAGGCTGTAGTAAGCATCGCCGTACTTTTCCTTTAAAACGCCGCCCATTGTAACCTTCATAAACGCGCTCTGGCCCTTCTTTGCAATATGTCCGTCGTGGCCTGCGAGCATTATCTTGCCTGAGCCTATCTCTTTTTCAAGATCAAGGATCCAGCTTACATTATCAGCCATTGAAGCGTCCCTAAAATCGCTCATTTCCTGAGAATCCTGCATTCCATAGTCTATTGTGGTACATACATTGTCAGTTACCTTAAGAGCACATATTGTATCAAAGTCGTGATTTTCCCCTGCAGCGTCTTCAACAGCTTTCTTCACCTGAGTCATCTCATTTTTTACCTGTGCACGCTGCTCATCTGTCAAAGGCTCTGTTCTGTTTTCATCAACATAATTGTTTGTAGCCGTAAGGTCTGTTCCTGTTATGCCATTCTTTCCAAGGTAATCTGTAAGGAATTTTATGCCCTGCTCGGGATTTTGCATATCAAAACCGTAAAATCTAAGTCTTTTGTCCTCAGAAACCGAAGAATTGTACTGTCTCATCCACTCAAGAATGTTTGCCATTTCTTCAGTGTGATAGATCACAAAACTCATGTTGTTTACTATCTCTCTTGCATCGCCGTCGCCGCCCTGAACATAAGCATTTGCAGCAAGGCAGTCGCCGAAATCCGCTTCTACCACGATCGCACGATAGTCTTTCTTTTCCACAAGCATCTTTAATACTTCAAGCTTGGACTTCTGAAACTCTTTGCTTCCGTGGCTTGCTTCTCCAAGTCCCACAATCTGAACATTATCCGGAATCTCGATTTGCTCAAAAGGAACCGCCGCCTCGACAACTTCCTTAATCTTGTGACTTGCAAGTACAGTCTTATAATTAAGCCCTATTCCCAGCGCCGCACTGATTATAACTATTATTACCAACAAAACTTTCGCGATTTTCTTTAATACTTTCATTATTCTTTTTCTCCCCATAAACTATGTTGTAGTATTGCTTTGAAGTAATTCTGTAAACAAGGGCATATACCCCAAGGAACACAAGGCTGACGATCGCAACCGCCATATTAAATGTAAAAGTGTCCACTATAAGGATTGCTGCCATAAAGAGTCTTAAAATATTGCTTGCAAATATTATATGAATGATTGCTGTGCATACAGGTAAAAAGAACATTAGCATTACCTGACTCTTTATTACTCCTCTTGCTTCTTTATCTGAAAGTCCTGCATTTGACAGGATCTCAAATCTCTTTTTATCTTCCATACCCTCAGACATCTGCTTGTAAAAAATGATCATTACCGTTGCGATAAGGAACAATGCCGCAAGGAAGATTCCAACAAAGAATGTTCCGCCGTAGAGGCTGTAGAAAGAGCTTCTTTCTTCCTCTTTGTATCTGCACATAACGGTTCCAAGCTTTCCGCTTAATGTATCTCTTACAGTCTGAAGCTGCTCATCACTTATATCATCTTTTGCATTGAAGCCGATGTAGAACAGATCTTCACCGAGTTCTTCGCTGTTACAATCTGCAAGCATTGCAGATTTCTCATTGTTATCCGCAACGACCATAACCTCTTTACCAAAAAGCCTCATTGATGAATCAAAAAACTCTTCAAGACCGCTCTCATCAATACTCTTTTTTACACTGTACTCATTACCGAATATCTTGATCTTATCGCCGTCTTTGACATCATCTGCCGAACTGTAACGATATATCTCGCCTGGCGCAAGGCTCGCCTGCTTTCCTGTATAAAGTTCATACTGCTCTGCTGTAACAATATAGATACTGCGAAGCTTGGTAAAATCAAATGAATCGTTTGGATGAACAGAAAGTCCATCATCCTCTACATCACAAACATCCATATAAAAGCTTACCGATGATCTGTCCTGAGCAGTGATACCCACTGTCTTAAGTACCTCATCAACCGCATTATCGGCGTCACTTAAAGAACAATTTTCATTTACAACTCCGCGAACCATCACATCTTTTGGGAACATGGAATCAATATTCTGTTCGCCTAGCATCATAAGTGATGTAGAGCAAACAAGGAGTAATATTACAGCCGTAGAAAGAATGCAGATTGAAGCAAGTCCCGCAGCGTTGTGTTTCATTCTGAACATCAGGTTTGAAATACTGATAAAATGCTTTGTCTTGTAATAATAGTTCTTGTTCTTTTTTAGCATTTTAAGAACAAAGATAGTTCCCGCAATAAAGAGGGCATATGTTCCCAAAGTTACAAAAATGATAGCGATGAAAAGACTGTTTAACGCCACCATGGTGTTATCTGCAATAACAGCCAGGAAATAACCACACGCAATCGCCAATACTCCGATGATAAGAAGCGGATATTTTACCTTTGGCTCTTTCTCACCTATATTCTCGCTTTTAAGAATTGTGATAGGGTTCCCAAGTCTTACCGTAAGCACATTGTAGATAAAGCATACTGCGTAGATAATCGAAAAGAATACTGCCGTAAGAATCGTTGCTCTGAGAGAAAAATCCATTCCCTTTACCATCGGCTGTCTGATTATCCTGTAAAGCAGAAGAACCATGAGCTTATTAAGAAAAGTTCCTGCGAGTATTCCGCCTACGATAGCAGATGCGCTCATAATAAGGTTCTCGATAAAGAGAACAAAAGAAACATCCTTTTTGCTAAGTCCGAGTACTCCGTAAAGTCCGATCTCTTTTTTGCGACCTTTCATAACAAACTGATTGCCGTAAAGGATAAATATTACCGAGAATATACCTACCGCAATACTTCCGATTCCCATGAAAAGAACTATGTAATCCGCTCCATAAAAAGCAGTTTTTCCGTTATTAACAAGAAACTTACTGTCGATCAGCGACTGTAAGATGTGAAATACCATAACTGTAATGGCACTTACCAAAACATAAGGAAGCACAGCTTTTTTATTATTCTTAAGTCCCGTAAAAGCAAGTTTTGAAAGCAAATTGTTATTCACTGTCCTCTCCTCCTCTCATGAGCACTGTAACTGCATCGCAGATCTTATCAAGCATTTCGCTTCTCTTGAGGTTTCCTCTGTAGATCTGGTGGAACACTTCGCCGTCTCTTATGAACATAACTCTGTCTGCATAGCTTGCCGCAACATTACTGTGAGTTACCATAAGGATTGTCTGTCCGCTCTTGTGGATGTCACGAAGCTGGTGCATTAGGTTTGTAGCTGCCTTTGAATCAAGCGCTCCTGTGGGTTCATCTGCAAGGAGTATCTGAGGTTTGGTAATAAGTGCTCTTGCAACTGCTGTTCTCTGCTTCTGTCCGCCCGAAACTTCATAAGGATATTTGTGAATTAGATCCGCAATTCCAAGCTCTTTTACAAGAGGTGCAACCTTATCGTCCATTGTTCTGTGGTCTTCGCCTGCAAGAACAAGCGGAAGCTTTATATTGTCCTCGATTGTGAAATTATCAAGGAGATTGAAATCCTGGAAGATAAATCCAAGGTTGTTTCTTCTCATAATCGCTCTCTCGTTGTCTTTTAGCGCCGAGAAGTCCTTTCCGTTAACCAGTACTTTGCCGGCTGTTGGAACATCAAGGCTTGCAAGGATATTCAAAAGAGTTGTCTTACCGCTTCCGGACTCGCCCATGATTGCTACGAACTCGCCCTTCTCTACGCTGAAATGCACATCCTTAAGCGCTGTGACTGAATCTATTCCCATTTTTGTCTTGTATACCTTTTTTACGTGCTCAACTTCAAGTACTGCCATTTTATTATCCTCCGTAGTTGTATTTATTCCCATCCAATTGCTTTATTATGATATACGAATTGCTCCATAACTATCGTCATTCCCGCAATTCTATAGCCAACACACTTTTGAAACCTATATCATAATAACAAAAAGGGAAATGCAATACCTTTTCATTGGCTTACATTTCCCACTGCTAATCTTACGTTTATGTAAGTTAAGCGATATTTCTTCAGATATACTTTGAATCCCGCGCATTTACCGTTTCTTTTCGGACCGTGATTATGACATCGCATCCCTTGCCAAGCTCAGACTCTATGCGTATTCTGTGGCCGAGCTTATTGCACACGCCTTTGCATAAATACAGCCCAATCCCGCTTGCCTTCTTATCTACACGGCCGTTGTAGCCGGTATAGCCTTTTTCAAAGACTCTCGGAAGATCATCGCTCTTTATTCCGACGCCGCTGTCGCTTACAACGATCTCTTTTCCCTCATCCGTATCACGGGAAAAAATCTTGATGCCGCCCTCTTTGGTGTATTTAAGCGCATTTGACAAAACCTGTTCAAGGACAAAAGAAAACCACTTATCATCCGTAAGTATATCGCAGTCAAGGTTATTAAGCTCAACCGAAAGATGCCGGAAGATAAAGACTGTCGAAAACTTTTTTACCGTCTGCTTTACAAGCGGCTCAAGACTGCACTTCTCAAGAACAAGGTCACCCGACATCTCTTCGAATCTCAAGTAGTTAAGCGCCATCTCAACATAATTTTCTATTTTAAAGAGCTCGCTCTTACATTCATAAGTATTTGGAGCTTCATCCTCAAAAAGGAGCTTGAGCGCTGCGATAGGCGTCTTTATCTGATGCGCCCAGAGTGCGAAGAAATCCTCTTTTTCTCTTACTTTCTCCCACCTCATCTTATCTTTTTCCTGCTCGATGTCGCGCTCACCGCCAATCCCCGTCGTATCAACATTGGGCTTACGGTTAACGATTGCAGCAATTACTGTTATTATCAGGGCAAAAGATATTTCATAGAAAATGAATTCAGTCTCAATATTATAGAGAACTCCAATTCCCCATACTGCAAGCATATATATGAGATTTGCCACAAAATAAATTCGGTTGTTCTCCCAGATTTTTTTAATCACCAACGATGTACCCCAGTCCTCTCTTAGTTGTGATAAAACCTTCAGTGCCCGCTCCTTCAAGCTTCTTGCGGATTCTCGTAATATTGACGGTCAGTGTGTTGTCATCGACAAACTCCTCCGCGCCCCAAAGTCTTTCCATTATGCTCTCTCTCGATACGACTTTGCCGGGCTGTTCCATAAGTGTCTTTAAGATCAGATACTCATTCTTTGTAAGCTCAAGCCTGTTGTCACCTGCAGAAACGGAAGTATCATCGAGATTAAGGCGCACATTTTTTACCTCAAGCTCATGTACCGAAATGCTCTCTCCGTAGCTCCTTCTAAGAACTGCCTGAATCTTGGCTGTAAGAACCTGGAGGTCGAAGGGCTTTGATATAAAGTCGTCGGCTCCCATATTCATCGCCATTACTATATTCATGTTCTCATCCGCAGATGATAAGAATACGATGGGGACCTGCGAAACCTTCCTGATCTCACCGCACCAGTAGAATCCGTTGTAGGCAGGAAGCTTTAAGTCCATAAGCACAATGTCAGGCTTAAATTCCTCAAATTCTGCCATGATATTCTGAAAATCCTCTGCTGCCTTTGCTTTCATCTGCCAGGTCTCAAGGTGTTTTGCAACCTGACTTGCTATTATCTCATCATCCTCAACGATAAAAACTTTTTTCATAATTCTTTTTTCCTTCTCATGAACATTAGATATCCAAAGCACAATGCTATCTGTACTATTGTAGAGCAAGGTGTTGCAAGCCCGATGCGGAAAAGAGTCACGGGCTCAAACTTACTCATAATAAATGAAAACGGAACACGAATCGCAAATGCGCCTATGATTCCCTGCACCATTACAAACCTTGTATGTCCCATTCCGTTAAAAAAGCCGATAAAGCAGAACAAGAAACATGTAAACAGACAGTCGATCGCATAAGCTCTAAGATAATCCGCCGCAGCAAGAATGACATCGTGATCGTTCGAAAAGATAGATGCCGGAAGGTCTCCGCGGAACCTGCGAACTTACCTACAACAAGAAGATCGACCGCGCCGTACATTGCCTGCAAAAACAGAGCCATCAGAACGGGGCCTGCAAATTTTAAAAGGGGTGCTACTATTTTCCCTTCGGTAAAATCAATATTCTTTTCCATATTTATCCTTATCTTTGCATATAAAATCTAAACTCAAAACACATATATTATATTTAATTGCCACAGGCGATTCAACAAACGCGCAGTTCACATTTATGGAAAAAAGAGCCATCCTCTTATTGGGATGACTCTTTGTGTACCGAATTATTTTGTTATTTATTATTGCAATTATTATCAGAAAAGATAAGGCTGCTCCCACAAGTTAAGCTTTGTTCCGATACCGAGTTCAAGTGCCTTTTCATAGCACTTTTTGCCCCAGGCAACGTCCTCTACAGGCATTCCGCCTACAGAATAGATAATAACCTCATCGTCCGATTTTCTTCCTTCTTCCTTTCCTGCAAGGATAGCTCCGAGGTTTATGATCTTGTCCTTTGTGAGTTTACCGTCGTGAACAAGGTCAAGCCACAGACAACCGGGAATATAGATTTGGTTGTATGTCGGGTAAGGGTACTCTTCTGCCCATGCCTCATAGAGTTTAATGTTATCACATACAAGTTTTGCTTTGCCGCTGCAGATATACTCATCGGAGAAGTCGCAGGAACCGGGAACGCAGAACAGTGCACCTGGCTTGATCCACTCTTCTTCTACAAAAGGATACTGACTTCTGTCCATACCCATTGATGTTGAAGTCGCAAAGCTGAGGATATCAGAATCTCTTACGCACTCCTCAAGAGTATCCACTACTTTGATAGTTGTGAACTGAGGCAGGTGCTCTTTTACAAAAGATATACATCTGTCAATCGAAGCTTTGCCCCTGCCTTTGATCTTGAGTGTATCAAGTGTCGGTCTTAAAGCCGCGAATGTCTCTATAGCCGTGATATTGATAACGCCGGGGCCTACAATTCCAAGTACTTTGGCATCCTTAACAGCGAGGTTTTTTACGCCCGCTCCGGGGATACCGGATGTACGATAGGCTGAGAGAAGGTTGGCAGACATAAGAGACAGCGGAGCGCCCGTATCCTTGTCATTTAGCATCACCATAAGGATAGACCTCGGAAGTCCTTTTTCTCTGTTCTCAACGTTTGAGCCATACCACTTCATTCCTGCCATGGCCGTCTCACCGCCCACATAAGCCGGCATCGCCATGAATCTTCTGTCGGGGCCGCTTTTTGGCATGTTGGGGAAAATAGGATTGTCAGGGAAAGTAATCATTGTTCCGTGAGAGTTTCCGTTTTCTCCGCCCATCAGGTAATCTCCTTTATCGAGAGTTACCAGAAGTTCCTCCATACATGATGTACAACTTACCACATCATTTACACCTGCCTTGATCATGTCAGGCTCACTTAAATATAAAAGATCTAATTTTGTATCACTCATACTGCTTTCCTCCTATTCGCCTTTTTATCTATTTCATCAAGTCCTTTACGGCTATGAAATCTAAAGTACAATTCGTTCTCCATCGCCATTACTTCCTTTATCGGATATGGCTTGAAGAGCGGTCTGTTTATTCTGAATTTGACCCATGTGAATGAGTAAACCGCAAGTGCCGCCATGGTTATCAGCACAACTCTGTAAAGTGAGAGCTTTACATCCCACGAAGGGTCAATGTTGTAGATCATATATGCAGATCCTGCAATTCCAAGTATCGGAACGAGATATCCGCCCGGTGTTTTAAAGTTTCTTGGCGCCGCGGGGAGTCTTTTTCTCAAAAGGATCACGTTTATATTTGAAACAATGTAGCTTATAAGCCAAAGCACCGCCAAAACCGAGATCATATATGAGATAGAATCTGTCGATGAAAGTCCCGTGATATTAAGCACCAGAAATATCGAAGCTTCAAGCAGGATCCCTATGTAAGGTGCGCCCTTTGAATTTTTCTTTTGAAAAAATTCGGGAAGAAGGCCGATCTTGGACATTCCCATAAGGATGTATGCGAGCGAGCCCATTATCGTATTTACGGAACTTATTGCTGCCAAAAGTGTGATGATCAGCATCCAGTATCTTCCCATCGGTCCCAAAAGAGCCATTCCGTACAGCATCTGCGGTGTCGTGCTTCCCGTCATATCTTCCCATGCGGTGTAGTTCTTAAATCCGAGTGTCAAAAATGTCTGCATCGCCAAAATGATCAGCATGCTAAGCACCATTCCGAGGGGGATATCTCTTTTTGCATTCTTACAACTCTTGTTGAGAGGGATTACGTATTCGCCTCCGACAAACAGGAAGAACGCAAGTCCGCACAATCCGGTAACACTCTTAAAATCTGTTGCAAGCGCCGCGGGCTGTTCGATAACCTCTCCTGTTCCGATTCCAAGAGCTCCGAGAACACCCATTGCAGCCAGTGAAAAGATAAGTGCATAGGCCACAAAATCCTGAACCTTGATAAACACATCGACGCCGTTTAGATTCGTAATTGCCAAAAAAGCTATAAGCACCAGCGAGAACACCCAAGCCGGAAGTCCCAGTCCCGCGAACATCTCCGCAAAGGTATTTCCGAAAACAGCTCCTTCAACGGATCCCGCAAGCGAGTTGCAGAGAAGATATCCGCCCACCATACAGATGATGGTGATAAAAGGTCCGACACAAGCAAGTGAAAACTGTGCAAGTCCGCCCGTTAAGTCGGGCATCATCGAGTTTAATTCAGCAATTGACAATAAAGTAAATATGTTTACGCAACACGCGATTATCATAGTTATTATGAAAGGAGTTCCTATGCTGCCCGCACCAATGCCAAGGGTTAAAAGACAACTTGATGCCACCACGAGTCCTACTCCCGTTGCTATGACACTACCCAAACCAATCTTTTTATCATTCATAGGCAACAAGCCTCCTTTCTCAATCCAGTGCGCCCTCTTTCAGCGCATCCATTCCTTCTTCACCGGTCCTTACCCTTACCGCATTTGTAACCGGAGTAACAAAAATCTTTCCGTCACCTATGTGACCTGTGTAAAGTGATTTCTCCACAAAATCCAAAAAGCCGTCGACTTCTCTTGAAGGGAGCACAACCATCACAACCTGCTTGGACAAAAGTTGAGGTGTTGTATTTTTTTCTGCTTCATATTCCTGTGTTCCAAGCTGGACACCGCATCCTTTGGCTTCGTAAATAGTCATTCCGGTAATACCGAACTTACCGAAGTTCTTTGTAAGCTCTGCAACCTTGGCTTCTTTTGTGATAATCTCAACTTTTGATAATTCTTCGATCGCAACTTTCATAATATGTGCCTCCTTTTTTACTACTTATATTTTGGCTTTGAATCTACCGTATCGTAGCCCCGATATATCCACTGCCGTCTTTCCTTCATCTATAAGCATTGCCAGCTGCTCTCCGACAGCCGGTGCTATTCCAAATCCATGTCCCGAAAAGGCACATGCTACAACGAGTCCCGGAACTTCATCGACAAATCCAAGTACCGGTACGCCGTCCTGACAGATATCAAGGTATCCTGCCCAGGTTCTTACGATCTTGGCATCCTCAAGTGCAGGGAAGTATTTCATGATTCCTCTGCATATGCACGGTGCCGTTATCGCCGCATTACTCGGTGAATTTACAGGTCCGCAGTCTTTGTTATTAAGCTCAAGTCCCGACATTCCGCCAAATACGAATGATCCGTGATCTGCCTGATGTCCGTAGAAATCTGCCTCTGCGGTACCGAGCATCTGGTTGAACATATGAGGTTCAGCCTCGGTCACAAGGCACTCACACAGTTCCTTGTGCATCGGAACGTCAACTCCTATCGTTCCGAGAATCTCTCTTGATTCGTAACCTGCAGCTACAACTACGAACTCTCCTTCATATTCATTCTCTTTTGTATAAACTTTGCGAAGGCGTCCTTTTACTTTTCTAAGTCTCTCAACCTTTTCACCTGTGATAAATCTAACGCCCATCTCTCTTGCCTTTTTGTAAAAAGCAAGTGTTGTGACCATCGGGTTTGCATGTCCGTCTGTAGGACACCAGCTTGCTCCTATAACTTCATCAGAAAGGTAAGGATTGATCTCTTTTACCTCATCAGAATCAATCATTCTGACATCAAGTCCGCAAGCTACCGCTCTATCTGTAAGTCCCTGCAAGATCTTGAGGTGCTCGGGTGTCTTGCCAAGACGAAGATTTCCTTCTTTGTGATATTCACAGTTAACTCCGAGCTCTTCCGAAAGTGTCGGCCACAGCTCTTTTATTCCGTACATCGCAAGCGGAAGTTCCCTTGGGTCTCTTCCTGACTGTCTTACACCACCGCCGTTTCTGGATGAGCCACCGTTTCCGATATTATCGCTTCCCTCCAGAACAATTACGCTTTTTCCACGTTTACTCAGATAATAACTAATGGCACAACCGATGATTCCGGCACCGACAATTACTACATCCGCTTTATTTTCCATTACCATAGCCTATACCTCCTCTGTGCCAAATATTCTCATTTCTGTAGGACGCATCGGAGATCTTGCAGTTGCAGGCTCAAGCTCTGCAGGAGATACACCAAGTTCTCTCGCAACAATACCTTTTACAAGTCTGGAGCAGGTCTGTCCCTGGCAAAGTCCCATTCCCGTTCGCAAATATCTTCTTATTTCCGTGAGCGTCCACATCCCGTCATGTACGGCTTTTCTGATCTCACCTTTTGTAATTTCCTCACATCTGCAGATAAGCATGTCGTCATCCGGCTGTGCGATGAATTCACCTATATCTATTGATCTGTCAACTACAGTATTCATAACGATCGCTCCTTTTCACTTCTTTAACTACATTTGAAAAACCTTGCTTTCATCGCATATTCCTTCGGAACCTTCATGGTAAGAAGATTTGTATGATCGAATGCTCCGACGCTCTTTACGGAAACAACTTCCGCCTCACAGAGCTTCTCGCCTTTTCTTGAAAGTCCGAATCCGACCGTTCCGACTTCGGGAAGCGGGAAGAATTCATATGGAAGAGTTACGGTTGCGCTTCCGTCGCCGCAATCTTCGTTTACAAGGAATATTGCCTGTCCCGAACAACTTGCTACGCACATTCCGCAGTTGATACATTCGCTTCCGTCCTTAACAAAAGGAAGGTATGTGATATTCTTTCCTGTTGAGATACAGCCTTTTTTGCATGCATCCTGACACGGGTTGCAGGGTATATTCTGCGTACATTCGATCACAGGATGAACTCCCGACTTATGAACGACACCGGGGAATCTCTCGATCTCATCGTCTTTTACATATCCTTTTTTAAGAAGGTTCTTGGATATCTCGATTCCTTCTTCGGTGCTCTCTATGAGTTTTCCTCTGTTCTTTGGAGCAAACATTCCCTGTCTCAGGCTGTTTAGGTCCGCATCGAATACTTTAAGGAGACTGTCTTTTTCTTCCTCATCGATATATCCGAGGTACTCAGCAACGCACACGCCTGCCATTTTTCCTTCGATCATGGCCGATGAAGCTTCCTCGATTCCGGATACGTCACCTGCCGCAAATATGCCGGAAACGGATGTCTCACCATATTCATCAACGATAGGCACCTGACCTCCGCGCTTTGGATTATCTTCCATAACACAACCTGCCATCTTAAGAAGCTGTGACATGGGCGATAAGCCAACCGCCATGCAGACTGTATCAACTTCGAAGAACTTCTCGGTATCCGGTATCGGTGCAAAATGGTCGTCGACCTCTGTAATGGTTACGCCTGTAACACAATCTTCTCCGTGAACCTGCTTGATCGTGTGTGAGAGGTAGAAAGGAACTCCCGTCCTTGAAACCTTTGATGCGTGAACTCCGTATCCTCCGATTCTCGGAGCCGCATCAACAATTGCTACCACTTCGCATCCTGCCTGCAAGAGCTGGAATGAAACTACAAGTCCTACATTTCCGGAACCGAGCATCAGGATCTTTTTTCCGGGACGAATGCCGTGTATGTTCATCATTGTCTGCGCCGCACCGGCTCCGATAACTCCGGGGAGCGTCCATCCCGGGAAAGTAACCATATTCTCGGATGCTCCGGTCGCGATTATCACCGTGTCGCCCTTAAAGTGATGTATCTCATCGTTGATCCTTACATTTACTTCTTTGTCAGGATATAAGCCTACGACCGTTGCGTTAAGAACAACTTCTACTCCGAGCTCACCTGCTTCTTTCAAGAGTTCTTCGCCGATCTTATATCCTCTTATCTTGGCGTGATGCTCTTTTGATCCGAAAAATTTATGAATCTGCTTAAAGAGCTGTCCGCCCGGTTTATCATTCTCATCGAATACGACTACCTTAAGTCCTTTCTTGGCTGCCTCAATAGCTGCCGAAAGTCCTGCCGGGCCGGCACCGACGATTATTACCTCGTATCTTTTCATAGAACGTTACCTCCTACATGCCTACTGCTTTGACTCCGTCCTGCGTGTTGACTACCATTCCTTCTTTAAGAGGTGTTACGCAGGTTCTGATATTTGGCTTCCCGTCCACTACCATTACGCAGTCGGTACATCTTCCTATTGCACAAAAGAGACCTCTCGGTTTGTGTTCTTTCTTTGTATATCTGTGGATCATCACTCCGTTTGCCTTTAGTGCTATCGCGATAGGCTCATTCTCAAAGCCTTTCATCTTCTGACCGTCAAAGGTAAATTCGACTTCTCTGCCTTCTTCTTTTTTCCCTAAAATAGGATGTTCCGATATTCTAGACATTTCCTGTTCCTCCTATTCTGAAAGCATTGCTTCAAGTTCTATCTCTACAAACTGTGTAGGTCTGTTAAGTCTTGAAATCTCAACCATTGTGTTTAGCGGCTTTATATCGTGGAAAAATTCCGAATAAGCTTCACATATCCGCGCCCCCTGCGATATATCCGTCGTATAGATGAAAACTGAAAATACATCTTTGGCAGAGACATTTGCCTGCTCCAACAGTTTGATCTGTTTTTCGAGTACGTATTTGGTCTGCTCGTAAGCGTCTTCTCCGTAAACGGTTCCGTCGGGCTGAACAGATGTGGTTCCGCCAATCTTTATATACGGTCCGATCTTTACCATTCTGGAGTATCCAACCTTCTCCTCAAGCGGAGCTCCCGAGCTATAATTTGTTCTTTCCATTTTCATATCCTTGCCCTGCCTTTCGTAAATTAGTAATTTGTAAAAAAAGAGCGCTCACACTTTTTTGTGTGAACGCCTTTGTTCTTGTCTGCTGTATGTCTTGCTTTTCGTATGTTATAACATTTAATTCCGCTCTTGAAAAACAGAAAAAGGATTTAGCAGTTAAACCAAAATGTTTAGCCAAAGTTCTTTTTTGACTTTTTTAGCCGATTGATATATCATATAAAACAAATTTGCAAAGGCGCACGTTTTTTAGAACGCGCGCCTTTTTTCGTACTATTTTTTATTTGATCGGTAATTATATGTATTGGTGCATTGAATGTAACGCAGTGCACCGCAGGGGGAATACTAATGAATCAGCGTCAGTTACATTATTTTTTGGAAGTATACTCGCAGAACAGCATCACCAAGGCTGCGAACAATCTTTTTGTCACTCCACAGGGACTTAGTAAGACCATCTCAACTCTTGAAAAAGAGCTGGGTGTGCAATTGTTCAAACATAAAAGCAACAGGATCCTGCCGACCGCAGAAGCTGCGCGACTTGCGATCCACGCGAAATATATAATCGATGAATATGATGTGATAACAAACAGGCTTTTCCAGGAAAAATCCACAGTAAAGACCGTTACAATATACTGTTCTTACGATGTTCCTCAGCTTATATCAGCATCTTTTTTCAGAGAGTTTAATGAATCTTTTCCGAACATAAGGATAAATATAAAAGAGTATCCGGATGACTATGCTCTTAAAAAGGTTGAAAATAATGAAGTTGAACTGGCCATACTTCCCGGCCCGTTCAACCCTCACAAAATTTCTTATACTCATTTGTGTACGGAATCTTTTTGTATTGTGGTAAATAAAACTCATCCTTTGGCAGAATACGACTCCGTTCCTTTTTCAAAAATAGCAAACGAATCGCTCGTCATCAAGGATTCTTCATCCTTTACAAGCATCAATCAGATCTATACTTTTCTCGGTTCAAAGAACGCACCAAGTATCATTCTTGAAACTTCCGACGTTCATCTAATTCATCAAATGGCCGAGGATTCTCAGATTGTTGGCATCAGTCTCATGTATCTCGCCCGCAAGATCCGCTCAGACAAGATAAAAGTCATTCCTTTCGACGAGGACTGGCTATCGAAGAAGCTGTTCATCGTCCACAACAAGAATAATATTCTCAGCAATGAGGCGCTGCTTTTTGAAGAAGCGCTTGTGAAATTCTTTAAGTTAAGCAGCTGATGTATCTCACACCCGTTTTCAAATACTTAAATTGCCTTGCATTCGCTCCCAAGTACGATAAGATTGTCGCCTGGATTCATGTCAAAAAATTTTCTGATTATGCCAATAATGTGGTTACAGGCTCTTTTTCCACGCGGATGTCCTGGTATCTGTAGATTGACAGGACAAGGCCGAGGAGGATGTAGTCGATTATGATATTGGTGATGCCAAGGCTGAAAAAAGGAAGTGTTGTCCCTGTCAGCGGAAAAAGACCTGTTACAATCAAAATATTCGAAACCGCCTGTACTGCTATTACAATTCCGCAGCTGCATCCAACTATAGATCCGAGACTGTTTTTCTGCTTAACAGAAATTCTGAATACGTAAACTGCCAGTATGATCAAGCTGATCATTATTACTGCAACTGTCAATTTGCCGCATGTGGCAGCAATTGATACCAATATATAATCTACCGAAGCTTCAGGCGTTAATTGTACAGCTTCAATCGCACTGTCACTTTTTCCTATGAAATTGCTTCTTAGAAAAATATTATCCAGGCATGTATTGATATAATTCATATACTTAATCGTATTTCCGTCAATACTTCCAAAATTCAATCCCCAATGCGAAAGCCATGCCTGTATACGTGCCTTTTGGTAATCAGCAGTCATACTACCAAAAAAATACGTAATAACTGCTATAAAGCCGATTCCAATCCCTATAAAAACTTTACGCTTATTAACTCTATACCAGTTCTTATTAAGTGCGATCATAAAAAGTATGCTCTCTGAAAACAGCATGAATATTACAAAAGGCATCCATCCGGCATCATATAAACTTTGTAAAAAAGCAGGCGCGATCATCCATAAAAAAATCTTGAACAGTGCACCTGCGCCTTTGTTTCTATAGTCATACAATATTCCTGCAAACATTGGCAGATATAGTAAATAAAGAGCATGTGTTTGAAAAGCTATCCCCAAAATGCAAATATATCTTTTAGCCCCATTTATTGATACTCCGAATATAAAAACCAGAACTGCCAATGAAATCAATAAGACAGCAGCGATCAACCTGCTCTTTCCGGCCAGAATAGTATAATCCAATCGATAGACTATGATCATCATTACCAGCCCGAATAAAACACCAATTGTATGCTTAAGCAATAAGCCTTCGGCAAACTGATTACCGATAACGCTTTCACGAGGCATAGCGGCAAATAATACCCCCAGCACTCCCACACTGAGGATGCTTATGTAAATAACATACAACAAAAACTTCCATTCCAGGCGAGGTCTGTGTATGCGGTCAAGATTCACTCCAACGCTCACGGGATCTCCCATCTCTTTTACCGCCTGTAATACCGCACTGTCATGATCCATGCCTTTCTTTTGCAAGCCTTCGGCGCGATCCTCTATATGAGCCTTTAATTCATCACTCGCAAATTCCCTTGCCTTTTTATCACGGATCTGATTCTTAATCTCAGTCAAATACTCTTCTATTCCCATTATGTCTCCTCTCTCTCATGTTAGTTGCAATGTGTTGATAATTGTCAATCAATGTAACATCACACCGAAAGCGCAAGTACATTTGCAACCGCCGCCGTATAAGTGTCCCATTCCTCAAGTTTGCTCTTGAGATACTTTTTTCCCTCACCTGTTATGGAGTAATACTTTCTTACTTTCCCATAACCGGCTTTCTCATACGACACGAGATATTTCTTTGATTCCAGCGAATGCAAAAGAGGATAAAGCGTACCGACTTTGAGTTCAAAGACATTTTGAGATCTCTCGCTAAGTGTCTCGATCATTTCATAGCCGTACATGTCTTTTTCCGAAAGAAGTTTAAGCAGCATTGTGCCCATGCTTCCCGATAACAGCGTCTTGTCTATATTATTCATCGCAGTATTCCTCCTATATCGATTATCAATATATATCGATAGTCAATATTCTATATCGATATTCGATATAAGTCAATATGCTGAATCTGTCTGTTTTTTATTAAATTGCTTCTTGTGAAAAAAAGACTGATTATTTATAGTCTGACGATACGTCCACAAACGACCTGCTGCCATTTATGTAGTCAGCATAAGCCGTCTCGGCGTCTTTTCCGTGAAAAACTTTACAAAGACCGCACATATCGCAATCCGCAATGCACGGGAATCTCTTTTTTATATAATCTCTTCGTTCTTCAGATGTAGATTCTGCTATCTCAGGCGCATCTCCCATAAGCTCTAATCTCCTCAATGAATCTGCCTGTCCTGGCGGTACTTCTCCATATATTCCATGTTTATTTCGCGAATTTCTTTTTTCCCATCGATATAATCCTGATAAATATCCCAGGGACTTCCTCCGCCGAGCCAGCATGATGAACAATTCTCACACCCCCCGCCGCAATCAAGCGATGAACGGATGATCTGTTCTCTCTCTTCTCTTGTAGTATCTTTTATAAGAATTGATTTCATAAAAAATCTCCTATTGTGACTTTCCACAGCTCCTCTTTCCTGACATTTTGTACACCTCATCCCGAGCATCTTTTTGCCAAACACAGATAACGATATTCACTTCTACGGTCCTTATCTGTGTTTTTCTGCTGTTTTCCTCGGGATTCCTCGTTCAAACACAGATAACGATATTCACTTCTACGGTTCTTATCTGTGTTTTTCTGCTGTTCCCCTCGGGATTCCTCATTCAAACACAGATAACGATATGCATTTCTACGGTTCTTATCTGTGTTTTTCTGCTGTTTCCCTCGGGATTCCTCATTCAAACACAGATAAATGATATCACCCGCTCAATTCTGATCTGTGTTTCCCGATTTCTTTATAAATCGCTGAGTAGCTAAAACTTTCTCTTAAAAAATCATCCATAGCTGTCCTTCGTTGTTATTGATTCATCCGGATGCAAAGATATAGATATACTATAGCAGAACAAAAAATATCTTGCGAATCTTTCGCGAAGGCGGTATGACACGGTAGTTTATATTTAGTTGCAATAACAAATTGTTGACATCCGCAACTATATCATCTAATATTATCACCTAAAGGAGGTTGTATCTTAATGGACCAAGTGAAGCTTTTTAGAGAATATACACGACAGCTCTATCGTAATCTTGAAAATATGGATAGAAGCGATTGTTGCCAGTGCAATGTTAATACTTTGCAATGCTATATAGTTGTTGAAATAGGCAGGACTCCCGGTATTTGTTTAAAAGATCTGGCCAGCCTGCTCCACGTTGACAAAAGCGGTATAAGCAGAGCCATAGAGGAGCTTGTTCAAAAAGATTATGTTATCAGAGAGCCTTCTAAATCCGATCGCCGCAGCGTTGTTTTGACACTTACCGATATCGGAGCATCGCATTTTAACAAAATAGAAGCGGACATGTACAAGAAATTCAAAAGGGTATTCTCTAATATTGCTAAAGATAAAAAAGATATGGTTCTTGAAGCACTACAAATCTTTAATGAAGCTTGCAGAAAAACGGAGGAAAATTGTTGTGATCAGGGAAATGTGTGAAACAGATTGGAAAAGAGTGGCTGAAATATATGAACAGGGCTTATCAAGCGGGACAGCGACTTTCAACACCGAATGTCCCAGCTATGAAGACTGGAATAACAGCCACATCAAAGAATGCAGGTACGTTTACGAAGAGTCCGGCAAAGTTGTTGGATGGATCGCCATAAGCCCGACATCCAGCCGCTGCGTTTATAAAGGATGTGTCGAAATGAGCATCTATATTGATTCGGCTTATCGCGGCAAAGGGATAGGCACCGCTTTGGTAAATCATCTAATCTCGGAGAGCCAAAAGGCCGGTTATTGGAGCATCTATTCAGCAATAATCTCCATAAACGAAGCAAGTATAAAATTACATAAAAAATGCGGTTTCCGCGAAATCGGCTACCGCGAAAGAATCGCCAAAGACAGATTTGGCAACTGGCAAAATACTACTTTGATGGAATATAGAGTTTCATAAATATTTATAAAAAGAGGCCTCTATCCCTTTTTTTGGAGATTGAGGTCTCTACGCTACATATCAATCAATTTCCTCTACCGTTCCCACGCGTTGTACACCGGTTTTTCTGCAATTGCATTTTTGGGCTGAATTATTCTATGTTTATTCGAATTCACCTCTGTGTTGCTCAAAAAACTCAAAGTATGTCCTTACTCCTTCAAGCTCCGTCCACTTCTTGATATCAACCGGGCTTTCATCCAGATCGTAGATCCGTGCCCCTTTAAGTGCAAGCAGAAACGGTGAATGAGTCGCAATGATAAACTGGCAACCGAAAAACCTCGCCGAGTTCTGGATGAACTCCAATAGTTCAAACTGCCTCTGCGGAGAAAGTGAGTTTTCAGGCTCGTCCAGCAAATACAAGCCGTTGTCCTTGATCTTCTCAGCAAAGTATTGCAAAGCGCTTTCGCCGTTGCTGTGTGTAATAACGTTTTTTCCAATCGATTCTCTGACATATCTCGATTGAGTCTTTGAGCGGGCGTCTACTATTTTTTTGAGCTGCTCATAATCATCCAGCGACTGCATCCGGAATGTGGAATTCTTATTCTCTATCCACTCATCAAAAACCTGCTCTCTCTTGCGGTCCACACCTTCATTAAGCGCACGCAGATTGAGCATGAAATCAAACACATCATCGCTTGTGATCATTCTGATCTCTTCGGGCTTTTCTCCGGGAGTCATCTCAAACGAGCACATTTTCAGATAATCGCCAAAAAAGCTGGTCTTATTAAACAGTGTATCCCGCTTAGCCCCTATTTTTTCCGCCATCAGATTAAGCGCCGTGCTTTTTCCGGAGCCGTTATTTCCGTACAGAATCGTTATTTCCGAGAAAGATAAAGACTCCAGCATGTTTTCGGCAAACACGCCAAATGGGTAGAAAGAGCTGTAGCAGCTTCTTTCTATGTAGTTTACAAATTGTTCTTCCGCGTCAACTCCAGGGAATTTAAATGAATCGATGTACATCCGGTTTATGTTATGCCTTTCTTACAGTCTAATCCTGTATTTCTTCAAATTCACCTTGCCTTCTGTTATCTCAACTCCCTCGCTCTCCAATATCTGTGCTTGCTTCCACGCTCCGCCGAATGCATATTCGCCGGCAAGTTCACCCTTGGCATTCACAACGCGGTGACAGGGAATCGTGCTTGGATCGGGATTTTTATGAAGCGCATTCCCAACAGCCCTTGCCATCTTCCTGTCGCCGGCCATTTCTGCAACATCTGCATACGTTGCAACTTTCCCTTTAGGAATCTTTTTTACCGCTTCATATATTCTTTTTGTCGGAGAGTCCGTAACAAGATCGTAGCTCTCAGCGATCATCCGCTTTATGACATCATCGGGAATCGAGCCATCGAGAACAACCGTATTCCAATGCTCCTTGTTCTGATGATATGCGGGAAGCACCGATTTATATGTCTTTCGCCAAAGGTCGCGCCACTGCGGATCAACCTTTAGATTCAAATTGATATAGCCGTCCTTTTCATATGTCCACAAAAAGGCTTTCTTGGACTTTTTTACCCGAACAAGCTGCCAATTGGGATCATGAAACGGTGCCTCCCTGTAGGTGTCCGGGAAAGACATACCGTAGGTTAGGGCTTCTTCTCTTGTTTTCATAAGGTGTCTCCTTTATGGTAACAGAAAACTTACTGTCAACACTTCAAACACATAATTCTCTCTTACGCTATCATAGCATATTAAAACAGATATACCCTCTCTCTTAATTCTTTTGCGATGGATTCATATTCTTCTTTCGAAAACTCTTTTGACTCACTTATCGTTTTCAGATATTCCTCACAGATTTCGTTTGCTTTCTCTTTTTCTCCGAACTTCTCGTATACGATCATGAGGTTATGATTGAATTTCTTCCAAAAATGCTTCATATCGTCAGACGTATATTCCGGAATTGAAGAAAAAGCTTTGGCAACATGCTCGCACCACTCAAGATTTTTGAGCGCCTCGTCCTTTTCTCCCCAATATGCATAGTTTTCCATCATGCAATTAAGCTGGCTTAGCAAGACACTGCATAACTTCTTATTGGTCGCGGTCAGACTATCTTTCATTTCTTCAAAACCATGTTCAAAAAAGATAAGCTCAGAATATAAGAATTCCCTGACCTTTGCATTTTCAAGGCTTGGCAACACGTTGATATGCTCTCTGGCATTCTCAAAATCTTTCCTATGAATATAAATCCATGCAAGAGCGTAATGTGCTTTTTCCGCAAGACTTCTACTGTCAGTGTAGCGGATTATAGTTACACCCTTTTTTATTCCGTCTTCTAAAAGAGCATTCGCTCTCTCAGGGTCCTCAGCCAGTAATCCCTCCATGTCAATGTAATAGCTCAATTCGGCAACCTGCTGAACATACAATAGATTCATTTCAAAATTCATCGGATTTCTGCTGACTTCACCCGCAAGATACTCCACCTTCTTAAGCGCACTTCCCCGTGCATCGGAAATATCATGCATCGCCTTAATTTTGTTTTTTACAGTTTCCAAAAGATAATCATCTTTGTCAGAAGGATTGTATCCAAGCAGCATGTCAGTAGTGACATTAAGTGCCTGCGCAATCGGCACGACCATAGAAACATCCGGAAGTCCCGCTTCTGACTCCCACCTGCTTACTGCCTGTGGTGTAACTCCCAGCATCCCTGCCAGTTCTTCCTGTGTAAAACCTTTATTTTTTCTAAAACCTCGTATATTGGCACCCAGATTGTTTTTCACTTTTTTCCCTTTCCCGATTGACTCATCAACCGCATAAACTCGTTGTGTATCGGAAAATGTCTGCAGAATCATCTTCTGAATTCAGAATACAGAAAAGCTTATAACATATCAAACAATGCATACTTGAGAAAAAAACAATCCTCTCCCCACTTGCCTATAACTCTCCTCATATTTCTTTTATATAAAAAACTTACTGAGCTTGGGATCATTGTCTTCACACACAAGCTCTATCTTGTAATGAAAGGATATATTCTACGTTCTCTTCAACAGGAACCATCCCGTCGATCCTGATCACCGGACATTCAATTCCTTCAAGCCATGATGTGACAAAGTCCTCCGGTCTGCTATTAACCTTCGCAAACCATGAATTTTCTGCATCGGAAAGATCTCCGTCAGCAAGAATTCTATCACCAAACTTTTGAGCCGAGCGTCTCTTTACCCGCTCCATTCTTGTTTCTTTAGGAACTTCAACGAGGATAACGTAATCCAGTTTTGTAAGCAGTTTGTCTCCGTAATCTCCTTTTACCGCTGCAAAAACAAATTTGTCATCAGTTTCTATTTTTTCTTCAAGTAAATGTATTACTTCATCTTTGCTTCTTGGATTAGAAAACATGTATGAATTATCATCCTTCGGAAAATATAAGTCTTCATTATCTATGAAGCAGTATGACAAGCGTTCTGCCAGCTTTTTTCCAATCGTACTCTTTCCGACTCCGTTAAGACCACATATCAGTATGCCCATATTCCTCCGTTGTACGTATATTATAGAAAACCGAAAGCCAATCGTCTTTCGGAAAATAAAGCTCCTATCTCAAAATCTCATCAATCGTAGAAACCGTACTAAAACTTCCCGAATGAGTTGAGATGATTTCCTTCATGAGCGGAAGTTCAAAATAGCTGATATAGCAAATGAGGGTGTTGTTCTCTCCGGCGATTGCGCCGCGGGAATCCATGATGGTGCATGTCTTGTTCAGTTTATCCTTTATGTCCTTGATTATTCCGTCTGGATCCTGGGTTATTATCGTTACCTGCTTGATAGCTTCGAAGTGATCGGTGTAGTGGTCGATAACTGCTGTAGCAACAACATAAACTAAGAGGCTAAGGAGCGCCGCAGTGGCATCAATGACTACGAATACCGTGATATAGACCAGAGCGTTAAATCCAAGAAGCATCGGTGTAAGGCTATAGTTACGTCCAGTCTTATCAGAAAGCTTTTTTACCACTATGTTCGCAAGTATCTCCGATCCGTCAATGCACCCTCCGTTTCTGAGGATCAGCGCAAGGCCTGCGCCAAGAATTGCTCCGCCGAATGCAACTGCAAGAAAGTGCTCTGTATTAAGTTCAAAAGGAATTTTCTCAAAAAATTCCAGTCCTACCATGTAAACCACCGAGCCCACGGCAGCTTTTACAGTGAACTTTTTCCCCAGAAATACGTAACCTGCAATTATAAATGGCAAAAAGACAAAGAGAACGCACAGCGATAATTGCAATCCGGTAAGTTTACTGATAATGATCGCAACGCCGGCTGTTCCGTAATCTATCGCATCATTCGGAAGCAGTATCAGAGCGACCGCAAAACTCGCCATTACAGCTCCGAATATAATTAAGATATATGACAACAGTGCCTTTCTTTTCTTCATATTTTTTCTCTCCTAAATCCGCTGAAACAAAAGTTGCTGTACCGAGACATATGCCATGCCCCAGTACAACCATTATACAGGAATTTGCAGGATTTCCGGGCACAAAAAAGTGGCCATCAATAATGACAGCCCGCTTTATTAGGGCATTATGATATTCTTGATTGCTGCCTGTTTGATTATCTTTTACAAATTCTGGACCAGATCGATCCTGTGGCCGATTCTTTTTGCCAGATCAGCCAATTTCTCGAAATCACTCTTTGTGCAGACAAACGTGTTAAACTCGTCGCCGTCTATTTCAAGCGCGGCAAATACATATCCTAAGGGTTCCCATGAATTATTAATGGCTTTTGCCCATATTGTAATATCATCGTCTTCATTAAGTGAAATACCGTCTAATGACAGCTCTTTTGGCTTTATTACTTCAATGCAATCCGTAAAATCTTCCAAATAAAAGCTAAAGTCAAAGCTCCACCCCTTTTGCATATCCATCAGTTCATCAATAATACCAAACCACCTGATTTCATCATCATCCACATCATCGCCTTCAATACTTCTTTCTTCGTATCGCTCGGCATTATCAGCGTAGTACTGCCTTGGATTGTCGATCATTCCCTGCTTCTGTTCCGGTATTCCCAGAATATCTGCAATTTCCTTGTACACTTCTAAAGTATCATCTTTTTTACCCAAAAGTCCCATAGTGTTTTCTCCTTCTCAACTATTGCTTGTATATTAGCTACAGGTGACCACTCTTCCACCAACACTTCAGGTTCCATAATTTCCTTCATTTGCTAAAATCATTTCATATATAACTATAAATGTTCCATGTCAAATTTAATATCATTTATCAAAGATTCCGGTAAATATTTTTTGTTATTTTCAATCGCTGCAAGTATTTCTGCCTTTAAATCATTCGATATTCTGCTGTACATAGGCCTTTTATTGATTGCTTTTTCGAGGATGATCTGATGCTTGCCAGGAATCCGGCCGTAAATTGATAAATAGAAAGGTAAACTCCTCCAAAAGGGTTCTTTAAACATCAATAGAAGATAATAAAAACCTTTCCTGTCGTCATCCGTTTTCAAGTACCGATCCCGCAGTATTTTTTCTCCGTGATATACGCCCCATTTCAAGCTTTGTTGGCATGCTTCGTACACTAAAAGCGTATTGTCACTATTTAAAAATCGTAAATAATACTCAGTTCCTTCTTCCTTCAAAATCCTGCCGATAGAAGCAAGGGTAGTTCTTACCGTTATCACATTATCCGAATCTAAAAAAGGAATCAGATGATCCACAATCTCTTTGCCGGAAGTTTCGCCCAGGCCTTTGATTGCCACCCTCTTGTCGTCGCTCTGCAAATGATCTAAATAAAAACGTGTTATATCAAAATTCTCTTTTCGCAGGTAAAACTGGATCAGATTTCTAATGCCTGCCGACTTATCCATCAGACTCTCTTCAGCCCCATCCCATAAACCATAATCCGAAATCCATCTTTTTATAGCCAGCTTTCTGATAAAAGTATTCCCGGAAGCTTTGTATTTCAAAAAGTCTTCTTCAGTAATCCCAAAATGATGGATTATTGTGCTGATGATCATCATGCTGTCATATTTACCTGTTGTTAATGACAGTATATTAAGCAGCTGCTGCTTTGAATATGAATTATTGTTGTATAAGAACTTGTAAAAAGCATTTTTGGCAAACTGCTCGTAGTCTTTAAAAGAAGAATAATCAAACTCATTATTCTTTTCAATAATCTTCTCCCCAATAGATTCAGAGATTTCTAATATGACTTCTTCCCTTCTTCGATAGGAGTTTTTCACTTTATCAAGCACAGGTAAAGAATAAACCAGCTCTTCTAAGTCTGCCTCATTGATTCTCTTTTTCGAAGCAAGGTATGCTGCATCTTTAATTTCATCAACCCAGTCATTTAGCCGTAATAAAAGAAAAGGAAGACTTCCCTTAAGCTCTGAGAGGTAATTAACGCCATCCTGGCGAACATAACCATCACTATCAATAGTACAAAGTATCAGTAACCTTCTTTTGTCTTCCGTATCTTCGCATGTACTGACAATGTTTTTGCATACTAAAGAATAACCCCACGGTTCTGATCTGTATCTATACGTATCCCATGTATAATAGCATTCTCTGTATACATCATCTAAGCCCAACAGTGCTTTTGCCTTAAATCCGCTTACATAATCGCATATCAGTCGTGCCGCTTCTTTTTGTTCATCACCGGCATCCTCAAAACCAAAAATGCTTATCATTGGGCCAAGAAATACTCTTTGTTGTTTTCCTTCGGCATATTTGAAAGAAGCTAAAGCATTCTTTTTCCAGAACTCAATAGGAGTCGCCTTCTCGGCAATATTTTTGTTTTTAACCAAAACCGGTTTCACATTTTCCTTTTTGAAGAATTCGTATATCCTTCTGTTAAAATCCCCTGATTCACTATATGCTTCGTGTCCCAGTTCTTCGTAAATGTAATGGTCGCATCCAAGCTTTTCGGCTATCTCTACCGATGCTGCCCTTGATGCTATCTTATCCTGTCCTCCGGCAAGAACCAGAACCGGGCATTTGATCTCATCAAGTCTGTCATAGGTATCAACTGTAAGGACTGCCCTAGCTAGAGCTATGAATCTGTCCTTATCCATAAACTTCTGCATCTTTAATGACAGTGGGATAAACATCTTATTCTTCTTCAGATAGCTTTCCGAAAATCCCCTATATGTATAGTCCTCGGCTACCGCGCCAAGTCCCTTATTCTTTGCCATATCTATCCAAAGATTGATACTCTTTTCCACTGTGGGATTCGGTCTGCTGAGTGTAACACCCAGAACCATTTTCTTTATCAGCTCAGGATGATGTATGGCAAGATCCTGCGCAATGGAACCTCCCTGTGAAGCCCCGAAAATATAGGCATTCTCTATACCGAGCGTTTTCATAGCATCTGCAGTATCCTCAGCCAGATCATGTATGGTAACGGGATCTTTAATGTTATCCTTTCTGTCGAACATATAAACCTTATAATCCTTGGCAAACATCCTGTAAAACCAGGCAACCGGTCTTGCACCGCCTTCTATATTTGAAAGTCTGAGTCCCGGTATCATAACAAGAGGCTTATTACCTTTACCGAAGGTTATATAGTGTACATTTCCCGTACTTATCTTTAAATTCTCTTCTTTTGCGTTATAAAACATTTAACGCCCTCCCATCATAAATATCAAAAGCATCATGACTGCAACAATATTATCAATATACTTTGAAGTTAAGGATTCTTTATATTCTCAATAAATTCATTACCATAGCAGTCATAATATCTTTTTGAATTAACTCGATATCCAACAGAAAGTATCATATCAAGATTGTAAATCTTAGGTTTTCTTCCTCCGGAACTTTTATCGGAAAAACCGATAGAAGTCTCATCCAGCTCCCCAGTATCGATAATATTCTTTATATGCTCACTGAGAGTAGCTTGCTTAACGCCAAATAATTCTCCCATTTGCTTCTGTGTCAACCAAACCGTTTCTAGTTCAGGACTAATCTGTACCTCAATCTCTGTATTTCCGTCTGTAAATAAAACTATTTCATTCATTGTCATTAACTTCCCCTCTATCCTTCATCATTTTTTCATATTCAAGCTGATAGGCAATCAGCCTCGGAATATACTCCGGATAAAATCTAGGGTTCTTCCAATTCCTTTTCAGAAAAAACATGAATGTCTTTATATTTTATTTTTATCTTCCTTATACCAAATTATCAAAGCAACTATAAAAAGAATTCCAAAGTATATGTAAGCTGCATTTGATTTCGGATACGCGTCAAATAGTCTATTCCAATCATAAATTGCGCCTATGGAATTTATAAAAGAATGATATATGGCACATGCCAGGACACTCTTTGTTGCTTTATAAATTGCAGCGGCCACAAAAGCCCATACAAATATGTTCATAGCAAAACCTACAATGCTATCGCCATAGTGGTTAGAGGACGGCTGCAGCCATATCGGAAAATGCCATACACACCAAATCACCGCCACAATAGTAGTTGCAACCGGGAATGGAAATCTTTTTTCCAGCATAGGTTGCAGAAAGCCGCGCCAGCCGGTTTCCTCCGCAAATCCGACAAACGGAAGCATGATAAGAAACCCAAGCGGCATCATATACAAGGGCGAACCGTTGGGTTCACCGTAAAAAAGAGCAAATATCAAAGCACATATGCAGAACAGGCCTGTTATCAGAAGCGTTTTCATCTTTTTTGGGGTATATAAAAAGCGCTTCAAATATTCTTTTACAGTGATATGCTCTTCTTTCCTAAGTACGATAAAAAGAGAAATAACCGGAGCCGGTGTCGTAAAGAGAATCCCTATGATTGCATACATAATATATGCAAATGTCAGCTTTCCTGTCTCCGCATAACTAACCGATACAGGTTCGAGAACAAACATAATAATTTGAAAAAATACAGTTATAAACAGAAGCCAACCAAGAAAATCTGCTATCGGTGCTTTCTTTTTTTCATCAGTCCACATTTTTTTGTCCTTTCATAATCCCTGAGATCAATGCCTCTACGCCATATGCAAAACTTTCATCCAAAGAGATTTCATCTCCAAAACTACCATGTAACTCCAGCATCGAAAATCCTTCCACAAAGCCTCGCAAGCTTCGCAGAACATGCATTTTCCGGGTTTCGCTAAACTCAAGAGAATCCAAAATAGAATACAATGATGATATAACCCCTTTTGTAATTTCATTGTTCAGTTCGGATGTATATGAATTGTGCCAGCAAATTGCCTCAAAAACTCCGGGATGATCATGAGCAAATTCACGAAGCGCATAGCACATTGCCTTTAATCCTTCTTCCCGTGACTTTCCTACTGCTGATTTAGCGATCTTTATATCAATATTGCTCCAACCATATACTATGATTGCCTCTTTTATCTCATCCAAACCGCCTTGAAAATGCTTATACAAAGATGGTGGCTTTATGCCCAATCTATCAGCAATAGTTTTTACAGAAAGATTCTGAAAACCATCTTTATCTATCATTTCGACACACACTTCAATGATTTCTTGTTTTCTGGACATTTTCCCTCCTTGCTAATCATTTTAGCTTGTAAGCTAATACCATTAGCCTTTAGGTTAACATAGACTCATAATACTGTCAAACAAACATCTTTTCAGGAAAACAAAGAGGCTTGACGAACGCTGTTATTCGCCCTGCCTCTAAAATTTTGCGCAATCTCACACAGAGATTTATAATGACTATGCCTTCGTAGGTTTTTTTATACTTCCAACAGATTATCGCCTCACTTAAGTTTTATTGGTCAGATTTAATTATACCATTTCTCTATTTTCTACTCTGACAGCTACCTGCCATTTATCTTCATAAACAATTTCACCTATGAAATTGGTATATACAACATCATAAGGCTTATTGTATTTATCTAATAACGCGATAGCTGGCTTAAGTTTTTCATACATTTCCTGTGTACTCTCGCACTTAAAGAAAGTTATCACCTTCTCATGATTTACACATGGTTCAGGTTCAGGAAGATTATCTTTAAACCAGTTATCTATCGAAATAAATAATTCCTTCTCTTCTGATGTAAGGATATCATCCCTAATTAAGTTCCAACACAAACTAAATATGCCCTTTGGATATTTTGTAATGTATGATTCTTCTCGCCCTTGTATTCTCATATACTTCATAATCCCTATCCCCTTAGAAAGTTTTACTGAAATATAATCATTACTTCTTTGGTATGATTGAATTTATAACCAATATTCCTTATTCTATCCAATGTACCCACATAAAACAAGGGCGTTTTCACGCCCCTGCCTACTGCTATCATAGTATTCATCTCTCCGGACTGAGATTATTCCTTTTGAGATTCGGACCTTGCTTTTCCTTCCTCTGATCTACGATTGCCTGGTTCTCTCTAAGCTTTTGTAAGAGACTTGTCCTAGCCTTTTCAGCTACCTCAGGCTTCTTGGTTTTATCCCACCATTCTTTGAATGTTTTCGAGACTAGTTTTCCCAGTGTAGTCTTGGGATTTTCAAGTGTTGCGTATCTCATGAATTCCTTCTTCATTTCCGAATTCACCACTGAGTCCACATATTGGTTGACCTTACTTTCGATATCCTGCTTCATTTCTTTAGTCATATCATCCAAAGCTCAGGGCTACTGTATTCCATATAGCTTTCCTCCAGAATTCTCAGTCCTTCCTTATAATCCTGTCCCAAAACTTCCTGTGTCTTTTGGAAGTCATACTTCTCATGTAGTCTGTCATGAACCTTTAAGAACTCTTTCTTTCCGTATTTCCTTATATATAATGCCTGAGCCTTTGCTGCATTTGCTCCGTCATTTGATGGAATATAGAACCCTTTATTGCAATTTTCGAGCTCATCGCACTCATAACATCCGTCCAAATCTTTTTCCTTACAGCATTTCACATTCGGACATATTCTGTCCTCCGCACAGGTGGCAAAAGAGCAGACATTGTACTTCGTTCTGCAGGATCCGCACCACTCTGAAAGGAAACAGTGATTACAGGAAAAGCCACAATAAGCAACAGGATCAACACCCTTTCGTGCTATCTTGCAGAGTTTATTCTTGATGCGGCGCATGGCTTCGATATGCATGATCCAGTGACGGCTAAATGGCATCTGAATCAGTCATTTTATATCCTTACCGCACCAGTAATCAATCAGCCAAAAGGCATTCTCATTCTCACTGACACATTTACTGCGGATAAGTTTTTCCTTTACATCGCCGCCGAATTTTTGCTTTAAATCCTTGTATGTCAGATTTCCAAGAATCTGATCCGTAGACTCCTTTACAGCTTTTACATACAGATATAGTTCTTTAATATTCAGTTTTTCTGAAAACTCTGCAATCTCGTTTCCCTGAAGTTCATTACCCGTAGTAATAATAGGTGCGCCAATGCGATTATGAAAGTCATGTGTAAAAAGAATTTGATTATCCTCTGCTATCATCTCATGGGCAACTATATCTTCAATCCTGAAAATATGCCATATAGAATAGGCAAGGGTTTTACTGTGATATCCGTTCGCACCCGCAAAGGGCATTTGAGCAAAGGCCTCATCCGGATATCCACTCACAATCTGTGTGATCTGCTCAAACATTTCCTCACGGAAAGCCAAAAGCTTCTGAATAGCCTCTTTAAAGGTTGCTTCCTTTGTCAACAATTTCTGTATTTCTTTATTGTTTTCTGACCATGATTTGTCCATAATCTATCTTCTCTCATCGGTTAATCCAATATTATTCCATGGTGCTTTCTTACATTTTATAAAAAATCCAGGGAGTCTTTTTATTGCTACTTTATGCTATTGCTTTAATTCTTTTGCCAATTAAACAATAGTATGTCACCATGAGCATCAGAAAAGCGCCTATCCATGCAGATACTTCAGAAATGGCAATTCCCTTAAATCCGTTCCTTCCTACCAAAAAGCCAAAGATCAGTCTCATAATGACTTCGAGCCCGCCTGAGAGCATTGGTATAAAGGTATTGCCTAACCCCTGAACAGAGTATCTGTATACAAAAAGCCAGCCCAGGGCAAAAAAGCTTATTCCCATGATCGGCATGAAATCGGTACAATAACCGATTATCATGTTGTCAGTCAGCAGCATCCTTGCCAGGCTTCCGGGCACAAATATCATAAGGATCGATATAGGCACATTCACAAGTGTAGAGAGCACCAGGCCCTGTCTTACTCCTGTGCGTATCCTGTCATATTTGCCAGCGCCCTTATTTTGCCCCACAAAGGTCATCATGGAAAGACCTACGGACATTCCGAACTGCTCAAAGAGTGATGCAAATTTCATGCAGGCTGAATAGGCTGCCACATATGCGCTTCCCATAAGATTTACGAAGTACTGCAATACCATGGCCCCTGCAGCTGTGACCGAATTCATAAGTGCCACAGGAAGTCCTATTTTCATCAGTTCAACCAATATATTCTTTTCATCTGCTATTTCTGGCGTGTTTTTTCCCAGACTCATAAAATTGATGGTTCTAAGCTTTTTAAGGCACAAAAGGTATGATACAAACTGAGAGACCACTGTTGCCACTGCTGCTCCGACAACTCCTGTGCCAAAGGCCATTATGAAAATAATATCAAGCATGATGTTCACGAGTGATGAACAGATCATAGCAGTGAGGGGCGTTCTGGAATCTCCCATTGACTGGAGAATTGTAATCTCAAGGTTATTCATAACCGTCACTACAATTCCCAATAAGATCACAGCAAAATATCTATACGAATCGTCAAAGATATCTTCAGGAGTGTTCAAGAACGTCAACATCTTATTGAGCAAAGAAACGCATACAACAGTAAAGGCTATTCCAAACGTGATACTGAGCTTCTTGGCTGCTCTGATGTATGCATTCAGCATAGCCATATCGTTTTTTCCAAAGCTCTGGGCAAAGGTTATGCCAAATCCTCTGGTCATCCCCACAACAAATCCAAGTATTAGGAAGTTAAGTGTCCCGGTTGCCCCAACAGCAGCCAGCGCCTGATCCGAGATTCCCTTGCCAACTATAATGCTATCCACAAGACTATATAGTTGTTGGAAAAGATTTCCCCATAATAAGGGCAAAAAGAACAGTATGATCTGTTTCATACTGTTTCCTGAGGTCATATTTTGTGTGGTCTGTTCTGTATTTGTCATGGCCGCTCTCTTTGGTCTTTCTCTTGATGTTAATTATTTAATAGTTAAGATCATTTAAGTATCTAGGCTATTCCCTTTGCAAGACGCAGATCCGCATCTTTGAAATGATTTCCAGGATTCATTTCAAACGTAGTTTCTATGCCCTTATTCTTGTATTGATCATAAACTTTTCCGGTCTTATCTTCAACTGTGCTAAGAAGCGCGTTGCGAGTGCGTGCCTCTCTATCGCCAAGGGAAAAATATATTGTTTTTTACAAATATGTATTTACAGCAAACAATTTATTGCTATTTATCGTGTTTACTATCTGTGATGATTCTTTCCATTTTTTCAACATATCAAATAATCTTGAGTCTACGGGTTATTATATACATATTAAAGGCAGCGTACAATCCGTAATTCGAATCATATGCTGCCAAGTTTATTACTCTATTCAAGCATCTGCTTGGAATATGTTGTTTTATACTCAGATGTAATCAAAGATTCCTTGGATAGCATCTGTAATATTTATAATGTCTGGATAATGTATCCTATCTATCTTTGAATATCCTCTAATGTTCATATCAAGAAGTGCCATTTTTTCACACTGCACATATCCTTCAACATCATCTGTCTTGATATATATGTGAAGTGGCCCTGCTTCTCCTTTTTCGTAAATAGGACAGCCAATTATCTCATAGGTCTGATTAAAGAAATCCTTGCTTACAACAAGAACCGGCTTCTTGATATGCTCAATCTTAAGTATATCCCCCTGATGTAACTCTTCCTTCATTACCAAATCTCTCTTCCTACCGGTTCTCCCCAGTCAAATTCGCCATCCAAATGGAGCTGCCCACCATACTCTGCAGCACGTTCCTCTAATGACTTATGTCTAAATGGTTTAACAAGCATAATCATTCCGTTAGATACCTTTACATCAAGGACATCATCAACTGAAAATGCAGCTTCTTGAAGTACTTCTTTCGGTATTCTAATCCCCTGACTATTGCCCCATGTTTTCACTTGAGCTTGCATAAGCAACACCTCCTTTGTATATACATTGTATATCCGTCAGGCAAGAAATTCAACTTTTTCGCCACCTCAATTAGAACGTCTTACTGGAAGAAAATGGTATCAGAAAGGTTCCTATAGCAGACAAGCTTCTCCCATTCTACAAGGCTTGGTATGAATCCTCTGATTGCGAATACCTTCTTCACACCGATGAAAACAAAAAGTTCACCTACAGAAATTATAAAGACAGCTACTGGACACCACTAGTTGAAAATCTTGGGATGGAGCACACTCCTCATGATACAAGACACACCTGCATATCCAGTCTCTGGTAGAAGCAATCAACTATAGATAAAAGAAAAACCCCAGAAACACTGAGTTTCTGAGGTTTGTAAATTCTTTTTGAATCTCGAAAGATTATCTCTTTGAGAACTTTTTCATTGCCTTAAGTGCTGTGTTTGTGGCATTTCTAGGACGAGTTGCTGTTTACCTGCTGCGTACGGTAGAAAGCTCAGGGCTACTGTATGCTGCTGGTGGCAACTTTAATAACTGCGATCAAAAATAATACTCTTATTTTATTTTCTACTCATTAAATCTTTGTCTGTCTTTTGTAAGATTATCTTCAAATTTTCCTTACTATAGCTCACTTCTTTTTCTTTGGAGCAGGTAGCTCTTCATACATCGCCTCTAACAGATTGCGAAGAAACTCTTTGTTCTCAACATTATCGACAAGGAGCATCTCCTTCGCTCCCTCGTATGGAAGTTCCAGACCGACTTCCGGCATCATTTTCACAGCAGACTTTACAGGCTTCACAAGAAAACGGTCATCATAAATGCCACCGACTACTTTTCCACGATAATAGATGATGTATTCTCCAATCACCGCCGCTCCGTATTGCTTCCATCAACGGATAAAGCATCATCATTGTCTTAGAACATATACCGTATCCATCTTGATTCACAGGACAGCCATATGTGCAGGTATACTTATCGTCGATTTCTTCTCCGTTTCTGCAATATCGCTCAGTATGATCCCCTCGAAGGAATCCCACAACCTCTACGGTAAATTCATACTCTTCGTCAAACCATTTCTTCATAATCCGGCCTCCGTCACACTATCCAAACAGCATATCTGCAGCCTTTTCCAGTTCTCTTCTCTCTTGAGAATCATCATAACCGCTTTCCTTGTCATCAATCCCCTTTACCGGATCGATCAAAAACAGGCCGTCACGGTTGCAGTAGAAGAATATCCTTCTGACTCCCCTGATCTTAAACCGTGCTTCAGCGCTCCCTTCCGGATAGAGCTTCACCATCTGCATATCATCGGATGAAGCCGCCGCCACAAACGAAATATAATGCTCCTTTGTCATGCTGTGATCGATACGCACATAATATTCATCTTCAACACGCTCGATAAAGACCATGTGACGCTCATCTGTTGGTTCCGCCTCTAAAGGCATGAGCTGGATACCGTGACAATGGATAGCCGCCTCCCCCATACTGTGTATCACATTACCGCAGATTGGACAAACATAGAACTTCGACCGCAGCATATTTGCGGATACATTCGCATTGTGAATGGTATTACCCGATATCAGCTCTGTAACTGAAATCTTAAATGCCTTCGCTATAGGCTCCAGCAGAGTAATATCCGGCAATCCTCTCAGGTTTTCCCATTTTGAGATACTTTTGTCAGTTACTCCCAGCCTTTCTGCCAGCTGAAGCTGTGTCATCTTGTTCTTTTCTCGCAATTCCTTAATAACTGCACCTGTAACATATTGGTTCATTTTCGTTCTCACCTCCATGCATAGATTGTAAATCAGTTTTTCTAATGATGGTACCTACGGAGAGTAGAGTTGAAGTTATTATCTTCCGATATATCTTTCTTAGCGGAGCACACGGGACTTAAACCAAAGGTTCACAATGTACCCACAGCTCTAATTAATCCGTTATTTCTCCTCCAGCCTCTCTAAGATCAAACAATGAAACGATCTTAAACTCTTTCTTTTCAGTATCCACATCCCTAAACCAGATGCTTCCACTATTGATACATGCGCCCTGCCAGTTCGCCCATAGATCTGATATGTCCCATGATGCAAGTGCGGTCATCTCTTCCTCATTAAATGCTTTTTTAAGAATAGGTATGCTTATCGTTATTCATTTTACTAAAATGTTTATGCCACCGGTAGGATTTCCTCACATATTGCACGGATCTCTTCACTGAAAACAGTATCTTTTGGCCAGATGAAGGTAAAATCATGCTTTACCCTAAAGTCGTCAAGGGGGATTGTTTTCAGATATCCGGACTGCAGTCCGGATGCAACCGCTGCTTTATATAAAAAGGTGATGCCACAGTCTTTTTCAATAAGGCTTATTATGGCATGCATGTTCTCCACCTGGATAAAATTCCTAAAATCACTTGTAGAGTAATTGTTCAAGGCAAGAGCTCTTTCTAATATATTGCGCGTTCCTGAACCGGGTTCTCTTATAAGAATTCGCTCGGGAAAGAGATCTTTTATCACGCGCGGTTTCTGAGTGAAAGAGTGCTTTGCCGAACAGACAGAAACAAACTCTTCTTTGCTAAAAAGCAGCGTTTCATAATCATTTTCAGGAAAATATCCTTCTACAAGTGCAAAATCTATAACCCCCTCGGAGAGTTTTTTAAGAAGCTCCGATGTGTTGCCAAATGTAATCTTAAGATTAGTATCCGGGTGATTTTTTATGTAATCACTGATCGGATCAGCAATTATGTATTCTCCTATGGTCATGGTGACACCAAAAGAGATGTCTTTTAAGCCATGGTTATTCTGTGAAAGTATTTCTTTGAGACTTTCATCATCATTTTTTATCTGATTCATTTTTTTATACAGGAGTTTTCCGTTGTCAGTTAGAAAAAGTTTTTTTCCATCCTGAGTAAACAGCTTTGTCCCGTATTCATTTTCAAGATGATGTATGTGTTGAGAAACAGCGGGCTGAGTAATATTCAGCTCCTTAGCCGCCTTGGTGAAATTGAGGTGTCTGCAAACGCAGAGGAAAGTATCTATTCTGAAATCCAGCATAATCAGTCCTCCCTAACGATAAGAAATGTTTATGGATATATAATAATATATAATTTTATCTTTTTCAAAAGACAGAATATAATAAGACCTACGAAAGAACAGATTAAAAAGAGAGAGAGGTCTTGAGATGGATTTTTTGAAAAAGAATTACATGGGAGTAATAGTATGCTTCACTATTGCAGTTCCTTCATGGCTCCTGGGAAAGCGCTTCCCTGTCGTTGGCGGAGCGGTGATTGCAATCATTCTGGGCATGATAATAGCCCTGTTCTGGAATGACAAGGGGAAGGCGGCTGATGGAATAAAGTTCACATCAAAGATAATTCTGCAGGAGGCTGTTGTCCTCCTTGGATTTGGTATGAATCTTTCGGTCGTTCTTCAGACCGGGAAACAGTCACTTCCTATAATTATCTGCACGATTTCAACATCGCTTATCCTATCATGGATTCTTCATAAGGTTATGAATATCAAAGGAAACACAGCTACTCTTATCGGAGTTGGCTCATCAATATGCGGCGGCTCAGCAATAGCAGCTACGGCTCCTGTCATTGATGCGGATGATGATGAAGTGGCACAGGCAATTTCTGTGATATTTTTCTTTAACGTGCTGGCAGCACTTCTTTTTCCTTCGCTGGGAAAGCTTATAGGTTTTGATATCACAACAGGAGAGACTTTCGGTATTTTTGCGGGAACTGCAGTTAATGATACTTCTTCCGTCACCGCAGCTGCATCAACCTGGGATAGTATGTGGAACCTGGGGAATCAGACTCTTGATAAGGCAGTTACGGTCAAGCTTACAAGAACACTGGCTATCATACCTATTACACTGGTACTTGCGTATCTGAGGGCAAGGGAAGCAAAAAAGGATGGAAGTTCGACAAATGGCTTTAGCTTTAGAAGAGCATTTCCGATGTTCATAGTCTTCTTTGTGATTGCTTCAATTATCACAACTATTTGCTTGAGAGCAGGTGTCCCTTCTTATGTTTTTAAGCCACTTAAGGAACTTAGCAAGTTCTTTATAATAATGGCCATGGCTGCTATTGGCTTGAACAGTAACATAATCAAACTAATTAAATCAGGTGGGAAGCCGATTTTGCTTGGCGGCTGTTGCTGGATCGGAATAACAGTTGTCTGCCTTTTGATGCAGCATGTAATGGGAATATGGTAAAGACCTGAGTCTGAATAAAGTTCCACATTACGGTTCTCCCTTACAGCACTTGCCGGTGGTTTCATTACAGAGAGTTTTTATAAAACCACAGAATTCCTTCATGATGTCCGTGTTTATTGAATAGTAGTGCCACTTACCTTCTTTCCTGTCTTTAACCAAGCCCGAATCCACAAGTATCTTCATGTGATGAGAGAGAGTCGGCTGTGTAATATCAAACTTTTCAAGAAGCTTACATCCGCATTTCTCCTGATCAGAAAGCATCTTAACTATTTCCATTCTGTTGGGATCTCCAAGAGCCTTACATATCAGCACTTCGTCTAATTTGGTCATAATCTTCTCCTTATATAGATGTTTATCTATGTGTTGATAAAGCATATACATAGATATTCGTCAATGTATTATTTCAAAAAGGAGACAGAGCTTTTAAAACTCTGTCTCCTCCGTGGCAATTTATCTTCGGATATAAACGATAACATTTCTTCCACAATTCATATTTTTTCATAGTTATGGAAATTTTGTTAATATAAAATAACAGAATTTATTTTTAGTCCATCCGTTTCCAGCATTTTTCTTTAAGAAAAGTAGCTATCACATTGATGTCTTCACCTTCATAGTATGCAACCAATAATTTCTTGAACTCCGGCACATCTTTCTCTGGTATGACAAGAAGTCCTTGCCCATGGGATATAAGATAATGATTAGCAAATATTACTGAAGCTCTTTTGTTACCGTCAACGAAGACCTGCGTTTTCATGCAATACATGCATAATTCTATAGCTTTATCTATATCCACCTTATCAGATGATCTTATTTCGTTTATGTTCTCTATAACCATTGACTCTATAGGAATAGGCGGTACATAACTGGTTCCGCCTATGGTTACAGGCACACTCCGTATCTTTCCCCCATAAGAGAAAAATCCTTCATTAACAAGCTTTGCTACATGGCAAAGTAAATGATAATCAGTTTCAGCCTGTATAACATCCTGGTCAAGAATAAACTCCCAAGAATGCTTAAGATTCAGGATTTTTTGCACATCATCTGCTGTCATGCCATTGACGATACCTTTTTCCAATATTTCCTCTGTCTGTGGAAAGGTCGTTGCTACTCCCTCCAACACAGCCTGATCATAGATATTTGATTTCATATTGGCTCTGGCGAAATCCAAATTCATAACAACATCTGCAGATAGTTCAGTAGGGCTATATCCAACTTCTGCAAGCTGCTTATCTATTTTTCGAATACTCTTTTTTAATTCTCTGGCTTCTCTAGCGTTCCTAAGAAGCAACTGATACAGATTATCTGAATAAACATCAACATATGTTGATGTAAGTTTTCCATTTACTCTTTTTCTTATATACAAGTATTTGCCACTGGAGTTTTCCTTCACTTCCGGTGAGCCGTCATAAGGTATGAGATTTAGACGGGCCTGAAGGTCAGCTTTATCCTGCAATAGGCTCTTAATTGTTTCCAACTTATTATCCATCGATTTCTCCTTTTAGGGAACCTTTCTAATAGAAATATATCAAAAAGTTCCCTATAGTTCAAATAAAAAATAGGGAACTTTTTTCGATAATCAGCAAGGAAAGTTCCCTAAAATGTCTCGAAAAGAATTATTACCTCCGACTTAACATCGTCTATAATACTGAAAGTTAATCTATTCAGAAATACTTAAATTTTTTCTTTGTAGCAACTGTTTATAATTATACCTATATCTACCATCCTGTTCAATATTATGTGCATAAAACAAGGGCGTTTTCACGCCCCTGCCTATTGCACTATCAGTTATTCATCTCTCAGGTCTTAGATTATTCCTATTAAGATTTGGACTTTGCTGCTCCTTCCTCTGATCAACTATCGTCTGGCTTTCTCTTAGCTTTTGCAAAATGCTTGTTTTAGCCTTTTCAGCTACCTCAGGCTTCTTGGTCTTATCCCACCATTCCTTGAATGTTCTGAAGGCTTTCGAGACTAGTTTTCCCAGTGTGGTCTTAGGATTTTCGAGTGTTGCGTATCTCATGAATTCCTTTTTCATTTCTGTATTTACCACTGAGTCCACATATTGGTTAACTGTGCTTTCAATGTCCTCCTTCATTTCTTTAGCCGTTCCGTCCAGAGCTTCAATCTGTGTCTCCTTCTCCTGGCACTTATCTTCCAGCTTTTCATATTCTTGCTGCTTTAGCCTTAAGTAGAATTCTTTTGAGAAGTCACTATTCCTGCCTTTTTCTTTTGGCTTAAGTGTTTCATCTCCAAAGATCTCCGGATGGTCCTTCATCTGCTGTTCTACAAAATCGTGCATCTGATTCTGTATCGTTTCTAATCTTTTCTGGTCGAATACTTTTGTTTTTGCCACCTGTTTGCTTAGTCCTCGTTTGTATCCTGTTGCTACCGGAACTCCTACTACGTGCATATGAGGTGAATCCTCATCCAAGTGTGTTACTGCTGAAGCGATTTTGAATTCCGGAACTATCTCTTTTACATATTCAAGCTGTTCCCTCAAGAGTGGCTTCATTGCATTCCACTGTTCTCTCGTCTTATCCGCCCAGAATTCCTTATCCCCTACTTGGAGAATTACCTCCGTAGCCACATCATTCTTTTTACTTTCGGATACATACTCCAGATAGTCATGAATCTGTCTGTCACTTCTTTTACCTTTGTTGTATTCCGAAAGTGCCTCAGAAAATTCCCTTTCATAAATCTCTTTTACATCATCGAGAATATTTACTTCACTCCCGACTTCCACTTCGATCATTTCTTCGTTATACTCTTCGCTTTGAAATAATCGAAGATTGTGTTTGCTCACCGAAACCACATCTCGTGTTTTAGTGAGCGAATGCTTTTTACATGAAATGTGAAATGTCACTGTTATCATAAACTAAATCCTTTCGTATTTTTTTGCCGCCGGCAGGCCCCTCGGAGAGCCCCCGGATAATGATGTGTAATGTCATTATCCATAGGGGGTTACCCATAACGTCACGTTATGGGGAAGCTCGCTCCGCTCGCCTGCCAAACCATTCATTCCTTGGCTGATTATTACCGGAGCGTGTCACGCTCCCGTTTAATCCATCAAGGGAAATCACCATCTAAAATCCTTGTGCATTCCCACCATGTCGAGGTAGTCCTGACGAGCTTTTTCTTTCTCCGCTTCTGTGGGTGCTGTTTTGAACTTTGAATAGATTTCGTGCCTTGCTAATTTTTCCATCTTGTCCTCAAGTTCTTTTTTGATCAGATCAGTATCTTCGTCGAACTCAAAGACCAGTAATCGTATCAGCCTTATAAATAATTCCTGTGATATCTGTACGTTTTTCATTCGTCCCTTTCTTCTAGTCCGCAACAATGCAGTGTCTTTATCTTTTTACAACCTTGCAATCTTAAGAGTGTAACTTCAGATACCTTACATTGTTGCGGTCTTGATTATCATTCGTTCTCTTTCAATATCCAGTACCAGGTATTGTTGATTCTCCTGGCTTTTATCCCAAGTTCATTTTTTGCTATCTCCAGAGTTCTTTTTGATATATCCTCTTCTTTAGCCAGTTCTACTGCCTCGTTACTTGGGATCATATTATGGTCTTCAGCCAATTCTCTCAGAAGAGCTATCGCCTTTTCCTGCTTATTCGCTTTCGGTGCAATTCCTCCGAGAACTTCGTCTGCGGTTATTTCATAATCTCCAATCCACTCGAATCCCTTTTCTGATAATCTGAAGGCCTTTGAATGTCCAAATGCTGCTAAGTTGTTCTTTATTTGGACTATTGCCCTTAGTTCCGGTTCTCCTTCTATCCTTCCTACCAGCAGGACACTTCTTGCTACTGCGTAGAAGTCAATTGATTCCATCCCTCTATAGGCTGCCTTGTTTCCGGAAGCCTTGTTCATGTGTCCGATTAGGATGATTGCACATTTGTACTTCTCCGCCAGAGCTCCCAGCTTCTTAGTCATATCTCTTGCTTCGTTAGCTCTATTCATATCCATTCCGCCTCCGAGATATGCCTGTAGTGGATCCAGAATCAAGAGTTTTGCTCCAGTCCTTATGATTGCCTGTTCAACTCTCTCATCTACCATTGATAGCGATTTATCACTCTCATCTATCACATGGATTTTGGAGCAGTCAGCCCCGGCACCTTCAAGTCTTGGCTTTACCGTATCAGCCAGTCCGTCTTCTGCTGTCTGATATATGATGTTTATTGGTTCCTCACTCTGCAGACCTGTATCTAACGAAATACCTTTTGATAACTTCGCTGCTGCATTTAGTACAAAAGTTGTTTTTCCATCACCGGGATCTCCCTGAATGATGGTAAGCTTTCCATATGGTATAAACGGATACCATAGCCAGGAAACTTCCTCAGCTTCTACATCTGACATCTGGATAAGCTTTAATTCTGGTTTGCTTGTTTCCATTTAGATTCCTCCAATCTTACTTTTTTGTTGAACTTGGCCGGAACCCTTGCTATACTTTATTTAATCGAATTTACAAAAGCTCCGGCTTTTCATTTACTCTCTTGTTACCAGCAAGAGAGTTTTTTCTTTTTAGACTGCTTCTGGACTAAAGTATCCAATCTCTTCCCACACCTTTCTGTCTGGACAATAGTAGTTGTATTCACTGGAATTCTCTTTCTTCATGGCATATCCGAATTTGAATATCCCCTGCTGGATTCCAATTCTTACAAACTGTGCATCCTTGTGCATTGCCTCGGCAACCTCAGTTATAGGAACATTTCTACCGGTAAATCTTGGTAGTTCTACATATAACTTTTTGTCTTCCATACTTTTCACCTCCCTTCTTTCAAAATACGAATTATCAGTTCGTATTTTGATGATACGTCTTAGTAATTCATTTGTCAACACAAAATATGTATTTATAATTCGTATTACGTTCTTGCAATTCGTATTACTACATGTTACAATTCACACAAGGAGGTCAGTATGATGAATAATAGATCTGATATTGGAAATAGAATTAAGCAGGCCCGCAAAGCTCAGCACCTCAGTCAGACTGAACTGGCTAACAGGCTAGGCAAAACTATGCGTACCGTACAGAAATATGAAAGCGGTGAAATAGAACCTTCAATAGGTATACTGAATGAGATCGCAAATATTCTTAATATCTCCCCAGCAGAACTAATTGGATATCAGAAGAAGAACATCACTTTAGATACTCTCTCAGATGTCCTCTATGTTCTAAACGAATTAAATAAAAAAGCAGGTCTTCACTTCAATATAGACGTAAATCGCCCACCAAAAACTGAAGAGTGGAGCTGTAGCCTTAAATTCATGGGAAACGATGAGATAGCAGAAAACAACGCAGATCTCTGCCTTTTTCTGGAAAGATACGCAGATGAACGAGAAAGCCTTGAACAAGGCCTATCAAATGAAGATAGATTTAATCACTGGTTTGAAACAGAACTTGCATACTACGCAAATGTAGCATTGCCCGATAAGAAAGGTGATTAAGGGACTATCCCCTTTTTCATAAATTACCTGAGCATCAAAGGAGGTCGATAATACTTGAAATTACCAAACGGATATGGAAGTGTTATGAAAATGTCCGGGAAACGCAGAAAGCCCTATATGGTAAGAGTAACCACCGGATGGACCATTGATCCGGAAAAAGGTACCAAAAAGCAGACGTACAATGTCATAGGATATGCTGAAACCAAGCAGGAAGGATTGCAAATGCTATCAGATTATCATCAGAATCCATTTGATACAAAAGCAGCCAAAATGACATTCACAGACGTATATAATGCCTGGTCTGAAGCAAAGTATCCTACCATCTCTAAATCCAATGTGCATGGGTATACAGCCTCATATAACGTATGTGGCACCCTTTACAACAAAACTTTTAGAGATATAAGGCTGGCAGAGCTTCAGAATGTCATTGATACCTGCGGAAAAAATTATCCTACACTCCGTAAGATCAAAGTCCTTTTCAATCAGCTTTACGATTACGCTCTTAAGAACGATATCTGTAACAAGGACTATTCCGAATTTGTAGATATCCTCAAGTATAAGGATAAAAATCCAAACAAGGTTGAGAGAGATATCTTTTCAAAAGCTGAGATTGACAGGTTATGGGAACTCAAGGATGATCCGTTCTACCAGACAGTACTGATGCTGATTTACAACGGCTGTAGAATATCTGAACTACTGGATTTGGAAAAGAAAAATGTTCATCTTGAAGAACAGTATTTCGATGTGATACTAAGTAAGACTGAAAATGGTATCAGAAAGGTTCCTATAGCAGATAAGGTTCTACCATTCTACAAAGCCTGGTATGAATCCTCTGACTGTGAATACCTTCTTCACACAGATGACAACAAAAAATTCACCTACAGGAACTATAAAGACAGCTACTGGACACCACTAATAGAAAACCTTGGTATGGAGCACAATCCTCATGATACTAGGCACACCTGCATATCAATGCTGGCGGAAGCTCATGTGGATCCTACAATGATCAAGAAAATCGTAGGACACTCCGGAGCAATGTCTCTGACAGAGAAAGTGTACACACACCTTGATATCCAGTCTCTGGTAGAAGCAATAAATAAAATCTAAGACTTGATAATTTTGCTGTCTACCTGCTGTTTACTCGCTGTTTACGGTACAAAATTTTCTGCGTTTCACCACAACTGAATACAATTATAGATAAAAGAAAAACCCCAGAAACACTGAGTCTCTGAGGTTTGTAAATTCTTTTTAAATCTCGAAATATTATCTCTTTGAGAACTGAGGAGCACGACGAGCTTTCTTCAAACCGTACTTCTTTCTTTCCTTCATACGAGGGTCTCTTGTGAGGTATCCGGCCTTCTTAAGTACAGGTCTGTACTCATCTGAGTCAGCCTGAAGAAGTGCTCTTGCGATACCGTGTCTGATAGCACCAGCCTGACCTGTTGTGCCGCCACCTCTAACTGTTACTACAACATCGAACTTCTCAGATGTCTCTGTAGCTACAAGGGGCTGTCTAACGATAACCTTGAGTGTCTCAAGTCCGAAATACTCATCGATAGGTCTCTTGTTGATTGTAATATTTCCATTTCCGGATACAAGGTATACTCTAGCGATTGATTTCTTTCTTCTACCTGTTCCGTAATAATTAGATGACTTTGCCATTTTTACTATTCTCCTCTCCGATTAAAATGTTAATACTTCAGGCTTCTGAGCTGCGTGTGGATGCTCTGCACCTGCGTATACATGGAGCTTTGTGTACATTTCTCTACCAAGAGAGCCCTTAGGAAGCATTCCCTTAACGGCATGCTCGATAACTCTTTCAGGCTTGTCCTGGAGCATCTGACGGAGTGAGAACTCCTTGTGATGTCCAACATACTCTGTGTGATGCCAATACATCTTCTGATCAAGCTTCTTACCAGAAACTTTGATCTTCTCAGCATTGATTACGATTACATAATCGCCTGTATCAATGTTAGGAGTATAGATGGGCTTGTTCTTACCTCTGAGTACGTTTGCTACGTTTGAAGCAAGACGTCCAAGTGTCATATCGGTAGCATCAACTACATACCACTTCTTCTCAACTGTAGTTGCACTAGGCATATAAGTTTTCATTGTATTTCCTCCAGTAAATAATTACTTGATTGGTTACTTATGTGAAAACCCTTCACCTGATTCTCACATTATATATGATGTACATATTGAAGCTTACCGGGACAACAATATGACATTTTCACCTAATTGTGGACATGACGTCACACAGTAAGATATTATATATCGCATTTAGTCTTATTGTCAACTCTATTTCCAACGTTTGAGCGCCAAATATTATACAGTCGGAACACCATCAAGGAACTTATATTTTATAAGGGACAACCCTTCCGGCGGTGCTGTCGGACCGGCTGCCTTCCTGTCCTTACTCTCAAGCATATTCCTGACTTCCGAAGGCTCTTTTTTCCCGCGCCCAACAAGTATGAGCGTGCCCGCGATTATGCGGACCATATTATATAGGAAACCATTGCCTGTAACGCTGATTATCACTTCATCGCCGTGTCTTTTCACCGTTATGTCCTTAATTGTCCTGACATGGCTTAGTGCCTGCGATTCAACATTGCAAAAGCTTGTAAAATCGTGCTCTCCCACAAGGTATTTCGCCGCTTCCTGCATCTTCTCTTCATCCAGGGGTATACTGAAATGATATGTATAAAAACGCCTTACGGGAACAGGCATCTTGGTATTTAAAACCCTGTATTCATAGGTCTTCTCGGTATCACAATGGCGCGGATGAAACTCCGGCGCAACTTCCATAGACTCAACGATGCGCACATCCTCCGGAAGTATATGATTCAGGGCAAAAGAAAACCTGTCTCCCGGAATCGTCGAGCAGGTATCAAAAACAGCGACATTTCCGTAGGCATGAACACCTGCATCCGTCCTGCTTGCGCCTATTACCGCAACTTCCTCTCCGGTAAGACCGTGAATTGCCCTGTTCAGCACGCCCTCAACCGTATTAGGAGTTGAATTCTGAAGCGCCCATCCGCTGTAATTCGTACCATCATATGAAACTGTCAGCATTATTCTGCGCTTTTTTGTCATTTCCCGATTATCTCTCAAAATTTCATTCTTCCAACCACAACACATATTATAAGGAAAAGAACAAGTACAATATATGCCAATCTGTCTCTTTTCTTATAAATAAGCGGCTTCATCTTGGTTCTGCCCTCGCCGCCGCGATAGCACCTTGCTTCCATAGCCATTGCAAGGTCCATTGCTCTTCTGAACGCCGATATGAAAAGAGGTACCAGTAAAGGAACCATATTTTTTGCCCTGGTTATAACCGATCCCGTTTCAAAATCCGCGCATCTTGCCATCTGAGCCTTCATAATCTTATCTGTCTCTTCGAGCAAAATAGGAATAAATCTAAGCGCGATAGACATCATCATGGAAATCTCGTGTACCGGAACATGAATAACTTTAAGAGGCTTAAGCAAGCTCTCAAGTCCGTCTGTCAGGTTGTTTGGAGTTGTCGTAAGTGTCATAAGTGATGAACCCGTTATCAGGAACACCAGTCTTATCGCCATCTTTACGGCAAGTTTAAGCCCTTCGTCTGTAATCTTTATCTTCCACACAGTAAGAAGCGGTTCTCCCGGAGTCAGAAAAAGGTTAAATACCACCGATATCATCAGCAGTAAAAAGATTGACTTCATTCCCCTGAAAATAAACTTAACCGGCACATTCGACAGCTTGATGTTCATGGCAAGAAAAAGTCCCGCAATGACATATCCCAATGCGTTATTTACCATGAAAATAGCAATAAGAAATACAAACGTGCCGACTATCTTAACCCTCGGGTCCAGCTTGTGTATTATGGATTCAGTTCTGTAATATTGTCCTAATGTAATATCTCTAAGCATCTTTTTGCCTTACATATCTTTTATTTTGAAAAAGCTCTCAATATCTCGTTTTTGGCCTCGTCAAGCGTTGTGACATCTATGTCAACATCAAATCCCGACGCCTTAAGTTCCTGCATAACATACGTGACCTGAGGAGCTGCAAGCCCAATGGCCTCAAGTTCCTGTCTGTGTCTGAAAACTTCCTTGGGCACATCATCGAATGCGACCTTTCCCTTGTTCATAACTATTATCCTGTCCACATAATCCGCAACATCGTCCATGCTGTGGCTTACAAGTATGATAGTTATGCCTACTTCGTCATGAAGTTTTTTTACAAGATTAAGGATATCCTCTCTTCCCTTGGGATCAAGTCCCGCTGTCGGCTCATCGAGAATCAAAATCTCAGGCTTCATTGCAAGAACACCTGCAATTGCGACTCTTCTCTTTTGTCCGCCCGAAAGGTCAAACGGTGACTGGTAAAAATAGTCATCGTCAAAACCAACCTGTTTAAGCGCCTCATAAGCTCTAAGTTCCACTTCTTTCTGGGAAAGACCTAGGTTCTTTGGTCCAAAACAAACATCCTTAAAGCAATCCGTCTCAAAGAGCTGGTGCTCGGGATACTGGAAAACAAGTCCCACCTTAGCTCTGAGCGCTTTCCTGTCAAACTCGGGATCGCTGATATCTTTTCCGTCAAAATATACCGTACCGCTTGTAGGCTTGACAAGACCGTTCATATGCTGGATAAGCGTTGATTTACCTGAACCCGTGTGTCCTATAAGCCCGATAAATTCACCCGCGTCAATCTTTATATTCACGTCCGTCAGCGCGGCATGCGCCATTGCAGTATCTTCATCATATATATAGTTTACATGGTCGAGAATTATAGACATTTCCTTCTCCGTATCATCTCTTTAATTTCTTAAGTTCCTCGACGAACTCCTCTTTTGTGAGAATCCCGTCAGGAAGCGGAAGACCGCTCTTTTTAAGTTCATGTGCCAAAAGAGTCACCTGAGGAACGCCGAGTCTTAGCTCTTTGAGCTTATCAACCTGAGAAAAAATCTCTTTAGGCGTGCCCTGCATCTCAACATGCCCTTTATCCATGACAAACACCTTATCGGCGTAGATAACTTCTTCCATATAATGCGTTATGAGGATGACAGTTATTCCTTCAACGCTGTTAAGCGCCCTTGCGGCTCTTATGACATCTTTTCGTCCGTTGGGATCAAGCATCGCAGTAGGTTCATCCATGATTATGCACTTAGGATGCATAGCGATGACTCCTGCAATAGAAACTCTCTGCTTCTGGCCTCCGGAAAGATGATTGGGTGATGATTTTCTAAATTCAAGCATATTGACTGCTCTAAGACTCTCGTCAACACGCTCCCAGATTTCTTCCGTTGGAACTCCCATATTCTCAGGACCAAAACCGACATCCTCTTCAACAACCTGCCCGATTATCTGATTATCGGGATTTTGGAAGATCATTCCGGCTTCCTGTCTGATATCCCACAATTTATTACTGTCACGAGTGTTCATGCCATCTACGACCACTTCACCCTCTGTCGGATATAACAAAGCGTTGAAATGCTTGGCAAGAGTCGATTTTCCCGAACCGTTATGCCCCAGGATTGCAATGAACTGTCCCGGCTTGACATCAATGTTGACATCATCGACAGCTCTTGTAATACCCTCGACATTTCCCTCGTCATCTCTTCTTATGTATTCAAATACAAGTTTATCTGTACGTATCATCTCTTTTTACCTACCATTCGAAATATTATAGCATAAATGTGGTACTATTTATTTATAAAATTAAACTCGGAGATTTACAAATGAACAGAAAATATGCAAAAGAGCTACTTCTTCTTTTAGGAATAATTCTATTCTGCGCCATTATGGCAAGGCACCTCGCCGGACACGAAACCCTCGAAGATTACGCCAAGTTACATCCGTCAGAAATACCCACAGAAAATGCTTCATCATATGCAACAAGCACCGGATCTACAGTTGACAATGCTCAAATGAGTGCATCATCATCTTCGACCGGACAAGTCAATTCAAGTGTCACAAATTCAACCGAAACTCCTTTTGACATTGACGTATATGACACAAGAGTCACATACTCTGAAGGCTTCTACTATGAGGAAATTCCGGATTCAATTGTATCCAAGATAACAGACGTATCATATCCAAAAGACTGTCCTTTTTCACTTGATGAACTAAGATATTGTTCTGTTCTCTATGTCGATTTTGACGGTGAAGAGCAATCAGGTGAACTGATATGCAATAAAGCAATTGCCGATGACATTATGGAGATTTTTTACGAGCTCTACGACAATGACTACCAAATAGAAAGTATAAAGCTTATCGATGAATTTGACGCCGACGATGAGGCTTCTATGGAAGCGAACAACACTTCCTGCTTCAATTACCGTCCTATCGGGAACGGAAAAAAACTTTCCAAGCACTCCCAGGGACTGGCTATTGATATAAATCCGCTTTATAATCCGCAAATTAAATACAAAAACGGCGCGACCGTAATAGCACCTTCAGGCGGCGAAAAATACGCAGACAGAAACGCTGATTTTCCTTATAAAATTGATAAAGACGATCTTGCATATAAGCTTTTTAAAGAACACGGTTTCTCTTGGGGCGGCAATTGGAATTCCTCCAAGGATTACCAGCACTTTGAAAAAAAGAAATAATGACACAATTTAATGTTTTTTATATTATTTCGCACACAAAATCGTAGAATATAGTAAAATATTGTATATAATCTGTTTTTATATAATTTTAAGGAGATTTTTCTAATGGAAAAAGTAAATGGAAAGAGACATGCAAAGATCAAAAACAAGCTTCTTTTGTTCTTAGTCCCTGCCGTAGTTGCCACCATTCTTATTTTGGTGCTCATTTCAGGGTATCTGTCCAGCAGAAGCATGACCCAAATGGCAACATCAGCACTAAATTCTTCTATTTCCAATCAGGCAGACAATATCGAAGCCTGGCTCAATTACAATCTTCAAAATTTTTCCACAGTAAAACAGCTTGTTGAAAAAGATAAGCCATCGGATTCCGAATTATCCGCAATAATGGACGCATATTATGGTTTCAATCCGTATTGCAAAAACGGACCATATGTCGCAACCAAGGCCGGAAAAGTTTTTAAAGCTTCAGAATCAACCAAAAACACGGATAATGTCACAGAACAAGAATGGTTCAAGCAAGGCATGACACGTGTAAACATGGTGTATGGCAGTACCTACAAGGATGTTGACGGAACTAATGTAATAAGCGCTTCAGGTATAATCAACGACGGTTCCGGAGAACTCAAGATCATGGCTGCCGATCTTTCTCTTGACCAGATCAGTATCATTGTAAATTCAAAAGTAAAGATGGATCAGGCTGCATCGTTCCTTGTTGACATCACTGACAAAACTATCCTTGCACACCGTGATAAAAACAGGGTTTCTACCAAGCTTGACACAAGTGACAGCGACAACCTCATGTCCGCTATAGCCAAAAAGGTTAATGAAAGAAATTACTCAACAGTCACACTTGCAAATAATGTAGTTGCATTTAAGCCAATAGCCGGAACAGACTGGGTTCTTATTTCGTATGTCCATAACAGCACTATCATGAAAGACGTAACAAAGCTTGTTACTACGCTTGCCTTGATAGGCGTTATCGCAATCGTACTTATTGTTTTACTTATCAATCTCATGGTTACCAAGGTTATTGCACCTCTTGGCGGAATCACCAAGAACATTACAGATATGTCAGCAGGTGACTTCACTATTGATGTCAGACATGAAGGCAATGATGAGATCGGTCTCATGAGCGATAAGGTGAGCGAATTCGTTTATTCAATGAGAAATATGCTCTCGGTTATCAATGATGAGTCCAAGAAGCTTAAAGAGCAGTCTGACAACTCTGACACCGTATCAAAGAGCATGTACGAAGCTTCCCAGTCACAGTCTGAAGCAATGAAGAATCTTAATTCAACTGTGGATCAGCTCGCTGTTGCAGTTAATGAGATTGCCCAGAGTGCAACTACTCTTGCAATGGTAGTTGCAGATACAAGAGATAATTCAAATCAGGCCAATGAGAGCATGAAAGAAACTGTCGAAATCAGTAAAAAAGGCCGTAATGATATGGAACAGCTTGCTGATGCAATGCAATATATCAAGAGTAGCAACGATGACCTTGTCACTTCCATCAATGAAGTTGGTAAGGCGTCTGAAGAAATCACCAATATTGTCGGTCTTATCAGCGAGATTGCTGAACAGACAAATCTGCTTTCTTTGAACGCTTCTATCGAAGCTGCGCGCGCCGGAGAATCCGGAAAGGGATTTGCTGTTGTTGCTACTGAAATCGGAAAGCTTGCCCAGAACTCAGCTTCCAGCGCAGATAACATTGCCAAGCTGATCAATGATGTCGGAAAAGCAATTGACAGTGTTGTCGCACAGGCTCAGACAAGTGCAAAGAATATTGATACAAACAGCGAGCTTATTCAGACTGCTGTTCAGACATTTGATAGGATCTACCAGAACATTGAAAAGTCCAATGAACTTATCGAACTCATGATCAAAGATGTTGAAAAGGTTGATGATGTTGCCAGCAATGTTGCTGCCATCTCTGAAGAACAGGCTGCAAGTACAGATGAAATCCTCGAGACCAGCCGCAGAATGGTTGAACAGGCTAACAGCATAACCAAGAACAGCCAGGATGTAGCCGACAACTCCCATGAATTGGCTAACACATCAGAAATGCTTACATCCTATGTTCAGAAGTTCAAGATTTGATAAGGAGATACATATTATGAAAAATCGAATTAAACGCTCAATGGCTTTTCTACTTTGCGCTGTTCTATTAACTGTTTCACTCACAGCTTGCGGCAAATCCGGTTCAGGATCGTTTTCAGGCAACGGCGTAAAGATACTTATGGTACTACATGCAGATGATGACGGGTTCCTTAATACTCTTGCCGATGCAATCGTTGCTAAAGCAAAAGAAGTCGGTGCTACAATCGACATTGTTTACAGCCAGAACAGTACAGAAACTCAGATGGAACAGATTGCAGGTGCCGCTTCCGGCGGATACGATGCGATAATCTGCAGATTATGCGATACAAGTACTGCTCTGCAGATGGAAAATGCAGCCGGTAATCTTCCTGTCGTATTTATAAACAACGAGCCTGAAAGCGACTATCTAAAAGGCGATCAGTTTGTCTATGTAGGTTCATACGAGCAGGACGCAGGAGCATTCCAGGCTGAATATATATGGAGCGGTCTCGGAAAGCCTTCAACTTTAAATGTTATTATCCTGATGGGTGAAAAACTTCATGCCGCTGCTCCTAAGAGAACAAATGCCGTTAAATACTATTTCCTTGATAACAAAGTAAATGTAAATTATGTATTTGTTGATAACGGAGATTGGTCCGATTCCGTGGCATATGACAAGCTTAATGTATTTAAGATAACAGGACAGCCGTTTGATTGTATCTTCTGCAATAACGATACTATGGCAATGGGTGCCATTAAATGGATGAAAGATAACGGATATGATACTCACAAATTGCTCGTAGCGGGTATTGATGCCACAACTGAAGGATGTGCCGCTGTAAAGGACGGCGATCTGTATATGACGGTACTTCAGGACACAACCGGTCAGGGTAATGCCGCTGTAGAAAGTGCTGTTGCACTTGCCAAAGGCGGATCCGTAGCATCTGTTTCAGGTGCTTCAGAAGATCACAAATATATTTGGGTTCCATTTGTTCCTGTAACCCCTCAGAACGTCGATCAGTACAATTAAACGATTTACACTGCAGATATTTAATAAAAATCTAAATAAGCGAAGAAAAAAGAGGTTTCAGAGCATATACTCTGAAACCTCTATATTTATGGTTTAAATAATCAAAAGCTATTAAACAAGCTCAAGAACAACCATCATAGCTGCATCACCTTTTCTCTGACCGATCTTGATGATTCTTGTATAACCACCCTTACGATCTGCGTACTTAGGTCCGTACTCATCGAAAAGCTTTGCTACGAGGTCAACTTCCTTTGTGTTCTTCTTTCTTCCCTTGTTCTCCTGAGGAACATCGATAACAGGGTAAAGAGTCTTAAGAAGCTGTCTTCTTGCGTGCATACGTGAAGGAAGATCCTTCTTGATTTCCTTAGTAACAGTTGTGAACTTTGTTACCTTCTTACCGTCAACAACTTCCTTAACTCTCTTTCCGTAAGCATCCTTTTCAGGCATCTTAACTTCAACAGAAACAGTCTCAAAGTTGTCCTTTTCCTTAGCTGCAAGAGTGATCATAGGCTCTACGATCTTCTTGATTTCCTTAGCTCTTGCCTCTGTAGTAACAATCTTTCCGTTGTAAAGAAGTGCTGTTACCTGGTTGCGAAGAAGCGCTCTTCTGGGCTTTGTTGCTTTTCCAAGCTTTCTGTACATTGCCATAATTATTTACATCCTTTCTCATTTGCGGAGTTCCCTCCGCTGTAGGTACATCATAAGATGCTCATCGGGCTTACTCTTACAATGCAGTTTTTAGATCCTATGAGAATCCGCTTCAGTACGCATCGGATTTATCTTCTGCGGACATTCATACTGTATGTTTCGTAATATTACTGCTCGCCATCTGACTTAAGTGAAAGTCCAAGCTCGTCAAGCTTAGCAAGAACCTCCTCAAGTGACTTACGTCCAAGATTACGAACCTTCATCATATCATCAGAAGTCTTGTTTGCAAGCTCCTGAACGGTATTGATGCCTGCTCTCTTGAGGCAGTTGAATGAACGAACTGAAAGTTCAAGCTCATCAATTGACATCTCGAGAACTTTGCCCTTCTCATCGTCTTCCTTCTCGATCATAACTTCTGCTGTCTTAGCATTCTCAGAAAGGTCGATGAATAGGCTTAAATGCTCGCTGAGAACCTTTGCTGCAAGGCTTACAGCCTCGTCGGGAGCAAGTGTTCCGTCTGTGTGAACATCTAATGTAAGCTTATCATAATCAGTTACCTGACCTACACGAGTATTCTCGATAGTTATATTTACTCTCTCTACAGGTGTGTAGATAGAATCGATAGCGATAACTCCGATTGGAAGATCGCCTGTCTTATTCTTATCAGAGCTTACATAACCTCTTCCCTTTGTGATAGTAAGCTCCATATAGAGCTTAGCATCCTTTCCGGAAAGTGTAGCGATAACCTGATCAGGATTCATGATCTCAATATCCTGGTCTACCTGAATATCTGATGCTCTGACAACACCTTCACCGTTAAACTCAATATATGCAGTTTTAGGCTCATTAGTATCAGAGGAATTCTTTATAGAAAGATTCTTGATATTCATAATAATCTCAGTTACATCTTCCTTTACTCCGGGAATAGAACTGAACTCATGCAGTACGCCTTCAATCTTAACCTGACTTACTGCTGCACCAGGTAATGAAGAGAGCATAATCCTACGAAGGGAATTGCCCAGTGTAATACCGTAACCTCTTTCAAGAGGCTCCACTACGAATTTACCATATTTCTTATCATCTGAGATTTCAGCAACTTCAATATTTGGTCTTTCAAAATCAAACACTGATATACCCTCCTTATGTGACTAGTTAACAAGTTTCTATTTAATCTTAGATTACTTAGAATACAACTCGACGATAAGCATCTCATCAACGGGAACGTCGATTACTTCTCTTGAAGGAAGTTCCTTTATTGTACCCTTAAGTCCTTCCTTGTTAACGTCAAGCCACTCAGGAACAAGTCTGCTTGCAGTGATTTCTGAGATATCCTTAAATCTCTGGATGTTCTTTGCTGCCTCTTTAACTTCGATGACATCACCGGCTTTAATGAGGTATGAAGGAACATTGATTACTTTTCCATTTACTGTAATGAACTTGTGAAGAACAACCTGTCTAGCTTCTCTTCTTGTTCTTGCAAAGCCCATTCTGAAGATAACGTTATCAAGTCTTGTCTCAAGAATAGTCATAAGGTTGGAACCTGTCTGACCCTTCATTCTGTCTGCTCTGTCGTAGTAATTTCTGAAAGGCTTCTCAAGGACGCCATAGATGAATTTAGCCTTCTGTTTCTCACGAAGCTGAAGTCCATACTCACTCATCTTCTTACCAGCTCTAGCTGATGTTCTCTTGGACTTTTTGTCATATCCAAGAAATGTAGGATCCAAATCAAGTGATCTGCATCTTTTTAATACGGGAACTCTGTTTACTGCCATTTTAGGCTCCTTTCTTTTTCTCAAACGACATTCTGTCGTTTGATGTTGTTTACAGTGTCATACACCTTCATCCAACGCGTATAAATACATATCTATTTGCACATGTATTCTGCATTGTGAGAACAACGCGACAATACGGTCTGCAATAACATAAAATTTTGTATAAATACAAAATTTTATGCCGCAACGACCAAATTTATCGCTCACACTCTACGACGCTTGGGAGGTCTGCATCCGTTGTGCGGTACAGGTGTTACATCTGTGATAGATGTAACTGTGAGTCCACTTGCAGCAAGAGCTCTGATTGCAGCTTCTCTTCCTGATCCTGGTCCCTTAACGAATACATCAACAGTCTTAAGGCCATGTACAAGCGCAGCCTTTGTTGCTGTCTCTGCAGCTACCTGTGCAGCATAAGGAGTAGATTTCCTTGAACCTTTAAATCCGAGACCGCCGGCACTTGCCCAGCTAAGAGCGTTTCCTGCAGCATCTGTCAAAGTAACGATAGTGTTATTGAAAGATGACTGGATGTGTGCCTGTCCGTGTTCAACGTTTTTCTTGACACGCTTCTTTGCAGCTGACTTTTTAGCTGCATTTGATTTCTGATTTGCCATTTTAAACTAACCTACTTTCTTCCTAATAATTACTGGTTATAATTGTTACATCACTGATCTGCCATGCTCAGACATCAAGAAAAATTATTTCTTCTTGTTAGCGATTGTTCTCTTAGGTCCTTTTCTAGTTCTTGCATTTGTCTTAGTTCTCTGACCACGGCAAGGAAGTCCTCTTCTATGACGCATGCCTCTGAAACATCCGATCTCTGTGAGTCTCTTGATGTTCATAGCAACTTCTCTTCTGAGGTCACCTTCTACATCGTAGTCGTTACCGATAATCTCGGCAATTCTCTTAACTTCTTCATCTGTAAGATCACGAACACGTGTGTCCGGGCTTACTTTTGCTGCTTCGAGGATCTTGTTTGAGCTTGTTCTACCGATTCCGTAGATATATGTCAAACCGATCTCTACTCGCTTATCTCTAGGTAAATCTACACCTGCAATACGAGCCATTTTTTATTCCTCCATAACTTAAAAATAATATTACTTGTTTGATTGGGGCCGATGATCACAGCCCAACCGGACAAAGAATGATCCGATCTTTCCAATACACATTGGTATCAAAAAGTAATCCACCTAAACGGCTCGGATTATCCCTGTCTCTGCTTGTGCTTAGGGTTGTCACAGATAACTCTGATAACGCCCTTTCTCTTAATAACCTTGCACTTTTCGCACATAGGCTTAACAGAAGACCTTACTTTCATTGTTACTCCTTTCCTGCATGGTAAACAGCTAATGCTTAAAGAAGGGCATAATATCCCCTTCTATCTAAAAAGACCATTTGATATCATAACACATAAATAGTCAATACGCAAGCTGTTTTCACAATTTTTCTTTTTATTCTGTAAAAAGAAAAAACATGCCTTTCAATACACCTGAAAGGCATGTCCAGATAATCTCTTATATATTCTCTTTATATGATCAAAGCTTAGTTCCGCAATATGTGCAGAATAACTCATCTCCTACAGGATTACCGCACTTAGGGCATCTGCGTCCCTGATCCTGCACATAAGAGCTTCCCTGTGCTCCCTGATTCTGCATCCCGGGATTCTGCATTTTCGGAGCCTGGTTCTGCATCGGCTGTCCGTACCCCTGATTGGGCTGCTGTGGATAGTAAGGAGCTCCGTTGTTAGGCTTGTTGAAGAAAGCACCATTCAAAGCCAAGAATGCAAATACCATATATGCCGCATTGATCGCGAATTCAAAAAAGTAGTCCATCTTGTCTGTTATTGTATACAGCACGCTGCTGTAGCCATCTGCGAAAAGACGAAGGATCTCAATAAGTGCACGCTCACATCCACTTATCAGAAGCAATATCAAAAGAACTGTTGCAGCTTTTTTTGTTGCAGCTTTAAGATCTTCATCCTCTTCCAAAATAAGAATGAATACAATAAGCGCGATCATCCCCAATGTACTTGCCGCTCCCATTGCATATACAAGTGCCAAAAGCGCTGTTGCGGAAATACCCAACTTTGTTTTCTTGTTCATAAATAAACCTCCATATATAAACGTTAATCTCTACACAATTGGATATTATATCACAATGAAAAAAATAATCATCCAATATTTTTTTCATTATGAAAACACCCATAAACTCTATAATTTTGCTTCAGTCTTCTTCAGCCACACTGTTATTAAAGCTTACTCCTCTGTTGATATCACCGCTGTAATTTTCTCCAAAACTGTAATCGTTTCCGGGAAGGATCGCATTAAGCAAGATTCCAAGTATTGCAGCTATGGCAAGAGATGTAAATGTAATATCCGTTGCACCGACATTAAAGGTAATGCCGTTCTTAAACCCAAGCCCGGATACCAGAATAATTGCCGCAACAATTAGATTTCTCGATCTGGTAAAATCAACCTTGTTCTCAACAACATTTCTGACACCGATAGCAGAGATCATTCCGTACAGAATAAAGCTTATTCCCCCGATTATCGCTGTCGGCATTGTTCCTATAAGATCTGCCATCTTGGGAATGAAGCTCACGATGACAGCGTAAATAGCCGCAATCCTTACGACTCTCGGATCGTATACTTTGGACAGTTCCAGTACTCCTGTATTCTCACCATATGTCGTATTTGCAGGTCCGCCGAACAATCCTGCAAGTGCAGTTGCAAGTCCGTCACCGAAAAGTGTCCTGTGAAGTCCCGGATCTTCAATGAAATTCTTACCTGTCGTCGCAGAAATCGCTGACATATCTCCGACATGCTCCATCATTGTTGCAATGGCAATAGGCGCCATTACAAAGATCGATGTAAGATCAAATTTGGCATGGATAAAAGGCGGTATTCCAATCCACTTTGCCTCGGCGATCGGAGCAAAATTTATTATCGCACTTCCATCCGCATTCGTAATTCCCATTGCCTGCATAACAAGTGCCGCAGCGTATGATATTACAACGCCCATCAAAATAGGAATGATCTTAAACATTCCTTTTCCGAATATATTAAACACTATGACCACTATCAAAGCTATAAGCGCAAGTCCCCAATTGGCCGATGCATTGTCGACAGCCGAAGGCGCAAGTGAAAGACCTATGCAGATTATGATTGGTCCCGTTACCACAGGAGGAAGAAAGTGCATTACTCTCTTTACTCCGACAAGCCTTATCACAACCGCAAGCAAAAGATACATAAGTCCCGCAATGACTATTCCTCCGCAGGCATAGGGAAGTTTATCCGCGTAAGACATATTAGCATACTTACCTGTATTTAAATTTGCAACAGTAGCAAAACCACCAAGGAACGCAAATGATGATCCCAAAAATGCCGGAACCCTGAATTTGGCAAATACGTGAAAAAGAAGTGTTCCGATTCCCGCAAAGAATAAAGTAACCTGAACTGAAAGTCCGTCGCCTCCAAAATAGCCGTTTACCAGGATGGGAACGAGTATCGTTGCCCCAAACATTGCGAACATGTGCTGTAATCCCAAAACAGCCATCTTCGGCTTACCAAGTACCGATGCATCATAAATTGCCTGTTTCTTTTCTCCCATGACTCTCCTCCACAATATGTCTTTTTTCATCTTATAAAAAGAACTCCCTCATAACCGCTTCATACTGAAGCTCCCTGCAAATATCATCACAGAGAGCCCCAGCATACTGAAGGGAAAATGAAGAAGTGAAACTAACGTAAATTATTATGAAGATTTCTCCTTTTCAAAAAGGTTGAAAGTAGCTTTTCCACCCTCTTTGGCAACATAAAGTGCCTCATCCGCTTTCTTATAAAGATCGCTAAAGCTTGCACAGTCGTTATCACTCACAATACCTATACTGCAAGTAAGACCTGAAACCTGATTGATACGGGCCGTCTTGAACTCATGAAGAATGCTTCTGCATCTTTTCTCTGCAAATCCTTCAGGCATCTCGCCCATTACAAGCACCATAAACTCATCTCCGCCGATTCTTCCAAGAATATCATACGGATGAAAATAGCTTTGAAGTATCTCAGAAAACTTCTTAAGCACATTGTCGCCAGTCTGATGTCCGTATGTATCGTTTACTTCCTTGAAATTATCAAGGTCAAAGATAAACAAAATACATCTGGCACCGGGCTTTCTTTTCTTAAGATATTCATTGCACTTTTCTTCGAACGAAAGCTTATTGTAAATTCCGGTCAAAAGATCGGTCGTACTCTTTTTTTCCAGTATACGTCTGTCTTCGCCTTTATTGATTGCCAGATCGACAATTTCAAAATAGCTGAACAGTGAAGCAATAATAGCCACGCCTGCCACAAACAGATCTCTTTTTATTCCATAATGGGGACGTATCATATGATCCATTATGCAATATATAATGGTAAGCACAATTTTATATACCGTTGTAGACAAAAAAGTGTCCATATATACAGCAGTTATCACGATAATCGCACAAGGGAAAACGATACACCTTGATGTCATATTCATGACAATATCAACATAGGAGTAACAAAGTATCATCACTCCATAAAAAAAGAAGGAATACACTCTAGATAATTTAAAGCTCTCAGATATATTACTAAGAAAAACTTTCTGTACTAAATGTATTCCAACAAGAACAAACAATATTGCAATTAGAAAAAAACAAAAATAATAACTTCCCGATAACAAAACAATAAGAAAAAGCAGAAACGTGCTAACACCGGATAAAAACATCACAGTGTCAGCCGTATTTCGGATATTATCCTCCGCTATCTTATTCTTGTTATAATGTATGAACGAAATACTATCGAAATGCCTATCCAGAATTTTTTGTATCATAAATCCCTCACACACATACAGTCATTAGATTATTTTATTACTTATCTCTCCAAATTATTCTTCCTTTTGTAAGATCATAAGGTGATAACTCTAATGTTACCTTATCACCGGGTAAAATTCTAATAAAATTCTGACGAAGCTTGCCACTTATATGTGCCAATACAACATGTCCGTTTTCAAGCTCAACCTGGAACATTGTATTGGGAAGCTTCTCAATAACCTTTCCTTCAATTTCAATTACATCAGCCTTTGACATCTACATCTCCTCTTTATCTACTTCTATAATATAGTTAATATCTCCGGTTCACCATCCGTGATGGCTATTGTGTTTTCATAATGTGCCGCAAGTGACCCGTCAAGCGTTGCAACTGTCCAGTCATCTTCAAGCCATCCGACTTTACGATCACCCATTGTTATCATCGGCTCAACACATATGGTCATGCCCTTTTGAAGTTTGGGGCCTCTTGTCAATTTCCTGAAATTAGGAACGATAGGATCTTCATGTAAACTTGTTCCAATCCCGTGACCTGTAAGTTCTCTTACAATGCCGTATCCGTAAGGCCTGATAAATTTATCTATGGCAGCGGATATATCATAAAGTCTGTTCCCTGCCTTAGCTTTCTTTATTCCTTCAAAAAAGCTTTCTCTTGTAACATCAATAAGCTTCTGTGCTTCATCGCTTATCTTACCGACGCCCCAAGTTCTGGCAGCATCAGAATGAAAACCTTTGTATATAAGTCCTGTATCGAGTGAAACAATATCACCCTCCTGCAGGATTCGCTCACTGCTTGGAATTCCGTGAACCACTTCATTGTTCACAGAAATGCATACAGAAGCAGGAAATCCCTCGTAATCTTTGCAATTCGGAATCCCGCCCAGAGCACGGATAGTTCTCTCACCAATCTCATCAAGCTCAAGTGTTGATATACCGGGTCTGAGAGCAGCATGAAGTTCTTCATGAACTTTTGCCAATAGATGCCCTGACTGTCGCATAAGATCGATTTCTTTATCTGTTTTGATACTTATAGCCATTTTAATACACCAAGATTATGCATTCAATATGCTAACGATATCACTGAAGACTTCCTGCATATCCTTTGTTCCGTCTACAGTCTTTAAAATGTTCTTTTTCTCATAGTAGTCGATAAGCGGCTGTGTCTGATCATGATAAACCTTAAGTCTGTTCTGAACTGTCTCAGGCTTGTCATCATCTCTCTGAACAAGCTCACTACCGCACTTATCACAGATTCCGTCTTTCTGTGGTTTAATATGTTCAATATGATAGGTTGCACCACACTTCAGGCAAGCTCTTCTACCTGACATTCTGCGAACGATGTTATCATCCGGCACATCAACGTTAATTGCGAAATCAACCTTATCACCAAGCTTTGTAAGTTCTGTATCAAGAACATCAGCCTGGGGAATAGTGCGCGGAAAACCATCAAGTACGTAACCGTTCTTGCAGTCATCGTTTGCAACTCTGTCGAGAAGAAGCTCAACTGTAAGCTCATCGGGAACAAGCTGTCCCTTATCCATAAATTCCTTGGCTTTCTTACCAAGCTCTGTACCATTTTTGATGTTGGCTCTGAAAATATCTCCTGTTGAGATATGCGGAATATTATATTTCTCCGCAATCATCTGTGCCTGTGTACCTTTTCCTGCACCTGGTGCACCCAACATAATAATCTTCATACTATAATCCCTTCCATAAAGTAGAAACAAGAGGTTGCAGGGCCCACTGTCATAGTAGGTCCCTGTACCTCTTACCTTATTTTTTCAATCAGTCTTCCAAAAATCCCTTGTAATTACGTACAAGCATTTGTGACTCAATCTGTTTTATTGTTTCAAGTATAACACTTACCACGATGATAAGGCTAGTACCACCGAAAGAAACACTTGCTTTAAACATACCACTGAAGAAGTAAGGAATTATCGCAATGATAATAAGTCCACATGCTCCGATAAATATGATATAGTTCAAAATGCTTGTAAGATAATCGCTGGTAGGCTTTCCGGGTCTGATTCCCGGTATAAAACCGCCCTGCTTCTTCATATTCTCTGCAATCTCAATAGGATTGAAAGTAATTGACGTATAGAAATACGCGAAGAAGATAAGCAATAATATGTATACTACAAGACCGATGGAATAATTCCAGTGATTTGGATCAAACCAATTGTCCTGCTTTAAATATTCCAATATCGTTGCCCAGATACCTGTTCCCTTATAACCTACAAAGTAAGTTATAACACCGGGAAACTGGAACAATGACATTGCAAAAATGATAGGCATAACGCCTGCTGTGCTGACCTTAAGCGGAATTTCGGAACGATTTCCACCATAAGTTCTTCTTCCCTGAATCTTCTTTGCATACTGAACAGGGATTCTGCGCTCTGCGCCGTTAAGAACTACAATCAGTACTACCAATGCAATAATAACCGCTATAATTATTACAGCTGATACTACTCCCCTTGCAATAGGCTTCCCACTCACAAAATGCTCGAAAAGTGAATGTAAGTCTGACGGAATTCTTGAAAGAATATTGATCGTCAGAACTATAGAAATACCATTCCCAACCCCGTTTTCCGTGATTCGTTCACCAATCCACATGAGGAATGCACTACCTGCTGTAAGTGCAACTACAACCTGAATTGCCAAGAAAATAGAATTTTCTGTAAGGGAACCAGATTTATAGAAGTTGACAGCCATTGCAATGGACTCGATAAGTGCCAAAACTACAGTAATGTATCTTGTCATTGCTGTAAGCTTCTTTCTTCCGTCTTCTCCATCCTTCTGCCATTCCTCAAACTTGGGAATTGCAATTGTAAGGAGCTGAACAATAATGGAAGAAGTAATATAAGGTGTGATATTAAGCGCCAGGATTGATGCGCTCTCAAAAGATCCACCAGTAAATCGATCCATGAAGCCAAAGGCATCGGTTCCGCTCGTTAAACCTGCAAACCACTCTTTGAACTTAGCAACATTCATTCCCGGAATCGGGATAGTTGAGCCAAACCTGATAAGAGCAAGCATTGCAAGAGTAAAGAGAATTTTCATTCTGATTTCTTTGACTTTTAATGCATTCATTAGGGACTTAAACATTAGATCACCTCTGTTGTTCCACCAAGTGCCTCGATTTTCTCTTTTGCTGATGCGCTGAACGCATTTGCTTTAACCGTAAGCTTCTTGGTAAATTCTCCGTTTCCAAGAATCTTTACACCATCAAGCTCTTTCTTGATGATTCCCTGATCCTTAAGTGCCTGAACATCTACAACTGCTCCGTTCTCAAATACTTCAAGAGCGCTTACGTTAATTCCTACGATGTTTTTATGATTGATATTCTTGAAGCCTCTCTTAGGAAGTCTTCTGAAAAGTGGCATCTGTCCACCTTCGAAGCCAAGTCTGGGAGCACCTGAACGAGCCTTCTGACCTTTGTGTCCCTTACCTGCAGTCTTGCCGTTTCCTGAAGCATGACCACGGCCTCTTCTAAAATTATCGCTCTGTACAGAACCTTCAGCAGGTCTTAAGTTTGATAATTCCATGATAATCCTCCTTTATTTAACTCCGGAGCTTATACCGCTACACGCAGTGAACATCGCTGCTCACCACTCGCGTATACATACTGCAGCTCCGGATACATTTACATTTTACTTTAGAGATTAGATCTCTTCAACCTTTACAAGGTGTCTGATCTGCTGAATCTGTCCTCTTGTAGCGGAATTATCAGGAAGTTCAACAGAGCTGTTAAGTTTCTTAAATCCCATTGATTTTACTGTTGCCACCTGCTTAGGAATAGCACCGATTGTGGACTTAACCAATGTGATCTTAAGCTTCTTTTCACTACTCTTTGCCATTGATTTATACTCCTTATTTACTAAACCTTATGCGGTTACTTCAGCAACGGACTTACCGCGCTTTGCAGCAACTTCTTCAGGTGTCTTCAACTGAGCAAGACCGTTGATTGTTGCATAAACAACGTTCTGCTTGTTGTTTGAACCAAGTGACTTTGTTCTGATGTTTCTGATACCTGCAAGCTCACAAACTGAACGAGCGGGACCACCGGCGATGATACCTGTACCTTCAGGAGATCTCTTAAGTAAAACTTCAGCAGAGCCGAACTTACCTACGAAATCATGTGTGATACTGTTGTTCTCGTCAAGAGGAACAGTAATAAGGTTCTTTGTTGCATCTTCCTTACCCTTGCGGATAGCATCCGGGATTTCAGTAGACTTACCCAGACCTACACCAACGTGTCCGTTGTTATCGCCAACTACTACGAGCGCAGTGAACTTCATGTTACGTCCACCCTTAACAACCTTTGTAACACGCTTGATGGTTACAACTTTATCTGTCAATTCGAGCTGACTTGCATCAACTATTGTACGCTTCATTTGTGTTTTCTCCCTTCTTAGAATTCAAGGCCAGCTTCTCTGGCAGCATCAGCAAGAGCTTTAACTTTTCCGTGGTAGATATAACCACCTCTGTCAAATACAACAGCCTTAATGCCCTTTTCCAATGCTCTCTTTGCTACAATATCACCAACTTTTGTAGCAGCTTCAATATCGTCTGTATTCTTGAGTTCTGCCTTGATGTCTTTTTCAAGAGTAGAAGCAGATACAATTGTCTTGCCGGCTACATCATCAATAACCTGTGCATATACATGACTATTGCTTCTAAATACTGCTAAACGTGGTCTCTCAGCTGTACCGCTGAAACGATTACGAATCTTCATATGCTTTTTAGCACGAATTTTCTGTCTTGATTCTTTACTAACCATTTTGCACTCTCCTTATCTTATTACTTCTTACCTGTCTTACCAACCTTACGCTTGATAACTTCATCAACGTACTTGATTCCCTTGCCCTTATAAGGTTCGGGAGCTCTCTTCTCTCTGATGATAGCAGCGTGCTGGCCAACAGCCTCTTTGTCGATTCCCTTAACAGTGATTATCTGTCCCTCAACTACTGTCTCAACTCCTTCAGGATCAGTAAGTTCAACAGGGTGAGAATAACCAAGTGTAAGAGAGAGTGTCTTGCCATTTTTAGCAGCTCTGTAACCTACACCGTTAACCTCGAGCTTCTTCTCGAAACCATCTGTAACACCAACTACCATGTTGTTAAGAAGGCTTCTTGAAAGACCATGTAATGCTCTTGTTTTCTTCTGATCGTCAGGTCTCTTAACTTCGATCTGACCATCTTCCTGTGAGAAAGAGATCTCAGCAGGGAAAACTCTTGTAAGGGTACCCTTAGGTCCCTTAACAGTCACCTTATTATTTTCTGCAACTTCTACTGTTACTCCAGCAGGAACTGCGATTGGCATTTTTCCAATTCGTGACATGCCCGTACCTCCAATTTACCAAATGAATGCAAGAACTTCGCCACCAACCTGCAGCTCTCTTGCTTTTTTGTCAGTTACAACTCCCTGGTTTGTTGAAATGATTGCGATACCAAGTCCGCCTAATACTCTGGGAAGCTCGTCCTTGCCTGCGTATACACGAAGACCGGGCTTAGAGATTCTCTTAAGACCAGTAATAACCTTGTCATTTCTATCAACGCCATACTTAAGAGTGATGTGAAGAGTCTTGAAAGCTCCGTCCTCAACAACATCGAGCTTCTTAATATAACCCTCGTCAAGAAGAATGTTTGCAATAGCAAGCTTCATCTTTGAAGAAGGAACGTCAACTGTGTCATGCTTTGCAGTATTTGCGTTACGAATTCTTGTAAGCATATCTGCAATAGGATCGTTCATTGCCATTTTAAATTGCCTCCTTAATTATTTTTGCTTCGCCTTACTACTCCCCGAATTGAGCAGAGACACGAAGCCGCAATGCGCGCTTATGTGTTTCTCTTTTTTTATTATACGAAGAATAATAACTTTGTAAATATGCGGCTCCCATCCTGAACCGCTATGTTATTCATCCCCCAAAGGGGGAATTCTACAGAATTACCAAGATGCTTTACGTACTCCCGGAATTTCGCCCTTGTATGCAAGCTCACGGAAGCAAATTCTGCAGATTCCGTACTTTCTAAGATAAGCATGAGGACGACCACAGATCTTACAACGATTGTACTCACGTGTAGAGAACTTGGGCTTCATCTGCTGTTTCAACTTCATGGATAATTTAGCCATGTGTGTGTTTCCCTCCTATTATTACTTTGCAAAAGGCATATTGAACAGTGTGAGAAGCTCACGTGCCTCTTCATCTGTCTTAGCTGTTGTTGTGAAAATAATGTCCATACCTCTTGTCTTGTCAATCTTATCATACTCGATTTCAGGGAAGATAAGCTGCTCCTTGATACCAAGTGCATAGTTTCCTCTTCCATCGAATGAGTTAGGGTTGATTCCTCTGAAGTCACGTACACGAGGAAGTGCGAGGTTTACAAGACGATCAAGGAAATCGTACATCTTGTCGCCACGAAGTGTAACCTTACATCCGATAGGCATACCCTCTCTCAATTTGAAGTTAGCGATTGACTTCTTAGCCTTTGTGTAAACAGGCTTCTGACCAGAAATAATAGCCATATCATTTGCAGCGTTCTCGAGAAGCTTAGCATTCTCCTTAGCTTCGCCTACTGCCATATTGATAACGATCTTGTCAAGCTTAGGCACCTGCATTACGTTCTTGTAACCGAACTTCTTTGTCATAGCATCAACGATCTCGTTTTTGTATAAATCCTTATATCTACTCAACGTTAAATACCTCCTTCCTTAATTAGTCGATAACCTCACCGGTCTTTTTTGCGATGCGGTTCTTCTTTACAACCTTACCAGTCTTATCCTTCTCAACCTTGAATCCAATTCTGGTAGGTTTTCCTTTGTGAAGATACATAACGTTGGAGATATCAAGAGCTGCTTCGCTCTCTACAATTCCGCCATTGGGGTTCTTTGCAGAAGGCTTCTCGTGCTTAGTTACCTTGTTAAGACCCTCTACAACAACCTTTCCGTTCTTTGTATCAACAGAAAGGACTTTTCCTTCCTTGTCGATTTCTCTTCCGGCGATAACCTTAACCATATCGCCCTTCTTAATCTTACTTGTTGACATCTGGGCGCCTCCTTATAATACTTCCGGAGCAAGAGAAAGAATCTTCATGAATTTTTTCTCACGAAGCTCTCTGGCTACGGGTCCAAAAATACGTGTTCCCTTAGGCGTACCATCTTCATTGATAACAACAGCAGCGTTTTCATCAAATCTGATGTAGGAACCGTCCTTACGACGTGTCTCTTTTACAGTACGAACGACAACAGCCTTAACAACATCACCCTTCTTTACAACTCCACCGGGTGTTGCTTCTTTTACAGATGCAACGATTGTGTCGCCGATTCTCGCATATCTTCTTGTAGATCCACCCATAACACGGATTGTAAGAAGTTCTTTTGCACCAGTGTTATCAGCGACTCTAAGTCTACTTTCCTGCTGAATCATGATATTTCTCCTTTTTTTGTATTACTTTGCACGTTCAATAATGGATACAAGTCTCCATCTCTTATCCTTGGAGATAGGCTTTGTCTCCATGACTTTAACTGTGTCACCAATACGGCACTCATTATTCTCGTCATGAGCCTTAAGCTTATATGTTCTCTTTACGATCTTCTTGTAAAGAGGATGCTTCACATGGTCCTCAATGGAAACTGTGATGGTCTTGTCCATCTTATCGCTTGTTACTTTTCCAACACGCGTTTTTCTTAAATTTCTTTCCACGATCATTTCTCCTTTTTAAACCAAGCAAAAGGCTTAGTTAGCAGCCTTAGCATTCTGTGTGATTACAGTCTGGATTCTTGCAATATTTCTTCTTACTTCTTTAATTCTTGCTGTATTATCCAGCTGGTTTGTAGCGTTCTGGAATTTTAAATTGAAAAGTTCCTTTTTAGCTGATACAAGCTCAGTCTGAAGTTCATCAGCAGTCTTAGCTTTCAGCTCGTCTACATACTTATTAGTTTTCATTAGATACACCGCCTTCCAAATCAGCCTTTGAAACGATCTTGCACTTGCAAGGAAGCTTGTGTGTAGCAAGACGAAGAGCTTCTCTTGCATCGGCCTCGGCAACTCCACCGATTTCGAACATTACACGACCAGGCTTAACAACAGCTACCCATCTATCAACAGCACCCTTACCGGATCCCATACGAGTTCCGAGAGGCTTTAATGTGATAGGCTTGTCAGGGAAAATCTTAATCCAAACCTGACCACCACGCTTGATGAAACGTGTCATAGCAACACGGGCTGCCTCAATCTGGTTTGAATTGATCCAGCAAGGCTCAAGCGCAACAATTCCATATTCACCGTAAGTGATCTTAGTACCACGAGTAATTTTATGAGCCATTGTACCGCGGAACTGCTTGCGGTGCTTAACTCTCTTCGGCATTAACATTATTTATCGCTCCCTTCCTTATCTGAATTCTCACCTGCTTTGGTCGGAAGTACTTCACCCTTGTAGATCCATACCTTAACACCAACCTTACCGTAGGTTGTATCTGCTTCAGCAAAACCATAGTCAATATCTGCTCTGAGTGTCTGAAGAGGAATAGTTCCCTCACTATAGAACTCTGAACGAGCGATATCTGCTCCACCAAGACGGCCTGAGCAGCAAGCCTTGATACCAAGAGCGTCTGTCTTCATTGTTCTGCTCATGCAAGACTTCATAGCTCTTCTGAAAGATACACGGTTCTCAAGCTGCTGTGCAATGTTCTCTGCAACAAGCTGTGCATCCTTATCGGGCTTCTTGATCTCTTTGATATCAACAAGAACCTTCTTATCTGTAAGCTTTGAAAGTTCCTTCTTAGTTACCTCGATCTCAGCACCACCCTTACCGATAACAACACCGGGCTTAGCTGTGTAAACGATAACTTTTACTCTATCTGATGCTCTCTCGATCTCAATCTTTGAAACACCAGCTGCATATAACTTCTTCTTCAGAAATTTTCTGATATTGTAATCTTCTACAAGATTATTGGCGAAATCGCCAGATTCAGCGTACCACTTGGAATCCCAATCAGCGATAACACCGACTCTGAGTCCATGAGGATTAACTTTCTGTCCCATTCTTCGCTTCTCCTTTCAATTATCTCTCGTCCAAAATAACAGTCAGATGACTCATTCTCTTGTTGATTCTGTATGCTCTGCCCTGTGCTCTAGGCTGAATTCTCTTCATGATAGGGCCATTGCTTGCAGTACATTCAGCAACGAAAAGATTTGCTCTGTTCATTCCCTTGTTGTTCTCAGCATTTGCTACTGCGCTGCTAAGAAGCTTGTAGATTACGCTTGAAGCATATCTGGGATTATACTGAAGGATTGCGAGTGCTGACTCAACATCCTTACCTCTGATAGCATCCATGACAAAGCATGCCTTCTGAACAGGTATTCTTGCGTAAGATAACTTTGCAAAAGGTCTTGTTTCTTTATTGTCACGATTTCTTTCTCTTTTAATTTTAGATCTATGCTTGATTTCCATTTCCATGGATTTGACCTCCTTTCATTGGCACTACTTAGTGAACGCTGCTCTTTCTCTCAACGGGAGAACTTCCAGCATGTCCTCTGAATGTTCTTGTAGGAACAAACTCACCAAGCTTGTGTCCAACCATATCTTCAGTAACATATACAGGAATATGCTTTCTTCCGTCATGAACAGCGATTGTGTGTCCAACAAAAGACGGGAAAATTGTAGAACGACGTGACCAAGTCTTAACTATCTGCTTCTGGCCCTCAGCGTTCATAGCATCTATCTTCTTGAGCAGGCTTGCGTCTGCAAAAGGTCCCTTTTTAAGTGATCTAGACATTTTATTCCTCCTTATTTGATGGCCTTACCGTTTCTTCTTCTTACGATCAGCTTGTTTGAAGCCTTCTTAGCTTTACGTGTCTTATAACCAAGAGCAGGCTTACCCCAAGGTGTGCAAGGGCCTGAACGTCCAATAGGTGCTCTACCTTCACCACCACCGTGAGGATGGTCGTTGGGGTTCATAACAGAACCACGAACTGTAGGGCGAATACCCATGTGACGGATTCTTCCGGCTTTACCATAGTTAATAAGGTTGTGATCGCCATTTCCTACAACACCGATTGTTGCTCTGCACTCGATGGGAACCATTCTCATCTCGCCTGAAGGAAGACGAAGTGTTGCATACTTACCTTCCTTAGCCATGAGCTGTGCAGCGTTTCCGGCTGAACGAACCATCTGGCCGCCCTTTCCGGGATAAAGCTCAATGTTGTGTACGTTTTCACCGACAGGAATAGCTGAAAGAGGGAGGCAGTTACCAACACGGATTTCTGCGTTAGCACCGTTCATAACTGTCATACCGTCTGTCAATCCGTTAGGTGCAAGGATGTAAGCCTTTGTGCCATCCTCGTACTGGATAAGTGCGATATTTGCTGATCTGTTAGGATCATACTCAATTCCGATAACCTTTGCAGGCATATCGTCCTTATTTCTTCTGAAGTCTACGATTCTGTACTTAACTCTGCCGCCGCATCCACGATGTCTTACTGTGATCTTACCCTGATTGTTACGACCAGCCTTGCTGTTCTTAGAAACAACGAGTGACTTCTCGGGAGACTTCTTTGTGATCTCTGAGAAATCAGATCCAGTCATGTTTCTTCTGGATGGGGTATATGGGCCGTACTTCTTAATTCCCATGATTATATCTCCTTTTTTGTTTATCACGTGACTAGCGCTTACAGCGCCTGAATCCCGGACTATTTATTGGATTCGCACGTATATTTTATAGGTTTAGCCAGCCAAGCTAAATGCCCGACTCATTATAGTCCCTGGAAAATCTCAATATCTTTGCTGTCTTCTGTAAGCTGAACGATTGCTTTCTTAGTCTTAGCTGTGAAACCGATTGTCATTCCACGTCTCTTCTTTCTGCCGTTGGCATTAAGAGTGTTAACCTTAGCAACCTTAGCTCCTTCAAACATTTTCTCTACAGCTTCCTTGATCTGTGTCTTGTTAGCTTCAGGATTAACAAGGAAAGTGTACTTTTTCTCGCCCATGCCGGCCATGCTCTTCTCTGTAAGAACAGGCTTAAGGATTACGTCATAATACTGTAATGCTGCCATTAGCAATACACCTCCTCTATCTTTGCAACTGCGTCCTTTGTAAGAACGAGTGTCTTAGCGTTTACGATATCATACACGTTAAGTGTGTTTGTAAGTGTTGTGTTTGCTTCTGCAAGATTTCTTGCGGAAAGAACAACGTTCTTATCATTGTCAGCAAGAACAACAAGAGCCTTACGTGTAGCCTTGAGGTTGTTCATAACCTCTGCAAACTTCTTAGTCTTGATCTCATCGAACTTAAGCTCGTCAACAACGATGAGGTTGTTGCTCTGAGCCTTGTCTGTAAGTGCAGACTTAAGAGCAGCTCTCTTCTCTTTCTTGTTCATCTTGAAAGAATAATCTCTCGGAACGGGAGCAAATACAACTCCGCCGCCCTTCCACTGAGGAGCTCTGATAGAACCCTGTCTTGCATGACCTGTTCCCTTCTGTCTCCAAGGCTTTCTTCCGCCTCCTGAAACTTCAGAACGTGTCTTAGCTTTCTGTGTACCCTGGCGCTTGTCAGCAAGCTGCTGAAGAACTGCCATGTGTACGAGATGTTCGTTTATTTCAACACCGAAGATAGCATCGCTTAAATCAAGCTTACCAACTTCTTTGCCTTCCATATTGTAAACAGATACGTTTGCCATCTGTTTGGTCCTCCTTTCGCGTTCTATTAACCGATAACCTTAACGGTTTCCTTGATTGTAACAAGTCCCTTCTTAGGTCCCGGAATAGCGCCCTTTACAAGAATAAGATTCTTGTCTGCATCTACTCTTACAACCTCGAGATTCTGAACTGTTACCTTAACACTACCCATGTGTCCGGGCATTCCCTTGCCTTTGAATACGCGGCTGGGATCTGAACTTGAACCATTAGAACCCTGATGACGGTGGAACTTGGAACCGTGAGCCATAGGTCCTCTGTGCTGACCATTCTTCTTGATAGCGCCCTGGAATCCTTTTCCCTTTGAAATAGCTGTTGCGTCAATCTTGTCGCCTTCAGCGAAAACGTCAGCCTTGATTTCTGCACCAAGTGCATACTCAGAAGCATTCTCAAGCTTGAACTCTCTTACATATCTCTTGCAAGAAACTCCTGCCTTCTTGAAATGTCCCTGCTCAGCCTTTGTTGCTCCATGGCGATGAATAATTGTCTTATTTCCGTTCTTGTCCTTGTTAACAATCTTTTCCTTCTTGTCAACAAAGCCAACCTGTACGGCACTGTATCCGTCGTTCTCAACAGTCTTGATCTGTGTTACTACACAAGGTCCTGCCTGAAGAACTGTTACAGGAATAAGTGATCCGTCCTCTTTGAAGATCTGAGTCATTCCGACTTTAGTAGCTAAAATAGCCTTCTTCATGTTTTTACCTCCTTATTACATCTACAGCGGATGCGTACTACGATCGCAATGTCGTTTAATTACCTGCAACGTTTTTGGTAATTCTCCAGTTATCACGGCATCATGCGCCTTGCATCATACTAGTAGAGGTGTGATTAGTTACTGTATTCGATAAATATGATATGTTTTATATCATTTCATCTTGATGTTGATATTTACACCTGCAGGCATCTCGAGTCTCTGAAGAGCCTCAACAGTCTTTGATGTAGGTGTGATGATATCGATAAGTCTCTTGTGTGTTCTCTGCTCGAACTGTTCTCTGGAATCTTTGTATTTGTGAACCGCTCTTAAGATAGTAACAACTTCCTTCTTAGTAGGAAGGGGTACCGGTCCGCTAACCTGAGATCCGTTCTTCTTGACTGTCTCGATAATCTTCTTGGCTGATGCATCAACAAGCTGATGATCGTAAGCCTTAAGTGTAATTCTCATTACCTGATTTGCCATAAAAAAAGTCGCCTCCTTTTCGCACTTTTATATACAAGTACGACAAGCGGTGACTGTACACTCTCCCGTGTGTGTCCTACGTCTTAACACAAATTAAGGCCATAGAATCCCTACACGTCGTTTCTGCCTTGGGTTAGTCGGCAGACTTAATTGTCTGTACAGTGACTTGTCGTCAGTTTGTTTGACCACATTAGTGGTCTCTAGACATTCGCTCCACGGAAAACCTGCTTAACTGGATGAAAGCAGCAACCTCACGCTTCATAGCTATCATGTCACAGCGTTTATGATTGTAAAACATTTTAAAAGTATATGCAACCACTTTTTATAAATTAATGACTTTTACGCAAAAATCAGTGTTTTTAGCTAGTTTTTCTTGATGTATTTTAACATCATTTCCTATCTCTCGATTTCTATATCATATAGAAGCTTCTTTATATTATAATAGGCAATGAAAATTTTACTCAGAAGGAAAAAAATATGTGGATTGCAAACGGATGGAAAGATTATGAGGTAATCGATACCTCTTCAGGTGAAAAGCTTGAGCGCTGGGGCGACTACATGCTCGTAAGACCCGATCCTCAGGTAATATGGAAAACGGACAAAAAACATTTCGGATGGAAGAAATGGAACGGACACTACCACCGCAGCAGCAAGGGCGGCGGCGAATGGGAATTCAGAAACCTCCCCGAAGAATGGACTATTAATTATAAGGAACTTACTTTTAATCTTAAGCCCTTCAGCTTCAAGCACACGGGTCTTTTCCCCGAGCAGGCTGCGAACTGGGATTGGTTCTCTTCATTAATAAAGGAAGCGAATCGCGAGATAAAAGTTTTAAATCTTTTTGCTTACACAGGCGGAGCTACCGTTTCTGCCGCTAAAGCAGGTGCCAAGGTCACACATGTTGACGCAGCCAAGGGTATGGTAGCCTGGGCAAAAGAAAATGCGGCATCTTCAGGACTTGCCGATGCACCTATAAGATATCTCGTAGACGACTGTGTGAAATTTGTCGAACGTGAGATAAGAAGAGGAAACAAATACGATGGAATAATAATGGATCCTCCTTCTTACGGAAGAGGCCCCAAAGGCGAAATCTGGAAGATTGAAGATTCGGTATTTCCGTTTATCGAACTGACATCTAATCTCTTATCAGACAATCCTCTTTTCTTCCTTATAAACTCATACACAACAGGCCTGCAGCCCGCTGTGCTCTCATATATGCTGCACACGGTACTTGACCCGATTCACCCGGGTACGATCGAAGCTAATGAGATCGGTCTTCCGGTAAAGTCAAACGGACTTGTACTTCCCTGCGGCGCAAGCGGACGCTGGACAGCAAAAAATTGATACGCAATATAATAAAGAGTCGCTTGCGACTCTTTCGCGCGTGAGCGGTATTGCGAAGCAATTATCTACCATTCCGCGAACCGCGCATCATAGCGGAGCGTTTTTATATCATAGGAAAGTTATTTCCTATGATATAAAAGCACAACCCCCGTAAAGCTCTTTTATAAGCAATACGGGGGTTGTTTTATATAAAATAAATCTCCCTACCAAATCATTCTTCTTCACCGTCTATCTTGCGCCTTATCTGTTGCATTCTAAGGTCAAGCTGGTTTATAAGATCTGCGCTGAACTTAAGATCATCGGAAATAACATCCTGATCGATAATGTCTTTTTTGTATTTCATCTTATGTTCAAGGCTTGCCCAGAAGTCCATTGCTATCGTTCTGAACTGCACTTCGACCTTCATGTACTCCTTTTCCTTAACAAGATAGATCGGAACTTCTATTATAAGATGCAAACTGCGATAGCCGCTTTTCTTCGGTTTATCTATATAGTCTTTTCTCTGAAGAACCCTTATATCGTCCTGACTTGCAAGACAATCCGCCAACATATAGATATCATCCACAAAAGAACAAACTACTCTGATTCCGGCAATATCCGATATATGGCTTTCAATATTTTCAAGCGAAAACTCCACTCCCTTGCTGCTTAGTTTCTTATATATACTAAGAGGAGTCTTAATCCTCATCTTGATCGCTTCAAACGGATTCCTGTTATTCCTAAGAGATAATTCCTTGTTTAACACATCAAGCTTGGTACGAACTTCAGACAATGCACTGTCGTACTTCATCATAAGAAGTCGAAACTCTTTGACCTGGCCTTTCATCCGGAGAATGTTCTCAAGATCTACCAGGCTCACCTCATCCCAATCATCATTTTTACTGTAATTGAGTTTGGAATAGTCGAAATGCTCTGCTGCCATATTGTATAACTCACTTTCATGTATTACTTATATTGTTAGTATAACAGCATCCGTTAAACGCAATATGAACGATTTATAAAAATTCTCCAAATCTTTGGACCTCTTTTTTTATAAAAAATCACATGAATTCTTGTATCACGCATTTATCCCAACATGCCATAAACATTGCAAACGCCACCATCACAAACATCATCAGCATAGCTGCTTTGTCATAGATTACTTTGTTTTTCTCGAAACTTGAAACAAGTATCTCAATGCCCACGCCTATCAATATGATTGGCCACAGCCTTGTTATCATTGCGATATCAAAATAACCGCCAAATGAATTAAGAATAAATGCGGCTCCAAAAACTATAAGAGTAATCCCTGCAGTTACAGTGCCCACTCTGTGTATTCTTATCGTCTCCATTTTTTCCTCCCGCTTATAATGATCGTATTCCGAAAAATCAAATCAATTACTTCCTTCGGGTACATCAACAGAATTATCATCAATTCCAAGTTCTTTCTTTTTGCCCTTAATAAGCCTTATACCAAAATATATAAATATTATAGATATAATAGTTTGAGGCACATTTCTCAAAATAGGAGCAAAACTGTTCCATATTTCTGAAGAAACAAATTCTCTGACACAGACATAAACATTTTCCCACAGCACACTTGCTCCGCCAAATATAAATACTATAGCCAGAACTCTGCGAAACTTTTCATCTTGTATCTTAACTTTTCCGGGAAGTCCGAATTCCGTCCAGATATATCTATCCTCCATTCCCATCAGCACATCCCCGTTTAATCTATACATGTTCCATGCGTGGAAAAAAGCGTAGATCCAAATTATTGCAATTGAACCTGCCGCAAATAACGAAATAAACGGCACATCCAGCATCAGCCCAATAGACGCCAGCACAAACAATGTAAACAGCGACACACCGTTTTTCATAAATCCCATATACATCTCAACCGCTCCGGGTATAAACGAGAAGCAAAAAACAAAAAATCCGTTTCTTTTCTTATATTCCATCTTCAACCTCCAAATTATCTACAAAAAAGCTGTGTATTTTACTTTTTATATTTTCTTTTTTTTCTAAGATCTCATCTCTGAACGAAGCATCACTAAAAGAAGCATCTCTTTGAGAACTGATTTTTTCCATCAGATCAATATCTCTATGTGCAACAGGAACGTAAGGAACAATGAACATTACCGCTATTGCTGCAGCGACAGCGAGAGCCACTTTCAGGCTGTATAATCTGCATTCGATTATCTTCTGCTTTTTGGTTTTCGCGACATTACCTGCTCTGTCTGCGGTGCTTACCGCATCAAGCACTTTTTCCTGAAGATGTACAGGAGCTTGTACAATATCATTAAGTTCAACATCCGAAATAAGCTTCTGTAATTCTTCATCACTCAGATATTCATGACTCATGCCAACAGTTCCTCCTTCCTGATTATTTTCTTTAACATCTCACGGGCTCTGTAGATGTGAGACTGCATCGTTTTTAGCGGTACCCCTTTTTCAAGGCTTATTTCCTTTGCAGTCTTCCCCTGGATAAAATGCCCGACAGCCGCAGTTCTGTATGGCTCATCAAGTTTGTTGCAGCTTACCAAAAATCTCTTTTCCACATCCTTGGCCATGTACGTCTCAAGAGGTCCGTACCCGGCGATTTCCATTGAAGCTTCAAGCTCGTCGTCTGCAAGTGCCACTTCTTTCGTTTCACTGCTTCGTAGATAGTCGATACATTTGTTGCTTGCGATTCTGCATATCCATGCCTTTTCGTTCTGTCCGTCAAAATCGTCAAGATGCCGGTAAGCAGCGATAAACGTTTCCTGTGCGATATCCTCTGCGGTAAAATAATCACCGGTAAGCTTAAGACAAACCGAGAAGACCAGATTTTGGTACCGATTCATAAGTTGTATTAACTTTTCTTTAGAATCATTCTTCCCCAACTTGTTCTCCTACTTTTTCTCTCTTCATATAATATAACGATTCAAACAGAAAAAAGTCTGCAAGATTTTTAAAAAATTTTGCAGACCTTTTAATTACCCGGTCAAAAAAGCTTTATCAGCTGTTTTCGTTTATATAAATTGTAACTCTCTTCTGAATAATCTTGGCAACTTCTTCCGCAGACTTTTGTCCGGCAAAAAATGCCGATGCCTCTTCGCAGATTATACCCGAAATTTCAGTATCAAATTCAATCGACGAATTTATTGAAACGGCATAATCATAAAACTTCTTGATATCTTCCTGAGAAAGAGGTTTTAATTTTACAAAATCTCCACTCGCGGGATCGTATACTTCAGCGTCACTGTTATTATCAGCGGGTTCCTTGGTAGCTTCCTGTAATTCTTCTTCGAATTTAGCCTTTACCGAAGAAAATCCACTCGATCTCTTTTGATCTGAATTCATCAGCTCTTTGATCAGATCGTAGATAACGTCCTTGTGTTCTGTTTTGCTGTTTACTCCAAGTGTGGTTCCGGCGATTACTGCCAGATTCTTACCACTGTCATTCGGGCATCCGACAAATTCAACATCTCCGTTAAACACAACCTGCTTAAGCCTAGCATATTCCCATATATCCCTAAAATCAGCGTGGTAAAAGATTCCTCTTCCTTCGATATATACCTGCTCGATGTCGCCCTCCATAACATAATCGACTTCCTCTTCTTCCTCCGGAAATTTATTTACAAAATTCAAAAAGCTTATAAATTCAGGTGTATCGAAATTGCACTTTTTATTTTTCAGGTCAAAAAACTCATCTCCGTAGAATGCCCATAAATAAGAGCACAGGTCTGTCCTGTCACTAATGGATCCAAATGCGTCTTTATAATCGGTGCCCGCACTCTGTATCAGTTTGTCGCAATCATCATATGTCAAAGAAGTCTTTCCGTTTGCATTTTCTGATTTAACCACATATGTATTTACATCAAAAGAAGGTATAAATGTATAAGTTTTACCGTTATACTTCATCATCTCGGCTATATTCGGAAGAAGTTCAATATCTCCCAAAGGTCCGCCTTTATCAAAGGCAGGTGTAAGATCAAGAAGTATTCCTTTATCAACATAGTTTCTCACAGAAGCATCCATGCCTGAAAAGCAAATGATATCCGCTGCATTCCCCGACGTAAGATCAAGGTTAAACTGTTTTATCATCTGTTCAAAATCGTTATAATCATAGAACTCGCTGTAATCTATTATCTTGATCACATACTTATCACTTGTTCTGTTAAATTCCATGATCTGACTGACAATATCATTGTCTATTCCGATACCCGATAAGGTAATAACAGTCTTATCACCGACATCCTCAGGATTAACTTTCGTAAGTTTTACAAAAGAAACGCTTTCGCTTTCATCTTTGGAATAAGGCGCAATGATCTCTTTTTCACTCAATCCGGCAAATCCCACCCATGCGATCATATCAATATCATCAGAAACAATGGACGAATCCCTGTAATCAAGAATTTTATTAAACTTGTCCGCCTCATTATCATATTTATATATTCCGTAGGAATCCTCTGCGTAGATATTACCATCTTTATCATTAAATAATTTGTAGTAGCTATCCTTGGAATCCGCAAGCTTTTTGTCCGCTTTATTATTATCTGCGTCAACTGCCACAAAGAAATCGTTGTAGTCACTGTCAAAATAACCTACAAAGAGCTTATTGTCCGGAAGTTCAACAACGCTTGTTATTGCCTCCATACCGCCAAAAAGCTTTTTATCTGCAAGAACTTTCAGACCATTCTGCTCATCACATGTCTGGATACCTGCCGTTGTGCCACATAAAAGCCCGTATTTGTCACTCCATCCCAGGCATCTGATAAAGGAAGGATCATCCGTAACTTCCTTGGTAATATCGATTTTGTAAACCGCATTTCCTGTAGGATCGATCTTTTCAATAAAAGCGTCGGCAATAGCATCCTCACCTTTGAATTCATGATAAATAAGATAGGCATTTCCCTCATTATCAAAGGCAGTTGCGGTTATGTAATCATCTTCTTTACCACCGATATTGCCGGTCTGAACATCGGATCCGTCAGGGTTAAAAGAGATATATTTATACTCTCCGCTCACAGTCTGGCAAACAGCCGCTATCTTATCTCCGCTTCGTCCAAGCGCTTTAACAGTGTCTCCTTCACCAAGGATCCCTGTAAAATCTTCCTGCTTAAAGATGCAGTTCTTATCTATCTGTTTGGCGTTCGCAAAATCCTCATCCGTGATCTTCCTTTTGCCACAACCGGTAAATGATGTTATGCAAAGGGTCAAAGCAAGGATTATGCTTGTTGTTTTCCCTATAATATTTCTTTTTCCCATTTCTCTTCTCCGTATTGTATTACTGTATTAGTTTCTTAGTACAATAATACAATAACTCCAAGACCACGGTTTTGTCAACATGTAGTTTTTAAATACCCCCGTATGCCCCCGCACAGAAAAAGGAGCCCGGCGCAAAAGCCACAGCTCCTTTACAAACACTTTTTTATATTCTATTATTTCATACTCATCGAATCCCATGTATCTGACGGAACAAGTGAGATATATGTCTTACCTGTGTTGATCTGAATCTCTTCACCGTTGTCATCATAGAATTTGGTCAGATGAGTCGCTTCATCTTTAACCCATGTGACGCTCTTGGCAACACCGTTTGTGATATACCATCCGGGCTTCCCCGAATCAATACAGTTATAGATAAGATATCCCTTAGCATCAAGCTGATTGAAATCACACTTCTGGATAAATACATTCTTAAAGCTAAGAGGCTCGCCGTCCTCTGCATCCTCATGGCGTGATCCGTACTCGTAGTACTCATACTCTTTTGTTTCATCGTTATACTTAAGCGTAGATGTATTATGCCAGAAAGGAAGCGCGATCTCCGTTACGGGATACGTCTTGTCATATACCTTTGTAAGGTCAACTTCCTTGCCGTAAGGCGCAAAGTTAAAGTGACTTCCCTCGTTCCTGTACTCGGTATAAGTTGTCGAATATGCCGGGTCGCTTTTCATACTAGAAAAGTTCTTATCCATATCTCCCTTGTAAATATACTCGGTAAACTCTCTGGGCTTCCCGTTATTGATCCTCGAAAATGTTCCCGAAAAATGCTGCGCCCAGGGATTATTTAAGTATGCATTAATATGAACCTGAGGACCTCCGTCATGGCAGAGAACCGCATCCCACTCAGCAGCAAGAAGGATATTGGTAGGACGTGTACTTCTGATACTTCCCATCTGCTCAATCTTACCCCAATCTTTCACGATGCACATAAGTCTTGTAATTCTGTCATTCTGTGTACTGTTCATCATTTCATAAACAACATCCGCTTCTGCCGTTCCATAGTGTGGAAGTGCAATCTTCTCATTGTCGACCATTACAGCGAGCGGGCGCTGATCCTTGATCTCTTCACTTATAGGCTCACCTGTAATCTCACTTAAGTACATTCCTTCCGGAATCTCGTAGTTCTCACCATCTTCCGGTGCCGCCGCCAAAGCTGTTTTGTCTTCGACAACCTCTTCAAAAGAAACCGAAAGTGACGCTTCATCCGCCCCGTTATCCTTACCGCAAGCCATAACCGAAAACGCCATGATCATGCACAATGCCGGCGCTACGATCCTATTCATTTTTTTCATACAATAACTTCTCCCGTCTTTATTTTTTTGTCAAAATTTCTTTTATTAAATCACACCCCAAAAGCCATCACATTTGCTATTGCACCGGAATATACTTCCCATTCCTCTTTCTTTTCCTTAAGCAGCTTTCTGCCTTCTTTCGTGATGCTGTAATATTTCCTTGTTTTTCCAAGATACTCCTGCTCGTAAACCTTGAGAATTCCCTTCTCTTCAAGACTATGAAGAAGCGGATACAAAGTTCCCGCCTTAAACTCAAAGACGTTCTGCGATTTCTTTCTTAATGTGTCTATCATTTCATAACCATACATGTCTTTTTCCGAAAGTAATTTCAGAACCAACATTGTGCTGCTGCCTGTCAAAAGAGATTTATCTACTGCCATTCTATCCTCCTAAAGCACCGCCCCGGGCACTTATCAATCAATAAACTCAACTTTTCCAATAACCCATCTCAAGATTCAAGATCCTTAACCTTACCCGAAACTCCGATATCCACGTGTTTCGAATAAGCATCCTTATATTTGTACACGCTTACCAGTATTCCCAGGAATACATACGAGATCACAATATTGTTGCTTGAGATAAATGGGAAAAAAGATACATAAAACTCCGGAATTATTCCAAATCCCACAATAATGTTGGCAATAGCATTTACCGCGATCCACATCAAGCAGCCGCATCCCATGGCCTGTCCCAGCTGATTCTTTGACTTTGATATACTGACGAACCCAAAAACAATAAGCGACGCCACTGTCATTACAACCAAAAATCCAACGATCAGTCCCCAGGCCGCCGAGACATAGGTCAAAACATACGTATCTATCGGAGAAGTAATACAACCTCTTAATTGCATAACCTTGTCTCCGCCCCAAAAATGCAGTTCTCCTCCTCCAAATAACTTCATAGCATCCATAACCGATTTCATATTATTACTTTGTGCAGTTATGTATCCGCCAAATACATTTCGGGTAAAATAGAGCAAATATATAATAAAAGCTAACCATACAGATATGATCGAAGGAATCTTTCGAACCTTTATCCAGTCCTTTTTTATTGCATAAGTCAGCTGAACAAGCATACTTCCGACTACTATAAATGCACGCATATTATAATATCTGAACGGAACAAACGGTATGATCCTTGGTATAAATATCCAAAGAAGAGCCTTTATAAGTCCTCCGTATGACTGCCCTCTGTATTTATAGAGTATTCCGGCATAGAGAGGAATAAGCAAAAACATCAGCGCATATGAAAAACTGATACATTTACTCAATAAATGAATTATTGCTTCTCCCTGATTAGTAAAGAATAATTCACCATTGGGCCCTTTCTCAGTAAAAAAGTTTTTAAGAAAGTCACTTCCGTAAAACGTGCCCAGATAAGCAACCACAATTATAACCGCAATTCTCCTGGAATACTTAGCAACCGTTGTATAATCCACAAGATACAAAAATAACATTGCAGTTATCCCCAAAACAGTGTAGATAATAAACGATCTGCCATCAGTTTCGAACCCCGGCATATCATAAATACTGTGTATAAGTGAATCATTCGCGATATACAGATGAATCATTGTTCCGATCACACCGACAAGTACCGCTGCAACTATAACGCCCCACGCTATCTGAGGTCTGTGAACCTTATCCAGCTCAATCCCGACACCGACGGGATCTCCCATATCTTCAACCGCACTTTTTTCTGCGGTTTCCTTATCCATTCCACCTGCAATATTCTCTTCTATCTGATCTTCTATATGCAATCTTATCTCATCGCTTATAACCTTGTGAGCTTTTTCAAATCGTATCTGCTCAAGTAATTTTTTTATATACTCTTCCATTTTTGTAAAACCCTCTGAACCCTGTATATTTATCAAAACTCCCGTTACATACCGTATGCCAGCACGCTGACGATAGCGCCCGAATACTCATTCCACTCCTCAGTCTTAGTCTTTAAGAGCTTTCTTCCCTCTTTTGTGATACTGTAATATTTCCTTGTCTTGCCAAGGTATTCCTGCTCATATGATTTGAGCATTCCCTTTTCCTCAAGGCCATGTAAAAGAGGATAAAGAGTCCCCGCCTTGAACTCGAAGACGTTCTGTGACTTCTTCCTCAAGGTGTCTATCATCTCATATCCATACATATCTTTTTCCGAAAGTAATTTTAAAACCAGCATTGTGCTGCTGCCCGTTAAAAGAGATTTATCTACAGCCATTTTTATTCCTCCTTGCGCTGTGCCTCTCGTGACCTTTTATAAACATGTTTATCATTTTAAACTGCAAAATCTTTATCTTTGCTGCGAATTGAAATATCCACGTGTTCCGGATATGCGTTCTTATATTTGTAAATGCTCAGTATTATTCCAAGAAAAGCATACGGCACAACAACTACCGCGCTTGAATAGTTTGAAAAAAATGGAATAAAGCCATCTACAATAGCAGGAAGTGTTATAAAGTCCGAACTAATACCGCAGACCGCATTCATTGCCAGCCACATCATACAACCGCTTCCCATAATGAGTCCCAATTGATTCTTTGTCTTTGATACAGCAACAAATCCTAAGACAATCAGCCCCGCAACAGCTGCAATAACAGCAAATGCCGCAACCAGTCCCCAAACTGCCGCAATATCAAAAGTTATATCGCCGACATCAACAATATACAGTTTGGTAAGCACAGGCACCGTACCATCAAAATAATTTATAGTACCGTTTCCAAACAGCTTCATCGCCTTAACTGTATCTGCAGCTCTTTTATAATCAAATCTAAGCGATAATACCCATCTAAGACCATTCATTGTATCTTGATCAAAAAGGGTGTGTTTATACATGAACATTGTGATTCCGGCCGGAACTACCGTAAGTAATGTCCATACAGAAATCATTGACGGTATCTTGAGAACTATTATCCACTCTTTTTTTATTGCAACCGAAAGCTCAATGAGCATGCAGATTGCTATTATAATGGCTGAAGAATACATGCTCCCGAATGAGCCACACATATATGTTAGAACTATCCAAACAAGCGACTTAAAAAGTGCAGTGTACTTCTGACCTTTATATTTATATAAAATCCCTGCAAAAAGCGGAATCATAAAATATATCAACATAGGTAATGTCACAAAAAACGATAAATATCTGTGCAAAAAAGGTATCTCTGCAAATGAATTTGCAATAATCATCTCTCTTGTACTTTTATAAGCAAAGTAAACGGCTATTCTGGTTGCGATCACAAAAATAGCTATTATCTCGGAATACTTTGCTATAACTGTATAGTCTATAAGATACAAGATCATCATTACTGCTATTCCCAAAACAACATTAATGATAAATGAAGCATATCCCCGGTCATTATATCCCGAAACAAAATATTGACTATAGCCACCTTCTATTTCTTTTTTCAACAGTATATTGATCACAAGCCCTATAACGCCTAAAACTATCGCAGTTACCATAACTCCCCAAGCAATCTGCGGTCTGTGTATCTTATCAAGAGAGATTCCAGTTTCTACAGGATCTCCCATGTCTTCGACTGCGGCCTTCTCAGCAGCCTCCTTTTCCATCCCCTCTGAAATATTCTCTTCAATCTGGTCTTCTATGTGCGATCTGATCTCATCCCCGATAGCTTTGTGAGCTTTCTCAAATCTCACCTGTTCAAGTAATTTCTTTATGTATTCTTCCATGTGTCAAACTCCGTATTACGACTCAAAACTTTTATGTTACTGCGAATTCTTATATCTACATGCTTTGGGTAAGCATTCTTGTATTTGTATATGCTCAGTATTATTCCAAGCAGAGCATAGGATGCAACCACCTTGTGATTTGATATAAATGGGAAAAAAGATGTGTGATAAAATGACGGCAATAATCCAAAACTGACACATATATTAAAAAGTGCATTAACCGTAAGCCACATCATACAGCCGCTTCCCATTACAACTCCCAATTGATTCTTTGTCTTTGAAGTGGCGACAAATCCAAAAATGATCAGAGCCGCAACCACAAAAATAATTGCAAATGCAAATGCTCCTCCCATAGCTGCTGCAGTTTTTGTTATCACATAACTTTTTTCATCGGCCCCGCCGCTAATCCGTGAATTGATAAGTTTTAGTGTCGATACAGTGATATCTCCATCCAAATAACTTACCGTGCCGCTTCCAAAAAGCTTTGTTCCGCTCAATAATTCTTTTACATTTCTTTTGGAAGTATCCGGTCCAAAAATTGATCTGACCATGGTCATTTTTCTCAAATCTAAAATTTTGTTGTTATACAAGAATCTAACCAAAACTACAGGTATCACTGTAGACAATGACCATACCGCCGCAATTGCCGGTATCTTTGGAACTTTTATCCATTCTTTCTGTATCGCGATTGTAAGTTCAACAAGTAAGCAGATTACAATCACAAGCGAACGATATTCCTGATTGTTTACTCCCGCTCCTGCCGCCACAATGCCGGTAACTATTATCCAGATAAGCGATTTTATCAATCCATCATACTTCTGCCCTTTATACTTGTAGATTATTCCTGCAAAAAGTGGCACAAGTAAAAAATTCGCGGTCCCGACCAGCTAAAGAATTTCTCCAAAGAAGTATACTCGATTGGCTCATTATTTAAAAATGCATCCATGTTCTCCATTCTTTTACATAATGCATAGTTCTTTATCGTATAAGAAATCAATAATATGACTGCTGCTACCTTGGAATACTTTGCAACCACCGTATAATCTATAAGAAAAAAGATAAGCATTACAGCGATTCCGCACACAACGTTGTAAATATAATAACCTGTATCATCTACAGTTATATTTCCCAATATTTCAATTTCCGAGCTATACGATGTCGGCACTTTATTTAAAAAGAGATGTATTATTACTCCCAAAATGCCTACACCAATTGCTGCAATTATTACGCCCCACGCTATCTGCGGTCTGTGAACTTTATCAAGTGCAACTCCTGTTTCAACAGGATCTCCCATGTCCTGAACAGCACTTTTCTCAGCAGTTTCTTTGTCCATACCTTCGGAAATATTGGCTTCTATCTGATCTTCTATATGCGATCTGATTTCATCCCCAATAGCTTTATGAGATTTTTCAAACCTGACCTGTTCAAGTAATTTCTTTATATACTCTTCCATTTATCACAACCTCATTTGCCAAGATGCCCCCACTAATGTGTTGACACGCTGACTTTTGATTAATTATTTCACAAGTAATTTATCAAATTGTCAACGTGTCAGCACACTATATTTCTGTATCATTTCCCTCTTTTCTATCTTTTGATATACTATAATATTTTCTCATTTTCCCGCAACAGAGCTGCTCATATGAATTGAGCGTCCCGTCGCCTTCGAGACCATGAAGAAGGGGATAAAGCATTCCGGCTTTTTTATCAAAAACATTCAGCGATCTCTTTCTGAGAGTCCTTATCATCTCAAATCCATACATATCTTTTTCTGAAAGTAATTTTAACACCAACGCTGCATTGTTTTCATTCAACAACGATTTTTCTTCCGCCATTTCTTTTTTATCCTCCTTGTATCGTGCGCTTTGTTATTATGCCTTAATATCCTGTCCTTTGTGCTTATCTTCCATACTCGCAAGGATATCACTTCTCATGTCATAAACATTAAACGTAAGAAGAATCGCGAATAACCACATCAATAAAACCAATACCAAGAACACATCAAATAAATTCATATAATTGCTTATGGCAATAATTAACATACATCCCGTCATTATCGACGTCCTCCTTCAATATGCTCGCCTTTGTTTTATTTCATATTTCATGTTCCCATATCTCTGATTTAAGTACGGATACTGATATCCACATGTTTGGAATATGCATCCTTGTATTTATATATACTTAGCAATATTCCAAGTGCCACATAAGCATACAGGCTCATTGAAGATGATGATATGAACGGTAAAAAAGTTGCGTATGCACAATTAAGCGGCAACATCCCAAATGATCCCCAAATATTGATTATCGCATTTGCAGCAAGCCACATGATACATCCCATGCCCATAACATATCCCAATTGGTTCTTACATTTGGATATAGCAACCAATCCACAGACAATAAGGCCGATCACGATCATAAATACCGCCCCCCCGGCAGCCACACCCCAAGTTGTCGAAATGTAAGTCAGGACAAAAGATTCATCAGGATTGGGAACAAATGAACTTGCCGGTATATGCACATTCCCCCAACCTTTATACATGCCTCCGCCGAACAAATACATTGAATCAATAATATATTTAATTGATCTGTTCCATGACATATAAAGGGATTCATCTCCTGACTCTGCAATCCCGGCTCTTATGTTCAAAATTATCAATAAAACATAAGCTAACCACATACAGATAAGTACCGGAGTCTTCCTTACCTTTATCCATTCCTTCTTTATCGCGATTGAAAGCTGTAAAAGCATACTTCCCAAAATCGCAGCATAGTACACACCTCGAGAAAAAGAAAAAATAAATGGGAGTATCATCCAGGAAAGAGCCTTAAACAGTGCCTTATAACTCTGTCCTCTGTACTTATAGATTATTCCTGCATATAGCGGAACCAATAACAACATTCCCATATTTGATCTTAATAGATACCCAATCTCACCAAGAAAACGAAGTAGTTTAGGATATTCATAATAACCAAGATCCACACCTGTACCTGCAGTCTTAACGAACCAATATAATTTAAGAGGAAGGTATGTGATCAAAAAAAACATTACAAATACTGTCGCTATAACATTTGAATACTTTGAAATCACCGTATAATCCAGCAAATACACAGAAAGCATTATTCCAATTCCTACAACAGTTCTTGCCAAAAAGGTGTACCCATTTAAAGGATTAACCGATCTAGATGTCATCTGCACCGAAAAATACTGCATTGTTGTATCGTTAGCAAGGAAAAATTGTATCATGGTTCCGATCAATCCTACTCCTATAGCAGCCAGTACCACTCCCCACGCCAGTTTAGGTCTGTGAACTTTATCAAGAGCGATTCCGGCTTCTACGGGATCTCCCATATCTTCAACGGCTTGTTTCTCAGCAGTGTCTCTATCCATTCCTTCGGAGAGATTCGCTTCTATCTGATCTTCGATATGCGACCTTATCTCTTCTGCTATTGTCTTGTGAGCCTTTTGAAACCTTACTTGCTCCAACAACAACTTTATATATTCTTCCATTTTTACACTCCAAACAATACTTTTATCATTTATCAAGTTCCATATGCCAGAACACTCACAATAGCCCCCGAGTATTCCTTCCACTCCTCTGTCTTGCTCTTTAAGAGCTTTCTTCCTTCCTTGGTGATACTGTAATACTTTCTTGTCTTACCAAGGTATTCCTGCTCATATGATTTGAGCATTCCTTTCTCCTCAAGTCCATGGAGAAGGGGGTAAAGAGTACCTGCCTTAAACTCAAAGACGTTCTGGGATTTTTTTCTTAAAGTGTCTATCATTTCATATCCGTACATATCTTTTTCCGAGAGTAGTTTTAAAACCAGCATTGTACTGCTACCTGTCAAAAGAGACTTATCTACAGCCATATTAACCTCCTTATATCGTACATCTATATATCGTAAGTCTATATATATCGTTCATCTACATATTATATCGGCAGCCGATATATGTCAAGAAAAAAGAAGCATGCTCCAAAACAGTATGAAGCATGCTTCTGTAACTTACTCTATATCAGTATTTATCCGGCATTTACAGCCTTTTCTATCTCGCGACAATTCGCATCCCATGACTTGTACCTCTTATCTCCGCGATGGTCGGGAAGGTCGAATCTGCCTGCAATATCTTTTCCCAGATATTCTGTAAACTTCTCGGCGCCGTAATAATTAAGGTGCGATTCATCCATGAAATCTTTTTCAAAATCAAGTCCGATGGCGTCGTAGTCATGATTTGCATTGGTAAATCCGATATCGTTTTCCCCAGCAATTTCTTTTAACCTGTTGAAGACAAGTTCCTGCTCGTCATTGATGACATACGGAGTCACAATGAAATACAATTCAATGCCGTTTTTCTTGGCATAATCGATTATCTTATGAAGGTAAAGTTCCGACTTCTCCGTCAGTTCTCCGACGCCTGTCTGCGTGATCTGCGGCATAGGCTGCGGCGCCACCTTTGTCATCGGCTTAAAGCCTTTGAAGTTCCTAAGATACGTGAATTTCCGTATCGGATATGCAAAATCATCCTTTGTAAGACCGTTAAGCCGTCCATGATATACGGCAAAGCTTGGAAAATACTCAAAATAATGCTCTTTTTCACAGCTCACTCTCAGCATTTCCAATTTATTCAACGAAAATCTCATCCCAAGAACATTCGGGAGCATCCATTTGTACTGATAATCATCCTTCTGAAGCGCAGGAGAATAAACATCAAGCACAAGCAATTTGGGCTTTTGGTACTTGCAGATTTCCTTAAGGTAATGGTATGTCATCCAAAGCGGCTGCTCTGCTGCGCTGTAATCGTAAGCCGCAATTCCGTGTTCCTTCCAAAGTTTCCCCGTATCTATGTCATAGTGAACATGGCTTGACCCCATCATCACCACATCCACTGTATTTCGCGGCTGATAATACATGGCCGAAGCCTGCATGATACCGTCATCATTCTTTATACTCAAAACCCCATCCAGATACCACAGTGAAAAAACAGTGACAACCAAAAATATAATTCTGTATCTGTGATTCCAAAACTTCTTTAACATCAAACCCCATCCAAAATCAAAAATTCACATACATAAAGCTGCTCGCATCATACCCCGGACCGAAAATGCCGAGCAGAAAAATAGCAATTATCATACAGTAAAAAATAGAATATCGCACTACAACAGGAAGGCTCTGCAATGCCATTCCTATTCTCTTATTCTTCTTTACTATCAAAATATCAAATAAAAGAACTATCCCCCCGTAAACAGGAATGATAATATCCCTTCTGGAAGCACCGATGTCTGCCATCTGAGCAGCAAACGAATCAACACCGGAAGTCAAGGACAACATTCTGCCTATATAACACAGTGCTGCGCTTAAGTTTGGCGCTCCAAAGAATATCCATGCAAAAGATACAGCCAGGAATGTCGCCAGGATCTCTGCGATATTGACTATGGGCGAATCCACTTTTTTCTCAGCCTCTTTCTTCTTGGGATTTAGATAAAGTCCGGATACGATCATGTACAGACCGTGTATGATTCCCCAAGCAAGAAAGCTTGCATCTGCGCCGTGCCAGATACCGCATATCACAAAGACTACCATGGTATTGATATATCTTCGAACAGTTCCCTTGCGGCTTCCTCCAAGCGGAATATATATATAATCCCTAAGCCACATTGAAAGCGAGATGTGCCACTTTCTCCAAAATTCCCCAACACTTTTGGAAAGATACGGCGCATGGAAGTTCTCGGTAAGTTCAACTCCGAAAAGTTTGGATATCCCGACAGCAACCGCACTGTATCCGGCAAAATCGCAATAGATCTGAAGTGTATACATCAGCATTCCAAAGAAAAGCCACAATGCCCCGAACCTTGCCGGTTCATTGAGCAGTCTCGTCGTAAAAAAAGCGAGCCTGTCAGCAATAACCACTTTCATAAAATATCCGTAAAGGATAGTCGCAAATGAAATCGATATTCGCCCGCTATCAAACAGCCTGACCTTATCAAGCTTCTTTACCTGTCCCAAAAAGTTTTCGGCTCTCTCGATCGGTCCGCTGACAAATTTAGGAAAGTAACACATATAAAGCGCAAAATGTATGATATTCTTTTCCGCCCCGGTCTTCGCCCTACACACATCCACAAGATAGGATATTGCCTGGAATATGTAATACGAGAATCCAATGGGCAAAAGAATCTTTACAAGCGTTTCATCATTTGCCCGCCATTTTGCAACATTCTTGAGAACAAAAAGCGTCAAAGCACAGAATGAAACACCCGATACCGTCACAATCCAAAGTGCTTTCGTGCGCTTTTTCTCTAACAGCTTTCCTTCGACAATCCCCAATAAATACACGATTGTCGTAACCGCTACGATCCAGATAAATGAACTCTTATCAAGTAAGAAAACAAATAGCAAACTCGATACAAGCAGGATAAATGCTCTGGCTCTTTTAAACAAATAAAAAAGTAAAAAAACAATTGAAACAAACAAAAACGTATTTATGGAAAACGACATTATTAACTCCGTCTATTTTTGTATAAAATAACATTTCGCTCGCGAAATGTTGCGCGCGAGCGGTATTGCGAAGCAATTATCTACCACTCCGCGAGCTGCGCATCTCTGCGGAGCATTTTTAATTGAATAGGAATTTTCTATTCAATTAAAAAAGCAGAATATGAAAAATAAGGCATAAAAAAATGCCCAACCTTTCATATTCTGCCACAAATATACATTTCTTTTCACGAATCAATCCACTCGATTCTCTTAAAAAGAAGAACGACGTAAACCGACTCCTAAAAGCCTTGCCTTTCAGCTATATATTGTAACAAATTCTAATCGCATACAAATTATAGCATGACATTTGTTATCATAGCAATAACTATGGGGTTCTTACCTGTTCTGTTCTTAATAAAATCTTCAGCCGCGGAAGCTACGCCCTTGCTTATTCTTTCATCTCTTACGCCTTGTCCGAGGAATCTCGAGATTTCTTTTAATGATATTTCTCTTATTCCATCGGATAATTCCATGAATTTAACGTTATCCAGAAAACCTCTGCATGTGATATTAAGATCCGATACACATCTTCCGGTCTTTTTATCAATACACATCTCTATGATGACAACGCCCGATTCTGCAAGATATTCTCTGTCTCTTATTACCGAGTTGTCGATCTTGCTCTTTTCGCGTCCGTCGATAAGTATCTCATTTAGTCTTATTTTACCCGCAACAGCGCAGCTGTCCTTATCAAGCCGCACTATATCTCCGTTGTTTATAAGAAGGATATTATCGGGAGCAATGCCTACCTCAGTAGCTATCTTCTTGGCTTCTCTCCTATATCTGTACTCTCCGTGGGCGGGTATCACAAACTTCGGACAAAGCATGGTATACAAGAGCTTTAGTTCTTCAACACATGCATGTCCCGTGGCATGAAGGTCCTGAAATTCAACCCTCGCTCCCTGTTCTTCAAGGCTGTTGAGTGTCTGGCTAAACTCAACCTCGTTTCCGTGTATTGCAACTGAGCTGAAAAGTACGACATCGTTCGGCTTTATTTTGATCATCGGATTGTTTCCGGCTGAAATTTCTGAAATGCAACGAACGGATTCACCGTGATTTCCCGTTGTGATGAATACGATTTCCTCATCTTTGCATTTATTCAATATATCGGTATCAACAAGCATCCCTTCGGGAACATCGATATATCCAAGCTTCTGAGCCGCTGAAAATACGTCCAGCATCAGGTCTCCTTCAAGCGCGATCTTTCTGCCGTATTTCTGCGCAAGATTGATTATCTGCCTGATCCTGTCCATATTGGTCGCAAATGTCACGATAATAAGCCTGTTCCTGCTGTATATATTAAAAAATCTGTCAAGCTGCTCATTTACATATAGCTCCGATCTTGAAAAGCCTTCGTGCATTGTATTGGTACTGTCTGATAAAACAGCCAGAACGCCTTTTGCACCGATGGCGGATATTCTGGCAAGATCTGAAGTGTTTCCTATCACGGGGGACATATCAAATTTAAAGTCACCTGTGTTTATGATAACGCCTTGCGATGTATAGACAGCGAGCATTGCAGAATCAGGTATACTGTGGTTTACTCTTATAAATTCAACCTTGAAATCCCCCGCAATAATCGTATTTCCGAATTTTATAACTTTCGTCTTGATGCCTTTTATCCCAAAGTCTTTTAACTTTTTTTCCACCATTGCGATAGTAAGCGGTGTGCCATATACAGGCGCCTTTATTTCATCAAGAACATAAGGCAGAGCTCCTATGTGATCCTCATGTCCGTGCGTAAGGATGAAGCCCTTAAATTTATCCTTATTCTCTTTTATATAGCTGATATCAGGTATTATCGCCGCCACTCCGGGAAGATTGTTGGGCGGAAAAGACATACCGCAGTCAATAGCGATAATGCTGTTTTCAGACTCTATGAGAGTCATATTCATGCCTATCTTATCAAAACCACCGAGAGGTATGATCTTAATACTGTCTTCCATGTAATCTCCTGATCCTTCCATAATTCTGAATGCTTTTTTTCATCATTTTCTTACAGTCATCTCCCCGATCATATTTATTGAATAATAATCGCGGATTTCCGACAGATTATCTGTAATGCCCAATATCCACATGAGCTTGGTAAGCGCAGCCTCAGCAGTCATATCATGAGCTTCCATCGCACCGATATCGAGAGTTCTTTTGCCCGTCTCGTAGACATCCATCTTGGTGCCTTCGTATCTACACTGCGTGCCGACTACGACCGCCATGCCTCCGGAAATAAGCTTATCAAGCGTTCCTATGAAATCATGCTTCAAAAAAGGCATTCCGCCGATTCCGTAGCCCTCGATATATAAGCCTTTATATCCCTGGTCTGCGATAGATTCTATAAAACTTCTATGCATTCCGGGAAACATTTTTACCATGCATACTTTATCAGAATACTTATTTGAAAGCGTAAAAATTCCCGTCCTTTCAGGCACTACGGATGTATCGATCTTCATTCCGAGAGAACTTATCGTCGCGATGTTGGGATAGTTTATGCTCTCAAAAGCATCAAAACTAAGGGATCTTACTTTGGACGCTCTGCATCCGAGCATTACCTTTCTGTTGAAAGCAACAAAAACTCCGGGTATATTGCTTGCCGCCATATGTATGGCGCATCTGCAGTTCTCCATGGCATCCGCAACGGGATTTGTGATAGACAGCTGCGATCCGGTGATCACAACGGGAATTGCTATGTTCCTAAGCATAAATGAAAGCATTGAAGATGTGTATGCAAGCGTGTCCGTCCCGTGTATAACAACTATTCCGTCATAGTCATTCCTGCATTCACTGATACGCTGTGCAAGTGCGGACCAGTCATCGGGAAATATATTTGCACTGTCCAAAGAACAAAAGTCTTCTATCTCAATGTCCGTATCTCCCGATACCATCTTAAGTTCTTTTTGCATATCATAAATGGACAGCCCGGGAATAAGTCCGTTCTTCTTCATTACCGAAGATAGTGTTCCGCCTGTGTTGATAATTAGTATTCTCTTGCTCACGATTCTTTCCTTCTATAACTTCTTTTATTCAATCTAAATTATATAAAAGAGTAAATCCTAAATATTCACTCTATGTAAGAATAAAAAAAAGCGAAGAAAAGTGCAAGTTTATCTCTTTTTATATAAGAAAAATACTTCCTCGTGATCTTTTTCAAGGTACTCATAAGTCTCTAAAAGAGTATAGTGTTCATCTATGAATTCCGGCTCATACTGTGCCGCAAGAACATAATCCGTTCTGCCTTCCTTGAGATACTTCTTTTGTTCCTCAAACATGGTCTCAAGATTGATCCCGTTGGTCTGAAAATACTCGCATGTCGGAACAATCCCCGTCACGGTATACAAACCCGGATCGATTGCATTAAGTTCAAGAAGTGTGTCATCTTCAGAAAGGTGCTCCGCAGCTTTTAAAAGCCATACGTCTTCCTTTTTAAAGCTTCTGTAGTTTGCATTCATGGTTGTGTTTGCAGCAAAAAGAACGCTTGCTGCAAATACTGCCACACATCCTGCGATGCAAAAGGCCGCCGGTATTTCTTTTGAATATTTCTTTAGAGCCAACTGTAAAAGTCGCCCGATATATGCCGCTCCCGGAATTGCGAGCACGATCAGCGGAATAGAATAATATGGCAACTTATTTCCACCGATAAAAATGACCACATATGTGCAGGCAAATATCAGCGCCGACGATATTCTTCTGATGATTCCCTTTTCCATAACGATCTGAAGCCCAAAGCCCGCGATTATCAGGGCAGAATAAGAATAGCTGTCCCTGATAAGCCAGTAAAGTGTCTTGCTTATCTCATAAAACTTGGTAAAAAGGTTGTATTCTTCCGATGAAACGTGGCTGTAATGGAAGATATTATTATAAATATAGCAGCGAAACCAGTCATCCAAACTTCCCGTCAAAATGAAATAGATCATCCACGGCAATGAAGGAATGATCGCAAAAACAATGAATCTTCCGAACATTTTTGCACAAAAATAAAAGCTCTTTTTCCCTGCCATCCATATCATAGAAACAAGTATCCATGCAAAAAAGAATCCTGCAAGGGTATACTTTATCTGCATAACAATTCCCGTGCAAACTCCCACTACCGTAAAGATGCGCCTGTATACGTCATCATCCGGCTCGTCGTGAAGGATAACATCCAGATAATATACCGCTATCGCAAGCATAGGAAGGCAAAACTCTTCTGCCGCCCCTCCAAAGTAGAAACTCCATGATGCATACGCCGCAGCACCAACTACGGGCATCAGGACATATGCAACGATCCTGCTGCTCTTTCGTTCGATATATTTTCCCGTGGCAAAAAGAAAAATCATTGCCGCGCCTATCTCAAACAAAAACACACCGAAAAATGTCTTATGCGATATCAGATAAGCGATTCCATAAAGCAGGTAAAGATACGGTCCTTTTTGATCGTAAAGGTCTCTATAGATCACAAGGCCGTTCATCATTCCTTTTCCCATCGAAAAATAGCTGTTGGCATCATCCCAGTTATTGCACAAAAACAGTACGGACGATCTTGTTGTAAATAACAAGATCACTGCCGCACATACAAAGCTCCATATTATTAAGCCGTATTTATTCATATCACACCTCAATCTTGATAAGCGCATTTGACGTCAGTTCATGTAAAAATTGCATATCAACAAGAGTGCTTATAGCTATAGATATAATAAACAGCACCACTAAAAGCATGAGCCTTTTTTCCTTATACAGTTTCTCGGGTCTTTGTACTGCTGAGTCGGGATCAAGTGACATAGCAAGATAATAAGCAAATAAAAGGAACATGACCGGTGTAACGAGAATGTACTCAATTCTATACTTGATCATAAAGACTCCAAGCGAGAATGTTGCGATAAGTGCATAGAAAAGCGCAGATGCCAAAAGACTCTTTTCTGTATAAAACTTAAAAGAACGCCTATAAAGACCTGCAACCGACTTATCTCCTATCATACGAAACTCGGCAAATCTCTTCGTTGCCATAAGAAATGCTCCCGCCATCCAATATCCGATAAGAACACTCGACGGTGAGATTGAATCACAGCATACAATAAACCATCCCATCATCAATCTGAGCATATTGTTAGCCGACTCGGAAATAACGTCCACAAAGGGAATATCCTTTGTTCTGAAAGGTTTTACATTATATAACACTCCCATAATAAGAAGGACGAATGCAACTATGAAAAATAGCTTATTCACAGAAAAAGAAATCCCAAGTCCTATTATGGACAAAAGAATATATTCCAAAATAACCCATTTTACTTTCATATTCTCCGTAACTACAGGTCTGTTCTTCTTAGTGGGATGATACTTATCATATGGGGCATCAAGCCATTCGTTTATTACATAATTTGCACTGGCAATGAAACATGTGCCTATGAATCCGGCTATAAAATTATATAAACTTACATCTCCGATCTTTTTATGAGTAATAAGCATTGCCAGAACAACTCCCGGCATAATAAAAAGCTGTTTGATCCAATGATCGATTCTTGCAATTTTAATGTACTTCTTCATTACACACTCCAAATTTTCTGTCCAACAAAAGAGCATTTCGCTCGCGAAATGCTAGCGCGCGAGCGGATTGCGTAAGCAATATATTCCTTACCGCGAGCTGCGCATCCCTGCGGAGCGTTTTTTATTGAATAGGGAATTTCAGAGAAATTTCCTATTCAACAAAAAAGCAGAATACAAAAAAAGGAGGTTCTAAAACCTTTTTTTGTATTCTGCTACATATATAAATTTCTTTTCATAATTCAGATCACTCGAACATCATATAGATAGTACGACGTGATCCATATCATAAAAGCTTAAACCTTGCGGCCTGATAATGTTGCAAACTCAATAACCGCATTATAACACGGCTTTCGGCGTTGGACAATATATTACCGTTATAAAACTTGATAAAAATTACTTCTTATAGTTATTTTTAGATGGCAAAAAAGGGTTCCAAACAGGTACCAAAGCTTCATTATGCAAGCTCCATAATACAAACCACTTTTTATTCACCGGCGTTCAATATAATCTCGCCTTCAGAAACATCTCCTACTGCTTTATCTTGAAGCGATACCGTAATTCGGGTTTCATATGTTTTCCATTCAAATTGAGACCATTCAACACCTTCTACGTTCCTTTGAGGATTATAGGTGCTATAATCACTCCCTATACTTTCCTGTTTTTCTTGATTTTTTGACATTGCCAATACACTCATTGCCATTGCATATAATTGCGGATCAAATTTCATGAGTTTTTGTGCCTCACTACTTGTTATAGGTCTGCCACTCGATATTTTCGCTGCAATTTCAAAAGCATCCGCCGATTCCTCTGCAGCTTTTTTCCAAGCTTCTCTTTGCTGTTGAGCTACAGCTAGTTCATGTTGCATAACATAGTCGTTAAAAGCTGCCATTCTATCTGCTTCAGCCTGTTTATCAGTTTCTATCAGATTTTCCTTAACCTCATCCGATAATTCTATTCTAATCCCATTAACAGTAATATAACCTCGTGAAACCGCTCTACTCACCATTGCTGAATCTGCAAAGTGAATTATAAATGTATTCTCTTTATCTCCCTTTGATATTCTCAATATGTCTTTTCCCGAAGTAGCAGTCATTTGATTATCTTGCTGTGCAGCATAAGCTTCATTTGATATTTCGATGGTATCCCTATCTATATCCAATTTATCCTTATTGGTATGAGGACTACCTCCTCTGTTTTCATTTGAATAATACTCTGCTTTACCAACTTTTTCCCTAAAAATACCATTTACATTCATTAAAAACATATCCAATACCCCCGTTGATGATTGTAAAGTTTATTCATGTTTTTGTTCCAATATCCTGTATTCTTGTTGTATTTATTTTTTTACATAAAATGTATCGGCATTTTATCTGAGCTTATTAATTTTTTTATGCATAACAAAGATTTGCTTTGCAACTCTTTGCGCGCCGATGTGCGCAAGTTTTAGCTTGCATAACACTTCTGCGCATCGGTCGCATCCATTTAAACAATAGCAACCGAACATCTTTTTCACTTTTACATCCAGTTCACCAAGTGAATCGAGCCATTCCTGAACTATTTGAGGATCTTCATAAGCCATCGTATTATTCTCCATACACGTTCATTCTTGCATTAACGTAATCATCTCTTTCTTCTTCCCGGTTCTCGCTTATCAGGATATCCTCAAAGATATTATATCCGTCTATAGTGCCTACGAGCTTCGCATCATACATTGTTATGTCTTCATCCAGTTTTTTGTCCGCGGGAAGAATTATATATCTGTCCAGATCCACTCTTGTATAATACAAAAGCTCTTGGGTTTCAATTTCTTCTTCCTTCATAACTTTGAAAACTCCGGTGTAATAATCATGATCGACATAATCCCTTCCGAAAGGCATCAGTATATTAGGATCATATTGTCTTACAAAGTAGACCAGTTCCGGAGAAAAAACAGCCCTTACTATTCCTTCGTCCTCTGTGGGCTTTATCTTGTCACATATGTCTATCACATTTTGCGGTAGATGATATATGTTTTCCGCCATATATACATGTTCATTTGCATATACACATGAACCTGTGATTATAATAACCACAGCTGCGACACCAACTGCAGTACGCTTTTTAACCGTACTATTTAAACTTGCAATAAGCTTGGTAAACGCGTATGCAATTGTAACATACATTGGAATGATCCATAAAACTCTGTAATACGTATTGGCATTGTCAATTCCTGCCACTTTCACGAACAGCTTCTTTGTTATCGGAAAAAGAAATCCTGCAACTACAACAAGCGGCATTACTCCAAATATAATTTTCTTTCTTACATCAGATTCTTTTACTATAAGATAAATCGATGATATCAATAGAAGAAGCCAAACTATTATCCAGATACTTCCGTTTCCAAGTCCACCATATCTCTTAAGGTCGACCCAGCATTCCCTAAAAATTCCGTACATATATCATCCTCACATAAGCTTATAAAGCATAACATAAACAAGATTTGGAATAATACTGCAAAATGCTCCTAAAAGAACTGTCACTCGCTTTGAGGAATACAAGAGTACAAGTGTAAGTAGTAAAACCAGTCCCGCTCCGAACACAACTCCCATTTCTGTACACATTCCTGAAAACATATTCACCAGAGTAAGCAACACCCAGAAAGAAGTTCTCTGCAAAAGTCTCTTCTCTTCTCCGGCTGTTTCCTTAAACATCCATAAAAATATCAACATGATAGTTGGAAAGGCGATACTTGTAAGCATGGACTTTCCCTGCCAGGTTCTCATCAAAAAGAATGTTGCGGGAGTATAGATCGATATATTTCCAAAGATCATAAGCATATTGACCATGATCATAAAAATCGGTCTCATCGCGGTATTATCCGCAAAAAGCACTTTAGCTATCTCGTGATAAATAAAATATGCCAACGGAATGATCAGAATCGGCCAAGCAGTATACGCAACGATTGTAGAATGTACAGTTGCAGCTTTTGCTATAAACGCTATCCACATTGGAATAGCCGCAAGCGCATGCCTCCCATCAAGCATAATGCTTCCGCCTTTATTAGGATCTACAGTATACATTGCTCCCATTTTTTGTGCGATTACAGACTGAGTGACATAATACGAATTGTCTCCGTCAAATATTCTGGTTACAATCGCCATTACCATTTGGAACACTACAAGTGCAAAGAATATTCCATAAAAGATCTTGGTATCTATACTAAGTCCCTTTATATCAGGCTTTTTAAACATAGTCTTATCAAATCTGAAAATACCTGCTACAGAAAAAAGCAGTACCACAAAAAGACACCACTTGAAACAAGTTTCAAAAGCATGAGGCTTACTTGCAATTGTCATAATACATAAGATGGATATTATCTGAATAATCCCTGAGTAGACAAAAAATCCAAGTAAAAAAGTAATTCCCGGGGTTCTAAGTTCTTTTTTCAAAATAAATTTGAACAGTTGTCCTATGCACATAGGTACTGTGAACATAAAAATAACAAGTCTGACTATAGACCATATTGTCATTAACATTATTACATTCCTTTAGTTGTATTTTTTGAAAAGCACATGCAGACAAAACGCACATGTCAGATTGAAATCCCACAATAACGTTTCTTCTTTTCATACCTTCCCTAATGCATTTCCCCTCGAAATAATTATATCAGCCTGCTGAAAATCATCAACATTACTTCCCAATAGTATCCATTCAGAATTTTTCATAAAGAATAAATGTCATAACACTACAATAGAAAAGAGTGCAGTATTATTACCGCACTCAAATCTTATCTCGCAGATCAATTTATCATTCTTGGAATTGTCTATTTTCCCTCATCGAAGATGCAACAGTCAGATTGAAAATCTGATGTAAGGGGATTGATGCTGGCACCGCTTCCGCTGAAAACCTCGAAGGTTTTCGTTCGTTGTAAAAAAGTATATCACAAACACCTAGCTTAACAAAGGCTATTATACTTTCATATGTTTAAAAACTCTTGCTCATATATTCTATCCCACTCCTCATCAAGAATCCAATCATCATCCGGAGAAAGATCTTCGATTCTTACAGCGTTTTTATGCAAAAGTTCTCTGTTATCTTTAAGAAAGTCCTTATAATCCTGAACAGATCTAATATTTGCCATAGAATTCTCTTTTCTGAAATCGTCCTCAGCTTGGGGACGATTCTATATATCTATCAATTTGTCAACAAGCTGTTGACGCTTCTATACTGATATCAATTATGTATCCCGGTTAATATAGCAATGTTCTCGTTGCTCCAATAGTCGTTTTCCCATTGAAAACACACATCTTTTCGCTTTTTAAAAATTCGAAATGGTGTGTCCGTATTGTCATAAACATGCAGTATATCGCAAACATCAACCAACTGTGGAACTAAAGATAGGGCCTTATAATACCTGGATCTGACCTTTTCCTCAGGCACACCATGACCACCTGAAGCCTCCCTAATCTTGACACGTGCTACATTAATATCTGGAGATGCAGTAAGAACATAAATGCATCTAATAAAGTAACCATTCTCCTTAGCACGCCTCAAAAGATTAAGATTTCTGTCTGTAGAAAGAACAGTTTCAAATGTAAAATCTCTTTTCTCATTTATAGCTTGCTCTCGGAGTTCCTCTGCCTTTTGAGCTGCTTCAAGATCACTACACAAACTAGATCTTTTGATATCATCTGCATTAATATATACGCCAACTGTTTTGGCCATTTTTGTAATTGTTGATTTTCCACTGCCATTAGGTCCAGCAAAAACAATTACCTCTGGCTTTAAATTCTTCTCTACATCAGACATACTCTTTCCTCCCATCAGGGTAGAGTATATATGCTCGTTTCGCTTCGGCATCATAACCTGACGTAGGAAGCCCTTTAATTTTTCTTATCTCCTCGTCTATACGTATGGATTCCTTAAATCTTTCAGTTAATTCATCATCCGAAATTCCACAGGTATAATCTAATTCATTTTTTTCTTTTATTTCCTGCATAGGCTACTCCTTAACTTTATCTGTATTGCATCATGCCTCTTACCAACATAATACTACAAATACTCATTTTTGTATCTTATCAAATATCACAACTGTCACACTTCTGTTTATAAGCTTTTTTGTATTTTTACAGGCATTGAGTTTTATGGCACCGTTTTGGTACCAGCAATCATTATTTCGAGAATTTTATGCACAAAAAAGGGTTTCAAGCACAAGGCTTGAAACCCTTTATAAGTTCAGTGATCATGCGATCTGATAATAATTACTCAACGATTGTAGCAACCTTACCTGATCCAACTGTACGTCCACCCTCACGGATAGCGAACTTAAGACCCTGCTCCATAGCGATAGGGTGAATAAGCTCGATTGACATTGTTACGTGGTCACCAGGCATGCACATCTCAACACCATCGGGAAGGTTGCAGACACCTGTAACGTCAGTTGTTCTGAAGTAGAACTGAGGTCTGTAGTTTGTGAAGAAAGGTGTATGACGGCCACCCTCGTCCTTTGTAAGAACGTAAACCTCAGCAGTGAACTTTGTGTGGCAAGTTACTGTGCCGGGCTTTGTGATAACCTGACCTCTCTGGATACCTTCACGGTCTACACCACGAAGAAGAAGACCTACGTTGTCACCAGCTTCGCAGTAATCCATTGTCTTACGGAACATCTCGATACCTGTTACAACAGACTTAGATGTCTCTTCCTTGATACCAACGATTTCGATTTCGTCGTTGAGGTTAAGGGCACCTCTCTCTACTCTACCAGTAGCAACTGTTCCACGTCCTGTGATTGTGAATACGTCCTCAACAGGCATAAGGAAAGGCTTATCTGTCTCACGAGTAGGTTCAGGGATGTACTCATCAACTGTGTTCATGAGCTCGATGATCTTGTCACCCCACTCGCTCTTAGGATCCTCAAGAGCCTTAAGAGCTGAACCACGGATGATAGGTGTATCATCGCCAGGGAACTCATACTCTGTAAGAAGGTCTCTGATCTCCATCTCAACGAGGTCAAGAAGCTCTTCATCATCAACCATATCGCACTTGTTCATGAATACGATGATGTAAGGAACACCTACCTGACGAGCAAGAAGAACATGCTCCTTTGTCTGAGCCATAACACCGTCAGTAGCAGCAACAACAAGGATTGAACCATCCATCTGAGCTGCACCAGTGATCATGTTCTTTACATAGTCAGCGTGGCCAGGGCAGTCAACGTGAGCATAGTGTCTCTTCTCTGTCTCATACTCGATGTGAGCTGAGTTGATTGTGATTCCACGCTCTTTCTCTTCAGGAGCCTTATCGATCTGATCGAATGCTACTGCAGGGCTGAATCCTCTATCAGCAAGTACTGCTGTGATTGCAGCTGTAAGTGTTGTCTTACCATGGTCAACGTGTCCGATTGTACCGATGTTAACGTGCGGTTTGCTTCTGTCAAATTTAGCTTTTGCCATTTCTAAATATCCTCCTTAGGTTAAATGTTAAGAGTAACATTTACATACATAATTTCACATACTATATCGATTATAGCCAAACTTTGGCGTTTAATCAATATTTATTTTCCCTTATTCGAAAGAACTTTCTCCTGAACGTTCTTAGGAACAGGCTCATATTTCTCAAAGAACATTGAGTAGTTACCACGGCCCTGTGTTCTTGAACGAAGATCTGTAGCGTATCCGAACATCTCAGCAAGAGGAACATATGCTCTTACGATCTTTCCGCCACCAAGATCATCCATTCCTTCTACACGTCCACGACGAGAGTTAACGTCACCGATAACATCTCCCATGTACTCTTCAGGCATTGTAACTTCAACTTTCATGATAGGCTCAAGAAGTACAGGTGATCCCTTAGCCATAGCATCCTTGAATGCCATTGATCCGGCAATGTGGAATGCCATTTCTGATGAATCGACTTCGTGATATGATCCGTCGTATACAGTAGCATGTACACCAACAACAGGATATCCACCAAGTGTTCCGGCCTTCATAGCCTCTTCGATACCTTCGCTGATAGGCTGGATGAATTCCTTAGGAATAGCACCGCCGACAACTTCGCTATCAAACTGGTAAAGGTTATCTCCGTTAGCATCCATGGGCTCGAAACGAACCTTACAGTGTCCGTACTGACCACGTCCACCGGACTGCTTAGCATACTTAGACTCAATATCAACTGCCTTTGTAAGAGCTTCTCTGTAAGCAACCTGAGGAGCACCAACGTTAGCCTCAACCTTATACTCACGAAGAAGTCTGTCTACGATAATATCAAGGTGAAGCTCACCCATTCCGGCAATAATTGTCTGACCTGTCTCAGAGTTTGTATGAGCTCTGAATGTAGGATCTTCTTCAGCAAGCTTCTGAAGAGCCTCATCAAGCTTCTGCTGACCGGCCTTAGTCTTAGGCTCGATAGCAAGCTCGATAACGGGATCAGGGAATTCCATAGACTCAAGGATAACAGGATTCTTCTCATCGCAAAGTGTGTCACCTGTTACAGTGTTCTTAAGTCCAACTGCAGCAGCGATATCACCAGAGTATACCTTATCAAGGTCAGATCTCTTGTTAGCGTGCATCTGAAGAATACGTCCAAGACGTTCCTTGTTATCTTTTGAGCTGTTAAGTACGTATGAACCTGAATTTGCAGTACCACGATATACACGGAAGAATGCAAGCTTTCCTACGAAAGGATCGCTGACAATCTTAAATGCAAGAGCTGCAAACGGGCCATCGTCTGTTGACTCGATCTCAATCTCATTACCATCCATGTCTGTACCCTTACAAGCAGGGATATCAACAGGTGAAGGCATGAATTCGATAACTGCGTCAATAAGTTTCTGAATACCTCTGTTTCTGTGTGCAGAACCACAGCATACAGGGAAAGCTTTACATTCGCAAGTAGCCTTACGAAGTGCAGCCTTAAGAGCTTCCATAGAAGGCTCGTTACCCTCAAGGTACTCCATCATAAGATCCTCATCAAGATCACAGATCTTCTCAACGAGTTCGCTGTGATAAAGCTCAGCATCATCCTTAAGGTCATCAGGAATCTCACCGATTGTGATATCCTCACCCTTATCGTCATTGTAGATGTATGCCTGCATCTCGAAAAGGTCGATAACACCCTGGAACTGATCCTCAGCTCCGATAGGAATCTCAATCATAATAGCATTTTTCTTAAGTCTGTTACGAATCTGCTCAACAGCTCCGTAGTAGTTTGCTCCGATGATATCCATCTTGTTGATGAATGCCATACGAGGAACATTAAATCCATCAGCCTGACGCCATACGTTCTCAGACTGAGGCTCAACGCCTTCCTTAGCACTGAATACGCCTACAGCGCCATCAAGTACTCTAAGTGAACGCTCAACCTCAACGGTGAAGTCTACGTGACCGGGAGTATCAATGATATTGATACGGTGCTCAAGAGCTCCGGGCTTAGCCTTTCCGTTTTCCTGAAGTGTCCAGTGGCAAGTTGTAGCTGCTGATGTGATAGTGATACCTCTTTCCTGCTCCTGTTCCATCCAGTCCATAGTAGCAGTACCTTCATAGGTCTCACCAATTTTATAATTTACACCGGTATAGTAAAGAATACGCTCTGTGAGTGTAGTCTTACCTGCGTCGATATGCGCCATGATACCAATGTTCCTGGTTCTCTCCAATGGGTATTGTCTATCAGCCAAAGGTTCTTCCTCCTAAAAATCTAAATCTCACCAGATTAGAATCTGTAATGTGAGAATGCCTTGTTTGCTTCTGCCATCTTGTGCATGTCTTCTTTTCTCTTTACAGCTGCACCAGTGTTATTGTATGCATCCATAATCTCTGAAGCGAGTCTGTCTACCATAGTCTTCTCGCCTCTTGCACGTGAGAATGTTACAAGCCAACGAAGTGCAAGCGCCTGACGTCTATCAGGTCTAACCTCGATAGGAACCTGGTAAGTAGCACCACCAATACGTCTAGCTTTAACTTCGAGAGCAGGCATGATGTTATTCATAGCTCCCTCGAAAATTTCAAGAGCAGGCTTTCCACCCTTCTCTTCTACCTGTGCAAATGCACCATATACGATCTTCTGAGCAACACCCTTCTTACCATCAAGCATAACCTGATTAACAAGCTTTGTTACTACCTTGTTATCGTATAAAGGATCTGCTAATACGTCACGTTTTACAATATGTCCTTTACGCGGCACGGTTCTTCCCTCCTTTAGAATCGCTAGTGAATAAAATTCACTGCTTACTATAAATCATCGGTACTCACTAATTTAGTGTACGTGCGGTTTTCTAACTTTAGAACAATAATACTGCCCGTAATACAGGCGTGTTACTACTATATCTATACAGAATAGAATCCCAACACTTAAAAAATTAGATCAATTAATAAATTACTTGGCAGCCTTAGGTCTCTTAGCGCCATACTTAGAACGAGCCTGTTTTCTGTCGGCTACGCCTGCAGTATCAAGAGTACCTCTGATGATGTGATACCTTGTACCAGGCAGATCCTTAACTCTTCCACCACGGATGAGAACTACGCTATGCTCCTGAAGGTTGTGACCTTCTCCGGGAATGTAGCTTGTTACCTCGATACCGTTAGAAAGACGTACTCTGGCGATTTTTCTCAGAGCAGAGTTAGGCTTCTTAGGGGTTGCTGTCTTAACTGCTGTGCAAACACCACGCTTCTGAGGAGAAGCTGTTGCAGTTGCTTTCTTATGAAGAGAGTTAAAACCCTTCTGCAACGCAGGTGCTGTAGACTTCTTAACAGATGTCTGACGACCCTTTCTAACTAACTGGTTAAATGTTGGCATTCCTTTCACCTCCTGTTTTGATGTAAAACATATATGCATACAACAAAGGGGTAAAAAATCACCCCTTTGAAAGTACACGCAATTATAAAGTATAAGTATAAATCAAAATTATGTCAACTTTTTTATTATTCGTCTTCAGAAACTGAAACTTCCTCATCGAAATCATCCTCGTCGACAATAACTTCATCACCTAAATCTCTCTTCTTTTTCTTAAGAATGAGCTTTTCGGGATCTGAGAAGTTTGCATCGGTATTAAGAGGTGTATTTCTATATCTCTTCATACCTGTACCTGCGGGAATCAACTTACCGATAATAACGTTCTCTTTAAGTCCGATAAGCGGATCAACCTTTCCTTTGATGGCAGCATCTGTAAGAACCTTAGTTGTTTCCTGGAAGGAAGCTGCTGAAAGGAATGAGTTTGTTGCAAGAGCTGCCTTGGTAATACCAAGGATTACCTGCTTACCTTCTGCAGGTCTCTTTCCTTCAGAAATAAGTTCTTCATTACTATCTTCAAAGTCAAGCACATCTACAAGTGTTCCGGGAAGGAAATCTGTATCTCCGCTCTCGTCGATTCTTACTTTCTTAAGCATCTGACGAACGATAACTTCGATATGCTTATCACAGATATCAACACCCTGTAAGCGGTAAACTCTCTGAACTTCTCTCAAGAGGTAATCCTGAACTGCACGGATTCCCTTGATCTTAAGAAGATCATGAGGGTTAACTGAACCTTCTGTAAGTTCGTCACCGGCTTCAATTGTTGTTCCGTCCTGAACCTTGATACGTGATCCGTAAGGAATGAGGTAAGCCTTTGATTCGCCTGTCTCATCATTTGTTACGATAACTTCACGCTTCTTCTTTGTATCTCTGATCTCAGCTCTTCCGTCAAGCTCTGAGATAATTGCAAGTCCCTTAGGCTTTCTTGCTTCGAACAACTCCTCTACACGGGGAAGACCCTGTGTGATATCGCCACCGGCAACACCACCGGTATGGAATGTTCTCATTGTAAGCTGTGTACCGGGCTCACCGATTGACTGAGCAGCGATGATACCAACTGCCTCACCGACCTGTACAGCCTCTCCTGTTGCCATGTTAGCACCGTAGCACTTAGCACAGATTCCGTTGTGTGAACGGCAAGTAAGAATTGTACGGATCTTAACTGCCTCAACAGGCTGTCCCTTAGCATTAACACCTACTGAAAGGATCTTAGCGGCACGAGAAGGAGTAATCATATGATTCTTCTTAACGATTACGTTTCCGTCCTTGTCCTTGATGGTCTCACATGAATATCTTCCTGTGATTCTGTCCTTCAAAGGCTCAATTGTTTCCTTACCATCCATGAATGCCTTAACTGTCATTCCGGGGATAACATCCTTATCAGCACAGCAGTCAATGTCACGAATAATAAGTTCCTGTGATACGTCAACCATTCGACGTGTAAGGTATCCTGAATCGGCTGTTCTAAGAGCTGTATCTGACAGACCCTTACGAGCACCGTGAGCTGACATAAAGTATTCCAAAACGTCAAGTCCTTCACGGAAGTTAGACTTGATAGGAAGCTCGATAGTACGACCTGTTGTATCAGCCATAAGTCCACGCATACCTGCAAGCTGCTTGATCTGCTGGTTACTACCACGGGCACCTGAGTCAGCCATCATGTAGATGTTGTTGTACTTATCAAGACCTGCAAGAAGCACATCTGTAAGTTCTTTATCGGTCTCCATCCAAGTATCAACAACTGCACGATAACGCTCTTCGTCAGTGATGAGACCACGGCGATAGTTTGCTGCGATCTTATCAACTGTAGCCTGTGCTTCATCAAGCATCTGCTGCTTCTGCGGAGGCACTGTCATATCAGCGATTGAAACGGTCATAGCTGCTCTTGTCGAGTAGTGATAACCTGTAGCCTTGATATTATCAAGAACCTCAGCTGTTGCAAATGTTCCGTGAGTATTGATCATAGCGGTAACAATCTGCTTAAGCTGTTTCTTACCAACCATGAAGTCTACTTCAAGCTTAAATGTGTTCTCAGGAACACTTCTGTCTACAAATCCAAGATCCTGAGGAATAATCTCATTGAAGAGGAATCTTCCGAGAGTTGACTCTACGATTCCGCTTTCAACTGTTCCGTCAGGCTTATTTCTTTCCATTCTGATCTTGATTCTGGTCTGCAATGTGCAGTAACCGTTCTCATATGCAAGAATAGCCTCGTCTACGCTCTTGAAGAACTTGCCTTCCCCCATAGCACCGGGTCTTTCCTGTGTAAGATAGTAGATACCAAGTACCATATCCTGTGTAGGAACGTTTACAGGGCCACCATCTGAAGGCTTAAGCAAGTTATTAGGTGAGAGCATAAGGAATCTACACTCTGCCTGTGCCTCTACTGAAAGAGGAAGGTGTACAGCCATCTGGTCTCCGTCGAAGTCGGCGTTGAAAGGTGTACATACAAGAGGATGAAGCTTAATAGCCTTACCTTCTACAAGGATAGGCTCGAAAGCCTGAATACCAAGTCTGTGAAGTGTGGGAGCACGGTTAAGCATAACAGGGTGCTCTTTGATAACATCCTCAAGAACATCCCATACCTGCTCATCGAGTCTCTCAACAAGCTTCTTGGCATTCTTTATATTCTGTGAAATTCCTCTGGAAACAAGCTCCTTCATAACGAAAGGCTTAAAGAGCTCGATAGCCATTTCCTTGGGAAGTCCACACTGATAAATCTTAAGCTCGGGTCCTACTACGATAACTGAACGTCCTGAATAGTCAACACGCTTACCAAGGAGGTTCTGACGGAATCTTCCGGACTTACCCTTAAGCATATCTGAAAGTGACTTAAGTGCTCTGTTTCCGGGTCCTGTAACAGGTCTTCCTCTTCTACCGTTATCGATGAGGGCATCAACAGCTTCCTGAAGCATTCTCTTCTCGTTGCGAACAATGATATCAGGTGCGCCGAGATCAAGAAGTCTCTTAAGTCTGTTGTTTCTGTTAATAATTCTTCTGTAAAGATCGTTAAGATCTGATGTTGCAAAACGTCCACCGTCAAGCTGTACCATAGGACGAAGATCCGGAGGGATTACAGGGATGCAATCCATGATCATCCATGCAGGAAGGTTTCCTGACTCTCTGAAGGCTTCTACAACCTCGAGACGCTTGATGATTCTTGTTCTCTTCTGTCCGCTTGAAGTATCAAGACCTTCCTTAAGCTCCTGATATTCCTTCTCAAGATCGATATCAAGGAGAAGCTCTTTAATAGCCTCGGCGCCCATTCCTGCGCGGAACTTAGGTCCCCACTCTTCTCTTGCGTCCTGATATTCTTTCTCTGAAAGTACCTGCTTGTAATCAAGTGTTGTTTCGCCGGGATCAAGTACTATATAAGATGCAAAATACAGCACCTTCTCAAGCACACGGGGTGAAAGGTCAAGGATAAGTCCCATTCTGCTGGGAATACCCTTGAAGTACCAGATATGTGATACAGGAGCTGCAAGCTCGATGTATCCCATTCTCTCACGACGTACGCTGCTCTTTGTGATCTCTACGCCACAACGGTCGCAGACAACACCCTTATATCTAATTTTCTTGTACTTACCACAATGACATTCCCAGTCCTTGGTAGGTCCAAAAATTCTTTCGCAGAACAAACCGTCTCTTTCAGGCTTTAATGTTCTGTAGTTAATTGTTTCAGGCTTGGTAACTTCTCCGCTCTTGGGATCGTTATCAATTCTATGTGCCCAGCTTCTGATCTTCTCAGGAGAAGCAAGACCGATCTTAATTGAGTCGAAAGTCATCGGCTGATAGGTCTGCTGCTGGGTTGTTCTTCCACTTGAAGCCTCATTTATTGCTTTATTCATTGTTGAATCAGACATTCGTAACCTCTTTTCTTTGCTTTATTAGTTACTGCAAATCACTCGTCATCAGATGCGTCGTCAAAATCGTCATAATTGTCATCTGAATCAAAGTTTCCGGAATCTTCTACTTCCGATACAAGTTCACCACTTTCATCGAAACGCTGCTGTGTATAACCGTTTGCCTCAAATGATTCCTGTCCATAGTCACGACCTGCGTTATCGCCTTCAATCTCTGTGCGATAATCAGAATCTGTATAATCAACGCTCTCTTTGATTTCAACTTCTGTGTTGTCTTCGCGAAGAACTTTGATGTCAAGTCCGAGTGACTGAAGCTCTTTCAAAAGAACCTTAAATGACTCAGGTACTCCGGGTTCAGGTATATTGTCACCCTTGATGATAGCTTCATATGTCTTAACACGTCCTACAACATCATCAGACTTAACTGTAAGAATCTCCTGCAATGTGTATGCAGCACCGTATGCTTCCAGTGCCCAAACCTCCATCTCTCCGAAACGCTGTCCACCGAACTGCGCTTTACCACCGAGAGGCTGCTGTGTAACAAGTGAGTAAGGGCCGGTTGAACGAGCATGGATCTTATCGTCAACCAGATGGTGGAGCTTAAGGTAATGCATGTGACCGATTGTTGTCGGGCTGTCAAACTTCTGACCTGTTCTACCGTCACGGAGCTGAACCTTTCCGTCCGATCTGATAGGAACACCCTTCCAGAGTTCTCTGTGATCCCTGTTCTCATATAAGTAATCCATGATTTCAGGAACAACAAGGTCTTTATACTTAGCTTCAAAATCTTCCCATGAGCTGTTAACGTAATCGTTAGCCATCTCAAGTGTATTCTGGATATCTATCTCGTTAGCACCATCGAAAATAGGTGTAGCAATATTAAATCCAAGTGCCTTAGCAGCAAGTGAAAGGTGAATCTCGAGGACCTGTCCGATATTCATACGGGAAGGAACGCCGAGAGGGTTAAGCACGATGTCAAGAGGTCTGCCGTTAGGAAGATAAGGCATATCCTCAATAGGAAGTACGCGGGAAACGACACCCTTGTTACCGTGACGTCCGGCCATCTTATCACCTACGGAAATCTTTCTCTTCTGTGCTATATAGATACGAACCGCCTGGTTAACACCGGGTGAAAGCTCGTCTCCGTTCTCTCTTGTGAATACTTTTGCATCAACGATGATACCGTACTCACCGTGAGGAACCTTAAGAGATGTATCTCTTACTTCTCTTGCCTTCTCACCAAAGATTGCTCTAAGGAGTCTCTCTTCTGCTGTAAGTTCTGTCTCACCCTTAGGTGTAACCTTACCAACAAGAATGTCACCTGCACGAACCTCTGCACCGATGCGGATAATTCCGCGATCATCAAGATCCTTGAGTGCGTCATCACCGACACCGGGAACGTCTCTTGTGATCTCTTCAGGTCCAAGCTTTGTCTCACGAGCTTCTGCTTCGTATTCTTCAATGTGAACAGATGTAAATACATCATCACGTACAAGTCTCTCTGAAAGAAGAACAGCATCCTCGTAGTTGTAACCTTCCCATGTCATGAATCCGATGAGAGGGTTCTTACCAAGACCAAGTTCTCCCTGTGAAGTTGAAGGACCATCGGCAATAACCTGTCCTGCTTCTACGTGGTCACCCTTGAATACGATAGGTCTCTGATTGTAGCAGTTACTCTGGTTAGATCTCTGGAACTTAATAAGATGGAATTCTTCTTTTTCTCCATCATCATATGTCATCTGAATAAGCTTACTGTCAACAAAATCAATAGTTCCCGCTTTTCTTGCAACTACGCAGACACCTGAGTCAACAGCTGCCTTACGCTCCATTCCTGTACCTACTGCAGGAGCTTCTGTAGTAAGAAGCGGCACTGCCTGACGCTGCATGTTTGATCCCATAAGGGCACGGTTAGCATCGTCGTTCTCAAGGAAAGGAATAAGTGCTGTAGCTACAGAGAATACCATTCTGGGAGACACGTCCATATACTCAAATGCAGTCTTGGGATATGCTGAAGTCTCCTCTCTGTAACGACCGGAAACTGTGTTGTTCTTGAAGCATCCGTTCTCGTCAAGAGGTGTATTAGCCTGAGCTACATGATAATTATCTTCTTCATCTGCTGTAAGGTATTCAACCTCGTCCGTAACTCTGGGATTTTCCGGATCGGACTGGTCAACCTTACGGTATGGAGCCTCTACGAAACCATAATCATTAACTCTTGCATAACTTGCGAGTGAGTTAATAAGACCGATGTTAGGTCCTTCAGGTGTCTCGATAGGGCACATACGTCCATAGTGTGTATAGTGTACGTCTCGAACCTCGAATCCGGCTCTGTCTCTTGAAAGACCACCGGGTCCCAAAGCTGAAAGACGTCTCTTGTGAGTAAGCTCACCAAGAGGGTTGTTCTGGTCCATGAACTGTGAAAGCTGTGATGAACCAAAGAACTCCTTAACAGCTGCCTGTACAGGCTTAATATTGATAAGGATCTGAGGAGATACTTCCTCTGTATCATGAGTTGTCATTCTCTCACGAACAACTCTCTCAAGTCTTGAAAGACCGATACGATACTGATTCTGAAGAAGCTCACCTACGCAGCGGATACGTCTGTTACCCAAGTGATCGATATCGTCGTCATTACCGATACCATACTCAAGGTTGATGTTATAGTTGATGGAAGCAATGATATCTTCTCTTGTAACATGCTTGGGAATAAGCTCATGTACACGCTTCTTGATTGTCTCAGCAAGACCTTCGGGGTCGTTCTTTGCTGTGTACTCATCAAGGATCTCTTTAAGTACAGGATAATAAACATCCTCATTGATTCCGAGTTCTGCGGGATCGCACTCAATGAAATGTGTAATATCAACCATCATGTTTGAAAGAACCTTAACATTGCGCTCTTCCTCCTGAAGGTATACATAAGGAATAGCACTGTTCTGGATCTCTGTTGCAAGTGCGCGGTCAACCTTAGTACCTGCAGATGCGATCATCTCACCTGTAAGCTCGTCAACAACGTCCTGTGCAAGCACATGACCATTAATTCTGTTCTTGAAATGAAGTTTCTTATTAAACTTATATCTTCCTACCTTAGCAAGGTCGTATCTTCTTGAATCGAAGAACATTGCATTGATAAGACTCTCTGCGCTCTCTACCGAAAGAGGCTCACCGGGACGAATTTTTCTGTACAGCTCAAGAAGGCCGCTCTGATAATCTGATGAAGCGTCCTTTGAAAAGCTTCCCTGAATCTTGGGCTCATCGCCAAAGAGTTCGAGAATTTCTTCATTTGTACCTATTCCGAGAGCTCTGATAAGAACTGTAACGGGAACCTTTCTGGTTCTGTCAACTCTTGCGTAGAATACGTCGTTGGAGTCTGTTTCATACTCAAGCCATGCACCCCTGTTAGGAATAACAGTACATGCTATAAGTTCCTTTCCAACCTTATCGTATGTGATATCATAGTAGATACCGGGGGAACGTACCAACTGACTGACTATAACTCGCTCGGCTCCGTTAATAACGAACGTGCCCGTCGCAGTCATAAGAGGAAGGTCGCCCATAAATATTTCATGTTCCGTAAATTCGTTCTTTTCCTTGTTGTGAAGGCGAACCTTTACCTTTAAAGGTGCAGCAAATGTTGCATCTCTCTCCTTGCACTTCTCAATCGTATTCTTATTTTTGTCAATCTCATCCTCACAAAGCTTGAAATCAACAAATTCCAGACTGAGTTTGCCACTGTAGTCCTCAATAGGAGAGATATCGTCAAAGACTTCTTTCAAGCCTTCGTCGAGAAACCACTGATAGGAATTCTTCTGAACTTCAATCAGGTTCGGCATCTCCAGGACTTCCTTCTGGCGCTGGAAGCTCATTCGTATGTTCTTACCAGAGCCGGTAGGATGTAATCTGTTTTTTTCCATTGACATTCACCCCGTTCTTTAAGTTTTTTTGATATTGATAAAGACTCTTACGTGCAAGACTGTATAAAAATGCACAGTAAGACACACTACACCATAATAGTGCATCATCCATTGTACTTCTATAGAAACTTCATGTCAAGCAAAATTTAATATTTGTTTCCATGAAATTTTAGATTTCATGCAGAGAGGAACAAAGAATCCCTGCATAACTTTTTGGGTTCAGATGAAAAAAGACGGATTGCTTATGCAATCCGCCTCATAATTCAGTATGAAGATTAAATTACTTAAGAGTAACCTTAGCACCTTCAGCCTCAACCTTAGCCTTGATATCATCAGCTTCAGCCTTAGAAACGTTCTCTTTGATTACCTTAGGAGCGCCCTCTACGAGATCCTTTGCTTCCTTAAGTCCAAGACCTGTGATCTCACGAACAACCTTGATAACCTTAACCTTGTTAGCACCAACCTCTGTAAGCTCAACGTTGAACTCAGTCTTCTCTTCAGCACCTGCTGCGCCAGCGCCTGCTGCTGCAACTACTACTCCAGCTGCTGCAGATACACCAAACTCTTCCTCGCAAGCCTTTACAAGATCATTTAATTCAAGAACTGTTAACTCTTTGATAGCATCAATAATTTCTGCTGTAGACAACTTTGCCATTTTTATACCTCCGTATAGTTTTATTCATAAAATTATATGTATCGTTTTTTACGAAGCAATGCACAGATTACTCTGCCGCAGGTGCTTCAGCTGCAGCTTCTTCTGCTGCGGGTGCTTCAGCTGTTTCAGCCGGAGCAGCTTCCTCTGTTGCAGGAGCTCCTTCGCCATTCTTCTCTGCGATCTGTTTGATAACGCGAGCGAAGTTTGTAATAGGTGACTGCATAGAGCCAAGCAACTTTGAAAGAAGAACATCCTTTGAAGGGATCTCAGCGATTTCAGTCATAGCTGCTGCGTCATAGAACTTTCCTTCTATAACACCACCCTTAATCTCAAGAGCCTTAGCCTGCTTAGCAAACTGATAAAGGACACGTGCAGGAGCTGCAGGATCTGTAGCAGATACAGCCATAGCACTAGGTCCGTTAAGAAGATCTCCAAGCTGCTCGAAATCTGTTCCCTTGAACGCGAAGTTCATCATTGTGTTCTTATAAACCTTGTAAGTTACGCCTTCTTCACGAAGTTTCTTACGAAGCTCTGTATCCTGCGCAACTGTAAGTCCACGGTGATCTACAAGAACAACTGCCTGAGCGTCTTTAATCTTCTCTGCGATTTCTTCAACTACAGGCTTTTTAAGTTCAACCTTTGCCATTTTTTTACCTCCTTATTAGAATAAACTCCGAAAAAAAACTCTCGAAGACATCGAGAGTTGAAAAGTCTGAAACTATAACTTTTCCTCGGCAGGCGCTTATTCATCATTATGTTCCAAAACAGGAACACCTGCTGTCTTCGGCAAGTCTTCGCATCACACGAAAAACCTCATATAAGATACCATACGATAAAGTTATTGTCAACTACTTATTTGGGACTTATATATCCCTTGTCATCTATCTTTATTCCCGGAGACATATTGCTCATAGAATCAATGATCCTCTTTTTCTCACTTCCGTCTGCTTCAAAGACCGTGCAGGACTGTTGAATTCCGGGAACAAACTGAAGATTTACGCTTCCGTTCTTATGAAGAGTCGCTATCACCATTCCCGTATCCTGAGTCTTTGAAGTAAAAATATAATTCCCAAGACTGTAAACAACGGGAACTCCATTTACGTAATCTATTTTCTGCAGAACATGAGGATGGGAACCGATTATCAGATTCGCTCCCGCATCCGCGATCTCAATTGCCTGATCTCTTTGAAGATAATCAATATCTGTGGTACTCTCCGTTCCCCAATGTATAAATACTACAACAAATGCATTTTTCTCTCTGGCCTCTTTGATCCTGTCAAGCAAAAGAGAATCATCAAGACATCTGAAAACTCCCGGCGCTGTCTCAGTCGCACCTTTTGTATCGGGATTATCGAGCCTTTCAATCTGAGTTGCACATATAACAGCGATCTTCATTCCATTTTCAGTTAAATAATAAATGGGATGTGAAGCTTCATCGATGTTTTTTCCTGCACCACCATAGACAACTCCGGCTTTGTCGAGTACATCGAATGAGTCCAAAAGAGCCTGCTCGCCATAATCATACGCATGGTTATTTGCAAGCGATACCATATCAACACCCATTTCTCCAAGAATCTTTGCCGTTTCGGGTCTTGCCCTGAATGTATAAGTCTTGTTGGGTGTCGGTGCTCCGCCTAAAGAATAAGGGAACTCATTATTGACGAGCATTATATCAACATTTTTCATCTTCGAAAGAAGTCTTTTTCCAAAAACACCTTTCACGGAATCTCCGTGTCTCTTAAAAGCCTCTCCAACCGCATAGTTGTCATCGAAAAGAATATCTCCCGCAAAACCGATCGTCACATAATCTTTATCTTTGGTCTTGATGGAATATGTATATTCTTTATCCTCTTCGGAAACAGTTGCATTATTTCTTGCATTTTCGTCATCTGTAATTGCAACATTTTCTGCATAGCCGGCTTCGGGTATACTCTCCCAACCTCCGAAAAGATTATCCGTCGAATCTCCTTTTTCATCAAAAATGGCAAGTATTCCTATAACAAAAATCCCACCAAATACAACAACCAAAAATGTAACAACAAAAAAATATAATGCAGTTTTAAAAGGTGTAGTGCTTCTATCAAAATGTTGTCTCATAAAAAAGAGTATAGCACAATATGTAGAGAAGGACAAAAAAGGAACGAACCGTTCGGTTCGTTCCTTAAGTATTTATCAGTATTTATCAATACTTGTTTGCTACAACTTTTACGCCGGGGCCCATTGTTGTTGCAAGAGTGATGCTCTTGAGGTACTGACCCTTTACAGATGAAGGCTTAGCCTTTGCGATTGCATCCATAAGTGCGTTGAAGTTCTGCTCAAGCTGTTCCTCTGAGAAAGAAGCCTTTCCAACGGGAACATGAATGATGTTAGCCTTGTCAAGCCTGTACTCGATCTTACCGGCTTTGATATCATTAACAGCCTTAGTTACATCCATAGTAACTGTGCCTGCCTTAGGGTTAGGCATGAGACCTTTAGGTCCGAGAACCTTACCGAGACGTCCTACAACACCCATCATGTCAGGTGTAGCAACTACAACGTCGAAATCAAGCCATCCTTCGTTCTGGATCTTAGGAATAAGCTCCTCGCCACCAACGAAATCTGCACCAGCAGCCTGAGCTTCGTCAAGCTTTGTGCCCTTAGCGAATACAAGAACTTTAACTGTCTTACCTGTTCCGTTAGGAAGTACAACAGCTCCTCTGATCTGCTGATCAGCGTGACGGCTGTCGCAACCTGTCTTAATATGAACTTCTACAGTTTCATCGAATTTAGCAGTAGCTGACTTCTTAACAAGAGCTATAGCATCAGCGGCTTCATACTGCTGTGTCTTATCAATAAGCTTAGCAGCTTCTAAGTATTTCTTTCCGTGTTTCATCTCTCATCCTCCATCAGTCTTCTACTACGATTCCCATACTACGTGCTGTTCCGGCGATCATGCTCATAGCAGCCTCGATGTCAACAGCATTAAGGTCAGGCATCTTTGTCTCTGCAATCTTTCTGATATCTTCCTTAGAAACGGTTGCAACCTTAGTCTTGTTAGGAACTCCTGAACCCTTCTGGATCTTAGCAGCTTTCTTAAGAAGAACTGCAGCAGGTGGAGTCTTTGTGATGAATGTGAAACTTCTGTCTGCATATACTGTGATAACAACAGGGATGATAACGTCACCCTTATCTGCTGTCTGTGCGTTGAACTGCTTTGTGAATTCAACGATGTTTACACCGTGCTGACCAAGTGCGGGTCCAACCGGTGGTGCTGGTGTTGCTTTACCAGCCTGGATCTGTAACTTAATGTATCCTTCGACTTTCTTTGCCATTGTGGCACCTCCTGAAAATATGTGGTCGGCGCACCATTCCCGGGGAACGATGCTCCCACTCCAGTGACCTGCCCTGAAACGGGCTGTATATCCAAACGCTCTCGCGCTTAAATATCAAAAACTTTAATGAACTACTTCGCAAATCATTTGCGCATCATTAGCTGTCAATTCTTCTTACTTCAGCAAAGCTGATCTCGACAGGTGTCTCACGTCCAAAGAGATCTACGTTAATGGTAGCTGTCTGCTTACCAAAATCCATTCTCTGAACAACACCGGCTGTATCCTTCCAAACTCCGGCAACAACAGCAATCTCATCACCTACACCGAAATCAACAGAAACTGTGTCTGTCTTGATTCCGAGAGGCTTAATCTCAGCATCTGTAAGAGGAACAGGCTTGCTTCCGGGTCCTACGAAACCGGTAACACCACGCGTATTGCGGACTACATACCATGTCTCATCATTCATATCCATGTTTACAAGGACATATCCGGGAAACATCTTTCTCTGAACATTCTTACGAACGCCGTTCTTGACCTCAACCACATCCTGAAGAGGAATTCTTACTTCAAAGATCTGATTCTCAAGATGTCTGTTAATGATGGCACTCTCAAGATTATCCTTAACTTTCTTCTCGTATCCTGAGTATGTGTGCACAACATACCAATGAGCGTTTTCGTTTGTATCAGTACTCTGTGTTTCAGCCGCTGCCTCATTTTCTGCGGAAGCGGTTGAATCTGATAATACCTCATCAGATTCAAAAGACTTTTCCATTTCTTCTGACATATTATCTCCTTATTATTTAGATACAGACATTAAGAAATTAATGCCTTCTCCAAACGCATAGTCCAATACAGCTATCAAAGCGCAGCAAATAACAGAAGCAACCACAACTGCGGTTGTCTGCTTAACAATAACATCTTTTGTAAGCCAGATAATCTTACCAACCTCTGCTTTAACGCCTTCAAAAAACGCTTTAGCTCTAGTGAAGATTGAGTTGCCTGACTTCTTTTTTGATGAAGAATCCTTCTTTGAAGCTTTGGACTTGTTCTCTACTACCTTGGTCTCTTCCATACCCGCAGTCTACCTCCTATACAAGGATGAAATTACTTTGTCTCTTTATGTAAAGTATGAGCTTTGCAGAAAGGGCAATATTTCTTCATCTCAACACGATCAGGATGTGTCTTCTTATCCTTTGTTGTGTCATAGTTACGATTTTTGCACTCTGTGCAAGCCAATGTAATTCTTGTACGCATTATCTCACCTCCGGGCGTAATAGTCGTTGTTAATTAAATGAGTCTGCAAAAGACTCTAATAACCACATTTTTAAGCATAAAAAAAAGACATAAATCTTTTGTCGCCTACCTAATATATCATACAGGCATACCTTCGTCAACGAATTTTTTCATTTATATACAAACTCTCTCTGTGCATAAAAACTGAGAAGAAAAAGGACGCAGTCCACAATTATCTTAACACAAACCTCCGGGAGCATTGGCAAAATACCGTGCCCCAGCGTTACAAAAAATCCGCTGAGCAGCATTATTACTACCGCAAGCGCAAAATAAGATACGGCTGCTTTCGAACGATCTTTTCCGCCCGAAAAAACAATTTCATAATTAATGAAGAAATTATAGGTTGCCGAAATAACTCTCGCAAGGATCGTAGAAACCATGATATAACCTGACTTCACAGGGAATCTCACAAATATTGCGCAGAAAAACCCAAACAGCAACATATCCAGAAGGCTTGATGAAAGTGATGAGAGCACAAACTTAAGGAACACCGCATAAATCCTGAATGAATCTATAAGCGGATTGAAATGGCTCGATTTGTTTCCCTCAAGATATATGGTGTCCACGGGAACTTCTATGATCTTGATATCCTTTTCCTTTGTGGCTATGAGCATATTTGTCTCAAACTCAAAACGCTCCCCTTTTTCGGTCAAAAGATATTTCATAAAGTCAACGCCTATCCCGCGAAGTCCCGTCTGGGTATCGCTTATATTAAGCCCCAGCAAAAGACTCATGACACGACTTGTCGTCTTGTTCCCAAACACACTTCTGGCAGGTATCCCCGGCTTTTCAAAATCTCTCACCCCAAGAATAAGCGCCTTGATATTATTTGCAAGAACCTCTCCACACCTGCATATGTCTTTTACCGAGTGTTGCCCGTCAGAATCGGCGGTAACAACGCCCACAAGGTTATCATATTCATTTATACAGTGGTTAAATGCAGCCTTGAGTGCCCTGCCTTTTCCCATATTTACGGCATTTCTCAAAATTACAGCCCCGAGATTTCTGGCTTCATCGAATATATTGCCGTACTTTGCGGGATCGGAGCCGTCATCAACCACGATTACAGGTTCTGCATCAGCTTCAATAAGCTCTTTTACCAGCCTTATAAGTTCTTCGCCCGGTTCATATGCCGGAATAACAATCGGAACAGCACCTTTACTCAAGCGTTACTCCTCCTTCGCTTTTTAATATTCTGTATATCTTGCCGCTTTCAAACTCGGTTCCGTCTTTAAAAAGAGGCTCAAAAAGTTCTTTGGAAACTTCATCATCGTCTTCAATGTACAAATATGAAGCGTGACTTGCAATAAGTTTGGCACTTATCGAAGCTATATCATCCGATTCAGCCAAAAATCCATCGTACACAAGAGCAACCGGTGATGCTTCTTTGTTGATATAAGCATCATGCACCCAGTGATAAGTGTGGCCGTCACGCATAACAAGAACCCTCTTGTTCCACAGCTCTTTATCCTGCAACACGGTATTCACCAGAAGTCTTCCTGCATTTCCTATCATATCTTCTATGTACACCCTGTTCTCTTCCGCAACATCCCTGTATCCGTTTGTATAAAAAAGAGCTCCCTTGTAATCAGATACCATAAGGACAAAAGCAAGAAATGCTAATGCCAAAACATTGGATGACTTAAATCTGTCCGCTTCATTATACAGCACACCAATCAAAAGATACGCACCGCCAAGCATAAACGGACATCCGTAACGTGCTATCGAAAGAGACATAGCATAAGCATCAAGGTACTGATCCTCCGTCTGAAAGATCGATATATGTGCCAAAAAGATTATCCCATAAGCAAGAAGCGCCGTCGATGCGATAAATATCGCAAGCTTCATAACTTCCCCGGAACTCTTTATCTTTTTATAGCGAAGAAATACCAGGAACAGCGCCATCGCGATCAGCATAGCACCCGCCGAAACATCAAAAGTCATATTTCTGTCGCCGTGCATAGGCAAAAGCCAGAACCCTTTCATAAAAAATCCCGCTTTATCAGCAGTATTGGCAGGAGCAACGTAATTTCCCGAAGTAGCAAATTTTATTCCCGCCCCCGTGAGTTTCGCCACTCTTCTGTTTATAAGGCAGAAACAGAGCCACGATCCGTAAACCAAAAAGCTCGCCCCAGCAGCCATCACATACTTTCTCATATTCTTTTTTCCAAAAAGAAGTCCGAATACAAACGCAAATGCAGCCCACTCGGCTCCCACCGACTTGGTCAAAAGAAGAATCGCCGCATACAAAAATATCTTCACGTAATAAAAATTCTCATCCGCTTCATTTCCGCACCACAATGTCAGAAGCAGCGCTCCGTACACGATTCCCATAGTCACATCAGCCGGAGTTCCGTAGTAGATTATCCCGTTGAATATCCCGGGAAAAAGAAGCATTGCCACAAAATAAGCAATCGTAAGTGCAGTCTTTTTGCCGCCCGTAAACTTATCCGCCGCCTTTCTGACCATTTCAAAAAGTGGCAGCATAAATATAAGATTCGTGACAAAATAACCTAAGAATTGCAGATTTTCTCTATATTTCCCAAGTCCCGCAAATAAAAACAGACATTTATATAAAGAACCCGCCGGCGGATAGTCCCCAAACTCAGGCGACACGTTCCCGTATTTTCCGGCAAAACCGTTCAGATAAAAAATCTGCTTTGCATCCTGGGACCAGAAATTGATATCATCCCACCATGAAAAAGCAAGCTCTGACGTAAGAAAACCTATTATCACAGCCGCCGCCATAAGGCATATAACTTCCGGCGAAACCAGACTTTTCCACAAATAAGCCAATCTCTCCGCGCGCAGATCACTTTTTTTGACCATATAAAAAAGATTGATCGCTATATACAGAAATGCCGCAATAAACACGCATCTCAAAAAGCCCGTAATGGCAAAGGCGTACATAAACAGGCCCAATGCCGCATACGCCACCGGGATAGTACTTCCGATATTCTCTTTGTACCTGTATGAAAAATCCGCAGCCATAAGAAGAACGGCTGTCACACATAGAACAAATCCGATAAGATCAACAGACCACATAATTTGTTTTCCAATCTATTCTTTTGCTAGTTTACTTTTGCCAAAAAGAAAAACAAAGTAATTATAATATTAATATTTCATTAAATCATCTTTTTTTAGGATTTTTTCACCGTAAAAAGATTGACATTTGATTGATAACATATAAAATGGAAGTAACTAAAGGTGGCTAAGTATGCCCTAGTGCGTCTGATGTCAAAGGATTGGCAGAATCGTTATATCGCACGTATATCAAGGAAGAAAGGAGGGGCATAAAATGGCAGGAATATCTCTAAATGGTGTTTATAACCATTTCATACAGGACCACGTGTCAAAAGATGTTACACAGGCCGACGCACATCGAAAGGATGAGCTGAGGGATGTGTATAAGTCAATCGCAAAAATAAACAAGAACTCCCCTCTGTATCTGCTTACAAATGATGATAACGTTCGTGCGGACGCAATAGATATAAAAGAGCGTGCAAGACAGCTTCAGAGTAATATATTTAATCTGAGCGATCAGGAAGATAAATCTTCTCTCAATCACACCTCTGCTTTTACCACGGATGAAGACAAAGTTATTGCTTCATATATTGGCAATACTCCGAGTGAAGATATCGGAAATGCCGGTTTCGAGATTGAAGTATCACAGCTTGCTTCGCAGCAGGTTAACACAGGACTTATGCTTTCCAAGGATTCATCAAGCATACTGCCTCCTGCCAACTACGCATTTGACGTCAAAGTCGGCGAACAGGAATTTGAATTCCAGTTCAGCATCTACTCTGCCGACAAGAATATAGATGTACTTCAGAAACTCGAGAAACTCATAAACAAAGCGGATATCGGACTTTCAGCCGAATTGGCGGAAGGAACAAATAACCGTGCCGCTCTTCAGATCTCATCAAAGCATACCGGACTTCGCCCCGGCGAACTCAGTCAATTTGAGATATATGAAAATGACGGAGAACTTACAAAAGGCGCCGTTGCAGCTCTGGGACTCGACATGGTTTCCGCACCGGCTTGCAACGCACACTTTTCACTAAACGGAGAGGAAAAGACTGCTATATCCAATCACTTCACAGTCGGATCCAAATTTGACATTCACTTAAGTGATGTCACAGAGCCCGGAAATTCCATACATGTCGGAGTCAAAAAAGACAACGACGCGCTTATGAAACATATAACATCGCTCGTTGACAACTACAACAGCTTTGTAAAAGACACATCCGAGATTCACGATGAAAAGTTCAAGGGTGACAAGCTAAAATCCGAAGCGATAGCAATTGCCAGACAGAACCTCAAAGAAACTGAAGCTCTCGGAATAAAGCTTGAAAGCGACGGAGCAATCTCAGTAGATACCGATGTACTCAAAGAAGCCGTTACCAAAACAAACGATATCGACTCACTCGAGCCAATCAAACAGTTTGCAAATTCACTTCTCGTGCTGGCAAAAGAGATATCGGTAAATCCGATGAAGTATGTAGACAGGCCTGTCGTAAATTACAAGAATCCCGACAGCAAAGAAAACGTATCATCGCCATATATTACAAGCGAATATTCAGGTATGATGTTCAACAATTACTGTTGAGAACCATCTGCGCCGGTGTTCCGGCGTACGATTTCATCACATAGAGAAGCAGCTCGCCAAATCGACGGGCTGCTTCTTTGTGTAGAACGCTTTGTAAACATTACATCTTAGCACTCAGATTAAGTGCTTCCCTTATAACCTGATCCATATTGTAGTACTTGTACTGACCAAGTCTTCCTCCAAAGAGGATGTTCGGGAATTCCTTTGAAAGCTCAGTATATTTCTTAAAGAGCTCATTATTCTTGTCATCATTCATCGGATAATACGGCTCATCACCATGTTTCCAATCAGCGGGATACTCTCTTGTTATGACGGTACCCTTTCCTGTTCCATATTCAAAATGCTTATGCTCAATAATTCTGGTAAACGGAATCTCACGCTCGGTATAATTTACAACCGCATTTCCCTGATAATTGTCAACATCGGGAAGCTCCTCTGTCTCAAATCGCAGAGATCTGTATTCGAGCGTTCCAAGCTTATAGCCAAAGAACTCATCTATCATTCCCGTAAAGAGAATCTTGTCGAAACTGTCTCCGTTTACGGAAGTATAAGGCTCTGCCGGAACATTTCCGCTCATATTCACAAAGTCATAATAATCAACAGAAGTCTTTACGGTTATTGAGCCGCTAACTTTTTCAGAATCATCACTCAAAAGAAGAAGTTTGGAAACAAGCTCCGTGTATCCGCCGATAGGAATACCCTGGTATCTGTCATTGAAATAATTATTGTCATAAATAAATCTCATCGGAAGACGTCTTATGATAAATGCAGGAAGTTCCTTACAGTCTCTTCCCCACTGCTTCTCAGTGTAGCCCTTTACAAGCTTCTCATAAATATCTCTCCCCGCAAGGCTAAGTGCCTGTTCTTCGAGATTGTCAGCAGAAAAAGTATCAGTGCCTTTTTCCTTGTTTATCCTATCAATTTCCTTCTTAGACTGTTCATCAATAATATTCTTAGCCTCTTCGGGAGTCTTGATATTCCACATCTTACTGAAAGTATTCATGTTAAAGGGAAGATTATAGAGCTCATCCCCATATACGGCAACCGGGCTGTTAATGTAATTATTAAACTCGGCAAACCTGTTAACATATTCCCAGACTTCTTTATCCGATGTATGGAATATATGCGCTCCGTATTTATGCACATTTATTCCAAGTTTATTCTCTGTGTAGATATTTCCTCCGATGTGCTCTCTTCTGTCTATTACAAGCACATCTTTTCCTTTTGCAGCCATCTCATGTGCAAACACCGCACCAAACAATCCTGCACCCACAACCAAATAATCGTATTTCATAACCTCACCGCATGAAAAATTCTATACTTCATGCCATCCTTTCTCTCGTATCCACCCATTATACCTTATACAGCCTCTATAATCAAAAATAAGCGGAACAAAGAGTCTAACGATTCTCTGTCCCGCTTATTAATTTCTTGTTTAAGATTCGCTTAGTCAGCCTGATACTTGTCTAACTGTGAAAAATCACCCATCATATCGAGGATTTTCTTACGTCCTGCTTTATTAAGCTTAACATACTGCTGCATTACACGATTCTCTACGATCTTCTTTCCAAGGTCTGCACCCTGCTCAAGTGTAGAAAAATCAACAGGATTGAGGTTCAAACGATCACACATTTTGATAACTGTTCCGTAAGCCATTCCCTCAATTCCTCTATCGAGTGCTGTAACCAATGTGCTGTATGGTATAGACATATCTATAGCAAACTGCCTTACGCTCTTATACTGCAGAAGAATTTCTTTCTTCAAAATCTCAGCTTTTGTCATGTTGCATAACCTCCTAAATCTTTTCTCTTTTGCATCTCTTTTCTTTTGCATCCCCTAGTCTACCACATAGACGTAATTTCGTCATTCGTTTTTAAGAAAATTTTCTGATAAAATTTTCTTAAGAATAACTACACTTTTTCGGCAATTTAACGAAATTATAGGAAGTAACATTTTTTTGCGGAAGTTTTCACACTTTTATCACAATTCATTGTTAAAATATGCGACTTTTTTCCGTTCACTCGCCCCATCAAACTTCGATTACCTCTAAAGTTTAGAATATTATATACGAAAAAACATACAGTATGCAAGTACTGTATGTTGTAAATTTTAATACGTTTTTAAGTTGTATTTTCCCAAAAAAGCCTATACTTCTCGGAGTTCTTCGATTCTATTATTTAAAAAAGACATAACTTCGTTGTAAATATCTTTCGGAATACTGTAAATTTTGTGAACATTTCCGTCACACAATATATCAATTGTACCCATTTTCTTTTTTACCGAGATAACATTTCTAAAATCAACAACTTCCTTTGCCAGATCGGTCTTTCCCTTAAATTCAAGTCGCTCGGTATAAATGCTGAGTATCCCCTCTTTAAGTCCCTCCGTTGCTTTAACCCTGTATTCCGGCTCGTCTACACCAAGAAGCGAATCAAATCCTCTCGCACCCGCCTCAGAAACCATTGAAGGCGCCGTAAGATCAGCCTCATTTATTCTTCGCTCTGAATCCTCATCTTCTTCCTCGAATTTTATAATATTGGTCTCAATAAGTCCCGAAATAGTATTGTACGTAGCTTTTATCGAATATCCCGAATTAACCAGAAGCGAAATATTTTTGCTTCGAATTTTCTGCCTGAACTTCAGCATGTGGAATCCCGCCTTAACCGCAAAGCAGATAGTCTCTCCCGCCTTGACCTCAAACATCTGTGTCTCATCAAGAAATACCATCATGACATTTCCGTCAGGAGTCCTTTGTCCCACGCATGAAATCTGGATAAGATAATCTTTTCCGTCCTCAAAAAGCTTATTTCCACACAACGGACAAAAATTAATCCTATGATTTATATTATCCGGCAATACTCTTTTACAATTTGGGCAATTCATGCTCGTTCACCTCATTACATCCATATTTTTTCAAACAGATTCTACTCTTCGAGCAGACTGCCTAACTTTTCGGAATCAAATCCTGCGACCGCATTGGACTTGATGATATCTATCAGATCGTTGTTTTCTTCGGCTTCTCCGGCCTCTTTCTCACTAAGGAACAGCCCGTCGGATTTAAGATATCTCATGATCTGTCCGACACTGACATGCTTTCTCTCAGCTATGACAATATCAAAAGATCTGTCCGCCCACGGAAGCTTCATAGTATTGATATCACCGTAAGCAACATCATCCGCAATAAGCCCGGAAATTCCCGCTTCAAAAGAATTACCGCACACGCCGGCTATGAAAGTATCCGGGCAACTGCTCTTTATGTAAGATGCATTTGCACCAAAACCACAGGTAAAATCAAGTATTCTAAGTCCTTCTTTTCTCGTATCGTAAAGCTTCATGACAGTATTGCAAGCTTCAAACCACGGAAGCGAATAACTCCAAACATCGAATCCCCATTTATCCACAAATTTGCTTCTGCTTTCCGACATGACATTATTGTTACCTTCAAAGCCCGTTCCACCATTGTGATAAATAAAAGCATTCTTGCAGACATACTGTTCATATCCAGCTCTTGCAAGTCTTATGCCAAGATCGTCATCCTCGAAATATCCCGGAGAAAAGCGCTCATCAAACACTTTGCCTTCCCGAGATATACATCTGATCGCATCCCTCGAGAGCATGAGTGCAAATCCCGTCAGTCTGAATCTCTTGATATATGCCTTCTTCATAGGAAATGCCCGTTCTCTTGCATAGTTTTCAAACACCTCGACACTTCTGTCAGGTCCAAGTCTCCTGTGCCACAATTCTTCCAGCTTCTCACCGGCATAAACAGACAGATCCTCGGGACGTACCTCCTGAAGTGAAGCGCTGTTTGACATTGCAGAGACAGCACCGACAGATCTGTTGTCATATAATCCCATCCTCATGAAAAATACGGCATTCTGCGTAAGAATCGCATCATTGTTGAGATAAAAGATATCATTATTCTTGTCGCAACACTGCGTTCCTATATTGCACCCTTTGGGAAATCCCGAATTTTCATCATTCAGTATTAACTTAAATCTGTAATCCACACTCTTTGCTTTTTCTTTGAGATAATCGATCACCCCGTCCTCTGTAGATGCATTATCTACAACAACAATCTCATATGATCCCTCAGGAACATATTTCTCAACAGAGTCAATACATCTCTTTAAGAGTTCACGATCATTGTGAGACAAGATCATGATACTTAGCTTCTTCACTCTGAGCGCAGGATTTTCTTTAATTTTCTCAATCGCACTCTTTATGACTTCAATGTCATTTTCATCCGTGCAGTACGACAAAGCCGCTTCAAAAGCCAGATACGACTGATTGACATTTATGTCCGCATAGTACAATCCAAGCATATAAAAAAGCTCGTAATTACCCCCGTCATAGGCAATTCCTCGAGCTATTGCATCATATTCCGATGTCGAGTCAGCAAGGGCTTCCCACAAAGAAGCCTCCAAAAGACACAGCTTTGCAGCGTCCTTTGGTTCCCTTTCACCGATATGTAAATATTCTTCCTGAAATTCGTATAATGCTTCCTTATAATCTCCTGTTGTTATAAGTTCCGTCAGCTTTTCATACATGTTTTCCCCACTCCTGCTACTTTTTTGGCCACTACGGATCACCTTATACTACTTCTAATGGTATCTTTTGCCCAAAATAATGTCAAGCGTGATTCCGTCGTTAAATAATTAGTCTATCGATAAAATCTGACAGACTCTTCAAAGCTGACCTTGGGTTCCCATCCGGTATCTTTCTTAATCTTGTCACATGAGACCGCAAGTGAGACAAATGGATTTGCCCTTCCGCCGTAGTTTATAAGGTTTTCATCCGCGCCGACACACTTCGCTACTCTTACCACAAAACTTTTTAATCTGTCATAAGCCCCGTTAGCGATATTATAAGCTTCACCGGATCTTCCTCTTTCAAAAAGAGCTATTATCGCGTCGGCAGCATCTCCCGCATCAAGGTAATCCCAAAATTGCTCGCACGAACTCAGGCTGACAGATTCGCCCTGTGAAAGTTTCCGGGCAACATCGGGAAGCATCCTGCCTGAGGGCTCATATTTGCCGATAAGACTAAATATCCTCCCCCACACAAAGTCAATCCCGAGAATCCTTGCTTTGGACTGCATTAGATAATAAGTTGCCGCCTTGCAGCTTCCGTAAGCAGAAAAAGGTTCCAGCGAAAGGTCTTCCGTTATAAGTTCATCTTTCACTCCGTACTCAGCCTGGGATCCTATTCCTACAGCCCTTACCGAAACGTCCATATTTTTGCTTTTAAGGCATTTTTCTTTTATACTCCGGGCAGAATCAAGCAAAAGAAGTGAACCGTCTATATTTCGCCTCTGAGTGTCAAAATCATCCCTCTGCCCTCCCCATGACAAATGAAAAAGAGCAATAGCCTTCGCACCGCAAAGATCACTGTCGTCGATATGTTCACAGATCTTGTCATAATCCTCCATATCAACGAGCACCTTTCTTAAATACTCACTCTCCGCAAATCTGTCATTGTGAGATGAGCCTTTTCTTCCTACCGCATATACTTTGTACCCATAATCTAACAGGTGCTCTGTCAGATTAGCTCCCGCAAATCCAAAGGCACCTGTTACTATGGCAATCTTACCATTATTGTTCATATTTATTACGCTTTCCCGCATGCTTTCTTGATAACGTTTGCCATGAACTCGATCTTGTCATCGTTAAGTCCCGGATAAACTCCAATCCAGAACGCATTGTTCATAACATAATCCGTCACGGACAGATCGCCGATAACTCTGTAATCTCCGGCATCTTCAGCATTCTTCTTGCATACAAACTCATCAAAGCAAGGATGTTTTGTGACATTTCCGCTAAAGAGAAGCCTTGTCTGAATATTATTATCTTCAAGAGCCTTGGTTATGGCATTTCTTGTAAGTTCGTTGCCGTTTCCGTCCTTAGCTCCCTCTTTTACGCCCATGATAAATCCAAACCATGAAGGATTACTGTTCTCAGCAGGTTCAGGAAGGATAAGAACATCTTTGAGACACTCAAGTTTCTCATAGAGAAGCTTCCAGTTCTTTCTTCTTGCATCGGCAAAACCGATGAGCTTATCGAGCTGTGCACATCCGACTGCCGCCTGCATATCGGTAGCCTTGAGATTATATCCAAGATGGCTGTAAACATATTTGTGATCGTATCCAACGGGAAGCTGACCAAATTTGCCGTCAAATCTGTGGCCGCAGAAATTATCTTTTCCGGGAGGACAGATACAATCGCGTCCCCAGTCTCTGTAACTTCTTACAAGCTTGTGAAGAAGAGCGTTGTTTGTATATACACAACCGCCTTCACCCATTGTAATGTGGTGCGGAGGATAGAAACTTGATGTTCCTATATCGCCCCATGTTCCCGTAAATGCTGTCTTTCCGTCGATCGTATACTCTGAACCCAGAGCATCGCAGTTATCCTCAACAAGCCACAAACCGTGCTTGTCGCAGAACTCTCTTACCGCCTTAAGATCAAAAGGATTTCCAAGTGTATGTGCAATCATTACAGCTTTTGTCTTGGGGCTGAGTGCCTCTTCAAGCATTGTAACGTCAATATTGTACTGAGGTACGGTAACGTCAACAAATACAGGCACTGCACCGTACTGCATGATAGGTGCTACCGTTGTGGGGAATCCGCAGGCAACTGTGATAACTTCGTCGCCTCTTTTTATCTGTCTGTCACCGAGTTCCGGCGCAGTAAGTGCCATAAACGCGATAAGATTTGCCGATGATCCGCTGTTTACAAGACTTGCAAATCTGACATTTAAAAGCTCCGCAAATCTCTTCTCGAATTCATCCGTATATCTTCCCGCAGTAAGCCAGAAATCAAGTGAAGAATCCACAAGATTTATAACTTCCTTCTCATCAAAAACTCTTCCCGAATAAGGAATTCTATCTCCCTCGGTAAAGCTTTCATTATCTTTTTTCAAAAAACGGTTATAATAATCCGCAACAAGGTTTAAAATCTGCTCCCTTGCATGCTGTTCGCTATTACTCATCTCTTACTCTTTTCTCCTATACCTGTTTGTAATACTCGTTTATCTGATCCATCATGCACTTAACGGCTTCGCCCTTAAAATATGCGCATGTCCACTCTGCGGTCTTTGCCACCGCATCTTCGATCGTCCATCTTGGCGACCACTTAAGTCTACTCTTTATCTTGGAACAGTCAAGTTTTAAAAAACTTGCCTCGTGAGGGCCTCCGTCAGGCTTTATCACAATATTTATGGCATGTCCCCTAAATTCCTGATTTCCTGCATTGTCCTTTGCAAGCTTGTTCCACGAATCCGCAAATGCTTCTGCAAGTTTTCTTGCAGTCACCGCGTCATCATCATTCGGTCCGACATTGTAATATCCCGCAAAGCTCTTATCTTCATACTGCTTCTGCGCAAGAAGGATATATGCCGACAGCGCTTCGAGCACATGCTGGAACGGCCTTGTGGAGTCGGGATTTCTAAGAACTATCTCACTTCCCGCTTCCGCAGCTCTCACGCAATCGGGAATAAGTCTGTCATTGGCAAAATCTCCTCCGCCGATAACATTTCCCGCTCTCGCAGTCGACACCGCAATTCCCATCTCGTTAAAAAACGAATTGATATATGAATGTGTAACAAGCTCAGAACACGACTTACTGTTTGAATAGGGATCGAATCCGTCAAGCTTCTCATCCTCACGGTATCCCCATACCCACTCATTGTTCTCGTATACTTTGTCCGTGGTAACGTTCAAAAAAGACTTCACACTCGCGCAGTTCCTTACGCACTCGCACACATTTACAGTTCCCATGACGTTTGTCTCATAGGTATAACGCGGATCCTTATATGAATCCCTTACAATAGGCTGCGCCGCAAGATGAAAAACAATCTCGGGCTTAACCTTATCAAAATACTCTTTTAATTCCTCAAAATTTCTGATATCACCGATATGCGAATCCATCTCGTTCGCGATTCCGGAAATTTCATACAGATTCTCTTTTCCCTCAGAAGGTGCAAGAGAGTATCCGTAAACATCGGCTCCGGCCATGATCATGATCTTGGAAAGCCAGCTTCCCTTAAATCCGGTATGGCCTGTTATGAGCACTCTTTTACCTTTGTAAAAATCTAACATCATTCACCTTTCTCTATCTCTGCGGCTTCTTTCTCGTAATCCTCAGCCTGCTCCTCATTGCCAAGCGCCTTATAACACTTCGCAAGGGCAAGCCTCGGGAATTCCTTGCTCTTCTTGATATCCAGTATGCTGGAACACTCATATGCCGCATTATAATACCAGACTATAGCTTCGTCATAGTCCTCTTTTCCGTAATAATAATCGCCAAGCTCACAGCACATCTCGCTGCACATCTCTGTCGCCGCATCCTTGAGCGAATACTTAAGAAGTGACTCCGCGTCATTCTCAAGAACCGCAATATGCGCAAGTACACAGCTCGCATCCTTGACTTCATCAACGCTTCTGGTGCTGTCTTTTACCGCTTCCGCAAAAAATCTCTTGGCTTTCAGGAAATCATCATCATCCCCGCCCATAAACAGCTCTCTTGCGTACATTCCGTGAAGTCTCTTCGAAATGCGCCTTCCGCTCTCCACAGCTCTTCTGAACGAAGCCAGATCGCGCTGCGCGTGGCTTTCTTTGGGCCTGTGTATTATCTCAACCTCGCTGTTGCAGATAACCGGCTCTATAACAACCTGCTCATGGATCGGATCTTCCCATCTAAAGCTCCTGACTCTCCTAAAGAGCTTTGGCCTTAGTTCCCTGTCATAATTATAGACCGTTCTAAATGACAACTGATTGCAATAATACATCTGAACAATATCTATATCAAGTTCCTCAATATCTTTTTTCAGCTGGATAAATCTCTGTCTGTTATCCTCATCCAGCTCCTCATCGGCATCCGCAGCATATATGTAGTCACAGGACGCAAGGGAAAAAGAATAATTTCTCGCCTCACTGAAATCTCCCGTCCACTTAAAATCATATACTTTGGCACCAAACTCTCTGGCAATCTCTACCGTCTTATCCTCGGAGCCCGTATCAACAACAATCATCTCGTCTACAATCCCCTGAAGACTCTTAAGACATCTGCCAAGATTTTCTTCTTCATTCTTAACTATCATGCAAAGACTGATTGTTATCATATTCCCCCTCCACTTTTTACATATCTTGTAAAGCTCTTTTCTCCACTAAGTAATTTTACCTTAAAACAATATCTCTTTCTACATTTTATTGCCCGCAAAAGTGTATTATTGTACAATCGTTAGGTAATTACTTGATTGGACGGAAAGATAAATGTTTCAAAAGATTTTTAATATAAAAAACGCTCTTATTATCAATTTAATAGTCATATTTGCGGGTGCTTGTTTCGGTTGTGCAAATTCCGAAGAATCCACTCAGGTCAACAGTCAGCAGGCTTTTAGCAAGCCGGTTCCTTATGATACAAAAGATTACATAGAGGAATCATCACTTACAGATGCTGCAGAAAATCTTACCAAAGCAGCCTCAGAATATACACCTGTCAAAAACTTCGACTCAAGACTCAGCGTCCCGACATATGTCACAAAGATCGCAGACACCTGGTTCATCGTTGACTGTTATCACAACAGGGTTATCTACTCCGATTCGCTGGACACTCCTTTAAATGAATGGGATATCATGACATCCGACGCCACAAGGCCGCATACAATCGCAAGTGACGGCAATGTCTATATGATAGATGACACCGACAACAACCGAATTCTTATCTTTGAAAAGGTTGATGACAAGTTTATCCACACCCAGAGTTTTTATGACATCGGAATCCGTCCGCATTATACGGTATATGACCGCAACACAGACACCTTCTATGTTTGGAGCTCAATGACAGGAGAGCTTTTTTGCTTTAGAACGGACGCAAAGACTAACCGTGTCTATCTCACGGACAAAAGAGAAATCGAATCCCTCGATGGCATCTATATACGCTCATTCTCTATAATTGACGGTGATATATATCTTGTTTCGGGAGTTTCTGACAAAGGTGTCGAGGCCACTGTCCTGCAATGCGACCTTGAGACACTGGAAGCAAAAAATACATACAACGTCCCCGACGAGCTCGCGGGAATGGTTCAGATAACCAGGATTCAGGATTACTACTATATTTCCGTTTCAACAGATAAGACAGGAAATCAGGATGTTGCGACCATTGTACGCACAAAATCTCTTGAAAACCTTGCATCAGGCGACTATGAAGATATTTATTCGCAGTATTTCATGGGTGGAGGAACTCCTTACTACATTTCATCCGTTGATGACACGTATTTCCTCACCGAGCACCGTCTAAAAGACCATGCTGTCTGGTCTTTCAAAGTTGAAGATAATGAAATAACAGACGTAGAGCCGATCTTCTGAGTAAAGTATCAATTTTTATAAAAATTTAATTTTTTTCTTTATCTCTGAACAATTTCCTAGTAAAATGTAATTAGGAGATACGAGAATGAGAATATTCGCAAACGTCAAAACGTCAATCAATCGATACAAGGATTATCGCACTATGACCAAAGACGATTTAGCGGACTTCTATCAGTCAAAGTGCGACTACTACCAGGAGTATGTATGGGTATGCCTGGTAGTCGGAACTATACTTTCGGCATTTTATGTGGTTCCGGATTATCTGATCAACGGCACCATAATGCCCACACTCATACCGAGAATTTCGGTATTGGGTATCTTTGTGATGTTTCTTATAATCCTTCATTTTTATAACAGCAGAATAGTCATATTGACCGCTGATTTTCTGCTTGTTCATTCACTTGTCATCGCAACGATATGGACAGTCTATTCTCTTGGTGTAAAAAAGCTTGCCGGAGAATTTTTCATCATAATGAATCTCATTTTCCTTATTGTAGGTTTTGTCGCGAGGGTAAGAGGAATCATTATTTCATATGCTTTTTTCATTCTGGAGATTATAATCTCTCACTTTATTATTCACTACGAAAACTTATCAACCATAATGATCCTAGCAGTTCCGTGCAGTCTTGCAGTTATCTTTTCACACTGCCTATGGACGCTTGTTTATCTCGATCATTACAGACTTCAGCAAAAGCTTGAACTTGCGATGATCACTGATCCTCTCACTCAGGTTTACAACAGACATCTCCTGGAAAAAATAGTGACTAAAAATGCTCTCATAAATATGGAAGAGCCCATTGCAATAGCGATGCTGGACATCGATAATTTCAAAAAACTAAATGACGATCACGGTCACTACACGGGCGACCTTACTCTTCTCTACATGGGCCAGAAGCTCTCCAAAGAAACTCATTCTGACGACTATGTTATCCGCTTTGGCGGTGAGGAGTTTATCGTGATCTTTAGAAAATGCGACATTAACAACGCCTGTGCACGTATGGAGCAGTTCCGTCAGGACATCGAAAAAGCCGAGGACTCCCCGGTACCGTTCACCATATCCGTCGGCGTCTCCAAGTACACAGGCGACTTCTCCAAGACCATCCAGAACGTCAACAATGCTCTCACCAAAGCCAAAAACTCCGGGCGCAACAGTGTGGTGGTGGTGTAGTGTGTAAGCGGTAGGTTGTGGATGGGGGACGTAATCGAAAGGGCAGAGGTATATTATATTTGCTCAGATTGTGCTAAGCACTCCAATGAGCCCCAAAAGCAGTAATCGTTCGTGCATAGGCACTCACGATTACTTGGGCTCATTTACGTAGCACAAATTCGCAAATATAATATACCTCTGCCCTTTCGATTACTGACTACGCATACCCACAATACAACAAGCTACATACATCGTCACGCACCCAGCCAAGCATACATTTCTCAGCTCGGATTAAGATACATTTTCGCATCACTTATGCAGTATCAATAGAAACATCCGGGCGGAGGGAGACGCGAATGCTGCAAGCCATTCGCCCCTTCTACAACGTAAAAAATCATAGTATATAAGAGTTGAATGGGCCTCTGAGCTCGTCGGTACTTATGCCACGTCTTTTGTGGCATTAGTACCGCTACGAAGCGAGGGGAGCGAAAGCGTCCCTGAAACTCTTATATACTATGATTTTGTATTCTATAGATGTGTAAATTCTTACTCCTCAGATGTATCCCCCACAGGCTTTCCGCCGGTTGCGAGCCACTTGAGGTAGGCGTTGATGAAAGGATCGAGTTCGCCGTCGAGTACGCCGTCGGCGTTTGATGCCTTAAAGCCTGTACGTGTGTCATTTACCATTGTGTAAGGCTGAAGGACATATGAACGGATCTGGCTGCCCCATGCATTGTCTTTTACCTCTCCGCGGATTCCGTCAAGCTTGGCCTGATTCTCTTCCTGCTTCATGATAAAGAGCTTTGCTTTCAGCATCTGCATAGCCTTGTCCTTGTTCTGGAACTGTGAACGCTCATTCTGGCAGGCAACTACAACGCCTGTAGGAATGTGAGTGATACGAACAGCTGATGATGTCTTGTTGATATGCTGACCGCCGGCACCACTAGAACGATATGTATCGATCCTGAGGTCATCGGGATTGATCTCGATATCAACATCTTCCTCAATATCAGGCATTACATCGCATGATACGAAAGAAGTCTGTCTCTTAGCCTGTGCATTGAAAGGACTGATACGAACAAGTCTGTGAACACCGTGCTCGGACTTGAGAAGTCCGTAAGCATTTGTTCCTGAGATTTGGAAAGTAACAGACTTTATGCCTGCTTCGTCACCATCAAGAAGGTCAAGCACTTCTGTTGTGAATCCTTTTCTCTCAGCCCATCTTGTGTACATACGATAGAGCATGCTTGCCCAGTCGCAAGCCTCTGTTCCGCCTGCACCGGCATTTAATCTGAGAATTACATCATATTTGTCATAAGGCTGATTGAGAAGATTGCTGATCCTGATGTTCTCAAGAGTTGTCTCAAAATCATCAAGCTCCGCTCTTATCTCTGCAGCCATGTCATCATCATCGACACCTTCTGCATTCTGCATGTCAATAAGATCGATTATATCTCCGTACTGATTGTTAAGCTTCTCGATTCCTTCAACAAGATCCTGCATGTTCTTAAGATCTTTGGTCTTCTTGTTTGCCTTCTCGGCATCATCCCAAAATCCGGGCTCTTCCATTTCACGGCTGAGCTCTTCTATAATCTTCTTCTTGGTATTCAGATCAAGAGACGCCGTAACCTCATCAAGAGTGCCTCTCAAGTTCTGAATTTCTATTTTCATTTGATCAAGTACTACCATTATGTTCTCCTCTTTTCGCGATACGTAATATTTCTTTTTTGAAAAAATACTGCTATGTCAGTATTTCTTTAGCCAAACCGTATCGCTCATACCCTGCCGCAGCAATTCTTATATTTCTTGCCACTTCCGCAAGGGCAGGGATCATTAGGATAAACCTTGGCTTCAACTCTCTTAACTGGAGCCTTCTGTGCCGTATCGTCCTTGTTTGTTCCTGTAACCTTGGCAACCTGCTCACGCTCTACCTTCTCTTCGATATGAACATGGAAAAGAAGTCTCACTGCATCTTCCTTGATTCCCTTTGTCATATCATCGAACATCTCATAACCGGCAAGCTTATACTCGAGCTTGGGATCCCTCTGTCCGTATGCCTGAAGACCGATACCCTGACGAAGCTGATCCATATCGTCAATGTGATCCATCCACTTTCTGTCGATTACTTTCAAAAGAATAACTCGCTCAATCTCTCTGATTGTCTCAGGCTCAGGGAACTCAGCCTCTTTTGCCTCATAGAGCTTAACAGCTTCTTCTTTGAGCTGCTGAATAAGTCCTGACTTTGTGAGATTGTCTATACGTCCTCTGTTGATCTTCTTAAGAGGAATTGTAGGAAGCAAGAGCTCATTAAGCTCGGTAAGATTCCAATTATCTGCATTGGTCTCTTCACCTACAACAGTCTCTACAGATGACTCAACAATATCAGTGATCATCTTGTAAATAGAATCCCTCATGGATTCTCCGTTAAGAACTTTCTTACGCTCAGCATAAATAATCTCTCTCTGCTCATTGTTTACCTGATCGTACTCGAGAAGGTTCTTTCTGATTCCGTAGTTGTTGGACTCAATCTTCTTCTGTGCGGTCTCAATTGCCTTAGAAAGTGATGAATGCTCAATTTCCTGTCCCTCAGGAATTCTGAGCGCATTAAACATTGCAATAAGTCTCTCCGATCCAAAGAGTCTCATAAGATTATCTTCAAGTGAAAGATAGAATCTTGATTCACCGGGATCTCCCTGACGACCAGAACGTCCACGAAGCTGATTGTCGATACGTCTGCTCTCGTGTCTCTCAGTTCCGATTATCTTAAGTCCGCCGGCTTCCTTTGCTTCCTCGTCAAGCTTAATATCGGTACCACGACCTGCCATGTTTGTGGCAATTGTAACAGCACCGTGCTTACCTGCCTCTGCAACGATCTCAGCTTCCATCTCATGGAACTTGGCATTAAGTACCTGATGAGGAATACCTCTCTTTTTGAGGAGCTTACTGAGTTCTTCCGAAGCCTCGATTGTGATCGTACCTACAAGAACAGGCTGTCCCTTCTTGTGTGCTTCTTCTACGGAATCACAGATAGCCTTAAGTTTCTCTTTCTTGGTCTTGTACATAGCATCCTGAAGGTCTTTACGGATAACAGGTGCGTTTGTAGGGATCTCTATAACGTCCATTCCGTAGATATCACGGAATTCTCTTTCTTCTGTAAGAGCAGTACCTGTCATACCACACTTTTTCTCAAACTTGTTAAAGAAGTTCTGGAATGTGATGGTTGCAAGTGTCTTAGACTCTCTCTTAACTTTAACATGCTCTTTTGCTTCTATAGCCTGGTGAAGTCCGTCTGAATAACGACGTCCGGGCATAACACGACCTGTAAACTCATCAACGATAAGAACTTCGTCGTTCTGAACAATGTAGTCGTGATCTCTCTGCATAAGGTTATTTGCTCTGAGAGCAAGAATAATATTGTGCTGGATCTCAAGATTCTCGGGATCAGCAAGATTCTCTATGTGGAAGAATTTCTCAACTTTAGCAACACCCTGCTCAGTGAGGTTAACAATCTTATCCTTCTCATTTACGATGAAGTCACCTGTCTCTTCTCTCTCAATACCCATAATGGCATCCATCTTGGAGAGCTCTTCCATGTCTTCACCTCTTGTCATCTGCTTGGCAAGAATGTCACATGCTTCATAGAGCTTTGTAGACTTATCAGACTGGCCTGAAATAATAAGAGGTGTTCTTGCTTCGTCGATAAGGATTGAGTCAATCTCATCGATGATCGCGTAGTTAAGTCCGCGAAGAACGCACTGTTCCTTATAAATAGCCATATTGTCACGAAGATAATCGAAACCGAGCTCATTGTTTGTAACATATGTAATATCACAAGCATAAGCAGCTCTTCTCTCCTCAGAGTTCATGCTGTTAAGTACAACACCAACCGTAAGTCCGAGGAATTCATGAATCTTACCCATCCACTCAGCATCACGCTTTGCAAGGTAATCGTTTACGGTAACGACATTTACACCCTTACCTTCAAGTGCATCAAGATATGAAGGAAGTGTAGCAACAAGTGTCTTACCTTCACCGGTTCTCATCTCTGCAATTCGTCCCTGATGCAATATAACACCACCGATAAGCTGTACTCTGAAGTGTTCCATTCCAAGCACACGCTTTCCTGCCTCACGGACAACCGCGTATGCCTCAGGCATGATATCATCAAGTGTTTCTCCGTCTGCAAGTCTCTTCTTAAACTCTTCGGTCTTGCCCCTAAGTTCCTCATCTGACAGAGCCTGCATTATAGGTCTCATAGCTTCTATTGAGTCAACCGTACTACGGATTCTCTTAAGCTCCCTCTCACTGTGTGTTCCTATTATTTTGTTAATAATACTCATCTTTATTTCTCCCTAAAAAAGGGTATAATGTCCCTTTATTTTAGCAAAAGTCCGTTGTACATTGTAACAGATTTGCATAAACTATTCAACTTTCTACTTTATATAAGGTAGTCTGTGTTTTTTGCTATCGGTTCCAAACTTCGAAAATGCTTGTGTTCGGCTGCGCGGTGATTTTCATAATTCCACCAAAGCCGGAAATGCTTCCTTTCGACGTTGCTCAGAGAAGTCAGCATTTCCGGCTTTGGTGAAATTTGAAAATCATCCTGCTCGTCCGAGAACTGCGCATTTCCGAAGTTTGGAACCGATAGCAAAATTCTACGGAAACCTTAAAAACATATAGAAACTTGAATGCGTTTATTTCCCTTAATATATATTTGATATGTCATGAAAAAATATTTCTTATTGTATCAAATATATTATTTGATTTATCGGATATGATGCTTGATATTTCGTCAGTATGTGTTTGGGACGGAGCTTTTGGGGAGGAAGGTGATGCTTTGGGAGTGTCGATTTTTTCTACGCTTCTGTCCTGGGCTTTTTTGGCGAGGTCCATTTGGTAGAAGGGGTCGGTTAGTTTGATATTATTGTCCATAATCTGCTCAGGCGAATACTTTTTCAGTCTTTCGTTGAATCTGCGATCAGACATAATGCCTTCATAATGTTCTTTCAAGCGTCTGTACAACTCGGCAACAGCGCGGTCTTCGTCTTTGAAAATATTCTTCTCGCTATATGCACCACCTGATGGCATTCCGAAATATACAACATATTCTCCTGTTTTTTTCTCTTTATATATCCCACATTGAGGACATGCTTCGCCATGAAACATGACAGGTACCGTAACTTCGATATGATCACAGCACTCTCTTAATTCTTCTATTGTTTTGGGTACTTTTTCTTCTTTAATATCCATTTTTCTACCTTCTCATAAAAAACTATTCAACAAAAAGCAGCTATAGAAAATCCATAGCTGCAAAATATTTTATGATTATTTGATTTTGGACTATTATAACCGTTGTCCTTCGGGTGTGCAATATTAACGATCAACTTCTTAGAATTATCCGCGGAAATCCGGATTGCTGTACACAATGCTTGTCACCTTACCATTTTCTATATTAAAGCTCATATTGAAGCCTTCGCATGAGAATATTTCCAATTCTCCGTTGTCAAACTTATCAATTTCATACGGATCTCCATAAGCAGCCCTTACATCTTCCATCTTACTTCCAATGGTTATTCCCTTTTCAGTCTTAAATCCGCTACCTGTAACCGCCATTAGATCAATAGTTGTTTTTTCTCCGTTAACTGATGTTGCTATAGTCAGCCCAAGGCCATCTGCGTCCTTATCAAAATCATAACTATTTCCGGCATCGCCGCTGTTGTCAGCCTCATCGACTGTCTTGGCAACGGACTTTATTCCCTCCACAACAGTATTGGCATCATCTGTAAAAGAAAATGTCTTTCCATTATACTCAAAAGTCGGTTCTGCTTTTGTCATAAACACTTCCGGCAAAGGATCATTTTCTGTTGATATATCCGCATCTTCAGTATTTGCACTACTTTCTGTTGTCTGCTCTGCGGTTGTTTCAGGTGTAGTTTCTGTTGTAGTTTCGGAAGTGCTGCTTCCGCATCCCATAAGTGCGAGCATCATTGCAGATGCCATCATAATTGCTGCTAAACTTCTTTTTTTCATTACTCTTCCCTCGCTAAAAATGTATTTTTTCACTGCTGGTACCTCTTTATTTGTAGCTGTACCAATCGTCTTAATACACTTATACAGCATCAGTCTTTTTCTGTCAACCCGCAATCTTATTTTTTATTATCTTTTTTATTCACGTTGCATATTCCAATTCGTATTTAAAATCCGCTTCCACCAGTGCTTCCTGCTCATGAGAACTGATAATAACAGTGCTTCCTTCAATAGAGAAGCTCTTTAGCAGTTGCAAGACCGCTCTGACATTTTTGCGATCGAGGTTGGCTGTGGGTTCATCCATGATAACGAGCTTGGGATGTGGAATGAGGGTTCTGGCGATCGCTGCACGTTTTATCTCGCCGCTTGAAAGACTTGACGGATACTCGTTTTGCAGATGAGAAAGCCCCAGAGCTCCCAAGAGTTCTTCAAACTCATCTGAAACAGCTCTTTTATCTCCCTTATTGCCGGTGCTGATATCATAGGCAAGTTTCAGATTTTCACGAAGCGTAAGATACGGAATAAGCTCACAGTTCTGCGTCATAACGCCCATAAATCCTGTTCTTAATTCAGACAAGCCATCATCGCCAAGTGACGTTATTTCTTTTTCGCCGTAGTACACCTTACCTTGCGTCGGCCTGCTGAGGCCTGCAATTATATTAAGTAGTGTGCTCTTGCCAACACCGCTGTCGCCGCTTATCACGGTGAACTTCCCGTGCGGGATTGTGACGCTCACTTTATCAAGAACCGTGAATTCACGCTTGTCGCGCTTATATTTTTTTGTTATCTCATCCAATATAATATCCATTTTATCTATCTCCAAAAAGTGCGACTATCTTATGAATACACATTCTCGGGACACAATTTCTTTATACTGAAAAAAGCGCATACCGGCCCGAGTATTGTCGTAAGTAAAAAAGCTATGACAACAACCGCTGCTTCTTCAAAGGGACGCGGCGCGGTAAAAGGAATCTTTGTAGTCGCCTCAATAAACTGCAAAAGTACAATAAATGAAAGAAAGCCAAGCACTGTCCCAATAAGCGCTCCCGGCGCAGATGTCCACAACACTTCGCGCATCAGAAATGCCTTTATCTTCTTTCTTCCGATTCCTATCGTGCGCAATATCTCAACCTCTTTTTTCCTGTCATTCAAAGTGATGTAATGAATTATGAACAGTAAAAAAATGCTGATAAGCACGATAAGCACTATCACAAAAGCATAGATAACATACGTGTCTTTAAGTCCCGAAAAGAGCTTTGCCGAGACACTCTCCGTCGTGATGATATCGACATTATCAAGTCTCGAAAGTCTGGCAACCACTATAGGTATGCTCTCTTTTTCCGAAACTTTTATGCATACTACGGAGACATCTTTTGAATTAACTTCCGCAATGACGCCCTGCCCCGCCTGCTGCGCATTTTCCATGATCTCGCCTATGCGGTCTCTGCTCACAAATACCGATGCGTCCATGGAAGATCCGCTCTCGTCAAGAGATGCGGCTACAGCGTACTCTTTTCCAAACATCTTAAATGAACCGTCTGTCACATTGACTTTGCTCCCGACGATCAGTGCCCCGTCTTCAAGCGACTTTAAGTACTTCTTGTCGATCCATGGCGTCACGACAAAGTCAGAATCCATGTCGATTCCTATTATCTGAACCGGCTGGTCGCAGCACGAAGACTCAAGTGTCATAAGAAACGTCTGGGGCGATGCAGTCTCTACGCCGTCCGTCTGCCTGATACTGTCCACAACTTCCAAATCCATGTAGAAAAAGCTCTTTTTCGTGGTCAAAAGAATCCCTTCCATATCCTCGCCGTATCCTTTCGGCGCAACGATTATGTCAGCTCCCATGCGCTCTGCAACATTTTTGCTCCCGTGCTCCATTCCAAATGCGGTGAGACAAATAACTACCATTGCAAAGGACAGCACCAGCCCGATAAGGATCAGGCCGATGCTGCGATATAATTTTGAACTTATGCTTTTAAAAACCAGCTTATGCAAGAGTTCCATTCTTTTTTCCTCTTAAAATTATCAACAGATCTACAACTGCGATCACTGTAAGGACAATCCCCGTCAATAAAAGAAACGGTCTTGTATACACATAGCAGTGCATTGTCTTCATCGAGCACACAGGCGCTATGACTATCGGAAGGATTGCAATGAAGATTCCTCCTACGACCTGCGCTATTGATGCCAGTTTTTCCGCGATTTCCTTCTTTATGAATATCTGTGCCGCTGCCAAAACGCCGAGTACTATACTTGCGACCACTGCAAAACTTCTTGTCTTATGGCACTTTGCTTCCATATCCCCCATATCACCGCAAACATGCGCAAATGTGTAGATTCCAATTATCACAAGTGCAAAAATAAGCACCCTTACTATGTTTACAATCACTTTTGATTTCATAATCATTCTCCCGGTCTTTTTTAGTATTAAGGAAACGCCGATTAAAGCGTTTCCCTCATAAATTCTCAGCTGTTCTCCGTAAACTTCTTGCTTCCCGGATCATATGTGAATGACTCCGGAACTCCCTCAAGATCGGGGAAAACAGTTTTGGTAAACTCCTCTGCATCAAGTGATGGATCAAGATCTCCCGTCTTCTGAAGGTCGTCAAATGATGCCTTGAAAGTCTCTCTTCCAAGTTCTACCGAAGGTTCATAGTTAAGACTTGCAAGAATTTCTCCGTATCTGACAATGTCGTCGTTGCTCTCAGAGGGCATGTAACCCTTTTCCACCTGAAGTCTTGCGGCTTCGTCGGGAAGTGCCTGCACAAATGCTGCTGCCTTCTGGATTGCTCTTGCGTATGCCGCAGCACCCTTTGGATTTTTTGCAATAAGCTCCTGTGACACGTAAGCCTGGCAGCAATATTCCTGTGAAAAGACCTCATCCTCGCCTATATCAAGGATCTTAATAAAGTCATAGTTCTTTTCCGCATTGTATGCCACGGGATCGTGTATTCCGATTGCATCTACGGCGCCGTTATCAAGCGCTGTCGGCAGGTCTGTCATCGCATATGTCACAAACTGAATATCAGCATCGCTTCCGTTTACGTTAAATCCGAGGCTAAAGAGCTTTCTCTTAAGCTGAATCGGCGCAGAATCCGACAATGACGCAACGCCTATCGTCTTGCCCTTAAGATCTTCAAGGCTGTTTACACCCGATCCGTTCTTTGAATAAAACTTTGTGCATCCTCTGTGAAGGCCCGTAACAAAAGAAATCTGAAGGCCGTTGGAAATCGGCTGCATAAGCGTACCTGTAAGTCCATAGCCGGCATTGATCTCACCGCTTGTTATCTGCTCCGTGATCGTATCAATATTGGAAGTAACAACTTCATATTTCTGTCCGATTGCTTCGAATTCTTCATCAAAATAGCCGTTTATTATAGCTATATGAACCGGCGCAAGGCACAAGCTTTCCTTATTATTCAGTATCTTTACTGTAAGTTCGTCTCCTCCTTCATTTTTCTCAGACTTGGCTCCGCACCCTGTAAGTAGCGCCGCTGTCACGGTCAGTGCCAAGACACTTGCAATTACCTTTTTCATTTCTTTTTCTCCTTAAACTTATAAATAATACTCCGGCTCTCTGTTCTCTCCGGCATAATTCAGAATCTCCAGGATCTTCGTCCTGTATTTTATAAAGTCATTTCCTCCTCTCGCCCTTGGTCTTCCCAGTTCAATATCAAGTACCTGCTCTATTTTGGCAGGTCTGGGAGTCATTATGACAACCTTGTCTGACAGATATACCGCCTCATCAACATCATGTGTGACCATGATCATTGTCATCTTCTGATCTTTCCAGATTCTCAGGATCTCATCCTGCATATTCATTCTTGTAAACGCATCCAATGCGCCAAGCGGCTCATCAAGCAAAAGAACTTTCGGATGTCCCACAAGTGCTCTTGCAAGCGAAGCTCTCTGATTCATTCCGCCTGACAACTGGTGCGGATATGAATTCTCAAAGCCCGTGAGTCCTACCATCTCTATGTATTCTTTTACATCTTCCTTGCTTTCTTTATATATTCCCCTTGCCTTAAGGCCAAATGCTATGTTCTTTTCGATAGACAACCACGGATACAGATTGGCCTGCTGAAATGCAAATCCTCTTTCATATCCGGGCCCCGTCACGGCTTCGCCGTCAAGGTATACCGCACCCTGATCTGCAAGTCCGAGTCCCGCTATTGCCCTCAGAAGCGTTGTTTTTCCACATCCCGAAGGTCCTATAAGGGATATGAACGCCCCCGGCTCAATATCAAGATTTACTCCGTTCAGAGCATTTACGACACTCCCGTCAGGATTGGTAAAGCTCTTGGATACATTATCAATTTTTATCTCTCCTACCATTTGATCACTCCCTTCTGCCATCCAAGTAATCTGTCTTTGATCCTGAATAAAAGAGTAATTATCAGATTACACAGGACTGCCAGCAGAATAAGCCCGGCGTACACATTTGCATACAGCATCATGCTCTTTTGCCAGTTAAGATACCAGCCGATTCCAGACTTACATCCAAACATCTCCGCTGTGACAAGCGTTACAAACGAACCCGTCGTCGCATAAAAAAATCCGAGAAACACATTCGGAAGTGCCGCAGGTATGCCGACCTTAAATATCTTGTAAAGCTTGCTTGCGCCCAGTGTATCGGCCACTTCAAAGAAAGTCTGCTGAACATTTTGTATGCCGTTACTTGTCATGACGGTTATCGGAAACCACACCGACAGCGCTATCATAAATACCGCAGCCTGATAAGACGTGCTGAAAAGTGAGAGCACAAGCGGCGACCACGATGTTGCCGGTATCGGTCCAATTATCTTTGTCAGAGGATTTATCCAGTATGCGACTTTTTTGTTGAATCCGATAAGTATTCCGGTCGTAAATCCCAATATCGCGCCAACCGCAAAGCCTATGATAAGAAGCTTTCCCGACGAAACTATACATTCAACCATCAGCTGCCTGTCATTTACAAATACTCCGAACACCCTGTCCAGTGACGGAAAAAAGAGAACCGGAAGCAGTGCAAATTTGCTGCATATAAGATTTATAAAGTTAAGCAGTTGCGCTCCCCCCGCAAACAACGGAGCGTTTTTTTCAAGATATTCATTTACTCCTTTATGAAAAAAAGATGCTGCATACAGCGCCACAAATATCACTCCGACAATATACAGAAAATATGTAAAAAACGGAGCCTTTGCATCAGGCTGCTTTGCTGCATTCGGGACCGCGATCTGAACCATTAGGGTTATTATTACCGATATGATCGGACCCGCTTTCTTTAGTTGTTTTATAAACAATTGCTTGACCTCCTAAAATGTTATTTATTGTGTGCTGTATAAAAACCGGGATATGTACTAAGCTCTAAACCACCTCGCCAAGTACTCTGCACAAAAAGCCGGAGGCTTCAATTTAATGAAACCTCCGGCTTTCCGGTCAGCTCGCTGCTTTATGATGTTCAAATCTTATCATACAAAGCATAAGCTGCATAATTCATGAATGTTATAGTTTGCAATCAGTTATTGTTATCACTAAAAGAATAATCCAATCCTCCGCTTGCATCGCCGTTTCCGATTATTCCAAACTCTGTGCTCTGTCCGGGAGCAAGTGTGGAATTCCATGAAAGCGGGGTAAATACATAGTATTCGCCATCTTCTTCAACGTTTACGCACCAGCTCTGAGCTACATTTATATATTTCTTTTTAATCTTTAATGTCCATCCGGAAGACTGCTCTTGTGATACATTGGTAATCTTGAAGTTTATCTGATAACCGCTGCCCCAGATATCTCTTGAATATTTAAGTTCAAGCTTGCAGTCGCCCTGAATATCAGGCTGTTCAGGTTCTTCGGGAATTTCCGGCTTCTCGGGCTCTTCGGGAATTTCCGGTTTATCGGGAATCTCAGGCAACTCCGGCTGCTCTTTTTCCGGATCGTCACCCTCTTCACCTATCGATATAGGCTCATTGCCGGGAACAGGCATCATCTTACTCATGACCATCCACTTATCAATCCTGCAGCTTCCGACTTTGCACACAAAGAACAGATCATGCATTCCTTCTGTATTAGGAGCTTTAGTCGAATAATACTCATATTCACCTTTTGTATTATCCAGTTTGATCACTCCCAGAAGGTCCCCGTCAATACCGTCAGCTCTTATCTCAACTGCTGCCGGCTCATTACTGGATGCAAATATCACCATTGAGGACATGCCATATTTAAATTTCACTTTCTGAACAGAGAAATATCCGTTTTCCTTAATCTCGACGACTTTGTTCCAGCTATCTTCAACAATCTCTGCATTCTCTCTCGGAAAATCAAGCTCTGCCTCAATATATCCGTAAGGACTTATCGGCTTTCCCGGATCCGGTAACGGCCTGTCGGTTGTTCTGGGATCCGCATGCCATCTATCTATATTGCAACTTCCTTTTTTCCCAACAAATACTATATTCTGCATTCCTTCAAGGCCTGTCATTTCTCCTTCAAACGGCTTATATCCGTCATTGGACTCCCTGAACTCTATCGTTCCGATAAGTTCGCCGTCTACAGAGTTTTTTCTGACTTCGATAAGTCCGTCGCCCTCAGACCATGCCTCTATCGTTATCCCTTTGAGTCCCCTATCAAAGTTAACGTCCTTCATAAGGAAATAGTCGCCTTCGGTAAATCCCGCAAGAACAGTATGTTTTTGGTGCATACTCTCTTCAATGGATGAGCCGAAATTAACTTCCGCTTCGTTATCCTCGTAAGGATCAATCTTCGGAACATCCCTGCCTTCGTATGTCTTGCCGGGAAGCGCTTTCCAGGTTGCAACATCTATCGGATTATTCGCCTCGAAATATATGTCATGAACTCCGGACACATTTATTCCGGGAATCCCCGTAACCGTATTAAACGAATATGCCCTTATAAGTATCCTTGCAATAGGCTCACTCTTTGGATCATCTATATATACATAAATTTCTGAACCGCCCCATCTTGTTCTTGCCGTCACTTCAATGCCGGTAAGCCCCTTTGAAAAATCCACATTCTCCGCCTTTAGTATCTTAGATCCCGCAATCGGAGAATATTGTATATCGTCCTCGTAGAACCCTCCTCCGTTTTCCATTACCTCCGTCTGTACAGTTTCATACGGGTTTAAAAGAGTTTTTTCAACACTTGGTTCCGTTGCCTTTATTGTTATACTCTGCGATATCAGCATGGCTGCTGCCGCAAAAAGACTTATTAATACATTCACTTTCCTTTTCATATATTTATACCCCCGGTACTCTTTAACGCCACTGCTATGCATTGATTATTTTTCTAAAAAAAATAACTATTTTCCTACAACTTTCATCCCACAGATAAATATGTACCTTCTCATTTCTTTATCTGTGAATTTCTACTATTTTCTCCGCGAGACATCAACATAACACAGATAAATGATTGCAATTATTCCTTTTTTATCTATGTTTTTCTGCCATTCTCTCCGAAAGGCACCACCATAACACAGATA
>NZ_KK211308.1:283526-286177 GCF_000621565.1 Butyrivibrio sp. LB2008
ACATCAACATAACACAGATAAATGATTACAATTATTCTTTTCTTATCTGTGTTTTTCTGCTATTCTCTCCGAAAAACACAGATAAAACACAGATAACTTGCAACAATTAGACACTTCTTATCTGTAAATCCTTGCTATTCTCTACGGAATACATCCTCAAAATACAGATAACTTGTATCGACTAAACTTTTTTATCTGGAAACATATGAAACCGCATTCTTAGTGATACAGAAAGAGCACTAGTGCGCGAGCGGATTGCGTAAGCAATATATTCCTTACCGCGAGCTGCGCATCCCTGCGGAACGTTTTTATTGAATAGGGAATTTCAGAGAAATTTCAATAAGAAAAACCGGTGACCATCCGAAGATAGCCACCGGATTTCTTACCTTCTTTTAAAGAAGTTTATTTCCTGCCCCTCTCTCTCTTTTTTTATAATTCTTTTTTACTCAAATACATAATCAATCTGGCTGGGCTCTCCGCTTCCGATAATTCCGAATGTAGCAGACTGGCCGTTGCCGAGTGTAGAATTCCATGACATAGGAGTAATTACATAGTAATCGCCCTGCTGCTGGATATTTACACACCAGCTCTGAGTAATGTTGATACCGTTCTTCTTGATCTTAAGCTTCCATGTATTAACTGTATTACCTGAACTGTTGGTAACAGTAAAGTTTGTCTGATAACCACCCTGCCATGCGCTTGTATTATGAGTAAGCTTCATGCCTGTCTCAACTACAGGAGGCTCTACAACTTCCTTATAAGGATTTACCTTCCAGGAATCAAGTGTTACAGCACTTCCACCACTCGGAACTACGAAGTAGATATCCTTCTTTCCTGTGATGTTCTTTGAAGCTGTGATCTTAATCTCATGTGTGCTTCCGCTTACAGTTGCATATCCGATGAGATCTCCGGAAGCTGAGCCAACTCTTACCTCAAATCTTGTAGAATTGCTTGCTCCTGCATTTACTACAAATTCTGAAATGCCATCAGAGAATACAACATTCTTTGCAACTGCATATCCGCCTGCACCGATGCTTACAGCCTGCTTGTTAGGTGTAAGTCTTGCATTTGTAAGATCTGTAGCTGTCTCGCCTTCAACTGTGTTGTAAGGATTGATGTCTTCGTAAACAGGAGGATCAACTATTGTTCCTGATGAAGGCATTGCCTGCCATGCATCAAATGTAGCGGCTCCACCCTTTGCCTCGAAGTATACATAATGCTTACCAGTGAGGTCGGAATTAATCTTAACAAGTGTTTCCTTTGTTATATCCATACCAACGTTGATAGATCCGATAGGTTCCTGTGCATCGTCGATGTAGATATTAAGCTTAACCTTAGGCTGATTTGCGCTTGCAAATACCTTGAATCCGGAAATTCCCTTCGAGAAGTCGATGTTCTGTACAAGGATATATCCACCGTCACTGATCACTATCGACTGCTTGTTAGGTGAAAGCATTGCATTTGTAAGATCCTTGGATATTTCAGCTTCAACCTTATTGTAAGGATTGATTGTATCGCCTACAGGAGGTTCTACGATTGTTCCGTCCGCAGGTGTTACCTTCCATGAATCAAATGTTACACTTCCGTCCATAGCAGCTACGAAGTAGATGTCATGTGTTCCTGTAACATTCTTGGATGCTGTTACTGTTATATCTTTTGCATCTGTGCTGACTCTGAAGTTTGCGATGAGGTCACCGTCAACCTTATCAAGTCTTGCTTCAAGTCTGTTTGCTCCGCTTGCTTTTGCATTAACTGTAAATTCCTTAATGCCCTTGGAGAAGTCTACGTTCTTTGCTACTGCATATCCGCCCTTCTGGATGCTTACTGCCTGCTTGTTAGGTGTAACCATAGCACTGCTGAGTTCTGCAGATGTTTCTGCCTCAACTGTGTTGTAAGGATCTACTGTGTCACCTACAGGAGGTGTTACTGTTCCTGACGATGCCATTGCATGCCAGTTATCTACTGTTACAGCGTTGCCCTTTGCTACGAAGTATACATCATGTGTTCCTGTAAGGTCAGATGTCAATTTAGCACCGTTTTCCTTAAAGTCAGTTGATGTGATATTGATTGTTGCAAGAGGATCTCCGCTTACTTTGTCGATATATACTGCTACGGATGTCTTAGGTGAACCTGACTTTGCACTTACAAAGATTCCTGCGATTCCCTTTGAGAAATTCACATTCTTTGCTACCATGTATCCGTCTGCCTGGATTACTACCGACTGCTTATTGGGTGAAACCATAGCACTCTTAAGTTCTGCAGATGCTTCTGCTTCTACTGTGCTGTAAGGATCTACTGTATCACCTACAGGAGGCTCTACGATTGTTCCTGACTTAGCCATTGCATTCCAAGCATCGAATGTAACTGCTCCGCCGGTTGCCTCGAAGTATACATCATGTGTTCCTGAAAGGTCTGATGTAAGCTTAATGCCTGTTCCTGTTGCCATACTTGCGCCGACACTTGCTGTACCGATAGGTGTCTTTGCCTCAAATCCTGTCTGGTCAATGTAAACATTGAGCTTAACTGAAGGCTTTGAAGACTGTGCGTAAATCTGGAATCCGTTAAGTCCCTTTGAGAAATTAACGTTCTTAATTACTATATATCCGCCATCATTAACTACAACAGAAGTCTTGCTTGGAGCAATCATTGCA
>NZ_JHXZ01000012.1 GCF_000621565.1 Butyrivibrio sp. LB2008
CCTTAGCTTTGTTGGGAGATAATCAAACGGATGTGAATGTGCAATCAATTTGTAGTGATTCTTGTCCTTCAAAAATAATTCCTTCATTTCCTTTGTTTGTTTACGCGTAAGTTTTAAATCAATATTTACATCAAATTCTTCTTCATCAGGTAGGTCTAATCCATTCTTAATTCCTCGTGTACCATCCTTAATCCTTATGAGAAAATACCAACCTTTTTCTTGGATATGTGCCATACTGTGATAAGATTCGTATCCTCTATCAGCAATTACTAATGCTTTGGGAATAGGCGATCTATCTACCATCTCTTGCAATGCAGAGTGCTCATTTGCATCATGCTTTCCTTGAAGTACTACATCAGTATATAAATGATTTTCTAGATTATAGAGTGCATTTAAATGCAACAAATTGTAGGGCTTTTGTCCATTAACACTGGGATAATAAGATTTTTTATCTTCAGAATTAGTTGGAATTTGAATATCAGAACCATCAACTGCAAGAATAGTTAAATCAGAATGCGAATGATTTTGTAGTTTATTTGTAAACCCTTTAAAGATGTCTCTAAAAAATTCGGGCTTAATCTTTTGTCTTTGCTGAACAAAAGCCGAGGCAGATGGCAATGAACTGACATCATGGAAGATATCAATCATCTCATTGGTTATACTCTTGCTTTCCATCTCGATGATAGCTCTGACTATTTTTTCGAATGGAAGCTTACGATTCCTAGTGAAATCTACTTTGGGATTAACAACATAATCCAACATGTTTTGAGTAGTGGTAGTGATTTCAGATAATAAAAGCTTTTTAATGTGTTTTGGTTTCATATGTGACCTCCTTGCAATCAAGTTTTCCTTAATTACAAGGGCCGCTTTCGCTACCTTTAAAACATCAGTAGCGAAAGCGGCCACACATTTACGATAATCTGTCAATACCTTTTAAGAAAAAAAGACCCCTATGTCATTTCTGACATAGAGATCTTTTGGGCTGTCATCTTAACTTAATGACATTGATTTTCTATCGGCTAGCCTTTTTCATTCTTGTTTCCACTCAACTGATATAAAAAATCATACTAAAAACCGACTAAAAAGAAGTTTTTAGTATGTACACAGGCTTTAGCTTGTGCTAAGCAAAATTTACTTTTGACACTCACATCATTATATAGGGTGATTATATCAATTAATTTCCTTAATAAAATTAACCAGGATATCTGAGCATTTCTCAGGTTTATCCAGATATATTTCATGCCATCCAGGGCACTCTACCATCTGACAATTTCCTAGCTTTTCCATATATGTTGCTTTTATATCAGGATTTTCACTTTCTACTCCATATGTTGTGGCCGCAACATATACTTTAGGTATTTCATTCGTTTTTAAGGTGTCCCAAGTCTTTCTAATGTTGTCTCCAAATAGCTTTTCTTCTGAGTTACAGGCATTTGAACCCATAGTCTTAGATAATACTCTCCAGGCTATATCTCTATGCTTTTCATCCAAGATAGCAAAAGTACTGTCGTCATCATCCTCATTACAGATAGGCTTAATCAGAGCGTTGATTAGACCAAATTTACCAGCTGTATGCATCCAACCAGGGAAGAAGTCCCAAGCACTGTACTGGTCCTCTTCAATCGGATAAACTGGTACGCCATCAAAAATTGCGACACCTTCTATTTCATCAGGATATTTGCTTTCCCAATAAGTAGAATATATACCGCCTAAGGAATGGCCTATAAGAACATATGGAGGCTTCACGCCGGCATTTTTAAGAGCCTTGCGATAGTCCTCAACAACATATTCAACTGTCATATCGTTTTTAGTGTCGTCACTCAAGCCATATCCAGCCCTGTCGATGAAATACAATTCATTATTCTTTTCAATTTCTTTTGTCATTTCTCGCCAGGCTATGACAGCTTCACCATCAATAAATCCCGATAAGCAAACTATTCTATGATTACCATTTTCTTTTCCACACTGATACACATTAAGCGAATAATCACCCACTGAAACTCGATTTTCATAGCCTTCTGTTCTAAGCTGCTTAAGAGCTCCATGCATATTCAAATGCTGATAAACAGCAAATATAGTAATAAACAGGACAATCCCTGCCAAAATAACACCTGTGACACGGCCTATTATCTTCTTCATCTTTCTCCTATTAATAAAACATATTCCGATTTCTATACTCGACTGCCATAGTATGTCTGACGTAGTATGTTATATCATAGGATTTCTTCCCTGTCAAGGATTCAACAAGATAGAGTTTCGCTATGCGAAACTCCCGCAGTGCGAGCCTGCAATTGCTGAAAGCAATTAAGTACATATGCAGGCGAGACACATCTTACAAGCGCAGCTTGTTTTTTATGTAATAGGAGATTCCAGAGGAATTTCCTATTACATAAAAAAGGCTAGCCACGGCTCAATGTCATTAATTTAAAATAACAAACATAGATTCCTATATCAGAAATGGTATAGGGGTCTTTTTTTTAACACTTGACACGAGCGACAAAATGTGCGGCCGCTTTCGCTACTGATCGAATAGAGAGGTAGCGAAAGCGGCCCTTGTAATTAGCAAGAGTTAATTGCAAGGAGGTGCTTATATGAAACCAAAACACATTAAAAAGCTATTAATGTCGGAAATTGAAACTGTTGCAAATGCTTCTGATAAGTATTGTTCAAATCCAGGGCGTGATTTTTCACGAGAACGAAAACTCTCTTTTAAAAAAGTCGTGGAAAGTATTATCGGAATGGGTAGCAAGGGACTTACAAATGAGTTGATTGACATCTTTAATAATGACCCTGAAATGCCCTCCGCCTCTGCTTTTGTCCAACAACGGAGCAAAATCAAGCCTGAAGCCTTCAGGGATATATTGGCAGGGTTCACAGAAAAGATAACCGAGCAATCTTGCCAATTAAGATTATTGGCAGTAGATGGTTCTGATATTCAAATCGCAACTAATCCAGATGATGAAGATACCTATTTTCCAGGGGCAAATGGTCAGAAGCCTTACAACCTAATTCATTTAAACGCCCTTTATGATCTTGAACAACATATTTATGTTGATTCAAGAATACAAGGGCGTATGAGTGGGAATGAACATATGGCATTGTAAGAAATGGTTGATAAATCAGACATACAGAAGGCCTTAGTCATCGCAGACAGGGGATATGAATCTTATAACAACATGGCTCATATACAGGAAAAAGGATGGTTCTTTTTGATACGTGTAAAAGATGGAAAAGCTGGCATAAAGGACGGATTGCTACTCCCTGAAGAGAATGAATTTGATGTTGATATTTGCTTGAAGCTTGTACGAAAACAAACCAATGAAATAAAGGAACTTATGAAAGATAAAAATAAATATCGATTTATCCCCCATAACGCAAGTTTCGATTATTTACCGGAGAAAACAAGAAAAGCAGATCCTGTTATATTTTATGAATTAAAGTTCAGGGTGGTCCGTTTTGAAATAGGAACTGAGAGTTACGAAACAGTACTCACGAACCTTGACAAAGACGCGTATCCAGCGACAGAGTTAAAGCGACTATACGCTGCCCGTTGGGGAATTGAAACATCTTTCCGAGATTTAAAGTATACATTAGGGATGCTTGATTTTCATTCAAAAAAGGTGATGTGCATCCATCAAGAAATCTATGCACATCTGATTATGTATAACTTTTCTGAAATGATTACCTCGCATGTAGTCATTGCTAAAAAACAAAGAAAGCATACATATAAAGCAAACTTCTCAGTTGCCGTCCATATGTGCAGACTCTTCTTCTATGAAAGAGCATCACCACCCAATCTGGAAACCATAATTGCAAGAAATCTTATACCGATACGGCCAGAACGACATCGCACTCGAAATCTGACTACAAAGATTTTTCATGGTTTCTTGTATAGAGTAGCATAATTATACTTAATTGAATACTTTTTGCGGCAGACTTTCGTCTGTCTTGTTGTGATGCTCAGAAATAAAAAAAGAACGATTGAAGATATAAATACCTCAATCGCTCTTGTTGATTCTTTGGTTAATCCCTTAATTGGTCAATGTTAACTTAATGACATTGATTATTGAATGTACTGCTTTTTTTAAAACATAGATAGAGCTGTGAGGTTAATCAAGCAGATCTGTCATGCTCCTTATACTGAGTGCAACCGTTGATGTGTTATGCAGAAGTGACGTTGTGGTTGGGCTGAATATTCCAAACATTCCCATAAGGATGAGGAATGAGTTAAAGCCCAGTATTGCGCGATAGTTAAAGTCAATTCTATCCATCAATTTAGTGCTTAGTTCTTTTAAGGTTATGAGCACCGAAAGATCGTCGGAAGAAATGGTGATATCGGCAATTTCTCTTGCTATTGAAGCGCCGGTGCTTACGGCTATTCCGGCATCAGCTTCGGAGAGAGCGGGAGAGTCGTTTATTCCGTCTCCGACCATTATGACTTTTCGGCCTGCTTCGTGTTCTGCTTTAATAAATGCGGCTTTGTCTTCAGGCAGAACTTCTGAGAAATACTTGGTCACGCCTGTTTTTGAAGCGACCGATGCGGCAGTTCTTTCGCTGTCGCCTGTCATCATTACGATATTTTCAAATCCGATGTTCTTTAGCTTCTTTATAACTGACGGAGCTTCTTCTCTGATAGGATCTTCGATAAGTATGACGGCTGACAAAACTCCACCTATTGCCATATATAGGTGCGAATACTCATTTGGAAGATTGTCAAAGCGTTCTTTTTCTGTTTCGGGAATAGTGCATCCTTCATCTTCGAAAATGAAATGATGGCTTCCGATACATACTTTCTGATTATCGATGGTACTTGAAATTCCATGTGCGACGATGTACACAGCCTTAGTATGTTTTTCTTCATGTGACAGGTTGCATTATCGGCTACTTCTGTGGTGCTGCTACCGGTATCTGAAGCGGATGAATCCACGCCGTCTTTTCCGCATCCTGTAAGAGATAATACAAGAATAGCAGAGAAGATGACTGACAAAACTTTGATTTTCATATTTATAGCTCCTCTCTTAAGTAGAAAAATAATATGTTAGCGAGTGCTAACCAGTCACCAGTGAAGTCTATCATAGATTTCGTGGCTTTGATATGAGCAAAATAGACAAAAAAATGTAAATGGTTACCAGAAACTAACGGAAAAGTGTTGACAAAGAAGTTAGCGAGTGCTAACATAAACGCAGTTAGGTGAATCTAACGTGTGACATACGTATGCTTACAGAAATCTCCTACACAAAATGCCGCATCTTGCCAATGCGGCATTTTTCTGCGGTTTGGTGGATAGAAATGTTTTTGCGATTATGCTATTGACAAACATTCTTAATAAGAATATTCTATGTTTGGGGTTAGCATAAGCTAATAGTGATTGTATGATGCTAACTCGAGTTACAGGAGGGTAATATGACACTTAATGATGCGGAACTTGGTAAGGAATACATAATTGATGCTATAGACACAGGTGGAGATGAGGAGATGGAGAGCTTCCTTTTTTCACTGGGATGTTATAGCGGAGAGAAGATTACTGTTGTTGATAAGAAACGTAATCTTGTGGTCGCTATTAAGGATGCAAGATATAATATCGATCCTGAGTTAGCGGGAGCTATCAATATCTGAGGATGTGCAGAAATCTGCTTTCCATAAATTTTTTTAAACGATTTTAGGAGGAATTGTAATGAGAATCGCAATGGCAGGTAATCCCAACAGTGGAAAAACGACCATGTACAACGCTCTGACGGGAAGGAGCGAGAAGATTGGTAACTGGGCAGGAGTTACTGTTGACAAGAAAGAGCATGCTATTAAAAAGAGTTATTATGATGGAGACAAAGAGCTGATCGCTGTCGATCTGCCCGGTGCATATTCGATGTCACCGTTTACTTCAGAGGAGAGCATCACAAGTGCTTATGTAAAGAATGAGCATCCTGACGCGATAATAAATATCGTTGATGCAACTAACTTAAGCAGAAGCCTTTTCTTTACAACACAGCTCCTGGAACTTGGGATTCCTGTTGTTGTTGCACTCAACAAGAATGATGCCAATGACAAAAAGGGCAATTCAATTGACGAGAAGGCATTGGCAGAAAAGCTCGGATGCCCTGTGATCAAGACTGTTGCAACATCTGAGAACGGTCTCAAAGATGTGGTTAAGGTTGCGGCATCACTTGAAGGAAAAGGACAGAAGGAACCTTACAGACAGGGAGATGTTGACGTTCATGATAAAGCGGCGGTTGAAGCAGCTGACAGAAAGCGTTTTGAATTTGTAAATAAGATTGTAAGCGAAGTTGAAAACCGTAAGGTACTTACAAAAGATAAGAACTTTGGCGATACGATCGATAATGTGATAACACATCCTGTTATCGGAATTGTTGTTTTTGCTGCTATTATGTGGCTTGTGTTCTATATTTCACAGACAACGGTCGGAACATGGCTTGCAGATATTCTTGCAGGTTGGATTGAAAGCTTCCAGGGAATGGTCGGAGATGCAATGGCAGATGCCAATCCGCTTCTCTATGCACTTCTTGTAGATGGTATCATCGGTGGTGTAGGAGCGGTTGTAGGATTTCTTCCTCTTGTTATGGTAATGTACTTCCTTATCGCGCTTCTTGAAGATTGTGGATACATGTCAAGAGCAACTGTTGTGCTTGATCCTATCTTTAAGAGAGTAGGTCTTTCAGGAAAGTCGGTTATTCCTATGATCATCGGAACAGGTTGCGGTATACCTGCGATCATGGCTTGCCGTACTATCAGAAATGAGAGAGAAAGACGTGCAACAGCTATGCTTGCAACATTTATGCCTTGCGGAGCCAAGCTTCCCGTTATCGCACTTTTTGCAGGCGCATTTTTCCCTGAATCAAGATGGGTAAGTTTCATCTGCTATATGGGAGGTATATTGCTTATCCTTCTCGGAGCACTTCTTATCAAGGCTATTACAGGTATGAAGTACAGAAAGAGCTTCTTTATCATCGAGCTTCCCGAGTACAAGGTTCCGAGCCTTATGTTTGCGATTAAGTCAATGCTTGAGAGAGGTAAGTCATACATTGTTAAAGCAGGAACCGTTATCCTTGTTTGCAATACTGTAGTTCAGATCATGCAGACATTTGATTTCAGCTTCCAGCCTGTAGAAGAGGGAATGGAAGGAACATCAATCCTTGCAGGCGTTGCAGGACCTTTTGCTTATCTTCTTATTCCGATTGTAGGCGTCATGAGCTGGCAGCTTGCGGCAGCAGCTATCACAGGATTTATTGCGAAGGAAAATGTAGTAGGAACAATCGCTACCGTATATGCAATCTCAAATCTTATCGATACGGAAGAACTTGAGCTTATCGGAGAAGGTAACGCTGTTGCGGCAGTAATGGGAATCACTAAGGTTGCAGCTCTTGCATATCTTATGTTTAACCTTTACACACCACCTTGCTTTGCAGCTCTTGGTGCTATGAATTCTGAGATGAAGTCTGCCAAGTGGCTCTGGGGAGCAATCGGACTTCAGCTTGCATCCGGATTTACTGTTGGTTTCCTTGTATACCAGATTGGAACACTTATTACAACAGGAACTGTAGGCGCTGGATTTGCGGCAGGACTTGTTGCAATCGCAGTATTTGCATGTGTTATTGTATATCTCATAAAGAGAACTCAGAGAGAGATGGTACTTGAATATAAACTTGACTAATAATTTGTAAGCCCGTTTAATGCGGGCTTACTTAATAACAAAAGGTTAGCTTAAGCTAACATACGATATATAACAGACGGAACAGTATGATGGCTTTTTGAATTGGAGACGAGATTATGAATGATGAACAGATAATCATGATGCTACGAAACAACGGAATGCGAATAACTAAACAGAGAAAAATTGTGGCTAAGGTTATTGCTGAGAATAATGGTGTTTCATGCAAGACAATATGCTGTATTGTCAAGAATAGAGACGAATCAATAGGGACAGCAACTGTTTATCGTATGATAAAAGAATTGGAGGACATTGGGGCTGTTGAGAGAATAGACATGATCAAACATAATTGACGGCACCATTCCATAGAACAAGGAATTATTATGCAATTAGAATTACAGAACATCAAAAAATCGTATGGCGAGGGTGGAAGCCGTATTGAAGTACTTAAGGATATTAGTCTTGGCATTGAAAAAGGGGAGTTTGTGGTACTTCTTGGCCCGTCAGGTTCCGGAAAGTCCACTCTCCTTAATATAATCGGAGGGATTGATACCGCCGATTCAGGCAAGATAATTATCAGAGAAAAGAGTATGGCGGATATGGATGAGAAGGCACTTACTTCATACAGAAGAGAGCACCTTGGGTATATTTTTCAGATGTATAATCTAATCCCTAATCTTACCGTCAGAGAAAACATTGAGGTTGGGGCATATCTTTCCAAGAAACCGCTTGATATTGACGAAATCATAGAGGTACTTGGTCTAAAGGAACATCAGAACAAAATACCGAGTCAGTTGTCGGGAGGGCAGCAGCAAAGATGCTCGATAGGAAGAGCAATCGTAAAGAATCCGGATATTCTTTTGTGCGACGAACCCACAGGAGCCCTCGATTACAATACTTCCAAGGAGATTCTTGCACTTATTGAAAGAGTTAACAAGGAATATGGAAATACGGTCATCATGGTCACTCACAATGATGCCATAAAAAATATGGCAGATTTTGTAGTGAAATTAAGAGACGGCGTTATAAGAAAGAGTTACAGAAATGAAACGAAACAAACAGCGGAAGAACTTGACTGGTAAGATGAAGAAACCGCTTAACAAAAGACTTATCAGAGAACTTACAGGCGATATTGGAAAATACATTGTTATTTTCATTCTGCTAGTTTTTTCAATAGGTTTTGTTTCGGGTTTTCTTGTTGCCGGTGAGAGCATGATTAAAGCTTATAATGAGAGCTTTGAAAAATATAACATAGAAGATGGGAACTTCAGAACAGAAGAGAAAATAACCGCCGCTCAAAAAGAGCGGATTGAGAAAAAAGGAGTTTCCATATTTGAAAACTTCTATATAGAAAAAGAATTTGATAACAACACAAAACTTAGAATATTTGCAAACAGGGAACAGATAGATAAGGTATGCGTGATGGAGGGAAGACTTCCGGATGACCTTTATGAGATTGCGATAGACAGAATGTATGCAGATAATAACGGGCTGAGTGTCGGAGACAAACTGGTTTCGGGAAGTGAGAGCTATGAGATTGTAGGTCTCGTGGCATTGTCTGACTACAGCGCACTTTTTTACAGCAATAACGACATGATGTTTGACGCATCTGCATTTGGTGTTTCAGTTGTATCGGATAAGCAATTTGCGGAATATGATGAAGCTAAGCTTCGTTACAACTATGCCTGGCTGTATGACGATAAACCACAGACTGACGAAGAAGAGAAAAAAGCTTCTGACGATCTGATGGACGTTCTGGCTAATATTGTTTCACTCGAGAATTTTGTTCCGGGATATCTTAATCAGTCGATTACATTCACGGGAGAAGATATTGTCGGCGACAAGGCAATGATGGAAGTTCTTTTGTACATAATAATCATCATTGTTGCTTTTGTATTCGGAGTTACGATCAATAACACTATACATAAAGAAGCTACTGTAATAGGTACGCTCAGGGCGTCGGGATATACGATAAATGAGCTTATAAGACATTATATGTCAATGCCGCTTATAGTAACCGTTATCGCTGCAATTATCGGAAACATTCTGGGATATACATGTTTTAAGAACGTATGCGTTGCTATGTATTACGGAAGCTATTCACTTCCTACATATGTGACGATCTGGAGTGCGGAGGCTTTTTGGAAGACCACTGCAATTCCGGTAGTGATAATGATCTTTATAACTTATTTTGTCCTTAGGAAAAAACTGAGCTTAAGTCCTTTAAAGCTTATCAAGCGCGACCTTAGCGGGAAGAAGCCGCGGGCTGCGATTGCTTTGAATAAAAAGATAAGGTTTTTTGACCGTTTTCGCATACGAATTCTTATTCAGAATAAGAGTAGCTACATAATCCTCTTTATGGGGCTTTTGTTTGCAAATCTACTTCTCTTTTTCGGAATGATGCTTCCGCCGCTTCTTGTGCATTTTCAGGGAATCGTGACGGAGAACATGCTTGCAAAGCACACATATATGCTTCAGATTCCGGCAGGGGCGATAGATGACGAAGATGAATTGTCGGCGGCTTTTTCATATGTCTTTTTACTGAACAAGATAAGTACAAATAATCCGACGGCGGAGAAATTCTCTGCTTACGGGCTTAAGACAACGGGCGAAGGCGGAAGCAGGGTTGAAGATGTAAGCCTATATGGGATAAAAGAGAACAGCAAGTATATTCACGCTGACTTTGATGATAAGACAGTGCTTGTTTCTTCGGCGTATGCAGATAAGTACGGGCTTAAAGAAGGCGATGTGATAACACTTAAAGAGCCCTATGAAGATAAATATTACGGCTTTAATGTAACGGGGGTATATGACTACGACGGCGGAATTGCGGTCTTTATGAGCAAAAAACATCTAAATGACATAATGGGACTTTCGGAAGATATGTTCTCGGGATATTTCTCCGATACGGAAATTACTGATATAGAAGATAAGTACATTGGTACTGTCGTAGATGAAGAGTCGCTTACAAGAGTGTCGAGGCAGCTTATGATTTCGATGGGGAATCTCATGTACATGGTAGACGGGTTCTCGGTGGTCATGTTTATTGTGCTGATATATCTTTTGTCCAAACTCATCATCGAAAGGAATGTGCAGTCGATATCTATGGCTAAGATTCTGGGGTACACGGGAAAAGAGGTTGCTGCGTTGTATATAGTCCCCACAGCACTTGTGGTTGTGGCTTCGCTCCTTATTTCGTACCCGATATTGTCTTATGTCATGGTCGGAATATTCAGAGTGATGTTAAAGCAGATGATGAGCGGCTGGATGGTTATCTGGCTTGATCCGTCGGTTTATGTAAAGATGTTCCTCATGGGAATAATTACTTATGCGGTTGTTGCCGTTATTGAGTACAGGAAGATTGGTAAGATTCCGATGAGCGAGGCACTTAAGAATGTTGAGTGATGGATTTTGGGTAAATTACTCGGTGTGAACTATGCAAGTTGACTAGGGTTTGAGCTTGCCGGATAAAAAAGATGAGAGGATGAAAAAATATGGGATTATTCAAAAAGTATGTAAATCAGGTGAGTAAACCGGAAGGTTTTCTGGGAAAGATGATGATTGATACTATGAACGGCGGACATGCGAAGATGGCTGACTGGGGAATATCGCACCTTCAGACAATTGCGCCGGATGAAATTCTGGAAGTCGGATGCGGGGGCGGAAGAAACGCATTTGCGCTTATGAAGAAGTATCCGTCTTCTAAGCTTACTGCAATTGATTATTCGGAGTTATCTGTTGAGAAGGCCAAGGCTTATAATGCAGATATGATATCGAGTGGACGTTGCAAGGTGCAGCAGGGGAATGTTGCTGAGCTTAATATGAATGAGCAGTTTGATCTTGCTACTGCGTTCGAGACTATTTATTTCTGGCCGGGGCTTGAGAAATGTTTTGGTGAAGTGAATAAGGCACTTAAGCCCGGTGGAACATTCATGATCGTAAATGAATCTGACGGAATGGACAAGGCAAGTCTTGGATTTGAGAAGATTGTTGAAGGCATGAAATGTCATACGATCGAAGATATCAAGAGTGCACTTAAAGGCGCAGGCTTTAAGAAGGTTGTTGCGGATCATCATGGAAACAAGCCGTGGATAACGGTTATCGCGAAAAAGTGATAAAGGAAAATGATTTAAATGAGGTTTTTGTGAAGAAGTGATGAAGGCTTGGGTAACGGTTACTTCCAAAAAAGAATTGGGAATAAGGTCTGAAGGAATGGGTGTGGAGAAATAAGGTCTGAATGAATAAATGTAGTGGGGGCATGTTTGGGGATAAGCGGTTACTAATATAGAATGTCATATATGTGAGGTGCCGATTATGTCAAATATTATAATAGCAGCGATTTTGGCAATGATTTTGTTCGCGGCTTTTAGCGGAGCGATTAAACACTTTAAGGGTGAAGGAGGTTGCTGCGGAGGCGGTGGCTCGACAGTGAAAGAACCGGACAAAGAGCTTGCCGGTCCTGTTATAAAGACTAAAGTGTTTGAAATAGAAGGGATGCACTGTGAAAACTGTGTAAACCGAGTTAAGCGCGCAATAAACAGAATTGACGGCGTTTCAGCCAAAGTCAATCTGCGAAGGAAAGAGGCGGTTGTCAGCTATGACAGGGAGATTGACGACAGCTCTTTTACCAGAGATATAGAAGCTTTGGGATATACAATTACGGAGAAATGAGGAAGAACACGCCAAGCAGCCGGAGCATGCATTAAGAATGCATTGTGTAAAGGTGCATTATAGGGGCGTTAGGTAAAGACTGCGAGGCTGAATAAGTGAAAGTATGCCTTAAGAGGATGAAAATCATGATGTAAGGCATATTTTAATAAGAGAATGCAGCGTTGAAACGGTACACTGCGAATAGACTATTTTGATATTACGGTAGCTTGCATAAGCCCTTAATATAACATAATTTTAGGAAAGGGGAAGTATGTCCGGACCTATCACGATAGTAGTCGGACAATACGAAAAAAACATGGAAAAAAATTATTTTGACTTAACAGAGAGAGTGGCACTTATCACAGGATGTTCCTCGGGACTCGGAGTGCAGATGGCTAAAGCGCTTGCATCACAGGGATGCAATATCGTAGCTGTTGCCCGTCGTAAAAATCTTATTGATGAGGTTGCAAAAGAGATCGCTGAAAAGTATAAGGTTAAGGCGATAGGCGTTACATGTGATATCACAAGCACAGAAAATGTAGAAAATGCTGTTGATATTGTGATGCAGAAATTTGGAAGAATTGACATTCTAATCAACAATGCAGGCACGGGATCGGGAGCTACAGCTGCCGAGAATGTTGAAGACTCGCAATTTGAAGGTGAAGTTGCGATAGATCTTACAGGAAGTTTCAAGATGGCAAGAGCGGTTGCAAAGAAAGCAATGATTCCCGCTGCATATGGCAGAATTATAAATATTGCTTCCATGTACGGACTTGTTGGAAATAACATTGCTCCTGCGGTTGCATATCATGCAGCAAAGGGTGGTGTAGTCAATCTTACAAGAGCGCTTGCTTCCGAGTGGGGAAATAAGGGCATTACGGTAAATGCGATCTGTCCCGGATATTTTGAAACACCGCTTACAAAAGAAACTTTGGACAGCGAGTTCTTCCAGCAGTACGCGCGAACAATGATTCCCATGCAGCGCTATGGAAAAGAAGGAGAGCTTGACAGTGCGGCAATCTTCCTTTCATCTCCGGCAAGTACATATGTAAATGGAGTTATCCTTCCCGTTGACGGCGGATATACGGCCATGTAAAAGTGAAGAAAGTGAATCAATCCCGGACAACCTCCGGGATTGATTTTTCTGCTTTATATCATGGGGGATTTCTAAATACGTGATAGATGTGCAATTTAATTATTCAAGCTAAAACTTGTATGCATCGGCGTACAAAGCAACTCTTGCGATACCGTAGAATATTGGCGACAGATAATAACTGAGCTTGATTAAAACGTAATACTATGGTTAAACTGGATATGAATGAGTATTTGAGTATGCAATGGTAACATAAGGAAAAAATGATCTGGGAGAGAAAAGATATGAGAAGAGTGGCGTTGATCCTTGTTTTGGCTGTTACTACATTGACGGCGGTGAGCTGCGGCAAAAGAGAAAAAGAAAAAGAGATTGCTGAGGAAATAGAGGAAATATACAAAGATGGCCCTACATCTGTTTATATTTCGCCGGATGCAGATCAAGATACGATTGATGGTCTTATATCATCTATAAAAGATTATAATGCACAATTAGACGGCAGATGGCAGACTGCATCAATGTCTTATGAAGCCGATGGAAGTATGCAGCCGGAGTTCTATGTTGAGTTTACGGATAGTGAGATAAAATACGGACATCTTAAGGATGATGAGTTTGTTGTAGATCATGCCGATAAGATTGAGTCGATGTTATTCGGTGAAAAGTGTGTAATACAGGCAACATCACAAAACGGAGTTAAGTATACATACAGGACTTCGGAAAGTGACAGCAATATTCTCGAATACTATGAGACTTGGAACGAAGAGGAGTATCCTGACGCGTACAGAGGGGGTGCTTCACTTAGCAGATGTGAGTAAGTGCGTAAAGCAAAATTGTCATCTGTGTTTTGGCGAGAAATTTCGGAGAAAAAACGGAGAACACAGATTGGAATTGAGTCAGCGATATCATTTATCTGTGTTTTAGCGAGAAATTTCGGAGAAAAAAACGGAAAACACAGATAAGAACTGTAGAAGTGAATATCCTTATCTGTGTTTGGCGAAAAAATCCGGGAAAAAGAGCCCCAAAACACAGATAAGACTTGAATAAGTGACACCATTTATCTGTTTTCAGGCAATAATCCTGAGGAAAAGAAAAACCCGAAAACAAGAATAGTAACAATAATATAGCCTTTTTCTAAAAAGATGTGCTATTATATGTGATGAAAATTTTATAAGAAGCGGAAGGTGTCCGCAGTTTGATGTTTATTGAGAATTGTTTCTTAAATTTCCAATGAAAAAAAGTGATGTGCAAGGCAAACTGCTAGGGAAGCGCAAATTGACTTTTGTTCTATATCAAACTGTGGGTGAAAAGGGAAGCAGGTGCAAATCCTGCACGAACTCGTCACCGTGATTCGAAAGTTTATGACTTCTTGAATGAAATTACAGAAATCCGCACTGGTTGCGGATTTCGTGAGAAAGTGATTCAAGAGTCAACCAAGCCTAATCGACAAAGTCGATTCTAATTGGCTTGGTTGATACATTCTTGAACATTATGTTCAAGAATGTATACCAATCGATCAGCCGGGAGACCTGCCTGTCGCTGTACATGGGATACCCAAGCCACGAGGAACTGGTTGTACGAAGAAATGGTTTGCTGTAAAACGCAGCAAATTGGTTTTTTGCGCATTTTATATCGTATGGATTTAGGGCTCGTGTAACAATAAGCACGAGCTTTTTCAATATAAGTAGGAAATCAATTTCCTACTTATATAAAACCGCTCCGCTACACCTCATTTCTCAACGGCTTTCGTAATCATATATTTTCACGGAGGACTATTATGAAAAAGAAAACACTTGCATTAGTACTTGCAACAGCACTGTGTGTATCAATGCTTGCAGGATGTGGCAAGGCACAGACTGAGGCACCTGCTGACGGAGCGTCTGCAGAAGTGTCATCCGAAGAGGCAGATGCAGCAACTTCAGAAACGTCAGATGCCGAGGCGGCAGACGGAGAGCTTGCAGACGGAACTTACACAGCTTCTTTTAACACAGACAGCTCAATGTTCCATGTAAATGAGGCAAATGACGGAAAAGGAACACTTACTGTTAAAGACGGTAAGATGACAATCCACGTATCACTTGCATCAAATGGTATTTTAAATCTGTTCTGCGGAACTGCAGAGGATGCGCAGAAGGAGGGAGCAGAGCTCCTTCAGCCTACAAATGATACAGTAACTTACGAAGACGGAACAACAGAAGAAGTTAATGGCTTCGATATTCCCGTTCCTGCAATTGATGAGGAGTTTGATGTGGCACTTATTGGAAAAAAGGGAAAATGGTACGATCATAAGGTTTCTGTTTCTGATGTTAAGCCCGAGGCTTCGGATGAAGATCAGGCAGCAGCTGATAATGTTGCAAAGCTGATCGATGCTATCTATGTTCAGGAGCGTACGGATAAGACTGATGAACAGTGCGCCGAAGCAAAGAAAGCATGGGATGCGCTTACAGACAGTCAGAAGGAGCTTGTTGAAGGTGAAGAGGCAGATCCTGATTACTTCGGAAGAGATACAGGCGATGCATCCAAGGATGATGCCCTCAATGCCGATAAGATTGGGGATAAAGAGATTCTTGTAGTAAGTTTTGGAACTTCTTTTAACGAAAGCAGGGTTGAGGATATAAGCGGAGTGGAGAAGGCTCTTGCAGCAGCTTATCCTGATTATGCGGTAAGAAGAGCTTTCACAGCACAGATTATTATCAACCACGTTCTTGCAAGAGACAATGAAGCTATCGATAACGTGGATCAGGCACTTGAGAGAGCAGTAAATAACGGCGTAAAAGAGCTTATCGTTCAGCCCACACACCTTATGCACGGTGCGGAGTATGACGAACTTATGGATGCGCTTAAGAAATATGAGAGTAAATTTACTAAGGTGGCGGTAGCAGAGCCTCTTCTTGGTGAAGTTGGAAAAGATGCTTCAGTTATCAATAAGGATAAAGAAACTGTAGCAAAGGCAGTTGTTGCAGAAGCGGTTAAGACAGCAAAGTTTGACAGCATCGAAGCTGCTGATAAGGACGGCACAGCATTTGTTCTTATGGGACATGGGACATCACACACAGCAAATGTAACTTACAGCCAGATGCAGACACAGATGGATAAGCTTGGATACAAGAACGTATTCATCGGAACAGTAGAAGGCGAGCCTGAAGAGACTGAGCTTAGCAAGGTTATTGAGAAGGTTAAGGCAGCTGGATATAAGAAAGTAGTTCTTCGTCCCCTTATGGTTGTTGCAGGAGATCACGCAAACAACGATATGGCCGGAGATGATGCCGATTCCTGGAAGAGCGGATTTAAGGCAACGGGTGCATTTGACAGTGTTGAGTGCCAGATAAGCGGTCTCGGAAGAATCGCAGATGTTCAGAAACTCTATGTTGAGCACACAGGTGCTGTTATCAAATAAATGAAAACCACAATGAACAGGCAGAAAAATATACTGAATAAATATATAAAGAGTATTGTATTTCTTCTGTTTTTCACCATAAGTGTAATCGGATGCGGCAATATTTCAGACGGGGAATATGCCGCATCTGTTACTCTTACGGGAGGAAGCGGAAAAGCAACTATAGAAAGTCCTTGCGCAGTAACTGCCCAAAAAGGCAAACTTACGGCGAGGATTGTTTGGAGTAGCCCAAATTACGACTACATGATCGTAGACGGGCAAAGATATGATAAAGTAAATACTGAAGGGAATTCTGAATTTGAGATTCCGATAGTCCTTGATAAAAAGATGGATGTTCAAGCTGATACGACAGCCATGAGTAAGCCACATCTTATTGATTACACACTTACTTTTTCTGTTTCCGATTCCAAAGATGATTCAAAAAGTGAAGATGAATCTGCAAAAGAAACGAAAGTAAAGCTTAAAACAGAAACTGAACTTGAAAAACCACCTGTGATAGCAGGTCTTACATATGAATCAACCGATGATAACAACTTCGCAAAGTGCTACAGAATACACAGATATTCAGACGGCTACGCGGTTATAAGTATAGATGACGGAAGAAATTATCTTATAGTACCTGACGGAAAAGAAATCCCGAAAGTAGAAGAAAAAGATATGAAAATCTTACAGCAGCCGCTTGATAAGATTTATCTTGCTGCATCAGGCGCAATGTGTCAGTTTGATACGATAGGAGCCACCGGGAACATCGTTCTTTCGGGAATCGAGCGAGACAACTGGTACATAGATTCTGCCGTAAAGATGATGGATGAAGGAAAACTTAAATACGGCGGGAAGTACAGCGCGCCTAATTATGAGATGATGGTGTCCGATGACATCGAGCTTGCGATTGAATCGACTATGATACTTCATTCTCCTAAAGTCATTGAGAAACTTGAACAGCTCGAAATACCTGTTTTTATTGATAAATCGAGCTATGAGCAGGACCCGCTCGGAAGATGCGAGTGGATAAAGATATACGGTCTTTTGACGGGAAAAGAAAAAGAGGCGGAGCAGGCTTTTTCTGAGCAGATTGCAAAAGTTACATCGCTTGATGATATTGATTTTTCGGGCAAAACAGTATCTTTTTTCTCTGTAAATTCAGAACATCTGATATTTACGAGGGGGAAAGACGACTATCTTGCAAAGATGGTAGAAAAAGCAGGCGGAGTCTACGTTGCACCGCCGCAAACCGGTAAAGAAGGTAATTCGTCATATCTTAGCGTAAGTACTGAGGCATATTATGACTATGCAAGAGATGTTGATATTCTCATATATAACGCCGCGATAGAAGATGCGCCCGCAGATCTTGCCGAACTTAAGCAAAGCGATGTGATATTTAATGATATGAAAGCTGTAAAGAACGGCGATGTCTGGTATACAGACAAATCACTGTATCAGTTTGCAAATAAAACCGGTGATATAATAAGTGACCTCGGCGGGGTGCTCTCAGGTAAAAGCGATGATACGGGATTTTTTCATAAGCTCAGATGATACATGACAGCGGCATTAAAAAGAGGAAAACAGATGGAAATTAAGCACATTCTTCCTTCCGATATAGAAAAAACAAGTCTTGGCATAATAAAACAAGAACTCACACAAATGGGAAAGACGCTTCCGGATGATACAGAAGCTACCGTGATAAGGGTGATTCATACCACAGCTGATTTTGAGTACGCGGATACAATGATGTTCTCGGAAGGCGCGGTGGAAAAGGGGCTTGAGGCCATTAAGAATGGCGCACACATTGTGACCGATACGAATATGGCACTTTCGGGAATCAGCAAAAAGACTCTTGCGAGATTCGGAGGAGAAGTTCATTGCTTTATGGCTGATGAGGAAGTTGCAAAGGAAGCCAAAGAGCGAAATGTCACAAGAGCTTATGTCAGCATGGAAAAGGCGGCAAAGCTCGGCGTTCCGATAATTTATGCGATAGGAAATGCGCCGACGGCACTTATCAAATTAAAAGAGCTTATGGATGAAGGCTACAGACCTGAACTCATAATAGGTGTGCCGGTCGGTTTTGTAAACGTTGTTGAGGCAAAAGAACTTATAATAGATAATGACAAAGACGTTCCTTATATAGTTAACAGAGGACGCAAGGGCGGAAGCGGTGTTGCGGCGGCGATATGCAATTCGCTTTTGTATAAATTGTATCGTTGACGCTGTTTTTGGCATATGGACGAGTGTGTTGTTTTGATCATCTATAATCAGATTGTGCAGTATACTGGGGTAAATTCTGTTTATTTACAACTGTGACAGAGCATCGGAGGAAAATAGGCATATGGAACTAAGGAGCGGCTTTACGACGGGGAGCTGTGCGGCGGCTGCGGCGAAGGCAGCGCTTATGATGCTGCTGGACTCGGTTGAGGTTTCGAAGGCGGAAGTAGAGCTTGATTCAGGTCGCGGACCTGTCGCAGATAACAGAGTTAAGGATATTGAGTATGTGAATATAATGACTCCCAAGGGCGTACCGTACTACGCGGAGATAGTCAATGTCGTGCGCGATGAGAGCGGGAAAAAAGTTACCTGTTCCGTTATTAAGGACGGCGGCGACGATCCGGATGTCACGACGGGGGCTTATATCGAGGTCAGCGTTAGAATTGTAGACAAACCCGGAATTACGATTGACGGCGGAAAAGGCGTCGGACGTGTTACTAAGCCGGGACTTGATCAGCCTATAGGTGAAGCTGCGATAAATTCTGTTCCGAGGAAGATGATAGAAGAAAATCTTCTTGAAGTTCTTAAGGAAAGAAATGCCGGGAACACCGGGCTTGAAGTTATAGTGAGCGTACCCGATGGTGAAAAAATTGCTGAAAAGACCTTCAATCCAAAGCTTGGAATAGTCGGAGGAATATCTATTCTTGGAACGACGGGCATAGTTGAGCCCATGAGCGAGAAGGCGATAGTTGATACGATAAGAACCGAGATGCGCGTAAGGAAAGCGGAGGGGCGACAAGTTCTTTTGGCTGCGCCGGGTAACTACGGAATAACTTTCCTTAGCGAAAAGTGCGGGATAGATAAAGACATTGCCGTTATGACTTCTAATTTTGTTTATGACTCCGTTATGATAGCAAAGGAAGAGGGCTTTTCCGAGATGGTCTTTGCGGGGCATATCGGAAAGCTTGTTAAGGTCGCAGGCGGGATTAAGAATACCCACTCAAGATACGGCGACCACAGGATGGAGATTCTGACTGACATCACGGGAATGTTTTCATGCGGAAAAGAGTTTGATGAGTTAAAAGAAAAGATCGCAGAGTGCGTTATGACGGATGAAGCCGTCAGGATAATCACGGAAGCAGGGCTTGCTGATAAAGTTTTTCCTAAGATGGCAAGTCTTATAAAGGAAAATATGGAAAAATGGGCTGAGGGAATGCTTAAAGTTGAAGTAATAGTTTTTTCTAACGAATACACGGAACTTGTAAGTACCGTAAATGCCCATGAATACTTGGAAAGGACAACTTAATGGTACATTTTGTCGGAGCGGGCCCCGGAGCTGTCGACCTTATAACGGTCAGGGGAAAAGAACTTTTGGAAAAAGCGGACGTCATAATATATGCGGGATCGCTTGTAAATCCTGAGCTTCTTAAGTATGCAAAAGACGGCTGCGAGATACATGACAGCGCAAAGCTTGACCTCGGGCAGGTTATAGAAATCGTGCAGAAAGCGGAAGAAGAAAATAAGATGACGGTGAGACTCCACACGGGGGATCCGAGCATCTATGGCGCGATAAGAGAGCAGATGGACGAGCTTGATAAGCTTGGTTTTGAGTATGATGTGACGCCGGGTGTCAGCTCTTTTTGCGGGGCGGCGGCAGCACTTAATATGGAATACACATTGCCGGGCGTAACGCAGAGCGTAATTATCACAAGGATGGAAAAGAGAACTCCCGTGCCTGAGAGAGAGTCTGTAGAGGAACTTTCAAAACACGGGGCTACGATGGTTTTCTTTTTGTCGGCAGGGGATACGCAGACACTTAGCAGGAGGCTAATAGAAGCGGGAGTTGCAAAAGATACTCCTGCGGCGATTGTATATAAGGCAACCTGGGATGATGAGAAGAAGTTTGTTACGGATGTTGAGAATCTTCCGAATGTTGCGGTAGAGAACGGTATAAATAAGACGGCGCTTATCATAGTCGGAAACAGCGTCAAACAGGCGGATTACGAGAAGTCAAAGCTGTATTCGCCTGATTTTACTACGGGCTTTAGAAAAGGCAGAAATACAAATGACTAAGAATGGAAATAAAAGAGCGGTAGTGGTTTTTGCGCTACTGATAGGTCTTTGCGTCTCAGCTTTTTTTGCAAATATTATTATCGGAAATGTCAGGATAAGTCTTGATGAAGTGATGAGGATATTGTTTGCGGGCGGAGGAGACGTTAAGAGCAGGAATATAATAGCAAGCATAAGACTTCCGAGGACTGTTATGACATTTGTTCTTGGGGGAGCTCTTGCGGTATCCGGATTTCTTTTGCAGACATATTTCGCCAATCCGATCGCGGGCCCGTACATTCTGGGGATTTCGTCGGGCGCAAAGATGGCGGTTGCGATGAGCCTGATATTCATAACATCGGGAACGGGTTATACATCGAATCTGATGCTTGTGATGACTGCTTTTGTCGGAGCGATGGCTGCTACGGGCTTTATCATTCTTATTTCCAAGAGGGTGCGGAATATGGCGGCGCTTCTTGCGGCGGGAATAATGATAGGCTACATATGCAGCGCTGTGACGGATTTTCTCGTCACTTTTGCGGAGGATTCGGATATTGTCAATCTTCACAGCTGGTCGCAGGGGAGTTTTTCGGGAGCGTCGATGAGCGCTGCTTGGTTTTCTGCGGTGATCGTGGCTATTGTTTTTGTTGCGGTCATGCTTATGAGTAAAGTTCTGGATGCGTTCAGGCTCGGAGAAGTGTACGCTGCGAGTGTCGGCATAAATGTGAAGCTATGCAGAGTCCTTCTTATCGTGCTTTCAAGTATTTTGTCGGCGTGTGTGACGGCATTTGTGGGGCCTGTTTCTTTTATCGGAATCGCGGTGCCTTTTCTTATGAGAGAAGTATTAAAGTCGTCTAAGCCGATAATCCTGATTCCGGCGTCTTTCCTGTCGGGAGCGGTTTTTTGCATGATAAGCGATCTTCTTGCGAGGATGCTTTTTGCACCGACTGAGATCAATATTTCTGCGGTGACTTCACTTTTTGGGGCGCCGATAGTTATTTTCATGATAATAAAAAGAGGTAAGACAGGGTGAAAATAGAGGATTTATCTGCGGGATATCGCGGAAAGGCGGTTGTTCCGGGAGTTAATCTTGAAATAAAAAAAGGAGAGATAATCTCCTTCATAGGACCGAACGGTGCGGGAAAGTCCACTCTTTTAAAGACTCTTTACAGGGAACTTACGCCTGTTGCGGGAGCGGTATTTATTGACGGCGCAGATGTGTCCAAGATGACGCTTAAAGAGCTTGCAAAGAAACTGTCCATAGTTACGACGGACAGGATAAAGCCCGAGCATATGACTTGCAGAGAGGTTGTGATGGCGGGGCGCCTTCCTTATACGGACGGATTCGGAGTTCTTGGGAAAGAGGACAGGCAGGCTGCGGAAGATGCGATAGCTCTTATGAAAATCGAGGGCTTTGCGGACAAGCAGTTTAGTAACTTGAGCGACGGGCAGAAGCAGCGGACGCTTATTGCAAGGGCAATAGCGCAGTCTCCCGAGTATCTTGTAATGGATGAACCCACATCCTATCTGGACATTAGGTACAGGATGGAACTAATGGAAGTTCTGGAAGGTCTTGCGAAAAAAGGTGTGACGATAGTTATGTCGATTCACGAGCTTGAGCTTGCTGTTTCTGTTTCCGACAGGCTTCTTCTTGTATATGATGATGGAAAGACGCTGTGCAAGACACCTTTAGAAGTCATGGAAGAGGGGCTTATCAAGGATTTGTTTTCACTTACGGATGAAATGTATGAAAAGATTTATGGAAAAGGCAGAATATAAGAATTATAAGATTATAAGTTTCACTTCAAGGGGAAAAGAGCTCGCGGAAAGAGTGCTTTTCCTTGTTTCGGGTGGAGAGTTTGAACGAGGCTGTGATGGCAGTGGACTTGGTAAAGGAGAACGATATAAGAAAAGTTTTGGCAGAGAAAATGCTGTCGTGAAAGGTATAGATGAGGGCTTTACATTAGATGGCTTTGTTAAAGAAAACTTTCATCAGGGAAATGTTCTCATATTCATAGGCGCTGCCGGAATCGCGGTAAGGGCGATAGCGCCTTATATTGAAGATAAAACGAAGGATCCTGCTGTGATTGTTATAGATGAAGCGGGAAAGAATGTGATACCTCTTTTGTCCGGACATATCGGAGGCGGTGTGAGAGAGGCAAAGCGGATTGCGGAGCTTCTTGGTGCGAATCTGGTTGTTACTACGGCGTCTGACGTTTCCGGAGAATTTGCGGTTGATGTTTTTGCTTCCGAGAACGAATTTGTGATTTCCGATATGAAGAAGGCTAAAGAGTTTACGGCAAGGCTTCTTGAGGAGAAAGAGGCTGTGTATGAGGTGGATAAAGAGCTTGCGGGGATGCCTTCTTATGATGTTGATGCGGGATATGCGAATGTAGTCAGGCGATTGGCGGATGGAGAGAGTTGTGGCAGTGAGGTTAAAGGCACTGATATCAAAGTAGATGCAGATTGTAAATGCGCTGAAAATATAGCGGGTAAGAATGCTGTTAAAGAGAGCAATATTGAAAGAGACAAAGCATGTTTTACAATTTCTTTTCGCAAGGATAAGTCTGAGAGCGGAGTGCTAAACCTGATTCCTAGGTGTATTGTAATCGGCGTCGGCTGCAAGAAGGGGACGCCTTATGAGAAGCTGCTGGCTTTTGTTGAGGATAAGCTTTCGGAGCACAATATAGATAAGAGGGCGGTAAGTGTGCTTGCTTCCGCGGATATTAAGAAAGAGGAAGAAGGTCTTATAGGTCTGTCAAAAGAACTTGGAGCAGAGTTTAAGTTTTTTTCTTCGGATGTCCTGATGGCGCAGGAAGGGGAGTTTACGGCTTCTGAGTTTGTAAAGAGTATAACGGGGACGGATAATGTCTGCGAGAGAGCGGTCGTTGCCTGTGGTTGCAAGAAGATTCTTGTTAAGAAAGAACGCTTTGACGGGATGACTTTTGCGGCAGGTGTGATGGGAAATGGCAATGTAACGTCTCAGGGCACGGAGTGTGACGGAAGCGCAGAGAGTGTTGATATGGATTTTGCATGCGTTGGCGGAGAGACTGTAAGTGATAGAAGTTGTGGAAAAGTCTCGGTTGTCGGAATAGGACCCGGAAATTATGAGAATATGACGGTTAAGGCGGCAGAGACGCTTAAGGCGTGCGATGTAATCGCAGGATATACTGTGTACTGCGATCTTGTCAGACCTTTTTTTCCTGATAAAGAATATATCTCAACGCCAATGATGGGTGAGGAAAAGAGAGTCAGACTTGCTTACGAGAAGGCGGCGGAAGGATTTAAGGTAGCGCTTGTATGTAGCGGAGATGCAGGAGTTTACGGAATGGCCGGGCTTTGCTATGAAGAGGCGGTTAATTTCGATAACGTTGATACGGAAGTTGTTCCGGGCGTTACGGCGGCAATCAGCGGAGCGGCACTTCTTGGGGCCCCGCTTATACATGATTTTTGCCTGATAAGTATGAGCGACAGGCTTACGCCGATGGAACTGATCGAGAAGAGGCTTCGTGCTGCGGCTTTGGCGGATATGGTGATCGTGATCTACAATCCTCAGAGTAAGGGGAGGAAAGGGTATCTTGCCCATGCCTGCGAGATTCTGATGGAGAATCTGCCACCCGAGCGGGTTTGCGGAATTGCAGGAAACATCGGAAGAGATGGCGAATACTGTAAGGTTATGACTTTGGGTGAATTAAAAGGTGCTGAGGTGGATATGTTTTCGACGATATTTATCGGAAATTCTTCTACTAGAAATATTACAGAGCACATGGTTACTTTAAGAGGATACAGAAGTGAGAGATAAGGTTCTTATTTTCGGAGGAACAACTGAAGGAAGGGAACTTGCGGCTGCGCTTTCTGCAGCAGGTATAGAGCATTTGGTGAGCGTTGCGACTGATTATGGCAAGGAAATTGAGGACTCTTTTGGAGAGAAAAATGTCATTGTCGGAAGAAAGAACTCGGATGAGATGGCAGAGCTTATGGTTTCCGGGGGCTTTACGGTTTGCGTTGATGCGACACATCCTTTTGCGACGCTTGTTTCTGCTGAGATTAAGAAGGCCTGTGAAAAGACGGGAGTTGAGTATATAAGGCTTCTTAGAGATACAGGGGCGAAGGCTTATTTGGAGATAGCTTCGAGTGAATGTGGCGGTGAGAAAAGGTTTGATGAAAAAGTGGTGCGTACAGCGGGAGTTGAGATAAATGGCCTGAATCGATTGCCGTTATGTGATGCAGGTTCAGATGGATTTCATGCTGATATGGAGAATGGCGGAATTAAGATTTTGAGTTGTGATTCTGTCGTGAGCGCGGCGAAGGAGCTTGAGAAGATACAAGGCAACATACTTCTTTTGACGGGAAGTAAGAATCTGAAGGCGATTATGACTGAGATTTCCGATAAGAGCAGGGTGTACGCCAGAGTTCTGCCGAATATCGAGAGTATCACAAAGTGCGAAGATGCGGGGCTTCGCGGAAAGCAGATTATTGCTATGCAGGGGCCTTTTTCCAAAGACATGAATGTAGCGCTTATTAAAGAGATTGGAGCGGCGGTTATTCTTACTAAGGAGAGCGGTGCTACGGGTGGACTTGATGAGAAACTCCTTGCGGCAAGAGAGTGCGGGATTAAGGCCATCATGATAAAGAGCCCGGAGAGCAGAGCTGGCGGTCCGGGAAGCGATGAGGGCGCATTTGCAAAAGGGTACAGTCTGCCGGAAGTGTTGGAAAAACTTGGAGTTGATGAGCAGAGGATTGAATCAATTAAGGTTGAGAATGATGAAATAAGCAGTATTGGAGTTAATGAATCCGGCGAGAATGAGAAAAAATGTCGAGTATCAAAAGGGGGCAAGACAAATATCGGTAGGCATATCACACTTGCCGGAATAGGCCCCGGTGATGCGAGATATTATACAAGAGAACTTGAAGTGGCACTTGAGAGCGCGGATGTGATCTTCGGAGCAAAGAGTATTCTTGAGAGAGTTGATAAGAGCAGGATCAGAGCTGAATTTGTGCCGCTTTATATGGGAAAAGATATTCTTGAGTACTTGGAAAAAAGTGGATTTGATGAGGCTGTCGTTGTGCATGAAGAAAGTAGTGAAAGTAAAGCAAGTGATGTAGGCGATGTAAGCGGTGACGGAAATAAGAATGTGATTTTTGATAAGTCCGCTTTTAAGTACAAGAATCCGTTGGCTCTTTTTTCGGGAGATATAAGCCTTTGCAGCGGCGCAAAGAATGCTACGCAGGCTTTTGAAGGTGCAGGGTATAAAGTGCGCAAGATATCAGGGATTTCTTCGGCAGCTCTTTTTGCAAACAGATTGGGTCTTGGGCTGGAAGACTGCAGTATAGTGAGTGCGCATGGAAGAGAGTGTAATGTTGCGGGATATATTGCGGAAACTAAGAAGCTTATCATTCTTCCTTCGAGCTGTGCGCACGCGGGCGAGATTGCGAGATTGGCATTTGATGTTGCTGATAGTATCTGTGATAGGAACTACGAGAATAAAACGGCAGAACAGATTGGCTTAAAATATGCATTGGAAGTGAATGCAGAAGGTCTTAATGATGATGCGGATAATGAAGTTTCTGCCGGATGTGGAAATCTTAAGATAGTGATCGGATATGAGCTTGGGACGGTTTCGGAGAAAATTCTTGAGATTACGCGTGATGACTTATGTGCTTCCGGAGAAGAAATGTTTGGAGATAGTGCATCTGAAAAGAAGATGTGTGAATATGGAATAGTTAGTTGTGGGAACAGTATTTTTTCACCTGATGAGAAAGGAAAATGTCTGTTGTATATAGAAAATAAGCGTGTCGGCGAAACGCCTGTAATAAGAGGAATATCTGACGATGAGTTCATCAGGGGCAAGACTCCGATGACCAAAGAGGAGATAAGAGCTATATCTATCAGAAAGCTGGGACTTTCCGCGGATTCCGTGCTCTATGACATTGGCGCGGGGACAGGTTCAGTATCTGTCGAAGCAGCTCTTTTGCACCCTGATATCAAGGTCTTCGCGATTGAGAGAAACGATGAGGCGGCCGAGCTTATCAAGAAGAACAAAGAGAAGTTCTGCGCGGATAACATTACTGTGATAAAGGGCGAAGCATCGGGGGTGCTTGGCAAGATGGCAGTATCGGAAATTGCAGCGCCTAAAGAAACAGGGAAATCCGGTATTTTTGCTTCAGCAAGCGAGTGCTCTGATATTGGTGTTGAAGGAAAGTTACTTGTGCCTACGCATGCTTTCATTGGCGGAAGCGGCGGGAATATGCGGGCTATCATTGATCTTCTCAAACAGAGGAATCCCAATGTGCGAATCGTGATAAACTGCGTCACGCTCGAGACGCTTACTGAAGTGCTTACTGTTATCAAAGAGGGAGATTTTGCGGAGCCTGATATTGTGCAAGTCAGTGCGAACAGGTATAGGAAAGTCGGAGAGTATCATATGGCCGATGCGATCAATCCTGTGTATATAGTGGCAGTGAGCGGTATATGATTTATGGGAACATATAGGGGCAATATATGGGGGATGTTCACTGAGCTGAGAATGCTACCATTATGTATTTGAGAATGGTAGCAGAATTACTGAGGCTAAAAAACTGTTGGAAATATGAGAAATCAGAATATCAACAGGGAGTTTAGGCTAAAATACCCTGTTGGGAATGCGGTAAATAGAATATCAACAGGGAACCTGGGCGTAAAATATTCTGTTGGATATGCAAGAAATCATAATACCAACAGGTGGTTTAGCCGGAAATACCCTGTTGGAAATGCAGAAAATAGGGATGTTAACAGGTAGATAGGGCAAAAATACTCTGTTGGGAATGCGGGAAATAGAATATCAACAGGGGCGCTAGGCTAAAATGCCCTGTTGGAAATGTGAGAAATCAGAATATCAACAGGGGGTTTAGACAAAAATACCCTGTTGGGAATGCTGAAAATAGAATATCAACAGGGGGTGCTAGGCTAAAATGCCCTGTTGGAAATGTGAGAAATCAGAATATCAACAGGGAGTTTAGACAAAAATGCCCTGTTGGGAATGCTGAAAATAGAATATCAACAGGGAGTTTAGACAAAAATACCCTGTTGGAACGCGGGAAATTCGAATATCAACAGGAGGTAAAGACACTAAGAATGCCACTATTTTTATATGCGTAATAGTGGTAGTAAATCATGTTTGATTAGTAGCGGAATTTTATAAGCGGTGTAAGCATGTTAGTAGGCATTAGACAAATGTATATAAAATTACATCGGATTCTGCCAAAACATGCCAAGACATGTCAAAGCATGCTAAAGCATATCGAAACATGCCAAACATGTCAAAACATGTCAAAGCATACCAAAGCACACCGAATCACTCCTGATCCGGTGAGTGGCCTGAATTGCCGTAAGGTTCGATTTCATCGATCATCTCCATGTCGTCTTCCGAGAGCTCAAAGTCAAACAGCTCAGAATTTGAGCGGATTCTTTCGGGATTGACGGACTTGGGGAGCGGAACGACGCCGTGCTGCATTTCCCAGCGAAGGATGATCTGGGCAACGGTGCGGTCGTACTTTTCGGCAAGGTCCTTGAGAAGCGGATGCTCGAGGGATTTGCCTCTTCCGAGCGGGCTCCAGGCTTCTACGAGGATGCCGTGTTCCTGACAAAAATCTACTGTATCTTTCTGCAGGAAACCGGGATTTATCTCAATCTGGTCAACTGCAGGGATGATGTCGAATTCCATGAGTGCCTTGAGGTGATGAGTGAGAAAGTTTGAAACGCCGATTGCTTTGACGCGTCCTGACTTGTATATCTCGATCATAGCCCTCCAGGTCTCTCTGTTTGTATTCTCCCAGTCATCGTCGAATGCATATGATGCGGGCCAATGAATAAGATAGAGGTCAAGATAATCAAGACCGATCTCGCTCATTGTCTTTTCAAAAGCTGCAAGAGTCTTTTCATAGCCAAGTTCTGACTTCCATACTTTGCTGGTTACGAAAATATCATCCCTTTTAGCAGCACCCGTAGCGATAAAGTCGTTTATGGCCTGTCCGACCTGCTTTTCATTTTCATAAAAAGCAGCAGTATCTATATGACGATATCCAATCTCGAGAGCAGATTTTACAGAGTTGTAAGCTTCTATGGGATCTTTTATCTTATATGTGCCAAAAGCAAGGCAGGGTATAGCTGTTCCGTTATTTAGCTTTATTCTGTCCGTGAGTGTATTCATTGGTTATACCTCTTTCTTTTAGAGAAATGTTTATCTGAATCATTTTTTCCGGTGCTTCTGTCACCAAATAACTCGACTTATTTGGTGACAGCGGCACTGATTACATACTTACACAATAGTACCATATAATTCTTGAATAAGAAATTTAATAATGTCGCAAACAAGCCTGTTTGGTAAGAGCATTTTAGTGACAATCCGATACTTTGGATACCCTTACGAAAAATTGGTGATAATTAACAAATTAAAAGTATATAGGTGAAAATGTTGTGTACTAATGAACAGAGTTAAAATAAATTTTAAAAAACGCTTACAAAAGTACGGTTATGTTGTATTATAGAAATACATAACACTACTACAACAAGGGGTATCTATGACTAATTATTTTCCAAGAGTAATGATTTCGGGAACCGGAAGCGGCAGCGGCAAGACAATGGTCACATGCGCTCTTCTGAGGATTCTTAAAAGAAAAGGTTACAAACCTGCAGTATTTAAGTGCGGGCCTGATTATATAGATCCGATTTTTCACAAAACGGTTTTGGATGTACCTTCAAGAAATCTTGATATCTTTATGGCAGGAAAAGACGGTATTCGCCGTACACTCGACAGAGGAAGCGAAGGCAGGAATTTTGGCGTTATAGAAGGTGTAATGGGCTTCTATGACGGTATCAGCGCATCCGGAATCGATGGATCGAGCTATGATATCAGTAAGGAAACGGAAACCCCTGTTATACTTGTTGTAAATGCAAAAGGGATGAGTATGTCCATAGTTCCCATGGTACAGGGATTTTGCGATTATGTCGGTAGAATTAACAATCCAATTAAGGGAATTATACTCAATAATATCTCCCCGATGATCGCGGATGATATATCAAGACGCATCGAGGAAGATGTTCATATACCGGTTGTAGGATATATCCCTCATATTAAGGATGCCAATATAGATAGCAGACATCTGGGGCTCGTACTTCCGAATGAGATTCCGGATCTCCTTGAAAAGATAGATGCCGTAGCTGATAAACTTGAAGAAACGCTTAATTTTGACAAACTCATTGATATCGCTGAAAAAGCGGAGGGCTTTCGTACTTTGCAGACAAGTTTCGCGCTTCCGCTCTGCGCAGAGCCTGCTGAGGGTGGCCCGCTGAAGGTTGCAGTGGCAAAGGATGAGGCTTTTTGCTTCTATTATGAAGATAATTTTGACCTTATGAGAGATATGGGGCTGGAGCTTGAGTTCTTTTCTCCTCTTCATGATAAAAAGCTTCCTGACGCGGACGGTTATATTTTTGGAGGCGGTTATCCGGAGCTTTATGCAAAAGAGCTGTCTTCCAATACTTCAATGCTCGAAGATATAAAAAAAGCTACCGATAACAATGTCCCTATTATTGCGGAATGCGGCGGATTCATGTATCTTCAGGAAGAAATTGAGGATAAAGACGGTAATACCTATAAGATGGTAGGAGCGATTCCCGGCAAGGCATTTATGACCGGCAAATTGACAAGATTTGGATATGTGACGATCGCGGCTGCAAAAGATAATACATATCTTAAGCCGTTTGAATGCATAAACGGACACGAGTTCCACTATTATGACACGACGAATAACGGAGATACCTGCATTATAACCAAGGGCACGCAGAACCGTTCCTGGGAAGGAATTCAGATAAAAGGTAATCTCTTTGCGGGATTCCCGCATCTTTATTACCCTTCATGCAATTCTTTTATAGAAAGATTTGCAGCAAGCATGCTGGTAGTTCGTTCACAAAAAAATGAACTGTGAGAGGAAAAGTTTCCAAATGAACATACATCTTTGCAAAAACGACGAAACTCTTGAACAGGCGCTTGAATATATTAACGAGCACGATTCAGAGGGAAGAAAATATACATTTGATAAAGAAAAAGACAGATGCTACGTCGGCGACGAAGCTTTTGCATCCGCACCTGTCATCATAAATCATAAAAACAATTATTGGGCACTACACATTGCAGAATAAGAATGTGAGTGATGCCGGTTATTGAAAAAGTATGGTGTTGTTAGCATATGACGGATACCTTGTTAATGTGCAGACAATACCATTTTTTTATATCATAGAATTAAAATAAAGATATTCTTTTTAATATGTCTTTCAGTTATAGGAATATGATAAAATGAATACGTATTAACGTACACAACACGTTGATTTATATTGTGCATCGTATATGCATAATCAATAATCATTACATAGATGAGAAGCCAAAGAACCAACTCCGTGCCAGCGAAGGCGTATATATATTTTTTGCGATTTTGTGCCACGGAGATGAGCCCAAGTCATAATTTCATGCCTATGCATGTAATTATGACTGCCCTGGGCTTATCGCAGTTCCCGGCACAATCGGAGCAAAAAATATATATACGCCTTCGCTGGCACGGAGTTGTCCCTTGGCTATCCATAATGTTTCTATTTGCATTTACACGTAACGAAGCTTACAGGTGAGCCTATGAGAAAAAGTAAGTATTTTGTTTTTTTTACCAAAAGAAACCAGGTTGATCTGGTGCTTGTACTTGTAGCATCTGCCCTTACTTTGATTTTGGCCGATATTTTAGGGAACGTAGGACCGGATTCCATATTAAGAACTGTTAAGTATATCCCAATCATGCTTGTTACGGCACTTTGTGGTATTATCCCCGGAATGCTGAGTCTTGTTCTGATTTTTATCTTTGGTTCTTTTTTGCAAGGATCGATCATGTATCATGCTTTTGCATATCTTCTGATCGCTTGTGCTATGAATGTTCTTACCAGAACCGGTTTTTTCAAAAAATTTTTTAAAGTAATACTTGCTTCTATGATCTTGCAATTTATTTTGGGCGACTTGTGGGGATTTTGTAAGCTTGTGCTTAATGACATTGGTTTGGCCGGATTTGACACTGGGAAGCTTATTCCGCTGTTTTTTAGAGAAGCCCCCGGATGTCTGTTTACCTGTTTTTTCGTATATATTCTTTTTAAAAAATTGCCGGATGATATCAAATTACAATTAGGAAGCGGACTGTACTATGTGGACACCACAAAACTTGATGAGGACGACAGATATGTTGTTGAAGGTAAGTCCAAAATCGGAAGCGTTGTAATGCAGGTGATAGTTTTTGAGGCAATAGTGCTTGGAATTATTGCTGAGATTGCAGCGAGAGAGCTGTACGCGGATATGACATTACGCGGCGGAATAGAGATGGCGATGCTCATATCGATCATAATTACTCCGATGGCGATTTTTGTTAATAACTATGCGCAGTACAGGATTGCAGAGCCTATAAGGATTTTGTCGAATGCCGTTACCGATATTTACAATTCCCAGGACACGGATATAAATGCAAGCGTAGAGGGGGTTCATAGACTTAGGATAGATACCAACGATGAGATAGAGGATCTGTATCATGCTATCGATCTTACTTTTTACAGATTCATGGAATACATTGAACTTGTGAAGAGCAGACAGCATATTGAGGATCAGCTCAGAGTGGAAAAGAGTGCCAATGAAGCCAAGTCGCGATTTCTTTCAAATATGTCTCATGAGATAAGGACACCTATAAATGCTGTACTAGGTTTTGATGAATTGATACTCAGGGAATGTAATGATGCGAATATCTTAAGCTATGCCACAGATATTCAGAATTCGGGAAAAACTCTTTTGGCACTTATAAATGACATACTTGATTTCTCCAAGATTGAAGCGGGAAAGATGGAGATACTGCCTGTAGAGTACGATGTCTGTTCGATGTTAAACGATGTCATCAATATGATCGATGTAAAGACCTATGAGAAGGGGCTTGAGTTTGTCGCAAATATTGCGGAAGATATACCGCATGTGTTGTTTGGCGATGAGACGAGAATAAAGCAGTGTATAATGAATCTTCTTACAAACGCGGTGAAATATACCGATACCGGAACGGTCACAATGGTCATATATAAAGAGGATTATGAGCCTGAGATAAACAGTAATGACTTTAGCGAGAAGATAGTCCTTGGTGTGCGGATAATCGACACCGGAATAGGGATAAAAGAGGAAAATATTGAAAAACTTACGCATGCCTTCGAGAGAGTTGATGAAATGAGAAACAGAACGATTGAAGGCACAGGACTTGGAATAAGCATAGTCACAAATCTTTTGGGACTTATGGGGGCAAAGCTCAATGTAAAGAGTGAATACGGAAACGGCTCGGAGTTCTCTTTTGAAGTGATACAGACCGTGATCAACAGAGAGCCTGTCGGAGACTTTAGCAAGAACTACAGTCACAGCAAGGTTGACATGAAGCAGTATAAAGAAAGCTTCCATGCACCTAAAGCCAAGATTCTTGTTGTCGATGATGTGAGCACGAATCTTGCCGTGATACAGGGACTGCTAAAAAAAACACTTATTACTGTCGATACGGCGCTCAGCGGAAGAAAAGCTCTTGAACTGGTTGCCGCCAATAAATATGATATTATTTTCCTTGATCACAGAATGCCTGAACTTGACGGCGTTCAGACTCTTCATATGATGAAGGGGCAGAATAACAATATGAATAAGAAGACTCCGATTGTGGCACTTACGGCAAATGTCATTTCGGGATCGAGAGAAATGTATTTCAGAGAAGGATTTACGAATTACTTATCAAAACCTGTTTCGCCGGGTAAATTGGAGGAAATGATACTCAGCTATCTTCCTTCATATAAAGTTTCACTTCCGGGAGACAGCGATTTTGTTGAAGCCGGTAATGAGGATAAAAAGAAAGAAGATGATATAGAATCAAGGCTTGGGCAAGTGCAGGGGATTGACGTTAAGACGGCTATAGCAAGGTGCGGTTCGCCCGAAGCGGTTGTTGATGTTATCAAGGATTTCAGGATTTCAATAAAAGAAAAAGCTGATCTTATTGAAAAAACTGCGGATGAAGATATCAAAAATTACAGGATATATGTACACGGGCTTAAGAGCTCCGCGATGGCGATAGGAGCAAAAGAACTCTCACGACTTGCGGAATATCTTGAGGATTGTGCGGAAAAAGAAAATCTGATCGAGATCGAGGCGCAGACGCCTAAGCTTCTTGAAATGTACAGAAGTTACATTGACAAACTGGCCGGTATCGCGGGCGAAGAAGAGGACGATCAGGATAAGCCGGTCATACCGGAAGATGAACTTAAAGATGCTTTTTCTGCGATAAAAGAATTTGTTTCGGCGTCATATTTTGATAGTGCCGATGACATAATGAACATGCTTGAAGAATATAGTATTCCTGAGAAATATAAGGATAAGTACAGAGATGTAAAAAGACTTATGGCGGCAGTTGACAGAGACGGACTATTGAATATATTGTAGTAATAGCGCAAAGCGGAAGGGCATGATATGGAAAAACGCGTACTCTTAATAGGCCATGGAAAAAGCTTTATGGTTAATGCCATAGAGAAGGGGCTCGAGAAGGAAGGATACGGAGTTTTAATGACAGAACCCGAACGGGAGGATATTGAGGACATGGAGAACCGGCCCAATATCTATCTTTTGTACATGGGTGATCTGGCGGAGTCTGACCATGAGCTGCTTGAATATCTTAATGATGCGATAGACAGCGAACGTTTTTTGCTTTATATCATTGGGAATAAAGAGGAACTTGATCTGGCGATCAATTATATTGCCAAGGAAAAAGTTCAGGAAATGTATCTCAGACCTCTCGATGTTAAGCTGATTACGGAAAATCTCAATTCTGTTGTGGAATACAGCGAGATTGATGATGAGCTGAAAAAGAAAATCCTCATAATAGATGATGACGGAACTATGCTCAGAATGATGAGAACCTGGCTGTCGGTGAAGTATCATGTATATATGGCAAGCTCGGGAAAGATTGCTCTGTCTTTTTTGGCGAAAAATCCTATAGATCTTGTACTTCTTGATTATGAAATGCCGGGAATGGACGGGGCAACGGTTTTGAAGGAAATAAGAAACACTCCTGCATACAAGGATATTCCTGTTATTTTCCTTACCGCTAAAGATGACAAGGAGAGCGTTATGAAGGTGGTTGGACTTAAACCCGAAAAATATCTCCTTAAATCAATGCCGAAAGAAAAACTTACCAATGCGATTGATGAGTTTTTTATTATTAAATCTATGAAAAAAGCGAGGAAGGAATAGTTATATGATTTCAAAATTGATCGACAAGATTGTAAACACAGGTGCGCCTATTGTAGTGGGACTCGATCCCAAGCTTGATTTTGTACCTGATGCAATAAAGAAAAGATGCTTTGAAGAAAAGGGTGAGAATCTTGACGGAGTTGCAGAGGCGTTCTGGCAGTTTAACAAAGAAATCATTGACAATATATATGATGTGGTTCCTGCAGTAAAGCCACAGATTGCAATGTACGAGGAGATTGGTATTCCCGGTCTCATCGCATTTAAGAAGACAGTAGATTACTGTAAGGAAAAAGGACTTATCGTTATCGGAGATATCAAGAGAGGCGATATCGGTTCTACAGCACAGTCTTACGCAGTTGGACATCTTGGCGGTGTTAAGGTTGGAGACAAAGTATTTAAAGGCTTTGATGAAGATTTTGTAACTGTTAATCCTTATCTTGGATCTGACGGTGTTAAGCCTTTCATAGATATTTGTAATAAGGAAGACAAGGGAATCTTCGTTCTTGCAAAGACATCAAATCCTTCAAGCGGAGAGTTCCAGGACAGAATTATCGACGGAAAGCCTCTCTATGAGATAGTAGGCGCTAAGATAAGAGAGTGGGGCGAAGAGTCGACAGACGGTTCATACAGCAATGTGGGTGCCGTAGTCGGAGCAACATATCCCGAGATGGGCAAGGTGCTCAGAGAGATCATGCCTCACAATTACATCCTTGTTCCCGGATACGGAGCACAGGGCGGTAAGGGAAAAGACCTTGTTAACTTCTTTAATAAAGACGGACTCGGAGCAATCGTAAATTCTTCGAGAGGAATCATAGCAGCATGGAAGAGCGACAATTACAAGCAGTTTAGTGACGGGAAGGTTGGAGAAGCTGCAAGGGCGGCAGTCCTTGATATGAAGGCGGACATCGCAGGTGCGCTCGTTCAGTAACAGAACAAAAGGAATAATTTGCATATTGGCAGCGGCTTTCGGCTTTGCACTTATGACGGCGTTTGTACGTGCAGCCGGAGACGTGCCCGTAATGCAAAAGAGTTTTTTCAGAAATTTGGTGGCAATGTTCATCGCGTCTATCGCTCTGGTAAGATCGGGCATTGGCTTTAAAATTGAGAAAAGCTACAGACTTGATATTTTCTTTAGGTGCCTATTTGGCACGTCAGGTGTTATCGCAAATTTTTATGCAATAGGAAAACTTGGGATAGCGGACGCAAACATGCTAAACAAGCTAGCGCCGTTTTTTGCCATAGTGCTCTCAATACCGCTGTTAAAAGAAGTTCCGTCAAAGGTGGATGCCATATCAACTTTGATCGCATTTATCGGAGCTCTTTTTATCATAAGACCGACAGGTATTGTTTCCGAGATGTTTCCGGCTCTCGTTGCTTTTTACGGAGGATTCGGTGCGGGAACGGCATACGTGTTTGTTAGAAGAGCAAGCAAAAAAGGTGCAGAGACACCGACTATTGTTTTTGCGTTTTCAACTTTTTCATGCCTTGTAACGCTTCCGTTTATAGTATTTGACTATCATCCCATGACAAAGTGGCAGCTGATAAGTCTGCTTATGGCGGGAGTATCCGCTTCGCTCGGACAGTTTTCGATTACTTCGGCGTATCGCTTTGCTCCGGCAAAAGATCTGTCGGTATTTGACTACACACAGGTTATATTTGCCGCGCTTATCGGTATTGTGGCGTTTTCTGAGACTCCGGTTTTGCTGAGCATAATCGGATATGTCATAATAATAGGCGTTTCGGTGGTCAGATGGCTTAAGAGAAATGAAGAAAAATGAAGTGAATATATTAATTGTAGATATTAATGTAAGATGCTATAATACTTTCTCAGAGGAAACGAATACGTTTCGACATTATATATAAAGACAATATAACCAAAGGAGTTTATGAGTTATGGAGAGATATAAGGAAGAGTTCATTGAATTTATGGTAGACAGCAATGTCCTTAAGTTTGGAGAGTTTACTCTGAAGAGTGGTCGTAAATCTCCTTTTTTTATGAATGCGGGAGCATATGTTACCGGTTCACAGCTTAAAAAGCTCGGTAACTACTATGCGAGAGCAATTCATGATACATTCGGACTTGAATTTGATGTCCTTTTTGGACCTGCATATAAGGGAATTCCGCTTACTGTTGCAACAAGTATGGCAATCAGCGAGCTTTACGGAAGAGAGATCAGATATTGTTCCAACAGAAAAGAAGTAAAGGATCACGGTGATAAGGGAATTCTTTTGGGAACAAAGCTTCGTGACGGAGACAGAGTTCTTATAATCGAAGATGTTACAACATCCGGAAAGTCTATCGAAGAGACAGTTCCGATCATTCAGACTCAGGCTGATTGTGATATCGTTGGACTTATGGTATCTTTGAACAGGCAGGAAAAAGGTCAGGACAGCGACATGAGTGCTCTTGACGAGATCAAAGAGAGATATGGCTTCAGCGCACATTCAATTGTTACTATGGATGATGTTGTAAGTTATCTTTACAACAGACCAATCGACGGAGAGATCCTTCTTACAAAAGATATCAAGAAGGCAATTGACGAGTATTACGCTGAATACGGCGCTAAGAAAGACTGATAACAGACTGCAGCGGTGAAACCGCCTATGGAGGTACATTATATGGAAGAACATACATACAAGGTGCTTGGAGGCACGGGCGCTATGAATATAGCATTGGGAGTGGTTTCACTTGTAGTGGGGATAACTGCCGGAATATTGCTTATAGTATGCGGAGCAAAGCTTCTAGGCAGCCGAAAGAATGTAATTATCTGATATTTAGAAAACGACTGGAAGGCATGAAGAAATTCAATTTAAAAAAGATCAATATTCTAAATAAGCTTAGTCTAGTCAGGGAAAAGTACGTCTTTACTGACAACAGACATCCTGAAAAAGGAATAATGTCTACCATACTCGGAATCCTGTCAGATGTATCGCTGGTGACGGCAGTACTCTTTTCATACAGGAACGGGGGGCAGGCTCTTATGAGATACGCCGCAGCGGCATTTGTTGCGGCGATATTTTCATGTTTGGGACTCACTCTTGGAATCATGTCCCGAATGGAAAAAGATATATTTAAGTTGTTCCCGAATCTTGGAATTATACTTAACCTGATTGCAGTTCTTTTTATTATTTTTATTTTGGTTCTCGGCTTTATGTGATCATAAGCGGGAAAGAACAGCGGGAGCGAAAGGAAAACGGAAATGACTGAAAATGAATCAGTATTTGAATTTAGCGTTGGAAATGATGTTACCGATGAGAGATACTCTCTTGCAATTGAGAGGGTGACGGAGATTTCCGATGAGCATATAGAGAATAAAGAGTTTGATGACTATTTTCACACAGTCAGAGATTTTATTCTTATGATAGACGAGACCTATAAATGGTCCGAAAACGGCGGGAAAGATGCGGATACTCTTAAGGAGCTTCAGGATAGAAATAAGAAACTCTACAGCGACATTCTTCCCGAGAACTATGACAGAAGTTATGGAAATCCTGCATATGCATGCGGTAAGCTCGGAGATGAATTCGGCAAGATTTTATCGGCATTGTATTTTGAACTTCGATCAATGATCACAAATGCTTTTGAGCTTCAGAAGTATGAGATTTTGATCAGGGTAGAAATGTTTCTTGAAGTATACGGAGCTTTTTTGCAGGCTTCGGAAGAAGGAAAACTTCCTGAATATGAGAGCATCAGACAGATCATGTACTGGTTCTACAGCGATTATGCTGAGGAAGAGAAGATGCTCAGATTTGCACAGATGGTCGATCCTGAGGATGATTATTTCAGGAATATTATAATGAACAGTGATCTGAGTGACATACGTTACCTGTACAAATTCGGTGAGTATGTAACGGACAATGAGATAAAGACAGCAGAACATCTCATGAAGATGTCGGAAGAAGAGATTACCAAGATAGCCGATACTTTCACTGAAGGTTATCGTATCGGATTTGCCGTAACAGGCAAGGATATCAGCATTAAAAGTACTGCATCTGTAATTTATATTTTGGGATTTGAGAGAATCATCAGAAAGGCTGTTGCCAATTTTGAAAAGATTGGACTTAAATCCGGAATCTTTCGTTCCGTCATGAGCACTTTCTACACAGCAGGAAGTGCAAGAAGGGCCGGATGTCACGGTGCGATTCCCAACAAGCAGTTTGATTACGATCACAAGGATGACGATGGTTTATTCCTTGATGCAGCTCTTGTTAACAGAAGACTTGAAGCAGTCAGAGCTGCGGGAGAAAAATATAAGAAAGAAGCCAAGTTATACGGCGGTCCCGCTGTGCTTGACGGATTCGGCGATGTACCTTTTTCACCCGAACAGAAGAAGGAAGCGGTTCATCTTAATGACGAGCAGAGTAAGCTACTTAGTGATTTCAAGATCAGGGCTTCGCTTATTCAGAACGAATATATTATAGGAAAAGAGAGAAGCTTTACTATCATTTCTTTCCCTGTGCCGAATATCGGTGACCGCTATGAAGAAATCTTTGATGAGACTGTCAGGATAAATACTCTTGATTATAATCTCTATCAGAATATACAGAAGAAGATAATCGATGCGCTTGATGAAGCAAAGTACGTGACAGTCAGGGGAATGGGCGATAATCACACGGATATCAAGGTTATGCTTCATGAGATAAAAGACAAAGAGAAGGAGACAAATTTTGAGAACTGTGTTGCGGATGTAAATATTCCCGTCGGAGAAGTGTTTACATCACCCGTACTTGCCGGAACGTCAGGAATACTGCACGTTACGGGCGTTTATCTCAAGGGGCTTTACTTTAAAGATTTAGAGATTAAATTTAAGGACGGATGTATCGAAGATTACAATTGTTCAAATTTTATAATTGAAGAAGACAACAAAAAATATATAAAAGAAAATATCATGTACAACCACGATACTCTGCCCATTGGCGAGTTTGCGATCGGCACAAATACCACAGCTTACATGTTTGCGAGGAAGTTTGGTATCGCAGACAAGCTTGAGATATTGATCGCAGAGAAGACAGGACCGCATTTTGCGGTGGGTGACACATGTTATTCCTATGAAGAGGATAACGACACATTTAATTTTGACGGAAAGAAGATCATTGCAAAAGAAAATGAGATTTCCGCAAAGCGTAAAACAGATCCGGATAAGGCATATTTCAGCTGCCATACAGATATAACGATTCCTTACGACGAGCTCGGCGAGATAAAAGCCGTAAGAGAGGACGGAACCGGCGTAACTATCATAGAAAACGGCAGATTCGTGCTTCCCGGCACGGAAGAGTTAAATAAGCCTCTGGATGAATAAAATAAACCATAGGTTGTAAGAAAAAAAACCATTGGTTGAATAAAAAAGTGGCACAATATATTGTGTTGTGCTATGATACAAGTGGCTAAATGTTGAAGCAGAAAAATGGAGGAAAACATGGCAAAAGTTGGAATAGTAATGGGCAGTGATTCAGATATGCCTGTTATGGCAAAAGCTGCAGATATTCTTGAGGAGCTCGGGATTGAATATGATATGAGAATTATATCCGCTCATAGAGAGCCCGATGAGTTTTTTGAATATGCGAAGACTGCAGAAGAAAAGGGATTTAAAGTAATTATCGCCGGAGCAGGAATGGCGGCACATCTTCCCGGAATGTGCGCTGCGATATTCCCTATGCCCGTTATAGGAATCCCTATGCACACAACTTCTTTGGGAGGCCGTGATTCTTTATATAGTATAGTTCAGATGCCTACCGGTATTCCTGTTGCTACAGTTGCTATCAATGGTGGAGCAAATGCAGGTATACTTGCAGCAAAGATTTTGGCAACAGGTGATGAGAAGCTTCTTGAGAAACTTAAGAAGTACACTTCTTCACTTAAGGACGGAGTTGTTGCCAAGGATGCAAGACTTCAGGAAGTCGGATACAAGAACTATTGATCGGTTATTGAATATAAATAGGCGAAATGCGAGGAGTTAAAATATTATGGCATTGGATTACAAAAAGGCTGGCGTTGATATCGAAGCAGGATATAAGTCTGTTGAACTTATAAAAGGTTATGTTAAAGAGACAATGAGACCGGAAGTACTTGGAGGACTCGGTGGCTTTTCGGGTGCATTTTCACTCAGTAAGATAAAAGACATGGAAGATCCGGTTCTTTTGTCCGGAACAGACGGAGTCGGAACAAAGATTAAGCTTGCGTTCCTTCTTGACAAGCATGATACTATCGGAATTGATGCTGTTGCAATGTGTGTAAACGACGTTGCATGTGCAGGCGGTGAACCGCTGTTTTTCCTTGATTATATTGCATGTGGCAAGAATATTCCCGAGAAGATCGCTGCAATCGTTAAGGGTGTTGCCGAAGGTTGTAAGCAGTCTGATGCTGCACTTATCGGCGGAGAGACAGCCGAGCATCCCGGACTTATGCCCGAGGATGAGTATGACGTTGCAGGATTTGCTGTCGGCGTTGTAGACAGAAAAGATATGATCGACGGAAGTTCAATAAAGGACGGAGACGTACTTATCGGTGTTGCTTCAAGTGGTGTTCACAGTAACGGATTTTCACTTGTAAGAAAAGTATTCGATATGACAAAAGAGAGCCTTGAGACATATTATGATGAGCTCGGTGCTACTCTTGGTGAGACACTTCTTACACCTACAAGAATCTATGTAAAGATGATGAAAGCAATCAAGAATGCAGGTGTTAAGGTTAAGGGGTGCAGCCATATCACAGGTGGCGGATTTTATGAGAATGTGCCCAGAATGCTTCCTGACGGAATCAAGGCTGTGATCGAGAAGAACAGCTATGACATTCCCCCTATCTTCAAGCTTATGCAGACAAAGGGCGGAATTGAAGAACAGATGATGTATAACACATATAATATGGGACTTGGCATGGTTCTTGCCGTTGATCCGAGTGATGTTGATGCTGCAATGAAAGCTATTGAGTCAGCAGGCGATAAGGCTTGGGTGGTAGGTAAGGCAGTTGCAGGCGAGAAGGGTGTAGAACTCGTATGAAGATAGCGGTTATGGTTTCCGGTGGCGGAACAAATTTGCAGGCTATAATTGATGGTATCGCAAACGGTACTATCACAAATACTGAGATCTCACTTGTATATAGCAATAATCCGAATGCTTATGCAATCGAGAGAGCAAAGAAAGCCGGTATTCCTTACGCGGTTAAGAGCCCTAAGGAATTTGAAAACAGAGATGATTTTAATAAAGCATTATTAAAGATCTTACAGGATGCCAATCCGGATCTTATTGTTCTGGCGGGATGTCTTGTTGTTATTCCGGAATGTGTTGTTAAGGCATTCCCCAACAAGATAATCAATATCCATCCTTCACTTATACCGGCATTTTGCGGTACGGGTTTTTACGGACTCAAGGTGCATGAACAGGTGCTTAAGAGAGGCGTAAGAGTATCAGGTGCTACAGTTCATTTTGTTGACGAGGGAACTGATACGGGACCGATAATATTGCAGAAGCCTGTTATGATAAGACAGGATGACACTCCGGAAGTGCTTCAGAAGCGTATTATGGAGCAGGCAGAGTGGAAGATCATGCCGATGGCGATTGATATGATAGCAAACGGCAGAGTAAGAGTAGAAGACCATAAAGTAATTATTGACGGATACGAAGAGGAGAATATTTTTTCATGAAGGTTTTAATTGTTGGCGGAGGCGGAAGAGAACATGCTATTGCTGAGGCTGTTTCAAGAAGTCCTCAGGTTTCAAAGATATATTGTGCTCCCGGAAACGGTGGAATTGCTGAACTTGCTGAATGTGTGCCGATAACACCTATGGAATTTGATAAGCTTGTTTCTTTTGCAAAAGAAAAAGAAATCGATCTTACCGTTATCGGAATGGACGATCCTCTTGTAGGAGGAATCGTAGATGCATTTGAAGCTGAGGGACTCAGAGTATTCGGCCCCAGAATGAATGCTGCAATACTTGAAGGAAGTAAGGCTTTTTCAAAAGACCTTATGAAGAAATACAATATCCCTACAGCGGCTTATGAAACATTTGATAATGCCGGGGATGCTCTTAAGTATCTCGAAACAGCTAAATTTCCCATTGTTCTTAAGGCTGACGGACTTGCACTCGGTAAGGGTGTTCTTATCTGCAACAACCTTGAGGAAGCTAAGGATGGCGTAAAAGAGATCATGGAAGATAAGAAATTCGGAGATGCCGGTAATCACATGGTAATCGAAGAATTTATGACAGGAAGAGAAGTTTCCGTATTGTCTTTTGTAGACGGAAAGACAATAAAGCTCATGTCCTCAGCTCAGGATCATAAGAGAGCGGGAGACGGAGATACTGGACTCAATACGGGGGGAATGGGCAATTTCTCACCCAGTCCTTTCTACACGGAAGAAGTAGACAAGTTCTGCCGTGAGAATATTTACAGCAGAACCGTTGAAGCAATGGCAAGTGAGGGAAGAGAGTTCAAGGGAGTAATCTTCTTCGGACTTATGCTCACACCGGACGGACCTAAGGTTCTTGAGTACAATGCAAGATTTGGAGACCCTGAGGCGCAGGTGGTACTCCCGAGACTCAAGACGGATATTATTGATGTATTTAATGCATGTATCGACGGCAAGCTTGATGAGATCAATCTTGAATTTGAAGATAAGGCAGCCGTATGTGTTGTTCTTGCAAGCGAGGGATATCCGGTAAGTTATGAGAAAGGTAAGCTTATAACCGGTCTGGATAATTTCAAGGGCAAGGATGGATATTATTGTTTCCATGCGGGAACAAAAAAGACTCCGGAAGGAATTGTTACTAACGGAGGAAGAGTTCTTGGTATCACCGCAAAGGGTGATACATTGGAAGAGGCTCGTACTAAGGCCTATGAAGCTACAGAATGGGTAAGCTTCGAAAACAAGTATATGCGTCATGATATAGGAAAAGCGATCGATGAAGCAAAAAAGTAATAAAACCTGCAAAAAGTGCCTGCAGTATATGGCACAAATCCTAAGTTGAAAAGGAGGCTGTATGAAGAATACGATGGAAAAGATAATAAGAAACACTATACTTTCTCTAGCATTGTCATTAGCAGTTTTTATCGGCTTCGGGATTGGTGCGAATGCATATACAACGACAACCGGAAAAGTAAAAGCTGATAATGTTAAAGTCAGAGAATCAGCAAGTACCACATCTTCTCAGGTATCAAGTGTAAGCCAGGGAGCTACGGTTGACATTGTAGATGAGGAAAAAGACGATTCCGGATATGTATGGTATAAGATTAAAGTAAAAAATGATGAATATGGCTACATAAGAAGCGATCTTGTCGAAAAGTCAGGCGGTTCATCAGGAGACTCATCCGATAACAGCGGATCATCTTCTGAAGTAAAAGCTGTTGATCAGAAGACCGTAGAAGTTCTTGCTGACAGTGGAACTATCAGACAGGGTGCAGGTACAAATAAGGACGCTGTAGGAAAAGTAAAAAAAGGCGATACAGTAACAATTGTCGGAGAAACAAAAGGTTCAGACGGAAAGAAATGGTATGAAGTTACTTTCGGAGAGAGCAACAGTAAGGGTTTTATCAGAAGTGATCTTGTTGCTGATTCGGAAGTTGCATCCCAGTCCGTAAAGTCAGAACAGACTGATGCTCCTTCGGATAACAGTAGCCCGGATGTTGTTGCTGAACTTGCGGAAAGCGATGAGCTCTTGAATGAAGACTCAGAAGAGGAGCCGGAAGCAGATACTGAGGCTGAAGCAGGTGCAGAGCCTATTGCTCCTGATGAGGTAGGAGACGGAAAGTACTCTCTTACATATGAATCTGAGAACGGTGCATGGTTCCTTAATGTTATAGAAAAGAAACAGAGAGTGGATGTTGATCAGCTCTTGCAGGTTGCTGACAGTTCCAAAGGATATTATGAAAACGCTCAGACATTTAAGAAAATAGCAATTGCTGTAGGTGCATTGGCGATTGTTCTTGTGATCGTAATTGTAATCCTCATTTTCAGACTCAGAGATGCAGCTTATTATGATGACGAAGAGGATGAAGATGATGAGGATGACGAAGACGAGGAATTTGATCGTTATTCTTCACCCAAGAAGCGTTCAAGAGATAATGCAAGAAACAGAGATGTATCGAGAAGTGAAGTAGAAACTGACGACGATATGGGCGTTAACTTAAAGAAGAGAAGACGCTCAAGAGATGAGGATGAAGAAGAACCTCAGAGCCGCAGAGCAGCAGCCAGAAGAGCTCCTGAAGATGCTCCCGAAAGACCGGCAAGGAGAACGGTTACTCCGGAAGATAGAGCAGCCAGACCTGCAAGGCCTGAGCGTCCTATGAGAAGAAGACCTGATGATTCTTTCGAAGAGCGTCCTTCAAGAGGCGCGGAAGAGAGAACTGTCAGACCTTCAAGAAGAGATGACGATTCTTTATATGAGGATTCAAGATATGAAGAAAGACAGCCATCTGACAGAAGGATGAGGACAGAGGAGACAGCAAAGGATGAAGCTCCTTCAAGAAGAGCTAAGAACTTCCTTGGAGACGATGACGACTTTGAGTTCGAGTTCCTTGATCTTGATGATGATGACAGATAATTTGAACAAAAATGATTTAAAAGCGCCGGTTCTTGGCTTTTGTGAGAGAACCGGCGCTTTTTTCGGTATTTTTTATTCATAAAATTGACGAATCTGTATCACGTGTTATACTAAATATATCACAAGTATGCAACAGGAGGCGGAGATGATCATAGAAATTGATTTTAACAGTGATGAAGCTATTTACATACAGCTTTGTAATCAGATCATTTTGGGCATAGCTACGTCTCAATTTCGCGAGGGAGAACAGCTTCCAAGCGTGAGGCAGCTTGCGGAGACCATTGGTATCAATATGCATACGGTCAACAAGGCTTATTTGATCCTGCAGAGAGAGGGATTTGTTAAGATTGACAGAAGGCGGGGAGCTATAATCGCCATAGATATTAACAGGATTCAGGCACTTCAGGAGGCTCAATCAGAGCTGGCTGTCGTTCTTGCAAGAGCTATATGTAAGGGTATAGGACGCGGCGAGATACATGAACTTGTAGATAAGCTTTACGACAATTACGAAAGGATAGATGGGATATGAATGATCAATTTACTGTCATGGCTGAGGATGCGCTCAGACTCGCCAAGAAAACAGCAAGAAATTTAAAACTTAATTACGTTGGTACAGAACATATTCTTATGGGACTTATCCTTGAGGACGGAAGCGTTGCTTCCAGGATCCTTATCGATAACGGAATAGATGAAGCCAAGATGATGGACATGATAAAGGACCTTATCGTTCCGGGAAGCAGTGTGAGGACACTCGACAGGGATGGTTTTTCGCCGAGAGCGGAGAAGGTTCTTGAGGATTCACATATCATGTCTGAGCGTTTCAAGGCGGATAAGACCGGAACAGAGCATATTCTGCTTGCTCTTATCAAAGAGGGTGAGAATGTGGCTGTAAGACTTATCAGCACGCTTGGTGTACCTGCGCAGAAGATTTATGCAGAGACTTTGGCTGCAATGGGAGAAGATCCGAATCTGGTAAAAGAAGATCTCGGAAGAAGGCCCAATCCCAGAGGAAACAAGAAAGGTTCTATTCTTGCGCAGTACAGCAGGGATTTGACTGCTCTTGCGCGTGAAAAAAAACTTGATCCTGTAGTGGGAAGAGAAAGAGAAATAAAGAGAGTTATTCAGATATTAAGCCGCAGGACCAAGAACAACCCTTGCCTCATAGGTGAACCCGGTGTAGGTAAGACTGCGGTTGTAGAGGGACTTGCACAGAGAATAGTTTCCGGAAATGTGCCTTTTACAGTGCAGGATAAGAGACTTGTTACACTGGATCTTTCCGGAATGATCGCAGGCTCCAAATACAGAGGTGAGTTTGAGGAGAGAATCAAGAAAGTCATAAAAGAAGTTACAGAAGACGGAAATATAATTCTTTTTGTCGATGAGATGCATACTTTGATCGGTGCCGGCGGTGCAGAAGGCGCAATCGATGCATCAAATATCTTAAAGCCCTCTCTTGCAAGAGGTGAGATTCAGATGATCGGTGCGACCACTATTACTGAATATCGCAAGTATGTAGAGAAGGATGCTGCTCTTGAGAGACGTTTCCAGCCTGTAAATGTGGATGAACCTACAAAGGAAGAGTCTGAAGAGATATTAAAGGGCATAGTAAGCAAGTATGAAGAGCATCACAGGGTTACTATTACTCCTGAAGCAATAAAGGCTGCCGTAGAGCTCTCTGAGAGATATATTAACGACAGAAATCTGCCGGATAAGGCAATAGATCTTATCGATGAAGCTGCATCCGCTGTAAGACTTCGCACGGTTGGAGGATCACCTAAGCTTAAAGAAGTTGAAGATGCTATTGCTGAATATGATCATAAGATTGAAGAAGCGCTCAAGAGTGATGATTTTGACCTTGCGGGACAGCTTAACAATGAGCAGAAGAAGCTTATGTCCAAGTATAACAGGGTAAAGAATGCGGACAAGAAGAAAGAACTTTCTTCAGGCTTTGTTGTAAATGAGAATGATATTGCGGAAGTTGTTGCCCAGTGGACAAGAATTCCCGTTAAGAAGATTGCGGAGAAGGAATCGGAGAAGCTCCTTAAGCTTGAATCTATTCTTCATAAGAGAGTTATCGGACAGGAAGATGCCGTTAAGGCAATATCCAAGGCTATAAGAAGAGGTAGAGTCGGATTACAGGATCCTAACAGACCTATCGGTTCGTTCCTGTTCCTCGGACCTACGGGTGTGGGTAAGACAGAACTTTCAAAGGCTCTTGCCGAGGCTATGTTCGGCGATGAGAATGCTCTTATACGAGTTGATATGTCAGAATACATGGAAGGCCATTCGGTATCAAAGATGATAGGATCACCTCCGGGATATGTCGGCTATGATGAGGGCGGACAGCTAAGTGAGAAAGTCAGAAGACATCCTTATTCCGTAATACTTTTTGATGAGATTGAGAAAGCTCATCCCGATATATTCAATGTACTTCTTCAGGTTCTTGATGACGGACATATAACTGATGCAAAGGGGCGCAAGGTAAGCTTTAAGAATACAATTCTTATTATGACTTCTAATGTAGGCGCCCAGAAGATTGTTGATCCCAAGAAGCTTGGATTTGGCGCGGGTGATGATGCAAAGAAGGACTACGTGGATATGAAGGCCGGAGTAATGGAGGAAGTAAAGAGACTCTTTAAACCGGAGTTTATCAACCGTATTGATGAGATACAGGTATTCCATGCGCTCACAGAGAAGGAGATGATGGATATTGTTACACTTCTTTCGCGTAATCTCAGTAAGAGATGCAAAGAGCAGATGAATATCAATCTTACTATTTCTCCTGCGGTTAAGAAGTTCCTTGTTGAAAAGCATTCTGATGCCAAAATGGGTGCAAGGCCGTTAAAGAGAGCTATTCAGTCAGCAATTGAAGATGCGATGGCAGAAGAACTTTTAAAGGGCAATATCAAGGGTGGAAGCGATGTTACGGTATCATTAAAAGACAAAAAGATCGTGTTTGTTTCAAGTGATGGCAAAAAAACATCAGTAAAAAAAGTGGCTGTAAAGACTACTAAGCCCAAGAGAGCGCTTAAAACAAAGACTTCTGTGACAACCAAGAAACCTGCTTCAAAAACAAGTAGAAAAAGTGCCAAAAAGACGTCAAAAAAATAAGTGAATTTTAAGTTTATAATTTGACGAATATGAATTATAATAATAATAACTATTATTAGCACTATATCTCAGGAGGGTTATTATGGCTGTCGTAGAGCAGTTGATACGTGCCGAGAGCGATGGAAGCATCAGCTTCGGTAACTATGAGCTTAAAGAAAAGACTAAACTAGAAAACTTTGAACACAATGGAGATGTATTTAAAGTAAAGACCTTTAAAGAAATTACAAAGCTTGAGTGTAACGATAATTTCGTATATGAATCCGTTCCGGGCACTGCAGTTACAGGCTTTAAAGAGAATGAAGGAGGAGTTGAGTTTAGTGTAGAAGGCGAGAATGATGCGCAGATTACACTTGGTCTCCTCGAAAATACAGAGTACAGTGTTTATGTGAATGGTAACAGCATCGGCAAGATGAGTACCAACCTCGGAGGAAAGCTTAACCTGAGCGTTGAGTTATCCGGAAATGGCGCTACTAGCGTTAAAGTAGAGAAGTAAGATTATGTCGGAGGGCTTTTCGAGTATTTTCGAAAGGCCCTTCGCTTTTCGTAGAAATTGTTTTATTTAGGGGGAGAATGTATGGCAACAAAGATCAAGACAGTTTTTTATTGCCAAAACTGCGGGTATGAGTCATCCAAATGGATGGGGCAGTGCCCGGGATGTAAAGAATGGAATACCTTTGTGGAGGAGACTGCAAAGCCTGTTTCAAAGAAAAAAGGTAATTCATCTGTATTATCAAACGGAGGCGAATACAGCAGTCCGAAATCACTTTCCGAGATTGAGATGAAAGATGAGGAAAGGGCTGATACTCATATAAATGAACTTAACAGAGTGCTTGGAGGCGGCCTTGTCAGGGGCTCACTGATACTTGTGGGCGGTGATCCCGGAATCGGCAAATCAACGCTTCTTCTTCAGGTTGCAGGCAATCTTTCAGGTGATAAGAGAGATGTTCTCTATATTTCCGGAGAGGAATCGCTTAGACAGATAAAAATCCGCGCAAACAGGATCGGTGATTTTTCCGAAACTCTTAAGTTTATGTGCGAGACTAATCTTGAGAACATCGAAACAACCATAAACAGAGTTAAACCTGAGATTGTCGTTATAGATTCGATTCAGACAATGTTCAGTGATTCTGTGACATCGGCGCCCGGAAGTGTTTCACAGGTAAGGGAGTCGACGGCTGTACTTCTTAGAATTGCAAAGAGCCTTAATATAACGGTATTTATCGTTGGTCATGTTACGAAAGAAGGACAGGTTGCGGGCCCCAGGGTACTTGAGCATATGGTTGATACTGTTCTGTATTTTGAGGGAGACAGGCACGCATCATACAGAATACTTCGCGCTGTTAAGAACCGTTTCGGATCTACAAATGAGATAGGTGTTTTTGACATGCAGGAGAAGGGACTTGTTGAAGTTACCAATCCTTCAGAGTTTATGTTGGAAGGAAAACCTGAGAATGCCAGCGGATCGATCGTGACATGCTCTGTTACGGGAACAAGACCTATACTTATCGAGATTCAGGCCCTAGTATGCAGAAGCAATTTTGGATTCCCAAGACGTCAGGCAAACGGAACCGATTATAACAGGGTAAACCTCCTTATGGCAGTTCTTGAAAAGAGAGTAGGACTTCAGATGGGTGAGTATGATGCATATGTCAATCTGGCAGGTGGAATGAAGCTTGCAGAACCTTCACTTGATCTTGGAATCTGTATGGCGCTTATATCGAGTTTTAAGAATAAGCCTATAGGAGATGATGTGATCGCTTTTGGAGAAGTAGGACTTTCTGGTGAAGTTAGATCGGTGAATATGGCTGATTCAAGAGTGCAGGAAGCTGAGAAACTGGGCTTTAAGACATGCATAGTCCCCAAAGCTCTCGAAGATAAGCTCAAAAAGAATGTAAAGAATATAAAAGTTGTAGGTGTCTCATCTGTAGCGGATGCGATGAATTACATAGGGTGAAATAATCTTTATATGAAAAAAGAGAGTTGTGAAAAACTCTCTTTTTTCATATATATTATTCGTTGATCTTTGCTTTTGAAAGATATATTGCCGTCACGGCAGCTGTCAAAATGATAAAGAAGCGCAGATTAACATGTGTTGCGTCGAATGTTTTGGACATTCTGGCCAATCTGCTGACACCAAGAATCTGGTTATCATTTTCTGCACTTGTTTTTTCAAGACTCTTACCGCCTACGATAATGGTCTTTTTGGAATTCTTAGTATCTTTTGTTGCCGTTGCCGGCGTAGTCTCGGTAGTTTTGCTCGATCCCTTACCATTATCCTTGGCATCGACAAGTGTGAGTTTTCCGTTTACACAGTTTACCTCGTAGTATTTGGTAACATCATTGCCGTTTTCATCGACAATTCTGAAATTTGTGATCTCATTTACGGATGAACCGACACCGCTCTGGCTTCCGTTGATAACGACGTCAACAAGTTTGTGGCCTTCAAGGAGCGCACCTGATGTAATCTTGACGTTATTGTTTGTTATAGTCTTTCCTGAGTAGTTCTGCACTGTTGTACCGGCTTCAAGTGTGAGCTTTATCGAAGTTACTTTTATCTGTGAACGTTCAGGGGCAGGCTTAACAACCTTGGATGAAGGCATGGTGGATAATACATTTCCTGAATCATCAAGCACCTTTACAACGATTTCTTCGGGAGCAATTTCTTTTCCGTCAAATATAAAAGGAATATGATATGAGCTTATCTGCTTGGCAACAACATATGCTGCATCGATATTTACCCAATAATGTATGCCGTTGTGTTCAAAATGTGTTCCTTCACCTTTTGCGCCGGCATTTACTTTCTTTGTCACAAAGTTACCGAGCGCGTCAAAGAAGTGTGTCACGGAATTTACCAAAGGATCGTTATCCTTTACAGTGATGGAAAATCCACCGAAATAGTGATCCTTGCCATCGTATACAAATTCCGATGTGTCGCAGAATGTTGAAATCTCAATAGTTACATCGGGGACAAAAGCCTCGACAACTTCCTCTTCTTTTTTCTCAATCTCTTTTACGGGAGTCTTTGCTCTTATGACACCGTCTACATATATGTTGTCGGGGTCGCATCCGTCTATAAGGTACCAGATAACATACTGTTTCTTGGGGTTGAAAGAAGGGTATACCTGTTGAATATCAGTTTCGCTCGGATAACGCTTTAATGAAGATACAATCTTGTTTGTAGCGGTAAAATTGTCTTCTTCAAGATTGTCTTCCGAGCCGTCTGAATCGCTTTCGTCCATTGTATCGGCAATAGCATCTCTGAGTGTTATGCTGTCTAAATAGTCATAACCGGTAGAAAACGCAGTTGCTTCCTCGACGTTACCGTCAGGACCTCCGAGGATACGGAAAGTAACGGGATAACTGTAGCTTTCTTCGGCAACTTCCTTGAGTTCTTCTTTGTATTCTTCTTTATATTCAACTTTGGGCTCTTCTTCATAGAGCTCTCGGATTTCTTCTTTTGGCTTCTCAACAACTTCATTCGGAATTGCGTTGTTATCTCTATCAACTTTTTTTTCTATAACTTTGGGTAGATCTGATGAATTATCAAAGGATGTCTTTTTACCAATAGATGTCGGTTCATCTTGTAATTTACGTTCTGAAGTATTATTGTCTGATGAAGTATCACCTGTACTTGAGCTGTTGCTTTGTACGGTTTCAGCTTCTTTTGCATACGTCGGAACAGAAGGGCAGAGACATTCTGCCATGGTCAATCCTGCGATCATTATAATAGGAATTATCGCAGAGATACATCTCTTGCGCATAAATAGTTGCTCCTGTTTTTCAAATATAAATGTTCCAAATTTAAATATTCCGAACTATAATAACACAAACCTAAACTTTTTGTAAAATATGTCGATTAATTTTATATACTGTATATAAGATAATCCTATTCGGAGGAAAGTAATAGATGAAAAATGTAGGTTTGAAGGTGGTTTCGGCAATATTATCGGTGATTATTTTTACTTGTATCTCTTTTTCGGAAGTAGCAACACTAAAAATTCATGCCGGAGACGATCCTTATACGGCTTTTTCCAAAGCAACGACGGTTTATAACGGAGTTGATTATAAAGCGGAATATAATCCTTTGTACTACTATCTGAATTACGGAGATCTCAGAGCGGCTTACGGTGCCAATCCGGACAAGCTTATCGAGCATTGGGTGACATTTGGTAAAAAAGAAGGAAGAGTTGCCAACAGACTTATCGGAGACAGCACGGAGTTTGTTGTTCCGACAGGTGATAAGGATGTGATCGTTATTCCAAAGACTAAGCATGACAACGGCGGGATGACATACGATCAGGAAATACAGGCAAGAAATATTGCAAAGCAGATCGCAGAGGCGATTGAAAAAGCTGCCGACGGAGGAGATTCTTCGGGATCTTCCAAGTCCAAATCATCCAAGAAAAAGAATATTAAAGATGTTGAGAAGGTCGCATATGCTGCGGGAATAGTTAAAGCATACTGTGATCTTGGTACATATACAACAAAAGGCAAGATGTACCGCACTGCCTACGGAGTATTTATCGGAGGCGAGTATTCATGCGCGGGAGCTACAAGGGCTCTTGGACTTATACTTGATTATCTTGGCATATCATGGGTTCATAAGAATATAAATACATGGGAAGATCAGTGGTGCCAGGTTATCGTGGACGGCAAAGAGGGATACGGTGACGGTATAAGCGCTACCGCCGGATACGGTAAGCATCCGAATGAAGGCGGAGATGTCAAGGATGTTGTATCTTATTCAAAGATAAGGTATAAATTTGATGTGGCTACTGAAAAGCCAAAGAAGGATAAATAATGAATAGAAAAGGAATGCGAAGGGGAACGAAAATAGCGGCGGTGCTGTTATCTTTTGCTATAGCATTCGGATTGGAGGTTGAAGCAAGAGCTTCGGGTAATACTTCGATAGATGCTCTTACTTTTAAGAAAAATCCGGATGTGACCACTATTCATATCGGAAGTGAAGTAAATTCGATAACATCGGACGCATTTAAGGGACTCTTTAAACTGAGGTCGATTACTGTGAGTGAGAAGAATCCATATTACTCATCATACAGTAATTGCCTCTATAACAAGAATAAAACTGAATTGTTGTGCTTTCCGCCCGCGCTTTCGGGAGCGAAGATACCTGCAACGGTTACTTCGATAGGAGAAAATGCGCTTCTTGGTGTGGGACCGGAATTAAAAAAGCAGATAATAAATGCCGTTAGTTCTCAAACGGGTGACAATCTCACGGAAGATAAGATTCCGGGAGAACATTTTATTCATACTCAATATGGGATCAGATGGAAAGACAAAAAGGGGAATCTGATCGAACCAAACAGTGAGATTATGAGGCTTACGGCTTCTGTTGTGGAAGCATGTACCGACGGAAGCATGACGCAGAGCAAACAGCTTGAAAAGTGCTTTAATTACTTCATAAATGAGGTTTCCTATGAAAGGGAGATGAAAGTCCCGCTTGGTGATTGGACGGGCGATTATGCGCGTCAGATTCTTTTTACGGGAAAAGGAAATTGTTATAAATATGCTGCAGCATTCGCTTATATAGCAAAAGGTCTTGGGTACGATGCAAAAGTTTGTACAGGTACCGTTGCGGCAGCGACCGGAGGAAGGACGCCGCATGCGTGGACTGAAGTAAAGATGAATGACAAGTGGTATATTTTTGATACTGAGATGCAGGATGCGAAGGGGAGCGGCTATTACAAGCAGACATATGAAAAGTACCCTGCGGGACCGCTGGAAAAAGAGGCCACTTGGTCAGTGTATTTTGATTAAATGGGCTCTAGCCTGTTTAAATATATTTTTTTGAGGGGAAGTTTTACAAATGAAAAAAGTAGCAGTAACATCGTTGATATTCATGGGATCGGTTATCTGCCTGTGTGTATTCAACATCATTCTATGTGTGGCGGTGCCGGGATACAAGGATTTTTTGGCATCGGCGGTCGTAGAAGACAAAATCATGCCTGTAGCAGAAGTAAAAGATACGAAGGCTTCAACTGAAGCTTCTACAACGGGCGAAAAGAAGATGACGCTTGAGGAACTGAAAGAGAAATATGATATTTCTGCTATATCGTGCGTTTCATCGGACAACGATGAGGACGATGATAAAGCGGGGCTTTCTATTGTTGATAAAGCTTATCATGAGGATTGCGGAACAGGGAAAGGATATTGGGTTATTACTTATTCTGACGGAAGTACCGCGGTTGAGTGATGAAATTCATATATTTAGTGGGAAAAAGGTGCTGGCGTAGTTATAGTCAGCATCTTTAAATTTGGAGGATAGAGAGAATGAGAAGGAAATTGTTTACTTTGTTGACAGTTTCTGTGATGACGATTGCTATACTTACCGGATGTGCAAAAGAGAACAGTGAGATTTCGGAGGCGGCAAGTGTTGCTTCTTCTGAAGAGGAGAAGGAACTTACTCCCGCGGATATGAAGGTTGGAGTGTGCATACACAAGTTCTCGGATACTTATATGTCCCTGTTTAAGAATGAGCTTGAAAAAGATCTTATAGAAGCGGGATTTAACAAGGATAACATCAAGATAGTAAATTCAGCCGTCAGTCACGGATATGAAATGCTTCAGATCAGGAAGCTCATTGAGGAAGGGGTTGATATTCTTATTGTAAATCCCGTAAATACATCTATGACGGAAGAAGTTACAGATCTTGCAATTGAAGCCGGAATTCCTCTTATATACGTGAACAGAGAGCCTTTGGCGGCAGAAGAGCTTCGATGGGAGAAAAATAATTGGAAAGTCACCTATATCGGATGTGATGCCAGACATGCCGGAATCATTCAGGGTAAGATTATCACGGATCTTGGAATGGATGTTGTTGATAAGAACGGCGACGGTGTTGTTCAGTACATCATGATCGAGGGTGAGAGAAATAATACTGATGCCTTTTTTAGAACCAAGTTTTCTGTATCGACGTTGGAGAAGGCAGGATGGAGAGTCGCTTGTCTTGCCGACAGTTATGGCAATTGGGATAAGAATATTGCGGAATATGCCGTTAATAAGGCACTTGAAGAACATCCGAATGCGGAAGTGATTTTTTGTAATAATGATTCTATGGCACTAGGGGCTTTGGTTGCTGTGGACAACGCAGGACTGATTCCGGGGGAAGACCTTTACATTGTCGGAGCGGATGCATTTGAAAGTGCACTTGAAGAAATCTTAAACGGCAAGATCGCAGGAACGGTATTTAACGATTATGTTCAGCAGGCGCGCCTTACAACAGGGGCGGTTTTGTCATATATGAAGAAACAGAATGTCGAGCATTATTACGGCTGTGATTATGTGAAGGTTACAAAAGAAAATGCAGAGAGCATTCTTGATATTATCAGGGATGACAGCGAGGATGAAGAGGAAAATGTGGAGTCCTCCGCAAATTAATGATTATACACTGTGAAAAGCCTGAAAGCATGATGGATACGACGGTTTAATATTTTTTTTAGCATTGTTTTTGTCCGGTTATAGTATTATATAAGTACTCCTTTTTTGGTGGGGGTGAATGGAGGCATTATGCACGAAGCGACTCAAATCTCGTATGGTTTGGGCACAGTGAATATTACTCTTAATTCAGAAAGCCGGACAGAAATAGATGCACCGGACTTTCGCTTTGCAGACTATGACCAGGTGCTGTGTTCTTGCTTTACGCAAAAAGAATTAGAACAGATTGCGGAAGGCGATCACGCTGAACTTATATTCAATCTTGTTATGAATGATTCTTCCGGCGGTGAAAATGCCGTAAATCCGTTGTCCGGTTTTGCAAGGCTACAGGACAAGATTATTCGTAATTTTAATGAGGGCGTGTATCTGAGTTTTGATGCGTCCAAATCACTTGGGAATAAAGAAGAGTCACAACTTGAGATGTTTTATGAAAAAGTAGATCTTCAGTTTGATATTCCCGAATATCTTTTGAGTGAAGGAAGAGAATTTTTTTTATATTCTGATTATATGGGAAGTGCTGAATTGTTTGAAGATACGGATAAAGAAGCTGAAACATTATCTGTAAATACCAATTTTATCGGTACAAGCATGTTGGGATATCGGGATTTTTCATTTGTTTCCAATGCAAAAGCAAGTTATCATCAAGGCCATCAATCCCAGTATTTATGCGTGATTGGGATAATAGCACTCCTGCTGTTATGGAAAAGAATTGATTTTTTACATAAAAAAGAATAAAAAACTATTGCTTTTCTCAAAACAGCGTTATATAATGGAGAACGTCGTCGGGGTGTGGCTCAGTTGGTAGAGCACTATCTTAGGGAGGTAGGGGCCGCGTGTTCGAATCACGTCACTCCGACTATTAAAAACCGCTCAGTTGAGCGGTTTTTTGTTGCTCGTTTTTTAAATTTGTTTGACCAAATGTTTGACCTTGTATTGTTTTCACCATTTTTATATATTTTATTGATTTACTTATTATTTTATTTATATTTTTTTCGATATACATATTGGAGGTATATCGAATGAATACATCATTTAATACAATATGTTCTTTATCACAAACATATTCTTACTCATTTTCTTCGGTCGAAAAAAATACCGAAAGCAGTAATGATTTATCAAAAAAGTTTGATGTAACACCGGTACCTAACCAAAATGAAATAAAGCATGATGAGTTAGTTCGCATTGATTTTGCATTTTGCGGTGAGAAGGAAAATCCATCTGAGCCTTACTGTCAATTTTATAAACCTGCAAACTATTCTGATGATGATCCTGTTTTCGTTGCAAAATTTTATCCATGGGACGATTCAGAGCCTGTTTCCCGCGAAATTCATTTGAAAGATATAGATTTTTCTCATACAGACAAATACGAAGCTTTTGCCTATGGCATATACTTGGAAGAACAAGGGAAAATTTCTTATCTGGATGACATGGTAATTGCTTTTGATCATGCAAATGATAATATGCCGGACAATACTTCAAATTTTAACAAGGTAGATCTCATAGGTTCTATAAAAGAATTTATGAATGAAGGGCTTAAGCATGGATACTATGAACAGTATATGCACTACTTAACTATCTTTAATTCAATAAAAGGAGCAAAGCTATGATTAGGATTAATAATTCATCTAGTCCATTAACCTATAGTAAACCCGCTACTTTATCTTCTGAATCACAGCATATGCCTTCACGTCCGCCTCAAAATGGTGCAATTCTTCAGAACTATAATGTCCAACGTGATATTTTTATCAATATAACTCCCGAAAGTAATGGAAATATGTCAGTGGATGTAATTTCACCAAAGAATCACGAAATCCTAGAGCATCCTTCTATAAATCCAATGGAGGTTAATCCTTCTAATGCGTCTTATCTTGAAATGCTTGCATTGGAACAACACTTATATTCACAGGGAAAGTGTGAGCAATTACTATCAGGCTTTTTCGGAATTCTTTACGAAAATGAAGGCTTGAACGAAAAAGCAAATGATATTTATGTATTGATATAAAACTTTGGCAATCTTAAAAGAATGGAAGGCGTAAAATCTTCTTTGATTAATGTTATAATAAAGCCACAGAAGGGAGCTTTATGTCAGAAGAAATACTTAATGATTGTCTGGATGATAAGCTAAAAACTACAAGTTCATATAAGTCTCCTCTAAGAATCCCAGATGAACTTAGAAAGTTTACAGAACGTAGAGAACAACGTGCAGAAGAACTTGGAATTGCATTGTATGTTTTGGAGACAGATACTCGAAGTGATTATGAATTTCAGAAATTAGAAGATTATATAATGGAGAATTTTATTGATCTAGATCTAGATGTTCCGGAAGATATTAAAAAGAAATATCTGGAAATGAAGAAGGATAGAGAAAATTCTCATAATAATTGATCGGAAGGTTAAATGCATAGGAATATCTGAAGTTGCGATAAAACGTTGTGTTTGTTTTTGGCGGGGGCGAAGATGAATATAAATATAAATAGCAAGAAAAAAATTCGGATAATAGTAGCTGTTTTAATAACTTTTGGAGTTATTTTGACAGCAATCATTAGTAGCGCTTGTTTGAGAGCAAAAGCAAATTATGAACAACAGATGCAAGATCCTGACATGATAAGATATAGGCAAGAGCTGGCAATCAAAGAAATGATTGATGATTATACAGATGAATATGTAGAACATACTTGGGTATTTGCGCACCAAGAAGATAACAGCGAGCAGTTAAGCGATATAGCTGCATTTATTGTATATAATACTGAAGTTCCTGAGGATATAAAAACTTCTTTGATTGAGGCTATATCTGATGAATTTTCTATAGATAAAAGTAGTATTACGCTGGAATATATGGATTATGAGGAGCTTAAGAAATATTGAGTAAAAAAGGATAAAGAACTACAAACATAGATTTATCTAAGTTTGTAGTTCTTTTGCGTAGAAACAAAGAAATTTGTCGTTGTTGAGAAAGTTGAAATAACCATTTAAAAATGATATATTTTATTCAAAAGAATTTTATTAAAAACAATTTGAATAAAAATAATTTGAATAAAGCGGGAGATTTTGAATGTTTATTGGAAGAGAGCGTGAATTACGTTCGCTGGAAGCAGTGTATGATAAAGCCGGCTTTGGAATGACTGTTATTTATGGCAGACGAAGAGTAGGAAAGTCTACGCTTATTACAGAGTTTATTAAAGGGAAAAAGGCGATTTTTTACACTGCAACGAAAGTAGGAACGGAAAGAAATGTGGAGCTTTTTGCAAAGCAGGTTTTGGATGTGGTAGATCCTGACTATAGTGATGCGTCTTTTTCGTCTATTGAGAGTGTTCTGGATATTCTGACTAATAAAGCGTCTGAATCAGATGAGAAGATTATTCTTGTTATAGATGAGGTCCCTTATTGGGCAGAAAAAGATGAGGCACTTCTTTCGGTTCTTCAGAAATATATAGATACACGGTGGCTTGATAAGAACCTTATGCTGATATTATGCGGCTCGGCACTGAGCTTTATGGAGAATAAGGTGCTGAGTGAAAAGAGCCCTGTTTTTGGAAGGCGTGATTCTCAGATAAAGCTTGAAGCATTTAATTATAGGGATTCTGCATTATTTGTTCCCGGATATTCTTCTGAGGATAAAGCCATTTGCTATGGCGTAACCGGTGGTGTGGCTAAGTACCTGGCTATGATTGATCCAGCCAAAAGTTTGGATGATAACATAAAACGGCTATTCTTTAGCACGGATGGCTATCTTTTTGATGAGACCAAGAACCTTCTTACGCAGGAGTTTACCGATGTGACGCTGGTTAATAATGTTATTGAGCAGGTTGCGTCCGGAGAAAATACTCTTAATATAATAGCAGCTAAAGTAAGAGAGAAAGATACCACAGTGCTTTATTCTTTGGAAAAGCTGATCGATGTGGGATTGGTTGAAAAGAAAAAGTGCATTACAGAGGAGAAAAACAAAAAGAAGACCCAGTATGTGCTGAAAGATCATATGTTTAAGTTTTGGTATGAGTTCATACCAAAAGCCATAAGCGTAATAGAGATGGGGCAGGGAGAGCTATATTATGAAAAAGTCGTAAAGCCGCAGCTGCATGCGTTTATGGGAAGTGTATTTGAGGATATGTGCAGATATTATACCCTTGAACAGGGAATTCAAGGCGCTTTTGGATCTTTTTTGACAGAAGCAGGTACATGGTGGGGCATGGAACAACTTCAGGATGATAATGGCAAGTGGTATCAGCAGGCTACGGATATAGATGTCGTAGGGGTGTCTACAGTGGATAACACTGCTGTAATCGGTGAATGTAAATTCAAGAATGAGAAAATTGATAAGAGCATATATGAAACGCTTATAGGAAGGTCGAGGTTGATTTCGGGTAAATATAATATAACAAAATATCTTCTGTTTTCGCTGAGTGGATTTACAGATTGGTTTGATACGCTAGATAAAACCAATATTGTCATGATTACAGTAGATGATATGTACAAATAAAAAAGTGCAGACTTTTGCACATATATAATTTAAACGAGGAAAATTAAATGAAATATATGGTAATTTTACTTGAAAAGATGTGAATCGAATGGAGAAAAGCGTGGAAGAGAAGCAGCATAAAAGACGAGTTCGTTATTCGGGAAAATATCCAAAGAAGTTTGAAGAAAAGTATAAAGAGCACAATCCGGAGAAGTACAAGGATGTGGTGGAGCATGTTATAGCCAAGGGTTCTACGCCTGCGGGGATGCATATTTCCATCATGGTAAAGGAGATACTTGATTTCCTTCAGATTGAGCCGGGGCAGCAGGGGCTTGACTGTACGCTGGGATATGGCGGGCATACTTCAAAAATGCTTGAAAAACTGCAGGGAGATGGCTGTATCTATGGGCTTGATGTTGATCCCATAGAATCAAAGAAGACCGTGGATAGACTGCGAAACGCCGGATACGGTGATGATATATTTAAGTTTAGGCTGATAAATTTTGAAAATATAGATAAAGTTTGCGAAGAAGCGGGCAAGTTTGATTTTGTGCTGGCGGATCTCGGTGTTTCGTCTATGCAGATAGACAACCCCGAAAGAGGCTTTTCCTACAAGATTGACGGGCCTCTTGATCTAAGACTCAATCCTGATAGCGGAGAGTCGGCGGCAGAGCGCCTTCATAATATTACCAAAGAAGAATTTGTCGGAATGCTTGTTGAAAATTCCGATGAGCCGTATGCGGAAGAAATTGCGGAAAAAGTCTTTTCACTTATGAAAAAAGGTAATCCCATGGATACGACAACGGCGCTAAGGGAGGCTATCGAGGCGGCTCTTTGGAAGGTCCCCAAAGAGGAAAAGGCCGTGACTATAAAAAAGAGCTGTGCCAGAGTATTTCAGGCACTTAGGATTGATGTAAACAGCGAATTTGAAGTGCTTTATTCTTTTCTTGATAAGCTTCCTGCGATTCTTAAAGACGGAGGGCGTGTTGCGATACTTACGTTCCATTCGGGTGAAGACAGGCTTGTTAAGAAGTCTTTTAAAGAACTGAAAAAGGCAGGGGTATATAAAGAAATATCAGAGGATGTTATCAGACCGTCCGCGGAGGAGTGCAGGATAAATCCCAGAAGTAAATCTACAAAGATGAGATGGGCTATAAAAAACTAATCTATGGAATGGAGACAGAATGGGGAGAAGAATTCTTATAACCAATGATGATGGGATAAAATCGGAGGGACTTTACAGACTTGTAAAAGAAGCGGTTAAATTTGGAGAAGTGTGGATAGTTGCTCCTGAGAGTGAAAGAAGTGCGGCATCACACAGCATTACCTTAAGACATGGAATAGATGTATATCCTGTGGAATATGAGGTAGAGGGAGAGTATGCGGTTCATGCATATTCCTGCAGCGGAACACCGGGAGATTGTGTGAGAGTAGGATGTACCGCTATAGTTCCGGAAAAACCTACCGTAGTTCTTTGCGGAATCAACTTTGGCTACAATGTGGCTTCTGATATTCAATATTCGGCTACATGCGGATCTGCTTTTGAAGCGGAATTCCAAGGGGTTCCCGCGATAGCGTTTTCAGAAGGCGCGGGGAAATACCATGAGGTTTCGGACAGATATCTTTTTGAAATATTGGAAAAGCTTATCGATACAGAATTTATGCCGGGAAAGATTTATAATGTAAACTTTCCTTTTTGCCCTCTTTCCGAGTGCAAGGGAGTTCTTTTTGACAGAGGAGTGTCAAGAGGAATGGTATATAAGGACGGATATAAGGTGGCTGAAAAGCTTGAAAACGGCGGCGCGAGATATATGGTCGACGGAGTTTTTACTCCTGAAGCGGAAAATGGGACAGATTACAGAGCCGTTCTTGATAATTATGTATCTGTCGGAACGGTACAAAACGTCGGAAATATATAATGAATATCATTTATAAAAATGCTGAAAAGAATGCATAAAAATTTTGATTTTTCTTTATTTGCTGGAATAAATTATCAGAATAATATAAAATTAATTGTATGAATACTGATAAGGTCTTTGGTAAAAGTGCATATTTTTATGATAAAAGAACTGATCCCGAGGAACTTATAAAGCTTGTTTCTTACGGGATTCAGCAGGATGACAACGGCTATCTTTTTCTGGATAATAAAGGAAAATGTGTCTATGCAAACAGGAAAGCCTATAGCATGTTCTATGTTATGGAGGATCTTGACTTTTTGTATGAAACATTTGATTCGTGGAGAAGAGGACTTGGCATAGAGGCGGATGCTACGACCTGGTGCAGAATCTATGCTTCTACGGGAAAAGAGCGTCTTTATCGTGTCAGATTCAGAAGAGTGCATGATGAGAACGGTAAGATCATAGGAAGCGTATATGTCGTTCAGAATGTATCGGATTCACTTGAGGGAGAATACGGCGAGCATTACAGGCTTACTCATGATGACCTTACCCAGCTCTACAACAAAGAAGGATTCATTGCAGCTGTCAGGAACCTTCTGATGAATTCCGAGGAAGAGAAGAGCTATGTGCTGGTTTATTCCAACATAAGAGACTTCAAGCTAATCAATCAGCTCTTTGGCATTGATAAGGGAAATGATATTCTCGTCAATATTGCTGATGCGATTTCCCAGAGAGTCAGGGAAGAGGACGTATACGGAAGGATAAACGGCGATCAGTTTGCTCTTTGCATGCCCAAGGAGAGATTTGACGAAAACGAGTTCAAAGGTGCGGTAAAAGATGTTACAACGCGTCTTACGAGTGCGTCTTACTCTGTGCATATGCAGCTTGGCGTGTACGAGATAAGAGACAAAGATATGGACATATCGCTTATGTGCGACAGGGCTTACATGGCATGCAAATCGATAACGAAGGATGGAGCCTGTGAGATTGCATGGTACAGCGATGATATGCTTATCAATGCTCTTTTGGAAAAAGAAATTCTTTCGAGCTTTGATTTTGCTATCATAAACAGACAGTTTGGGATTTATCTTCAGCCGCAGGTCTATGCGGACGGGAAACTGTTTGGGGCGGAGGCTCTTGCAAGGTGGATTCATCCCGAGAATGGTATTATCCAGCCGGGTGTATTCATCACTGTTTTGGAAAAAGCAGATCTGATATACAAACTGGACAGATATATATGGGAACTTGCTGCTAAGCAGCTTGTTCAGTGGAAGGGCACCGATATGGAAGATATTTCTATTTCGGTGAATGTTTCTCCAAAAGATCTGTACTACATTGATATCAGAGAAGAATTCAATGATCTTGTCAGAAAGTACGGGATAAATCCCCGGAATTTCAATATAGAGATTACAGAAACTGCGGTAACAACCGATGTTGCCAAGTGTGCACAACTTATTCTGGGGCTTCAGAAAGACGGATTTATAGTTGAGATCGATGATTTCGGAAGCGGTTATTCATCCCTGAATATGTTGAAAGATATAAATGCCAATATCCTGAAGATAGATATGGGATTTTTGAGAAAAACCGAGAATCAGAAGAGAGCACAGGTGATTCTCAATTATACGATCGATATGGCTCATGAACTCGGTATGGGCGTGATTACCGAAGGTGTTGAGACTGCTACACAGCTTGAATTTTTAAAAGAGCTCGGTTGTGAGATGTTTCAGGGATACTATTTTGATATGCCGATGCCTGTTGATGAGTTTGAAAAGAAATACAGAGAAAAATATAAATAAGGCATATAAGCCGTAAATTCTTCATGTTTAAAGTAAAGATAGAATGTCTAACCGCCTGGTCGGATAGATATTCTATTTTTTTTTCTTGACATAATACGACTGACGTAGTATATATACTATGTCAGACATACTACGGGAGACGTAGTACGACTGGCGGGATATGATTAAACAAAAAGTATTAATCCGGATAATAAACTATTTTAGGAAGGAAACATGGTATGAAGAAAGGAATACAACGTTTTGCGGCTGGAATGACACTTGCATCTGTGCTTGCTTTTTCTTTTTATGGAGCGGATGTTCGGGCTGAAGAAGTGAATATTAAAGCTCAAAACGGTACACAAACCAAGGAGTCAGAAGATATACGCCCTCAGGATGATTTTTTTGGATATGTAAATGCAAAAGTACTTAGGGAAGCGGATATCGATCCTAAATATGGATTTGGTGCGTTTGATGATTGTAAAAAGATTACAGATCAGAAATTGTTTGAAATCATAGATGAGATAAAAGGGGAAGCAGTTCATACTTCGACGGATGCAGAGATGATCGCAGATTATTATGATCGGATCGTATCATATGATGCAGCTTCAAGCGATGCCGATAAGGATTTTGAAAATGTAAGAAAAGAGATTGAAGGGGTGAGCAACAAGCAGGAGTATATGGAACTGCTTGGAAAGTATCAAAGACTCTACGGAATAAGCCCTGTACTTTGTTTTGGGATAACAGACGGACAGGTTAGGGCTGATGAATATTCTTTTTTCTTTTCGGGGGTCAGATCAATATTTGAGAAAAATAATAAAGATATTGCGGAATCTCTTGAAGGCAGAACAGGTGTCAGGGATCATGTAAAAGAAGTTCTTGTGGGGCTGGGAACAGACAAAAAGGAAGCAGAAAAAACAGCGGATGATTTTGCTCGCTTTGCTGTGGATATCGCGTATAAAAGTAAAGATATGAAATTTGAATTTTATAATGCGGAAAAAGTAGACGCTAAGGAGATGGAGAAGCTTAAGTTTGATATCAAGAGCTTTGAAAAAGGCATGCAGATTGAAAATCCTTACGGTTACTGGCTTATCAATGAAAAGGACCAGTTTGCGTATATAGCGGAAAAGCTTGATGATAAGAATAATCTTGATGAGTTTAAAACATGGCTCCTTATTGAATATATAGACAGTTATAACAGATTTTTATCTGATAAATACAAGAATTTGAAGGCTACATATTCGGAAGATACAGAAAACATGGATATGCAGGCAAAGGTGAGGATAATATCAGATCTTCCGGACAATATTGGAAGGCTGTATTCAGAAAAGTGTTATCCGCAGTCAAGAGATGCGAAAGTAAAAGAAATGTGTGAGAGTATCAAGGATTCATACAGAGAATTGATAGGTAAAGCAGATTGGCTTACGGAAGACGGAAGAACAAAGCTTCTTAATAAGCTCGAAGCAATTGAATTCACAACCGGCGGAAATTATAGTGAAAAGCTTATAGATACTGATAATCTAATCGGAAAAGATTCATATGACACATATAAGAATATTCAGAATTTTAAAACTGAGAATTACAAAGAACTGATAAAGAGGCCCAGACCTAAGATGGGGTCGACTATGCAGCCTCAGACGGTGAATGCATGTTATTGGGTGGACAATATGGTTGTTATGACTGCTGCGATTACCGAAGGAGCATTCTTTAACGAGAATAACAGTGAGTTTAGCAATCTTGGAAGGCTTGGAATGGTTATAGCTCATGAGGTTGGCCATGCATTTGATTCAAATTGTATCAATTGGGATGACAAGGGAAATTACAATCCACAGTGGCTTAATGAAACTGACAGGCAGGCGTTAAAGGAAAGAGCCGGTATGTGCATCGATTATTACAACGCTTATACGATCATGGATGTATATCACGTGGACGGAGTTCAGACGCTTGGTGAAAACTATGCAGATATCGGTGCTATAGAGTGTATTTCCAATATAGCAAAAGAAAAGAAAGACTATATTGAAATGTATGAAGGATTTGCAGAAATCTGGCGAGGAATCAAAAGTGATACAGAAGCAATCGCAGCCCTTCATACTGACGAACACAGTCCGGGACCTGTAAGGGTTAATGCTCCGCTTAGTTCTTGCGAGAAGTTCTATGAAGTCTATGACGTAAAAGAAGGAGACGGTATGTACGTCGCTCCTGAGAAGAGGGTCGAAAGGTGGTAACATGGGAGTTATTTTAAAACATACATTCAGAAATATATTTGCGAAACCACTTATGACAATATTTCTTGTGGTTAGTATTACGATATGCTCATTTGCGGGGATGTTGGCTTTCGATATGAGCAATAGTTTGGAAAATGTTTTGCTGGGACTATTCAATTCGGTGTATGGAACGGCAAATGTAATTGTTAATTCGACGGATGATATAGAAGAAAGCGATTTTGAAGGTCTTACCGATTTTGAAGCGACGTATATTTCGTCAAAGACTTCAAATGTTACGGTTCGTAATGATCAGATGTATGCATATTACAATCAGAAAAAGCTTAATATATCGGGTGTTGATACATTGATTGCTTCTAAGATGAGACTTATTCCGAAAGATGTTGTTCTGAACGCGGATGAAATAATCATTGATGAAGTTATGGCTAAAGAGCTTGAACTTAAAGAAGGTGACACATTTAAGGTTTACGGCGATAACTATGTTGACGCTGAGTATAAGATCAAAAAGATATCAAAGATAAACGGTCTTCTTTATTCGGAGTATTCGGCGGTTGTTTCTGATGAAGGAATGGCAAGATTGTGTTATGACGGCAGACCAAAGTATGACCTTGTTTATATCAGGGTTAATGATAAAGCACAAGTCAGTGAATTCTGTAATACAGTTGAAGAAAGGTTCCCCAACTATGATGTGCAAGATCTGATTGGTGGAAAGAATACCCAGGATCAGATAAAACTGATCAGTAATGTCTTTAAAGTTCTGTTCCTTATAACGCTTATGCTTGTTATCTTTGTTACGGTAACACTTTCTGAAAGAATAATGCGTGACAGAATGTCAACGATAGGAACTTTAAGAAGTCTTGGAGTATCACCCAATATTACAGCCAGGGTCATACTTATTGAAAATATGTTTTACGGATTATTTGGAGGAATAATCGGAACAGGGCTCTATGCAGCTTCTAGAGATGCCATATTTAATTCCGTTTTTATAGTAAATGCGGGAAGTATAGAAGTAAACATGGATCTAGGAAAAGTATCGATTCCGGTTATGATAGCGGTGATTATTGGATCGATAATTGTGGAAATGCTTTGCCCACTCAGAGAACTTCTTAAGTCTACAGGTACAGCTATCAGAGATATCATTTTTGACAATAAGGATACGGAATATAAATATAAAAAGAAAAATAAGATTATATCGATTATATGTGCAGCTCTGGGCGGCATAATGGCTGTTCTTGTGTTTTCGGTATGCAAAGACAATGCGATTCTAAGCATTTTGGCATTTATATTTATAGTACTTTCTTTATTTTTTGGATATCCGTTCATGCTTAGATCGATATCAAAGATGATTGAAAAGGCCGGCTTTAAGAGTAACAAACCAATACTTGGACTGGCTGCTACGAATCTCAGAACCAATAAGACTTCAATTGGAAGTTCAAAACTCGCATTTATTGCGACAAGTCTATGTCTTGTGCTATTTATACTGATTACTTCGCAAAAACATAATATGGAAATGCCGCCGGCGGATGCGGAGGTAATTCTAAGAGGACTTTCGGAAAGTGCGGAATCATATGATTATATAAAAGATCTTAGTGGGGTAAAAAAGGTTGAGTATGATTATTCGATATCTGACAGAATACTTGTCGGAAAAGAGGACGTGGAAGACTATCTTGAGAATAAGTACAGCAAAAAGTTTGATGATGAGTTTGTGAATGTAAGTATATTCGGAACTGAAGGTAATCCGGAGGTGAATTGCGGTTATAAAGGCCTTCCTGATGTAATAAATGCTGATGAAATTTATATAGCGAAAAATATAGCAAAAGAGCTGAATCTCAAAGTCGGAGACAATGCGGATATTATGCTCAATGCAGAGGGTGTGATTCCGTACAGAGGTACTTTCAAGGTTGCAGGGATTATTGATTCCGGCAAGGCGGACGGTACCAATAAAACAGTAGTTTTACCTTTGGAATTATATAAACAGATTTATTTAGACAGACCGAAAAACGCCTATGTACAAACGGATGATCCGGAGAAAACGGTTGAACTTATCAAGAGCTATTCATCCAGTACGATAGAAAAAGTAAATACCATGGATGATTATATGAAGGAGATTAAAGATCAGGGTAGCGGCTCAATGGCACTTCTTTACATGATAATGATCATGGGAGCCTCATTGTCACTTATTGGTATATACTGCAACCAGATTGTGAGCTTTGAGAGCAGAAAGAGGGAAAGTGCGGTTCTTGTTTCAACCGCTATGAGCAAGAGTAATCTGGTTAAGCTTTTCTTTAATGAGACGGTATTATCGGGAGTCATAGCAATCGGTTTTGGAATGGTGATAGGATTTGCGGAAACTGTGATCCTCTTTAAAGCTTTGAAAGCGTTTGTTGAAATGGAGATATTTATTAATGCCGGGCAGATTGCAGCATTCTTATTGATCATGTTTTTTACATTCAGTATTACGGTGGTAAAAACGATGAAAGATATAAATAAGATGAAGATAGCAGAACAGTTAAAGTATGAGTAAGGAGCAAAAAAATGGAAAATATAATCGAAGTAAAAAATGTAAAAAAAGAGTTTGGTTCGGCAAAGACAGTCAGTACCAAGGTACTTGACGGGGTAAATATGAATGTTAAAAAAGGAGAATTTGTATCCCTTATGGGCGCTTCGGGAAGCGGCAAATCAACCCTTCTTTATCTGATCGGAGGCTTGGATAGGGATTTTACCGGTGATATTTCCGTATGCGGAAAGAGCATTTCGAATATCAAAGAAAAAGAGCTTTCAGAGATAAGACTTAATGATATCGGATTTATATTCCAGTTCTATAATCTGGTACAGAATCTTAATGTTGAAGATAATATAATGCTTCCGCAGCTCGTGGCCGGAAAGAGCCGTGCAAGTCTTAAGAGGAAGCTTGATGATATCCTGAATATAGTGGGGCTTACGGAAAAGAGAAAACAATATCCATCCAAACTTTCGGGAGGGCAGCAGCAGAGAGTTGCCATAGCCAGAGCTGTTATGGGGGATCCGAAACTTATTCTCGCAGATGAGGCTACCGGAAATCTTGATAAGAAGTCCGGAGCCGAGATAATGGATCTGTTCAGAAGAATAAACAAAGAGAAGGGAATCAGCATTCTTCAGGTTACGCATTCGGAGAAGTGTGCGGAATACGGAGACAGGATAGTCTGGCTTGATTCGGGCAAGACTATTTGAAAAAGTCTTTTTATATAAATTTGCAGCTTGCAAAAATATTGCGGACCGCAGCGAGGTACTCACCCTTGCTGCGGGCTTTTCTTATTGATTTTAAATATTTGTCGCAGTTTTCAAAGTGGGTATGTATAAATGCCCAGTGCTCAAGAAGCTTGAAGATGACATTTCGATCTTCGGGGATATACTCTTCATATCCTGAGTAGAGCCTGGTGAGGTATTCTTTTAACTCGGAAGCTGAAAGCTTCTCTCCGCCTGTAAGTTCTCTTGCAAGTGCCGGATTTTCAAGAATACCTCTGCCGAGCATCATAGAACTTACTTCGCTTGCGATGCCGCTACTTTCGAGCTTATCCATGGTGTTTTCGTAGTCTTTTTGGGAAAAGATATTTCCGTTGTAGCATATTGGAGCCTTGCCTCCGCATTCTCTGTATCTTTTTATACTGTTGCAGAATGCATCAAGGCGAGGTGTATTCTTATAAAAGTCATCTTTAACCCTTGCGTGTACAGTAAGCTCACTTATGGGATATTTGGCATATATTTCCATGAGCTTTTCGGCTTCGCTTTCATATGTTACGCCGAGCCTTGTCTTTAATGAGATTTCTATATCTTTTAATTCCTGAGTTTTTTCTTTTGCCTCAAATATATCTGATAACATTGAATCGAGATAATCTGTATCGGCCAAAAGACCTGCGCCTTTGTGTCTGTTTACAACAGTGGAAGCGGGGCAACCGAGGTTCAGGTTTATCTCTTTGTAGCCGAGCTGTGCGATCTCTTTTGCAGCCCAAAGGAAAGTCTCGGAATTTCCTGACATTATCTGGACTACAAGAGAAGTGTTCGTATCTTCAAAGAAAGGAGTGTTGTGAATGGGAAGAATGTCATTTTTTTCCCTATTTTTAAAGTGCTTACTCTTTGCGGCTGTGACAAAAGGGGAGTAGTACTTGGAGACAGAGCCGGCGAACATTTCTTTATGGATATTTCTGAGAGGGTACATAGTTATACTCTCCATTGGTGCAAAATAAAAAAACATTGATATTCTCCTAAATAATTCCTAATTTCTCGATTATTATGGTATTATATGGGTTGAGCGTCAAGAAAATAATATCGATTCGGAGAATTGCTATGGATTATAATTATAAGTATGACAAAGATAATATGAAAAACGGGATCGGTGATATTGTAAATCTGATTCTTAATGATTACTCAAACGGCAGAGACATTGACAATATGGATATCTACAATCAGCCGGACAGAGATGCTGTAAAAGATATCGTCATAAAGCTTATAAGGATCATATATCCCGGATATTACAGGGATAAGGTGTACAAGAGCTATAGTGATGCGAACAGGATCGCTATTGTTATCGAGGACGTCATCTACAACATGAACAAGCAGATAGCCATAGCGTTTAGGCATAGCGACAGTTACAGGGATGCCAGTGATGAGACGCTTGAGTGCGGGGCGCGGAAGATAACCCATGAGTTTTTTGAGAAGCTTCCTAAGATAAGAGAATATCTTGATACCGATGTTCAGGCTTGTTATACGGGAGACCCTGCAGCATACAGTAAGGAAGAAATAATCCTGTCATATCCCGGTCTGTTTGCAACTTCGATCAACAGGATCGCTCATGAGCTTTACCTTTTGAAAGTGCCGCTTATTCCGAGAATGATGACTGAATACGCGCATTCCAAGACGGGAATAGATATACATCCCGGTGCAACTATCGGAAAATATTTTATGATAGATCACGGTACGGGCATTGTTATCGGTGAGACTTCGATAATCGGTGAGCATGTCAAGATGTATCAGGGTGTTACTATAGGCGGATTGTCGACACGAGGCGGACAGGCGCTTAAGGGTGTTAAGAGACATCCCACTATTGAAAATGATGTTACTATCTACGCCGGTGCTTCAATACTTGGCGGAGATACCATAATAGGTGAGGGGAGCGTTATAGGTGCGAATGCATTTATCACGGCTTCGGTACCTGCAAATAGCAGGATAAGCATGAAGAATTCATGATATTTCGCATGAATGTTACAAAATAAGGCTTATGTAAAATGAGATTTCAGTTATTTGGGCTGCAGGGCGCTAATAGGCATTAGCCCAGTTGCAGACAGGGCTGAGGTCTCATTTTTTTGTAAAAAAGTATTGAAATGTTACGGCGTGCGTGATAATATCTTTATAAAAGTTAATAAAGTGTTTCGAATAGGTATGCAAGACTATGCCGATGAGGAATGTTTATCATGTTCGAAAGGGGTGGTTAATGGGAAAGAAAGTAATTTGATTTTTAGAACACAAGAACAAAGTCAGCGTTGAGAAATTTTTTACTTTTTTTTATTTTGCTCTAAAGTAAATCAAAAAAGCGTCCGATAAAGGAAATAGCAGGTAGTCTGAATTGGAATTCTTTTTTCTTCTTTAGAGCAGGGAAAGGCTCGCTTATCACAGTACACGGATGTACACGAGGAAAGAGTAGGCGTTGTTTTCATATAAGACAGCGTGACTTGGAGGTATGTGTTCTATGATGAGATCACTTTGGTCAGGTGTGGCCGGACTTACAACCCATCAACTGGAAATGGATGTCATTGGTAACAATATTGCCAATGTTAATACAACAGCATATAAATCACAGGCAACAGGATTCTCGGATGTTCTTTATCAAACGGTAAAGAATGGGACGGGAGCCGGAGAGAATGTTGCGACAACAAATGCTGCGCAGGTAGGACTTGGATCTAAGGTTTCTTCTATATATACAAATATTTCGAAGTCGGGCTCCATGCAGACTACGGGAAATGCCTTAGACATGATGATCACCGGAGATGCATTCTTTGTGATCAGTCCTGACAGTCAGACCAGGAATTTCAGCCGAGACGGTGCTTTTACAATTGATGAGCAGGGAAGTCTCGTAACCCAGAACAATGGTTTTTATGTTATGGGTGTTATGGGCGATGGCGGTATAACACCGGGAGCAAATGTGACGAGGCTTGACCTTATTACTGATGCAACTAAGACAATTGGCGGAACAGCAACATCCGCATCATATTTCAGAGGGAATATTGATAGTCTTGACAGCTCTTTCGAAGAGGCAGGCGGCAAGAGCCTCAGACTTGAAGTATTCGGCAATGATGGAAGAACCTATACCCTTAAGTTTAATCTGACAGGTGGAGGAGATGACGCAGATAATACTTTTATGCTTTCTCTTGCATCGATTCAGGACCAAGAGGGAAATCTTCTTCAAAACACTACAGAAACCAATATCAATCTTGTGTACAGCAAGAGTTCGGGAAAGCTTATAGATGCAGGGGGCAACGCGGATGGAATCGTTAACCTGTCATTCGGAGGCGGAGCTTCGATGATAGGACCTCTTAATATAGACTTTTCAAATACGACAAACTACGCAGGCACAACTGCGGCGCATCATTCATCAATATACGCTTATAAAGGGGATGTGCAAGGTTTAAATGTCGGATATGCAAACGGAACGATGACCGATTTGTCTATAACGGACAACGGATCGGTGTTTGCTAAGTATTCCAACGGACAGACCGTTAAGATCGCACAAATAGCTGTTGCGGAATTTAACAATGCTATGGGACTGGAGAAAGTTGGGGATAATCTCTATGCGGAGTCTCTTAATTCAGGAGAAGCGCAGATCATGGATGTTACTATCAACGGAGGATATTTAACATCGGGAGTGCTCGAATCAAGTAACGTGGATTTATCGAAAGAGTTTACTGATATGATCACTACACAGAGAGGGTTCCAGGCAAACAGCCGTGTGATCACGACATCTGATGAAATGCTTCAAATTCTCAGAGGTCTGAAACGGTAAAAATGGAAACTAAGAACTTTTTTTGCGAAAATGAAATTTTGTAACACAGGGCTGGACGCGGGTTCAGCCCTTTTTTAGTGGAAACTGTGTTTTTTCTGTGAAAAAGTGGTTGCGTTTTATTTTCCGATGGGGTATATTCATTTTACGAGATGACGAAATTTAGTTTTTTGTATATTTTTTATGTGTAAGCGCTTTCGTTATAACGTGTTTGACTTAGCAAAATAAAGGGCAAAGCCGCTGAAAGGCGGTGACGCAAAACTAGAGGGTCTTAATCACATATGTGACAGACAGCCAGTTGCTGGCGCTAGGTTAATAGCGCCAAAATGAAGACCGGGCTGCGCATTTTTTCAGACGGTCTAATTTTATGCAAGTTACGGTACGAGTTTGTTCATGGATGAACCACCGATGTGTTTACGGTGCGTACTATGGAAACGTAATTTCATTAACACTGACCTCTAGTACTTTGCGATTGCTTAAAAAATTTAAGGTATCATGCAAAGACCTGTGGGTTAGATGCACGATATCTTAATTTGTTATATTTAATTACGTTGCAACCGTTAACTTGTATGAGATTCCTCAACAATAGCAAAACATAGGGACAGAGAATGGCAGAGGTCAATTTAAAGAAATTAAGCAGAGCGGAACTTCTTGAGATGATGATCAATTTCTCCGAGGAGGCCGATGAAGCTAAAAGGCGTGAACAAGAAATTAAAGAAGAAGTCGAGAAAGAGAAGCAACAACTTCTCAAGGAATTGGCAGAAGAAAGAAGTAACCTGTTAAAGAGCTTCGATGAAGAAAAGGCTCAGATGAGAGCCAAGTTCAACGAGCAGAAAAATCAGATGCAGGAGAAGTTCGATAAGGACATAACCGGTCTGAAAGCCAGGCTTGCCAGGGAAAAGGCAGAGTTGGAACAGCAGGTTGATGATGCACTTGAGAAGATTGAGAACTCGCAGTCACTCGCCGAAGCGTCCATACAGTTGGGCGGCATCATGGAAGCGGCTCAAAGAGCAGCTAACATCTATGTTGATAATGTTAAAAAGAATGCGGAAGCTGAGTACAAAGAGCTAATGAAGGGCATTAAAGAAAGTAAGCTCAGAATGGCAATGTACGAGAAGACGCAGATGGAAAACATAGATGCTAAGGTGGCGGAAGCTGTAGAAAAGGCAGTTGCACAAAGGCTGGCCCGCACAGGCACTATAGAAAAGGCAAGACCACAGCAAGAAGCTTATACAGGTACATTGGGAAGACCAATGACACGAAGTGAAGCTTATTCAGGCACAATTGAAAGGCCTAGGATATATAAAAGAGAAAAAGACTGAGAGTACAAATGGATAAACAGAAGAAAGAACAAGGCAAACCTTCTCAAGAACAGCAAGAGCAGGTAAAACCTTCTCTGGATCAGTTAAAAAATGAACTGAAAAGGGAAAACAGCAAAAAGGAATACAAGAAGGTATTGAGAAATACGTTGATAGTAGTTGTCGTTGTCGCGGCACTTGCAGTTCTTGTTTCCAGCTTTTTCATAGCGGTACTCAGGGTTACGGGAGACAGTATGACGCCCACGCTTGAGACCGGAGATATAGTAATAGCATATACCAGAACAACTTTTGAACCCGGTGAACTGGTAGCTTTCTACTATAACAATAAAGTATTGGTTAAAAGAATCGTGGGTTCACCCGGTGATTGGATAAATATGGACGAAGAAGGCAATGTGTCAGTAAATGGGGAAATACTAGATGAGCCTTACGTCGAAAAGAGTCATGATCCTACAGATCTGACATTTCCATATCAGGTTCCGGAGAACAGGTATTTTGTTCTGGGAGATCACAGAAGCGCTTCTATTGATTCAAGAAGCAGCGTGGTCGGTTGTGTAACAAAAGAACAACTTATCGGCAAGGTAGTGTTTAGAGTCTATCCGTTCGATAAATTCGGAGGACTATAAGCAATATAAACATGTAACTTGAAGACAAATTGGGTAAAAGGGTAAGAGGATAAGAGATATGCGCAAAGCTTATGAACACCGCGCAGAAAACTACATCAAAAAGCATCAGAATTACAAGAAATGGCTTGCTTTTGTTTTGTGCGTTGCAATCATTACAGGCTCTATTACGTTGTATGTACTTAATAAGCCTGCCGCTGCGATGACAGAAGACGGAGCAAAGTCAATCGGCCTTGTACTTGAGACAGCTGATGACGATTTCGAGAGCGGACTGATCGATGAAATGAACGAAGAAAGCGGAGATGAAGGCGAAGGAGAAGGAGAGACCGGAGCTGAAGTCGAGGAAGTGACAGACGAAAGTGCAGATAACACTGAAGCTGTTGAAGTCGAGACTGAGCAGGTTGAGAGCGCCGACAAAGCTGATGGTTCTGGTGAAGCTAATGTAGAAAATGGGGACAACAATAGCATTGTTGAGACCGCCGATGAGGCGAAGAAAGACGATACTAGCGATAGTGCGGCTACAAAAGGAACAACTGCTAAAACGGAAGAAGAAAAATCTGATATAGCTGCTTCTACAGCAACAACAGCAGAAACAGCTTCTGACGCATCAACTACAGCAGCATCTGAAATGTCAATCGAAGCATCAACAGAAGCATCTTCAATTGAATCTTTGGAAGATTTCAAAGATGTAATTGTTACTGTGAATTATGTTGATACACATGACAAGCAGATTGCTGAATCAAAAGAACTTTCTATTACAGATACCTTTGATATTAAGAAAGATGCAAAGAATTTTGAGGGCTATTTCTTTAGCAAAGCGGTTATCGGAGAAGACGAGATCGTAAAGGTTGAGAAAGAGACCAAAGAATTTAGTACATCTAAGCAGGGCGAAGAGAATGAAGATAGTGCGTCACTTCTTACAGATGTGAAGGACGGAACGGTTGAGCACGCAATTTATAAAGTGACAACTGCTGACGGTGAAGTGACAGAGCTTAAAGAGGATACAGAACTTAACCTTGTATACTATGCTGCAAATACTCAGAGAGAGTTTGTTTATACAGATGGTGATGCTACAGTTAAGGTTGTATTGACAAAGCCTGAAGTATTCCCTGAAGGAATTCAGCTCACAGTTACAAACGTAGAGCCTACTACAAAGGGATATAATTACGCTGCTTATCTTGCCGCTCTTAATAGCAAGGCAGATGAGATTGCAGGTGAAGACGCAGGAGAAGATGCAACACCTGTAGAATTTGATGAGAAGAATACAGTTCTCATGGATATTGCATTCTTGCTTGATAATGTAGAGTACGATCTTACAGACGGAACAGCTTCAGTTTCGATTGAGTACACAAACAGCAAGATTTCAGCAGATCTTGATACAGATAACTCAGAGGATGTTACTATAGTACATCTTCCTCTTACAGATGAAGTTAAAGAGAAATTTGATTCAACAAGTGAAGCTACAAGCATTTCAGCCAATGACATTCAGGTAGAAGTATTTGATGACGGAAAAGTCGATCTTGGCGATTCAAGTGATAAGGTTTCATTCCAGACCGATTCATTCTGTATTTTTGCTGCAGTAAAGAACGGAAACGGTCGTACATGGGAAGGAACAAAGAACTATTCCTCAACTGAGATTATCGATATGCTCGGTGATTCTACATACTTCGGTGTCGTTGCAAACGACTACGATGGATGTAACAACCACAGTGAAGCAAATATAGCCGTTAAGACTATTAAAAATGTTCAGGACTATACAATTGGTAACTCAACACAGACATATCAGAAAATTGGCGATTACAAGATTACAGTAAATAAAGTTGTAAATGGTGCAAAGAAGTCCGGAAAGTTCTTCTTCGCGGTATATCAGGATGCTGAGGGAACAAGAAAGATTCAGGGAAGTGACTTTAGTATAACAACAGGTGCCGATGGTAAGGGATCTTATACATTGGATTACAAGCACCTGGGACAGAATTCTCCAAGATTGTATGTCTTTGAGCTTGACAGAGAAGGCGGAAAGCCGGTAAAGAACAACGAAAAGTATGGATCATATACTGTTACTTATGGTGCTAACGGATTTGATGGCTTAAATGACAGTATGGCATTATATACCGACAACTTTGTTGAGAATATCGGTGGCAGAACAAGAGAGCAGATCGGTAGACTTATTCAGCATATTGACGGAGCAACAATTTATTATAAGAAGTCCGGCGGAACATATGGATGCATTACTTACGATCATGGTGCAAGAAGTGGAAGCCAGTATTTAGAGTATACATTTAACGGAGAGTACCCCGTAAGTGTTGACAACTTACTTTCAAAAGCAGCAAGTGCTGCAGGTAATATTGCCCTTGCTAAGTCGAACGGAAGTGTTGAAGTTGCAAATGTTATAGCAACAGATGGCGGAAACCTTTGCTCGGATCTTACAAGATATTACTTTGGCAAGAACGAAGATAATTTTGCAGTAAATCAGGGATTCAGTGTTGGAAGCAAGCTCCTTGTTATCAACGTAGATCTTACAAATGTTCGTTCTTATAAGTTTAACAAGATTAAGGTTAACGGCTTGGGAACAGGTGACTGGAGTGAGGTGGCTAACCAGATAGTTCTTAACCCTGTAGTTAAGACATGTTCAGGTTATGCTCCTTATGAAGGAAAGCTTACTGTAGATATTTCATCGGGAGCTCTTGTAGCACCCAAATGTACTGTTGAATGTACAGGATCATACAGTGGAACAATCATCGCAAGTAGTGTTATCAAGAGATGTGAGATCCACAAGATGGTTGTAAGAAAGCACCTTAGCATGATGGCTTCAACAACAGTTACAAACACGGATTCAACACGTGTTCCTGTTGAACTTAATGTTGGAAAGCTTGTTGATGGCAAGACTCCTGAAGCAGAAGATGTATTCTCATTCACATTGAAGAAATATGATGAGAAGAATAAGGGATGGCAGACACTTGCAAATGATTTACATAATGATTTTGATAAGATCAGCTATACAATAGAAGATCCTCAGTCAGTAGGTATGGAGTATGGCAAGGGTAATGTATATTACTTCATGTTTACTGAGAATGATACAACAGGTACTTATATAAAGGATAATTCAGCAATCCTTGCAAAGGTTGAGTATGAAGAAGGCCAGGGCGATGCAGCTATTAAGGGTATCTCATATTACAAAGTTGATGCAGAAAATGCAGCTAAGCTCAATGCAGGATTTGATAAGAAGTACTACAGCGATAAGAACAAGGTAACAGATAATATCAATTTCAATAATAAGAAGATTCAGAACTTCGACCTTAGCCTTACTAAGTTCCTTAACGGAAGTCCTCTTCAGGATAATAACCTTAAGTTCAACTTCTGGGTAAGACTTGTTAAGACTGATGCTAACGGATCAAGAGCAGTCGAAGGCGGAGACAGAAGAAAGTATCCTGCTGCTATGAGCAGTGTCATCAATAACGGAAGCAAGATTGAATATCCGGTTGATGCAGTGGCTTGGGGACTTGAGCATGGCAATACATATTACTTTGTATTCGGTGAAGGTTCAGCAGATGCTTCAAATGCTACTCAGACAATTCTCGATAAGGCTGTAGTTGTAGCAAAGGTTGACTACTATGTTGATGGTGAGAACCTTCAGAAGACATTCTACAGAATCACAGACCAGGCAACAGCAGAAGCAATTCTTGCAAGCCCTGACAGCTGTGCAGGTATCGTAGATCAGTGTAATGATTCTACAGCCGTACCTGAAGACAGAGCAGGTTTCTATAACAAGTCTTCAGCTAAGCTTGTACTTGTTAAGAATTGGAAACAGAGCTCAACAAACGGCATTTTCGATGTAACCGTTAAGATTAAGAGACACGTAGAAGGCGGAGAACTCGAAGATTATAAGGATGTTGTTATCAGCGCATCTGATTGCGGAGATCATGGCGGAAAGATCAGCTCAAACGAATATGTAATTGAGGACCTTGAGACATGTGACGCAAGCGGAAATAAATATGAGTATGTTGCTGAAGAGTATTACAACAACGGCTCAGAACTTGTAAGATTTAATCCTGTTAAGACTGTAGCTGTAGATGCTGCCGGAAATGTAATTTCACAGTCTTCTGAGGCAGAAGATGCAGTAGCAACAGTAAACGGATACAAGCTTACAGATGTAACGATTACATATGACGAAAGCGGAAATGTAAGAGTAGAACTTACAAACGATCCATACATTAAGATCAGAAAGAGCTGGACTCTTAATGGTGCAAATGTTCCTTATGACGGAACAAAGGATTTCGGAACCGTATTCGTTAACCTTTACCAGGAAAGTGGTAGTGGATCACCGGAGCTCGTAAGAGGACCTATCGCTCTTAGCTATGGCGGCGAGTGGACAGCTGAGGTATCAGTTCCCGGACAGGGCAAGTACTTCATTGTAGAGTGCGATTCTACAGGCGCGGTTGAATATCGTCAGGCTCCTAAGATCACATACTACGCATACAATAAAGATGTACAGACAATGACATCAACAGAGTGGACAGAAGTCTACGCAGAAGGCGGCAACATGACTCTTGTAGTTGCCAACGAAAGAAGCGGCAATGTACTTCCTAACTCAGGCGGAATGGGTGAATTCCCTATTCTTGCAGTAGGTCTTGGAACAGCCTTGACAGCAGTACTTGGCGGAAGTGCATATAACAGACGCAAAAAAAAGGATGAATCCGAAGACTTTGAATGATTTTCAGAATTACTAGAACTATTTTCAGCAATATGGATTTAGAGCAGAAATGCTTTAAAACAGGTGCTCATTTGCATCGGATATATTATTGAACGACATTATAAAAAAATAAACTGACACAAGATTCAAAGAAGGAGAAAAAAATGAATAGAATCAAAAAACTGATAGTAGGATTCCTTGTATCTGCTATGGTACTTGGAATGGCAATCACAGCCTATGCGGCTTCCGGAACAATTACAATTGGAAATGCCAATGCAGGTCAGACATATGACGCTTACCGCGTATTTGACTTTGTGCCTGCTGATGAAGGAAATCTTCAGGATTCAGGCGGTATTTACAAGCTTGCTTCAAAGTTTTCCGGCCTTCCTTCATACACATATGATAATGATGGAAGTAGTGTACCAATGAGTTCATTCTTCACGGTTGGTGACAATGATATCCTTGATACATCAGGACTTACTTCAGAAGATGATGTTAAGGTTTTTGGTAAGGCTGTACTTGCTTACGTAAAGGCTAACGGAATCGCAAATGACGGTTCAACAACAGCTACAGAAGATGGCGTAGCTACAATTTCAGTTAGTGAATATGGTTATTATGTAGTGGATTCATCACTTGGTAGTGCGGTAGCAGTTGATACAACAAGACCTGATGCAGCTATCACAGAGAAGAACAGTGCACCTGAAATTAGTAAGCTGGTTAAGTCTGCTACAAATGAGTCAACAGTTTACGGCGATAAAACAGGAAACGATGCACAGATTGGTGATACAGTAGAGTTCACTATCGAAGCTAAGCTCAAGGTTGGCGGTGAGAACTATGCTATCGTTGATACATTGACACCCGGACTTACACTTGTTGATCTCCAGGACAGCAATGTTTCTTTCTCAGACAGTTCTCTTGGTTTCAGCATTGACAATGCTTATGTTGACGAGAATGGAAATAAGGGATTCAAGATTACATTTGAGGGTGAACCTAAGTCTGATACAACAGCAACTGTTACATATCAGGCAGTAGTTAACAAGGATGCGGTTATCGCATCTGAGGAAAACATCAACGAAGCTTTCCTCATCTATGGTAACGGAACAGAGACAACACATGTTACAACAAAGACAATGACATATCCTCTTCAGATCAAGAAGATCGCTAGAGGTGATGCTTCCGAGAACCCGAAAGTTCTTCCCGGAGCAGAGTTCCAGGTAATCAGAGAATTTGATAATTCAGTTGTTAAGCTTACAAAGGTTTCTGATACTGAGTACAAGGTAGATCCTGAAGGAACAGTAGAGGCTATCGTTACAGTTACAGAGACACCTGTTACAGTTGAAGGTCTTAACGCAGAGAACTATGTTCTTGTTGAGACAAAGGCTCCTCAGGGATACAACCTTCTTGAGAGTTCAGTAACTGTAAATGGAACAGAGTATAAGCATGCTCAGCAGGTAACAGTTTCTAATACATCAAATACCGCAAAAGCTCAGGTTGCGATTGTTGAAGATGGTACAGGTCTTACACTTCCTTCAACCGGTGGTATCGGTACAACTATCTTCTACATCATCGGTGGAATTCTTGTTGTAGCCGGAATCGCATATTTCATCGTTCGCAGAAAAGCTGACGCTGAGTAATACCCGGTATGAAAAAGTTTAATTGTTTTGAATCTTGATAAATCGTTCGATCATTTTATTCTTCAGGGGAAGGTTACTTCTCCTGAAGAATATAAATATCCGTATTGATTTCTAAAGATTGATATGAAATAAACCGATAAGGTGAAAAGATAAGAATTGCTCAGATGAAGAAAGATAAACCAAAAAAAAATAACCTAAAGAAAAAATTACCCAATATAATATTCGGATTGATTTTTATTGCAGGATTAGGTATATTTTTATATCCTTCAGTAAGTAATTATATCAATTCACGAAATCAGAGCCGAGCAATTTCTAACTACGAGGAAATGGTTAACAGCATTTCCGAAGAAGATTATTCAAGGATGTGGAGCGAGGCGCGGGCGTATAATGAAGAGCTTGCGAAGAAGCCACTTAATTTTGAACTTTCAGATGAAGAGAGGGAAGAGTACAATAGCATTCTTAATGTATCTGGAACAGGAATAATCGGATATATTGAAATTGAAAATATAGGGGTCAACCTTCCAATTTATCACGGAACCGCGGAATCGGTTTTACAGGTTGGTATAGGACATTTGGAGGGAACATCGTTTCCCACCGGGACTAAGAGTACACATGCGGTACTCTCGGGACATCGAGGACTTCCGTCCTCTAAGCTTTTTTCTGACCTTGATCAAATGATCGTAGGAGATACGTTTTTACTTCATATTTTAGATCAGACGTTCGCATATCAGATTGATAAGATAAACATTGTTCTTCCGGAGGAGACCAATGATCTTGCAATAGTCGATAATGAAGAATACGTCACGCTTGTTACCTGTACTCCTTATGGAGTTAATACACACAGAATGCTTGTTAGGGGAAAGCGTGTTGATTATAACGAAGAAACTAGACTTATAGTACCGGCAGATGCCTTAAGGTACAACAACATGGTAGTGGCACCGTTCATCGGGGCACCGATTCTTATAATAGCTTTTGTAGTATATCTAATTAGGACGTCAAAGCCTAAAAGGGTAAAGGGAGCAAAGAAAGAGTAATTGCTCTACGAGGTATTTGTTTTATGATTAAGGTAAGAAAATTATTAAGCCGAACAGTTGTTACACTCATGACTGCAGTGATGATTTTCGGTCATGCTTCTGTGGCAGCGCAAGCCAGAGAGAGCATTGACACATCCAAGAACGGTTCATTGTCTGTTACATACAAGTTTGGCGAAGACAAGTTGTTTGATGGTGTTAATTCACGCATCTACAAAATTGCCAGTGCTACGGAGGGAGGTTCATTTACTCTCGATCCGGGTTACATCGACAGATCATCAATAAAAGATCTGGACGGTATTACAGATGAAGCTTCTGCTCAGAAGGAATGGAAGCAGATTTTGGATGATGTTATGCCTTATGCTGTTAGTGAGCATAAACCTGATCAGGAAGTTGTTTCAATAGGTGGTCAGGCAAAGTTTAATAATCTTCCACTTGGTATTTATCTGGTTTGTGCAGATAATTTCTATGAGACAGAGAATACATATGCATTTACACCTTTCTTGATATCTGTTCCTCAGCTTGATGAAAATGACAGTTGGGTTTACGATGCGAAAGCAGGAAGTAAATGTGAGAAGTTTGACAGAATGGTAGATCTTGAGCTTCACAAGAGATGGAATGATGATGGATATACTGACAAGCGTCCCTCTTCCATTGATGTCAAGATTATAAAGAATAACGAATTATATCAGACAGTTACACTGAATGATTCAAATAATTGGACATATGCTTGGAAAGAGAAGCCCGGTAATACATGGACATTTGAAGAAGTATTAGCTTCAGATTCCGGATATTCAGCTTCAATTTCCGAATCAAAAACATATAAAGAAGATGTTGCATCGGAGATTTATACAATTACAAATACGTATACGCCTCCTACAACACCTCCGCCAAGTGATGATGAGCATCATGAAGATAACGGCGGACATGATGACGGTGACGGCGGAAATCAGGAATTCCCTGATGTTCTCGGTGCTGTAAGAAAGCTTAGCGAGCTTCCTGCGGTATTGGGTGCGAGAAGACTTCCACAGACAGGTCAGTTGTGGTGGCCTCTTCCCATCCTTATTATTGCCGGAGTGGCACTTATAGTAAAGGGAATTAGAAGGAACCGTAATATTTAATAGCTTATATATACCCCATGAGATATACTCATGGGGTAATACTATATAAGAAATGTGAGGGGCAATAAATTGAAAAAGATTCCAGGATATCTCTATATGCTTTTGGGTGCAGCGCTTATTTTTATCGCAGCACTTATTGTAAAGAATAATTTTGATGAAAACGCGGAAGCAGGAGCGGCTTCTGACAACCTTTTGGGCGGTGTTATCGAGCAGATGCCGGGAAGAGTTCTTGAACCCGAATTGTCAGGAGACATGCCTATTGTTGATGTTGACGGTAGAAGTTTTATTGGTACTGTTGAGATACCTTGTCTCGGACTTTTACTTCCTATTCAGAATGAGTGGAGTAATGATAATGCCAAAGTATCCGTCTGCAGATATATGGGATCGGTATATGATAACGATCTTATCGTTGCCGGACATAATTACATTGAGCATTTCGGTAAACTCAAGGAATTAAAGACAGGCGATAAAGTTATTGTTACTGATATGAACGGAAGAAGCTTCTATTTCCAGGTTTCTAACATGGAGACTCTCGGAGCATACGATACAGAGAAGATGGAATCCGGAGATTGGGATCTTACCCTCTTTACGTGTACAATCGGCGGCGCAAACAGAGTGACAATCAGGTGTGAGGCGACAGGAGAAGCATCTCAGGTCGGAGAAGTTCCTGATGTAATAAAAGCTGCTGAAGAAAGTAAACATATCAGAAAACGTAAATAAAACAAAAATAAAACATCTAATTTATATACGCATCAATCCGATATAAAAAATAGCAATAAATAAGAAACTTATATTTTATAGAGTTAATAAAGTTTTTAGCACTCTGTTGTGGACAGTGCTAATGTTACATTATATAATGACAGTACAAAGAATCCATGGAGAGGAGATGATGCGTAGTGATCATAGTAAAAATGAATGATACAACTGTAGAATGTAGCATTGCAGCATCTGAGCTTCATGAAATCGGACTTACTCCCGAAGCGGTTATAAACGGCGAGGAGAATACCACATCTTTTTTTGCAAAGCTTAATAAAGAAGTAGGACAGCAGTTAGGATACAATCCGGAAACTGAAGTCATGATGATGAGCAAGAACATGATGATGGATGGCAGCATCAGAATTTTTGCGGTTAAGATGAGCAATGACGATATACAGACAGCATCCGATCGCATAAAAGGAGCAGCTGAGACTGTTCTCAGAATACTTACTCAGGAAAAGATTGATGAGATCAAGTCAAAGAGCGGCAGAGAAAAGGGAGTTGCACTGAATGAGGTTATAACCAATGTCAGTGAGGCAATAAACAGAATTTACGGCAGAGACAAGCTTTATACTCTTCCGGAGGAAACACCCAATACTCCCGAAACAAGCTATCAGCCACTTTCTGATTATGCCGAGTACATGGTTGAATTTGATACTTTTGATGAAGCAAAACGTTTCTCAAAAGTAGTCCAGAAGCTTCCAATCGTAGATTCTTCTTTGTATAAACTTGAAGAAGGCTACTATATGATATTGGGACTTCTGTCCAGGGATGAAAGTGTTATCTACGATCTCAGAAGAGCTGGAGTTGAATATTCAAACATGCTTGTTGTTAACGCAAGGGAAACGATGTATGTTAGAGAGCATGGAGAGAGCTTGATAAAGAGCGATGCGATAGTACATCTTACAGATTTGGCTTGATGAGGAATGCATATTTAAGACATGAACGATCATATTACAGTATTTGATTTTTCAGGAATATATAATGAAGAGAGCTTTTATCATGAAGATAAAAGCTCTCGTTTTTGTATTATAAATTGCAGGAATATCCCCGGTACGAATTGTATGTGCGATGATGATGCAATCGCGCAGATAAGGGAAAAAATCAGAGCAAATGCCTTGGAAATGGCAAAACCTGCCGGTGATAATGACTGCGAGGAATACTTTGCCAAAGGAATCCACTTTATCGATTCGGGAAATTATCACTATATGTCTGCGATAATCACCGATATGATAAAAGAACCTTTTTCCTTGGTTGTTCTCGATCACCATCCCGATATGCAGCCACCTATGTTTGGCGACATATTGTCATGCGGCGGATGGGTTATAAAGGTTATTGAAAATAACCCAAATGTCAGAGACGTTCATGTAATTGGCGCTGACAGAGAATTCATAGATAAGCTTGATATAGATGATGCAAAACTCGTTAAATTCTACGATGTTTCAGATGTGAGAGAGAGCCTTCCTGAAACTCAGTGTCCTGTATTCTTATCTATTGATAAGGATGTTATAAGGAGAGAAGAACTTGTAACAAACTGGGACCAGGGCGAAATGACCAAGGATGAGCTCCTTAAGTTCATAAAAGAGTTATTTAACAGTAGAGAAGTCATCGGAGTCGATATCTGCGGCGAATGTGCCCCCGATCAAGAGGGCATAGATATTACAAAAGAGGCTTCGGTAAATGACGAACTCAACCTTAAGATCATAAAGGAAATTATAGATTTATGAAGAGGCAATCAGAATGCTCTTTTTGGACAATGTAAGTATGAAAAATATAAGTCAAAAAACTTGGAATTAATTCTTACAAAGTAGTATTATTCATGTAGAGGGACCTATTAATCATATAGAGAAAAAGGAGAAGCCGGGATGATCATTGGATTCGCTATCTGGAGCATTGTAGCACTAACTTTTGTTGCGATTGCCATTTCTACTTACAGAGCTGAAGAGCCGGTGGGATTTTTTACTTTTGTAAAGCCGCCGGTAGTTAAAGATATAAAAAAATATAACAAGGCAGTATCAGTCCTTTGGCTTGTTTTTGCAATAATACTTGAAGTTATAGGCATACCATTCTTATTTTTAAAACAAAACTCTCCACTTTTCTTAGTAATGATTTTAGGAGTCGTAGTTCTTGTTATAGGCCTTATGATTGCTTATTTGAAAATTGAAGCTAAAGAAAAGGCTTGATTTAGCACTGTAGAGTTAACCGCTATCTATATAATTGAGATAGCGGTTTTATTTTGGTTTCACTGCCAGAAGCTTTTTTTAAATCGTTGGCATTTGTATAAACTGCAGTCTTAGTTTTTATCTCCCTTAATATTTCTTATATGTTTAATATATTAGATTGGAATTTTGAAATAATATCTTTCCCATCCGCGTAGCCAATGGGACTTTGAGCAGAGCACTTAGCGGCTGTGACTACTTAACGAGGTATTTCCGAGTTTAGTAGTCGCGTGTTCTGGCGAGCAAAGCGAGAGCAGAACTTCCTTAAGTTAGCTTAGTGCGAGCCATGGGTGAACACTTGACGAGCTTGTTCACAAGCGAGTCTAGTGTGAATCCCAGAACCCGCGCAGCGAAGCTGCTGGGTGAGAGTCCCCTTCCGTACGAACAAAAAAAGGAACCGGTTCATCGAACCGATTCCTTTTTGTTCGTGCGGAAGATGGGACTTGAACCCACACGACATAAACAGTCACAAGATCCTTAGTCTTGCTCGTCTGCCAATTCCGACACTTCCGCATATATACGCCCTTTATGAGCTATAAACTTACTCATTGCATTGGATTAAATCCAATGCAGGAGAAGGGACTTGAACCCTCATGTTGTTGCCAACACATGGACCTGAACCATGCGCGTCTGCCATTCCGCCACTCCTGCAAACAACGTAGTTAATAATACCCACTTTTTGACGCTCTGTCAAGAGGTTTTAAAGGGCTTAAATAAAAGTAAATCAATAAATCTGTGTTATCTTATCTGCAAATACATAAAGACGATTCATTGTGTCGCGATTTTTAAAGTATCCTTTTGCGAGATAACCTGCGCTGGCACCGGATAATATGGCGAATACAAGGCAAAGCTGCGACTGGCTGATAAAGCTTGCTCCAAGAAGTACACTTGCGGAAATTAAAAGGGATGCCAATATTATAATGTGCTTCATCATTTCCTGATGCATAACATTTATGTGTAGCTGAATCCCCTCGCGTTCATCTCGGATCTCTTCATCTGAAAGGACATCCCAATCGAGTTTGTCCAAATGTCTCAAAAAATCTCTGAATCTCTTTTCCATCTTTTTTCTTTTCTCTCCTGAATATAGTTAACTAAAATTTCATACAACATTATAGCAAAAAAGATTTAATATACAATAATATTCGATAGATATGATAAAATAGCAATTATGAAGAAGAAGCTGATAATTTTGTATCTGGTATTTACAATAATCCCGCTTGCGATCTTGGATGCAGTTGTTGTAGGGGGGATTTTGCGCTCTGAACAGACCAAAAGGTATCACGAGATGGAGAATGTTGCCAGCGCGATAAAATATGCCTGCTCTGCTGAATTTGAAAGCGCCGTGAAGGTTGCTAACAGCATATATACAAGTAAGTATATCTATGATTTTATCAATGAAGATTTTGAATCGGCGCTTGAATACTACACCAGATACAAGGAGTTCTTTGATGACACGCTTATTGATGTTATGGCAGCTCAATATGATGTATCTTATAAAATTTACAGTGACAACAAGACAATGATCAGCGGATCGCAGTTTCAGAGGCTTGTAAAAGCTTATGATGAGCCATGGTATAAGTTTATGAAGGAAAAAGGACTCAAATCGGGACTTTTTTTTGATTACAATACCAAACAGGTCGGACTGGACTCGAATACGAGAAAAATTTTCTATTTTAAGGTGCTGGATTTCTATGACTACGGCTCCGAAAATGTTCTTCTTATAGATATCGATTACGGCAAATTCAGCCGTGCTCTCATGAATATGAATTATGATCTTGATGCATACCTTTGCGATAATGACAAGATTCTTTTGACAAACGGTAAAGGAATGAGTGTAGCTAAACCGTACAGCTATGTATCGGAACTTGAAAATATCGGATATACGGAGGATATGCAGATATATAACCAGCTTCTTAAGATCTATGTTGTTGACACTCAGTCGGAGATATATGACTGGTGGGGAAGTTGGGGGATTTATTTGCTTGTTTTGGCAGGATTTAATGTTATTTTTCCGGTTCTTTTGCTGCTTCGAATCAATAAGATCGCATACGGTTATACTCTTAGAGAGCAGACAATGATAATGACAAGACAACATGCCGAGCTTCTTGCGCTTCACAGTCAGATTAATCCGCATTTTCTTTTTAATGCGCTTGAGAGCATAAGGATGCACTGCATTATAAAAAAAGAGTCGGAATCCGCCTACATGATAGAAAGACTTGCAAAGCTCCAGAGGCAGTATACGGAGTGGCAAGAAGACAATACAACGATTGAAAATGAAGTTGATTTTGTAAATAACTATCTGGAACTTCAGAAGTACAGATTTGGTGACAGGCTTTCTTATTCGCTTGATATCGAACCTTCGTGCAAAAAATTTCTTGTGCCGAAGCTGACACTTGTTACGTTTGTAGAGAATGCCTGTATTCATGGAATTGAGAGTAAAACCTCAAACGGCTGGATTTTTTTGAGGGTCCATGAAAAAGATAATAATATGGTCATAGAGATAGAAGATACCGGAAACGGAATGAAGGAGGAAGAAACGGAGAAGCTTCTTACTTCAATGCGCGAAGCAAATATCTCGATGCTTGAGAAGAAAGGGCGGGTAGGCGTTGTAAATGCGTGTATTCGTCTGAAGATGGTTACTGACGATAAGGTGTTGTTCAAGATTGATTCCGAAGAAGGAATCGGAACGATAATAACAATAACTGTTCCGGAAGAATGTTTAAAGAAGGGAGTATAGAGTGTTAAAAGTATTACTTGTAGATGATGAGCCGTTTATTTTACAGGGGCTTAATGTTCTTATTGATTGGGAAGATTACGGATTTGAAGTTTATACAGCACAGGATGGTAAGACTGCTTATGACATGATATCCGGGCAGGGATTTGATCTTGTGATCGCAGATATCAAAATGCCTGTCATGGACGGCATTGAGCTGCTTAAAAGAATAAGAGAAGATGGTAATGATGTATCATTTGTAATACTGAGCGGATTTGCCGAATTTTCCTATGCCCAGGAGGCATTAAAGCATAGATGTTCGGCCTATATACTAAAACCGGTTGAAAAAGACAGCCTGATAGCGGTCGTTGAAAAGGTCATAGCCAGCAAGGAAGACCAGGAAATAGAGACAAAGCGCAATAAAAGATTTGAGAAAGCATATTTTGAGCAGAGCCTTAAGAGAGTTCTTCGCGGAAAGCACAGTGAAGAGGATATTGATTATCTTAGCGGCAAGATAGATGCGGATGAGGATATGTGCTATGTGGGGATAGAATTTGCGCCTGAAATAGATGAGCTTGAGGTAATGGATGATGAAAAGAACAATCGCCTCGACAGGCTTTATGAGATTGCATCGGAGTATCTTGGGAATGATAATTATCTGCTTATGAGATACGGTTTTGGCGATGAGAATATTTATGATATAGGTTTTCTTTACATAAGTAATATCGGAAAAGATATAGATCAGAGCGACGAAGTGTTTTTGAAGGAAATGATAAAATATCTCAAGAGAGTGAGCGGACTTCCGATAGTTATGCTTGTGGGAAGAGTTGTCAGAGGGCTTGAATCCATCTCAACATCCTATACCAGTGTCAATATTCTTCACTCGTTACAAGGTTTTAGAGAGAAAAAAGATATCTATTTCTATGAGGAAGAGTATCAGATAAAAGATAAAGGAATCCAGCTCTGCAAGAATAAACTTGATGAGCTTATTTCCGCTATTGAACTTAATGAGAAGGTTAAGATAAAGCAGAAGGTTGATGAGTTCCATGATGAGATGAAAAAATCCGGAATTACAGGGAAAGCATATAATCTCAATATAAACTATCTCTTTTTTCAGCTTATTCATATTACAGGTGAGCAGGACAGCGAAGTTGATCAGGAAGAAATTCTCAGAAATATATCGGAGAATGTTTACGAACAGGGAATTCGAAGAGGTTCAAAGGCACATCTTTACAGGATGGCATGCGAGTACGGCGATTATCTGGGGCAGCTTCAGAAAAATGTTTCAAAGGGCGTTCTGGCCAATGTTGAGGAGGAGATAAAAAATAATTATTCCAGCAATCTTACTTTGAAGGGACTTAGCGAAAAGTATTATGTAAACAGCGCATACCTGGGACAGCTTTTCAGGAAAAAGTATGGATGCTCGTTTAAGGATTATCTCAACAGGCAAAGACTCGATGAAGCGGCTCTTCTTCTTAAAAAGACCGATGATAAGATCTACACGATCGCAGAAAAAGTGGGCTACAAAGACGTTGATTACTTCGTAAACAAGTTCATTGAAGCTAAGGGATGTACCCCGGCAAAGTATAGAAAACAAGAACAATAATTTGTCCTACTTTTATATATATTTCCTCCCATGTTTTAAATATAAAATTTTAATAAAATGTTTATATAAAAATAAGGAGGATTTCTTTTATGAAGAAGAAAGTTGTTAGCATGCTCATGGCATCCTGCATGATTGTTGCGGCACTGTCAGGGTGTGCATCGGGTGGAAAATCAGATCAAACATCAGCAGGAAACTCCGGTTCAGACGGTGGGGTAAAAGAATTTACAGCATTTTTCTCTGTTCCTCACGCTGAGATCAATGACGACAATGAGATCCAGCAGATCATTGCCGAGAAAACAGGAGTAAAAGTAAAAGAAACTTGGCTTACCGGTCAGACAGCAGAAGAGGCAATCGGTACTCTTATTGCGGGCGGCGAGTATCCTGACTTTGTAGATGCAGGAGACGGCTCCGTACAGATGTATGAGGCGGGCGCACTTGTTGCACTTGATGATTACATTGATAAATATCCTAACATCAAAGAATTCTTCACGGATCAGGAGTGGGATTCACTTCGTCAGAGTGATGGTCACATCTATTGGATCCCTCAGTTCTCTAACATCTATGGTGAAGAGAGAGTCTGCGCACATAACGACGAGGCTTTCTGGATCCAGACAAGAGTACTTGAGTGGGCAGGTTATCCTCAGATTCATACAATGGATCAGTACTTCGATCTTATTGAAAAATATTATGCAGAAAATCCGACAATGGAAGACGGAACAGCAAACATTCCTTACACAATTCTTTGTGAGGACTGGAGATACTTCTGTCTTGAGAATGCACCTCAGTTCCTTGACGGATATCCGAACGACGGTTCAGTTATCGTTGATACAGATAACATGAAGATCGTTGATTACAACACAACAGATACAGCTGTTAAATACTTCAAGAAACTCAATGAAGAGTACAAGAAGGGCATTGTTGATCCCGAGTCATTCACACAGACATACGATGAGTACATTGCAAAGCTTTCAACAGGACGTGTACTTGGTATGATCGACCAGTGGTGGGATTTCGCATACACAGCAGGTGATGCTCTTAAGGCTGCAGGCCTTGATGCAAAGGGCTGCCAGTATGTACCCCTTCCGATCACAATCGAAGAAGGTATGCACAACCAGTGGCACAACTCAGGCGGAATTGTACACACAAGTTCAGGACTTGCTGTTACAACAAGCTGTAAGGACGTTGAAGGTGCACTTCAGTTCGTAAACGACCTTCTTAGCCAGGAAATGATGGATCTCAGATTCTGGGGCGTTAAGGATGTTGATTACCAGGTTGGCGATGACGGAATGTACTCAAAGACACAGGATATGAGAGACAAGGATGCTGATACAGCATACAAGGCTTCTCACAAGTGCGAGTATTCATATTTCCCTCAGTGGGAAGGAACAAGCAGAGACGGCAAGAACGCTATGAAGCCTGAGCAGCAGGAGACAGAGTTCTATGATGGACTTTCAGATAACCTTAAGAACTGCTTCAAGGCATATGGTGTTAAGACTTACGTTGAGATGCTTGGAACAACACCTGCACCCGGACCTTGGTATCCTATGTATACATTCTCACAGACTATGACTACAGCAACACCCGGTGGTACAGCTTGCAATCTTATGGATGAATGTAAGCACCAGTACCTTCCTAAGGTAGTTATGGCAGATGATTTCGATGCAGGATGGGCAGAATATATGGAAGCATATAAGAAGTGCAAGCCTGAAGACTTCATCGCTGAGATGCAGACTGAGTTGGAGAGAAGAGTTGCAGAAGCAGCTAAGTATAACAACTAAGTAGAAGGAAAATATATAGCGGGCTTTCTTGGTATTCCAAAAGAATGCCCGCTATACTTATACGATTTTATAGGGAAATAGAAGAAAACGAGGAGTGGTTTTATGGCTCAACTGGATAAAGAAAAGCTTTCAAGTGAACAGGTAGTGGAAGTGGATATTAAAAGTGCACAGAAAGCTCATTTAGTTAAAGAATTTAAAAGACAGTGGGTTCTTATCGTATGGTCTTTATTCTTTTTTGCATACGGTATCCTGTTTTGTTATGCACCTCTTGTAGGGTGGCTTATGGGATTCCAGCAGTATAAGCCTAAGGATGGAATCTTACATTCAAAATGGATCGGATTGGAGAAATTTAGAGCTCTTTTTTCCGATGCTACATATCTTAGAGTAATCAGAAACACGCTTGCAATGGGTGTTATTAACCTTGTTGCTACAACAATTATGGCAATTTTGTTTGCTATTCTCTTGAATGAGATTCAGGGAATGCGCAAGAAAAAGTTTGTTCAGACTGTTTCTTATTTGCCGCACTTCCTGTCATGGATCATTGTTACAGGTATTCTCCATGATGCTCTTTCAGGAGCGGGTATTGTTAATGAGCTTCTTACTAAATTCCATTTAGTTTCTCAGCCCATTAACTTCTTTGCACATGAAAAGTATTTCTGGCCGATCGTTGCCTTTGCCAATGTTTGGAAGGAAACAGGTTGGAATGCAATTATATATTTGTCGGCAATAACAGCTATCGATCCTGCTTTGTATGAAGCAGCTGCTATCGATGGAGCGGGAAGATGGGATAAGATCAGATTTGTTACTATTCCCGGAATCAAGTCGACTATCATCATTCTTCTTATCATGAATGTTGGTAATGTCCTCAACGCAGGATTTGAGATTCAGTATCTCTTGGGTAACGGTCTTGTTCAGCAGGTATCTCAGACAATTGATATCTATGTTCTTAAATGGGGTATCAGCCAGATGGATTACTCACTTGGAACGGCTGCGGGTATATTTAAGAGTGCAGTCAGTATTGTTCTGATCTTGATATGTAATGAAGTCGCCAAGCGTCACGGCGAAGAGAGATTGTTCTAAGGGGGAATCGCGATGAGTAATACTAATAATAAAAAAAGAAAGCTGTCTAAAGCAGATATTGCTTTCTATACATTTAATTCGATATTCATGGCAGCGTTTGTAATTGTTACGCTATACCCTGTTTTGAATACGCTTGCAATTTCATTTAATGACGGTCTTGATGCACTTAGAGGAGGTATTTATCTTCTTCCCAGAAAGTTCAGTATCAAGAACTATATCACAGTATTTAACAAAGACGATCTTCTTGTAGGTGCTTACATTTCAGTTGCAAGAACCGTGGTAGGAACGGCACTTTCGCTTATTGCCTGCGCAATACTTGCATTTATTGTAAGCCGTAAGAATTTCATTTTTGCAAAACAGCTTTCATTGTTCTGGGTTATAACAATGTATGTTAACGGTGGAATGATCCCTATTTTCCTTTTGTACAAGGGACTTCATCTTACAAATACATTCTGGGTATATGTTATCCCCGGAATGGTATCGGCGTTCAACATGCTCGTTATAAGAACATATATGAACGGTATTCCTAACAGTTTTGAGGAATCGGCACAGCTTGACGGTGCAGGATATACAACGATATTCCTTAATATCATTTCACCGCTCTGTAAGCCTGTTTATGCTACTGTAGCTCTTTTTGTGGCTGTATATCAGTGGAACTCATGGTTTGATGTAATGCTTTACAACAGAATGAGTGATAAGCTCACAACTCTTCAGTATGAGCTTATGAAACTTCTTGCTTCTGTAACAAGCCAGAGTACATCGGCTCAGTCAATGAAGAACTCTACAAGCTCCATTACACCTACTTCGATACGTGCGGCTGCTACTATAGTTACGATGCTTCCGATCATTTGTATCTATCCTTTCTTGCAGCAGTACTTTGTAAGTGGACTTACACTTGGTGGTGTCAAGGAATAATGTAAAATATAATATTTTTTTATAGATGCCCTAGGGAAATGTTATCCTTGGGGCATTCTTTTTTTATTGTTTTTTCATCCCCCTAGTAGGCTGATATGTAATATAATGTTGATACAAAAAATTTGACTAAAGTCTTTTTTAACTCACGCCGATAAATAAAAAGTAATTGGAAGCCGTTGTTTATATCAGTATGGAGGATTGCCTATTGACTTCTAGAGATATAAGCTTAATTGCAAAGAGAAAGGTGCGCAATGCATCTTTTGACTTAAAACGACTTGTTGAGATGAGCTGGGGAAAAATAGTTCGTGCTATGGTATCCATGCTGCATGTTTATCTGTGCTTTTGGATTATCGAAACCGGGAATGTAACTCTGTTCAAAGGAGTGCTTCCTGTTTCTTTTATTAGCGGAGCTTTTTTCCTTAATTTCATAATTTTTGCTTTATTCATAGCAATATTGTATCTGATTATCGGAAATGATTATCTTTGCGGAGTTATTTCCATCTCTATTTCTGCGGTTATTGCGATAGCCAATCATTATGTTGTTCTTTTACACGGATTGCCACTTTCATTTCAGGAATTACAGAATTTCGGAACGGCACTTAATGTTATCAGAGGAACTTCATTCACCCTTGATGCGACAGTATTAAAAATATTGGGATTATTCTTTTTCGGATTATTCTTGTTGGCGGGAAAATATATTCTTTGCAAGGAAGATAATTCAACGTGGGGAGAGACACTTTGGAAGAGACTTATATATGCGATCATTGCTTTTGGAATATTTGATATGTTTCTTCTTTCACCTGCTTCAAAAAAGCCGGAGAGCATACTGGCATGGTCATGGCGCGAGGTTTATCCCACATATGGATATGCGCTTTGCAGTCTTGAGTCATTTCAGAATTTGCATAATGTTGTGGAGAAACCAGACGGTTATGAGGTTGCAGATATTCCAACGCTGAATATTTCGACCTGGTATACAGATGAACGGCCTGACATAATAATGATCCTTAATGAAACGTTTTATGATTTTAATGTTGTTACAGACCTTGAGACGGATACGGAATACCTGCCTTACATTTCAAATATGGAGGATATCAAAAAAGGTTATGTGGTTGTTCCAAACGTAGGAGGCGGAACAAATGCCACTGAATATGAGCTCCTTACAGGTAATTCCAATAAGCTGATCAATAATTTTGCTCCGTTTAATGTTATGGATATGAGCGATGGCCTCAGTATTGTTTCTATCTTAAATGAGCTTGGATATGAGACGACAGCAATGCATTCGGAATCGGGTTCCAATTATTCCAGATACAGAGGCTATGAAGAACTTGGTTTTGACAATATTTATTTTGAGGAAAGCTTTAAGGACCTTGAGTACTATGCGGACAGAGTTTATGCCACGGACAAGTCATTATATGACAATATGATAAAAAAATATGAAGAATCCGTTGCACAGCAGACAAAGGATGAATACAAACCGCAATTTATGTATCTTTTGACAATTCAGAATCATGGAAGCTGGGATCAGAATCCGGAAAATGAAGATATAATTCATTCACTTAAGGATTATGGCGGAGCAACATCCGCTTTAAACGAATTTTTGTCATGTATGCAGACTTCAGACAAAGCGTTTTATGATCTCATTCAATACTACAAAAACGTTGAAAGACCTGTGGTTATATGTATGCTAGGAGATCATTGTCCTTCCTTTGCAGGCGATGTAATGGATATGGATATGGCATCCGATATAAAAGAATATAACTTAAGACGAACACCGTTTTTGATGTGGAGTAATTTTGAAACCAATTCGTATTCATGGATTGACAATATAGGAACTATTAGTACCAATTTTATAGTCCCTGAGCTTTTAAAGGAGCTTGAGCTCCCGCGACCTGCTTATTATCAGTATATGACCCAGATAGCGCCAGAGTATCCCGTGCTCGGATCGGGCATGAAATACATGGACTCAGAAGGAACTGTACACTTGTATGATGAAGCGCCGATTGATGTTACCGGATATTTCTATATGGAATACAACAATATCGGCGACAGACAGGGAAATATCCCGGATCTGTTTATGGTGCCGCGATGATTAGAAAAATGACGATTGATGAATTTAATAATGTTTCCAAAGTGGATGAATCGGAAGAAAAGAAAGTTATCCAAAAGGGAGAAATGCGCTTCTTTAAGAGCATAGGTATCTGTTTATATATTCTCTCATTTATTTTGAATATATGGCTGCATGTGATCGTGCTCAGATATGCGCTTAACAAAGTAGAAGCAATGAGCAGTGTGCTGTTCTGGTTGTTTTATACATGGTCATTTATTGCATTTACGCATGCTACGGTGTTCTTCGTTGACTTTATCTTTTCTGTACTTCCTCCGGTTGTAAAGATACTTAACGGAAAGCAAAAGATAAACAATGATTTTTATATGAATACACTGTGGCTTGATTACGACAAGGATAAGCTTCCGGATGTTACTATCTCCATTCCCGTATACATGGAGGAGAACGGAGTTATATTTGAAACTGTCTACAGAAGTAAGCTTGCAGCTGAGGATTATACAAAACAGACCGGTAAAAAATGTAATGTTATTGTTTCCGATGACGGAATAGGGGTACTTCTTAAGGATGTGGGACCGATTTCTTCTCTTGAAGATAAAATTGAAGAATATTCCAAGTGCGGAACAGTTGCCGGAATTGAGGTTGAATCTGATGTATACAGAGTTATAGAGAGAGTTTACTTCTATAGGAAGACCAATGTGAGCTTTGTTGTAAGGCCTCCTTATAACAGACCCGGAATATTTAAAAAATCATCCAATCTTAATTATACGCTCAGGATCGGAGGCAGGGTTGATGAAGGTCATACAGTTGATGAGCTTGTAGGTGAAGGTTGCGAGTTTGAAGGCGGACATGCTGAGGGCAATATCCATACAAATTCGATAATACTTCTTATAGACAAGGATTCCGGACTTCATCCTGAAATAATCAGCGCGATAGTACCTGAGTTTACAAGAGATGATAAGCTTGCATACGTACAGTGCGCAACAAAAGCGTCAAACATGGAAGAAAACTTCTTTGCAAGACTCTCAGGAAGACAGGTTAATAATAATAATCAGAATGTCTTTCCGTGTATGGCTCTCAAGGGAATATTTGTCCCGCTTGTAGGACATAATGTGTTTATCAGAAGAGAAGCGCTTGCTAAGCTTGGCTACTGGCATGAACACAGAGTTTCCGAAGATTTCGATCTTGCGATAAGGCTCTATGCAAGAGGCTGGCACGGCAAGTATGCACAGGTTCACGGACTTGAATTTACGGAGTATGCTTCAAGAACATATTCAGAAGATGCCATGAAGGAATATAGATATACATACGGGCTGATCGAGATGTTCTTAAGCGGAACAATGGAGTGGGGCAAGACCAGATGGTATGACGCTTTTTACATGATCATCTATTTCATAGCAAGGATAAACAACGCATTGCTCCTTCCGTATATTGTTATCATTACAATAAGCGGCATGCTTGACCTGATGTTCTGGGGTTATGCCATCTGCTGCATAGTATTTATTGTACTTCCGTCACTCAGGACTATATTACTCGGAAGGCAAATAAAGAAAGAATATCTATTTAGGATTTCGGAGAGCTTTTTGATGTTTTTCACATTCTCAGGATGTACATTCCCTGCAGGTGCGGGAGCTGTAAAGTATTTCCTTAATGTGATAACCGGAAAAGAGCATGCTTTCCCGGCTACATCAGTAAGTACGCTGGTATATTCATTTAAAGAAGGACTCAGATTCATTTACAAATACTTCCTGAAAAATAAAGGCGTTTTAGTTGTATTTGTATTCTGTGTCGAGAGAATAATTCATATATATCTGTATTCACCGCGACTCGGAAGCGCAGAGGTTGCTTGTATATCAGAGCTGTTTCTGATAGCATTTGCTCCGTTCTTCATGACACCGCAGTTGTTCCAGCGAAAGAAAGGCGGAATTTTGGTACGAAGGGAGTACGATAATATGCTGAAATGTTTAAATGCTTCTGTTTTCTTTAAAGAAGGAAGACGATTCATCGATGAAAATGTTGATAAGGCACTTTATCTCTATGCAGTTGAGATTGACAACTTCCACGTGCTCAACCTTTGGTACGGACATGATGTGGGAGAAGAATATGCTGACAGAATAGGTGATAAACTTGCGAGCATAATTGATAAGTTCGGTGGCGTTCCCGGACATATCTCCGGCGGAAACTTTATCTGCATCGTGCCAAACGGAGATGCTCTTTTGAATCAGGTGCAGAATGAGATGTCTGAACATGTTAAGACTGATCCGAAGTTTATGGGATTTTTCCCGCTTATAAGTGTTTATGAGATAAACGATCCAAGTCTTGCCATTGAGACAATGTATGACAGAGCACTTATTGCACTTGACGGTCTTAGAGGAAATCTCAAAGAGCGTTCTGTCCATTACAACTCTGATATGGATAAGAAGCTCGATGCTGAAGTTAAGATGCTTAGGGATGTCCGTAGAGGTATAGATAATGATGAGTTTACATTCTTTGTACAGCCCAGATGCGATATAAATACCGGAAAGATCGTAGGTGGAGAGGCGCTTGTTCGTTGGAAACACAGAGAGCGCGGATTTGTAAGTCCCGGTGAGTTTATTCCCGTGCTTGAGAAATCAGGTCTTACACTTATCGTCGATCAGCTTATATGGGAAAAGGTTATAGCATGGCAGGGTAAAAGAATTAAAGAAGGAAACGAGAGTATTCCGATATCGATCAACATAACCCGTTCGGATCTTTTTGCAATAGATGTAAAGAAGACACTTGAGGATCTTTGCGAAAAGTACGGTGTTCCGCATAACAAGGTAATGATCGAGATTTCCGATAAAACATATAACGATGTTGATAAAGATGTCCTTGACATGATCAAAGAGCTTTCGGATGACGGATTCCCGCTTATAATAGACGGTTTTGGAAGCGGATATTCATCTATGATAATGCTTCAGGCTATACAGCCCGATATTATCACATTCAATATGAAAGTTCTGAATGATGAAGAAGGACATATAACAAAGGCTGCTTTGATACTTCGTACAGTTGCGAACTGTGTGGAAGTTATGGATATTCCGCTTGTTGTTAAGACGGTTGAGACTGAAGAACACGATAAATATCTTAAGAATTTTGGCTGCAAGTACGCTCAGGGATTCTTCTACTACAAGCCTATGGAAGTCAGCGAACTTGAAAGAATTATAAAGTCAAGTGACAAGGTTGATTTCAGAGGAATAACCGGTGGACAGGGTGAAACTATTGAAGAAGCATTTGAAAATGAGCAGGCTGAAGGAAAAGGTTTTTTGCATGACTTAACCGATATAAGACAGTATGTGAGAAGAAAAGTGGGGATTGAGTGAAAGAAAAGCTTAAAAAGAAGCCTTTAGCAATCATGATATTTATGGCTGCCAGCTTTCTGCTGGCAGTCCTTTGTGTTGCCTATTCTGTGTATTATCAGAATTCTATAGAACTGACGGAGAAATACGGAAAAGAGAAAGGGCTTGCGCTTGTTTCCCTTAAATCCGCGATTAATGACATGTCAGAGAATTCGGGTGATGAGAAAGGGCTCTTTTTGCTTGCTTCTTATGATTCAGAAGAGCAGGGCCGGAAAGATGTTGCCTATTCGTACGACAATGCTCTGTGTGCGCTTGCATTTATGGCAGATGGAGATAAAGAATCTGCATCGGGGATTCTTGATGCTTTTGTATATGCTGCCATTAATGACAGAGGTGATGTGCAGAGAGTGCGAAACGCTTATGTTGCGGGAAATATCAAGGGAGATGTGTACGGAAGTGTGAGGCTCCCCGGATATTATGATACTGAGCGCGATATGTGGATTGAAGATCCGTCGCTTGTCGGAAGCAGCAGCGGAAATCTTGCGTGGGTTTCGCTGGCACTTCTTTGGTATGACAAATTATACGGAGAGGAAGAGGACACATATCTTTATGTCAAAACGGCTGCAGCCCTTATGGAATGGGTACTTGATAATTGTGCGGATGAAAATCCCGGATATATTGCGGGAATAAACGGATGGCCTGAGAGTGATGCATCAAAGGGGCAGGTGCTTAGCTATAAGTCTCTTGAACACAATGTGGATTGCATGGTTGCATTTGAAGCACTCTATGAGATAACGGGAGATGAGAGATATCATGAGGCTTCACAGAGCGCTTTGAGTTTTATAAAGAGCATGTATGATGCGAAAAAAGGATATTACTATACAGGGACTTCATCTGACGGTGTGACGCCCAATACCGAGTCTGTGGTTCTTGATGCGCAGGTGTGGACGGCGCTTGCGGTTGATGACGCCGGCAAAAACGGCCGCGTTAGGAAGAATATCAGGAAAATGAAGACTTCCGACAAAGGATATGCATTTTGTCTTGATGAGGCAGCAGGCGGATTCTGGGCAGAGGGAACGGCTTTTACTGCGCTTTATTATCTGGAATGCGGAAAGAAAAAAGATGTTTATGAGGCTATGGATGCCTTATGTTCAATTCAGAAGGTTGACGGGCGCATTCCGGCGTGTTCGGGAGACAGCATAAACACGGGGATGGAGCTGTTTAACGGCGCCGCATGGGTATATGATAACAGCCCGCATATAGCACCGGCAGCTTGGTTTGTTATGGCAATTGACGGGTTTAATCCTTTTGATATTGATATTTCGGATGAGGATAAAGGCAGGTATGAAAGCGTACGGCTTATGCATGAAGTAAGTGATGTTTCGGGGATGCGTACGCTACTTTGCAAAGAGCAGCTTATCATTCATGCGGCAGGGCGTTATGTCACGGGTGACGGGAAGGAGCTCTTTTACACAAATAGTTCGGAAGCATTGGAGAATGCATATGAAGCCGGCAGGAGAGTGATTGAGATGGATTTTATGTTCACGACTGACGGATATCCGGTGTGTGCGCACAATGCCGACGGAGAGTGGGCTTTGGGATTTCCTTTTGCAAATGCGCCTACACATGAAGAGTTTATGAATTCAAAGGTCTACGACTGTCTGACTCCTCTTGATATATACGGACTTATTGATTTTATGCGGGAACATACAGACCTGTATATCGTTACCGATATGAAAGATGCGCTTTGGAGCGGCACAGATAAGTTTGAGGTGCTTAAAAAGTGTGCACCTGATCTGATGAATCGCTTTATTATCCAGATATATCATGATGAGGAATATGATATCGTGAAAAATCTGGGATTTCCGTATGTTATTTACACTTTGTATGCTGCGGATGAGGATGAAAGAGAGCTCGCGGCTATTTTAGGTGCCTGCCGCAATATGGAGCTTGTCGCGCTTACAATGCCTGATGTCTGGGTGGATGATGCGGGTTTTGTTTCTAAAGTGAATGAAACGGGAGTGCCGCTCTTTGTTCATACCATCAATGATGAAAAAGAGAGGGAGCGTTTTGGGGCGCTTGGGGTTAAGGGCTTTTATTCTGATTATTTTCAATAAATTCTATTGAGATTTTGATATTTATTTTATGTAAACATGTAATATAATATATACGACATGATATATTATATTACGTGTTTTTTGTGTTTTCTTGAAATTGTTGATTTCGGATAACAGATTATTTTTTACTTTAGGAGGCATTTCGAAATATGAAAAAGAAAGCAGGAAAGACAACCATAGGTGCAAAACTTCTCAGTATTTTAATACCGATGGTCACGGTATCGATTGTTTTTGTTATTGTTTTTCTCAGCGCACAGGCGAGGGGGATAATAATCAATCTGGCAACATCATCCCTTGAAAGTGATTCGGGCAAAAACGCTGCAAATGTCGGCGTCAAGATGTCAAATATATTGTATGCTTTCGACCAGAATATTAAGACTATAAACAGTCTTGGGCTTAAAGATAAAGCAGATATAGAAAAAGCTCTTGAAAGAACTCTTGATCTTACCGATATGGCGCCCAACGGTCTTTATGGTGGAATGGAGAACGGAACATGGATGGATCCGTCCGGATGGGAACCTGATGCGGACTATGTAATAACCGAGAGGGATTGGTATAAGCAGGCCCTTGGTCATGAAGAGTTTGTAATTGGCGATCCTTATGTCGATGAAAGTACAGGTGGCATAGTTGTTACCGCATCAAGAGAAGTAACTCTTTCAAATGGCAATAAAGGTGTGTTTGCGGCAGATCTTGAGCTTAATTCTATAGTTGAGGAAGTTTCGCAGTACAAACCGCTTGGATTGGGAACTTCAATGCTTTTCTATAATGATTTCATTCTTTCAGGCGATCAACCTGAATATAACGGAAGCACGATATCGGCACATTCTGATGATGAGCTTCTTAATGGGATAAAAACACATCTTAGTGCGGATTCCGGCGTTTATGAAGTGAAGGCTTATGGAAAGACTTATTATGTTGCGACATCTGCTGTTGCCGGAACACCGTGGACAATGGTCTCGGTTGTGGATAAAGGTGAAGTTTTAAAGGACATGAATGCTTTTCAGATTATCTGCTTTGTTGTAACGATTGTGCTTATAGTACTGATCGGAGTGGTAATGCTTACTCTTACCAAGAAGTTCATTTCAGCACCTGTATCTGCGCTTATTGATAATATTGACAATATTACCAAGGGAGATTTTTCTGTTGAGATAGATTGTAGCGGTAATGATGAGATAGGCGTAATGAACCGCTGCATGAATGAATATGTTGAGAGTATGAGAAAGACTCTGGGGCAAATGCAGACTGTTACTCACAAGCTTTCTGATGAGGCAAAGTCTAGCCAGGATGCTTCGGGTAATCTTTATCGTGAAGCAGAAGAGCAGAGTAAATCCATGGAACAGATAAGAGATACCATGGGAGGCATATCCAATTCTGTCAATGAACTTGCAGAGAATGCGACTACGCTCGCACAGGCTGTTGCGGACCTTACAGAAAAGGGTAATTCCACAAGTCAGACTATGGAAGATCTGCTTAAGCAGGCTGATAAGGGGCAGAGCGATATGGAGAATCTTAAGTCCAGCATGTCGATAGTTGCGGATTCCATGTCTGATATGAATGATGTGGTTCTTAGAGTTGATGAGTCGGCGCAGAAGATTAATTCCATTGTCGGAATGATCAATTCAATTTCTTCGCAGACAAACCTGTTGTCACTTAATGCTTCAATTGAGGCTGCAAGAGCGGGTGAAGCAGGTAAAGGATTTGCGGTTGTCGCTGATGAGATCGGTAATCTTGCAAATGAGAGCTCAAATGCTACAAAAGATATTTCTGAGATCATTGCCGATATCACTGAGCAGATAAAGAATCTGTCAGAGAAGGCGATGACAAATATGGATGAGATCACACACGGAACAGAAGCAGTTACTACAGCAGAGGAAACATTCGGTGTTATCTTCCGCGATCTAAACGAGACAGGAAGTATCATGAATGATATGATCACGAAGATGAATGAGGTTAATGATATCGCATCTTCTGTTGCTGCTATCTCAGAAGAGCAGTCTGCAAGTACCATTGAAGTAACCGATACAGTCGAGGCTGTGGTTGATTCGGCTCTTCAGGTCGCAAGTGAAAGCAAAGACGTTGATCAGTCGGCTCAGACTGTTGCGGATTCAGCCGGCCAGATAGGCGACTTTGTAAATACATTTAAGATCGGGTGATGATAGGACCGGTATTTTAGTGTGATGTCTTGGTGAAAGAGGCGATGTTTAGAGGCATTTAAGATGAGAATTTTCGGGGAAACGTATGAGTAAAGGCTTCCCCGAAAATTTTTTTGAAAAAAATTCAAAATGGGTGTTGACGAACCCCACATACTTTGCTATTATAAACAAGTCGCCGCGAGAGAAACGACGACGGAATGCGGAAGTGTCGGAATTGGCAGACGAGCAAGACTAAGGATCTTGTGACTGTTTATGTCGTGTGGGTTCAAGTCCCATCTTCCGCACGAAATAAAAGGATCAACTCAAAAGAGTTGGTCCTTTTATTTTGCGCGGAAGGGGACTCTCACCAAGCAGCTTCGCTGCTTGGGTTCTGGGATTCACACTAAACTCGCGTACCGCTCGTCAAGTGTTCACCAATGGCTCGCACTAAGCTCGTGCTGCGCCTGAGGCTTGCACTTGCTAAGTGCTCTGCTCAAAGGCCCATTGGCTTCGCGGGTAGTAAAGAGATTTAATTCAGAATGCAAATTTAAAATTTGTTTTTTATTGATAATTGTGATACATTTTTATGTTGATAAATGTGCTCTATATGTATGTGAATGGTATGCGTGTATTTTTTGATGAAGTATGCACGACGACATACTATACAAAGAGTCGCGAGCGACTCTTTATTCTTGCTTTTCAGTTGGCGTTCGCCAAATTATTACAATGATTTTTGGGATTTATTGTTGAGTGAATAGGGATGGCCTTGGGAATGTTTGTAGGGAGGACTGTACAGAGGAGCTGCAGAGAATGTGTGTGGTGCAAAAAGACGAAAGAGCACCGCACAGAGGAGCTGTGGAGGATGTGTACGGTGCAAAAAGGCAAATAAGCACCGCACAGGAAAGCTGCGGACGATGTGTACGGTGCAAAAAGGCGAAAGAGCACCGCACAGGAGAACTGCAGAGAATGTGTGTGGTGCAAAAAGACGAAAGAGCACCGCACAGGAAAGCTGTGGAGGATATGTACGGTGCAGAGAGGCGAAAGAGCACCGCACAGGAAAGCTGCGGAGGATATGTACGGTGCGGAAAGGCAAATAAGCACCGCACAGAGGAGTTGCAGAAGATATATACGGTGCAGAAAGACAGAAAGACAAAAAGACAGAAAGACAAAAAGACAGAAAGACGAAAAGAAAAAAAGACAAATAATAAGCATCATACAGAATTCAGAAAGGAAAAAGTATAAATGATAGATTACAAAAATGAGTTAATTGAACAATTTAATGAAATTCGAGGGATGATCAATACTCTTGAGAAAAGGAAAGCGAGATATAAAGGCTTTGAAGGTGGCAAAATTTTAGTTACATCCTGCCGCGGTGTTCCGCAATACTATTTTCGCAAGAAATGTGACAAGAAAAGAGAGTATATAAGATCTGAGAGGAAAGATGTGATACGCCTCCTGCTTCAGAGAGATTATGACGAGAAGCTTTTGCGTGAATTAAAATCGCTGATGAAGAGGATGGAGATTTTTATAAAAGGATATGATATTGAAATAATCGATAAAATATACATGGGGCTGTGTCGCGGAAGAAAAGAGATGATAAGCCCGATACAGCTTACGGAAGAAATGAGAATTGAAGAATGGTACAACAAGCTTAATGGTGGAAAGAACTCTGTAGAAATGGCTGTTGCTTATAAAACAATTAAAGGGGAGGCGGTCAGGTCCAAATCAGAGAAGATTATTGCAGATTATTTATATAGCATGAAGGTACCGTATGTATATGAGCCGGAATTTGTGTTAAAGGATAAAAGACATGTCTTTCCGGACTTTGCATTGTATAGCGCAAGAAAGAATAAAACAATTTATTGGGAGCATCTGGGGCGTGTTGACGATCCTGACTATGCGGTTAAGAATCTTAAAAAGCTGATAGCATATGAGAAAAGCGGATTAGTGCTAGGTGATACATTGCTTATATCTACGGAATGTGCAGAAAGTCCGCTTGATTTTGAAACTGTAAAAAAGAAACTTGAAGCAGTTTTGTGAATGGAAAAAGAGAGTAGTCCAGATGAGTAGGTATTCTTGATTGTAAAAATCAAAAAAACGCATTTACATAGAGACTCGTGTGATAAAGATAATACATTAGTACAGCATATTGAAATAAGCAGTATCATTTAGATAAATATGAACTTTCTGCGAATTCCCTTTTGAAATAGTTAAAATATGTTAAAAATTATGTTATTCTTATGCACGGGTTAAGCGCTAATAGATTTTTTTAGACACAAGGAGAAGTACATGAAGAAAAAAAGTTTTTTAGCGAAGATATTGATTTTTGCTCTTGTTTTGGCTACAGTTGCGCCTGTTGATGTTCACGCGAATTCAAATGATGATAATAAAGCGGCGCTTGCGAAGAGGAGCGATCTTGATGAGTCGGGTAAGATGCTTAAGACAAGCAAAACAATTGATGGTATAAAGTATTCACTTACCATTGATCTTACCAAGTGGGACGGATATACAGATGTTGAACAGTTCGATCATATAGAGAATCTTTTTTATGAAGTATATCCTCAGATGTACAGGAGATTCGGAGATTATAAAAATGCTACAACAGATGTTACGATAGCGATTGAAAATGAAGGCTATGAAATTGCTTCGGCTAATTCAAAGAAGAACAGGATTCACCTTCATGATAAGTATTTGGACAAGCACTATGATCATTTCGATGTTCTTACACATGAGCTTGCGCACATTGTGCATGGCGGTTTTGTCAGGGATAATCTAGAGTTCCCTAAATATTCGGAAGTATTTGCAGATTATTGCAGATATATTTATGCATACAAAGACGGAAGATACAATGACAAGAACTGGGTTCTTCCCGATGCCAATACTCAGAAGACACGCGAAAGTTCTGTAAGATTTTTGGTATGGCTTGATAAGGAAACATCTTCATCCAGTCGTGATATTATCCGCGATTTCTTTGAAGTTTGCTGTATGTCGGACTTCAAGAAGGATAAATGGGGAGAGATGTGGAAGAGTCTTTTCAAAGGTACCAAGTTTGAAGGCAAGACAATAGATGAGGTGTGGGAGATATACAAGAAGTCTGACTTTGCATATATTTCCGCAAAAGCACCCGATAAGGATACAAAGTCCGAACTTCTTAAGAAAACTGACGTAAGGAACTTTATAAGAAAGAACAGCTATACATTCAAGAATAAATAAAAAGAGTAACAGTTATAGGATTAAGTGGTATCATATATGTAAAATGATTTCAATTTTGTATTACGAGTATATGAAAGGGGGATCTGTTATATGGAACCGCAGAATGTTGGGGATATTGTGGCTGAAAAAGCTACGGATAATGTTACGGCTACTGCAATGCAAGGCAATCTTTCGGAGAGCCTTCTTGCCGAGATGCGAGATTTGTCAAAGAAAAGACTTTTTTTCCAAAGGATAGCGACATGTTGTCTGGCGGGGGTGTTTTTGACTGTATTTACAGCATGTTTGATCGTTGTCCCGAAGGCGATGACAACGCTTACAAATATCAACAATGCCGCAGTTAAGGCCGGAAGTTCGCTTGATGATATCGATACGATGACGGAGGATATCACGACAGCGACGAACAATCTCAATGAATTGGTTTCAAATAATTCCGTAAAACTTACGGATGCGGTTACATCTTTATCTCAAATTGATTTTGAGGGGCTCAATAAGGCAATCACCGATCTTCAGACCGCGGTGGGACCTATGGCCAATCTTATGAAAGGGTTTAGATAATTGCGAAGGGAGACATTATGGGTATGAATTCTACAGAAGAGAAGATAAAAGAGATAGCAAGAGAAGTTTCCAAGGCAACTGAGCCTGTTATAAAGGAAGCAAAAAAGGCTGCAGGACCTATCATCAGAGATGTCAAGGAAGCTGCCAAGCCGTACACGCAGAAGGCAGAACCCTATCTTAAAGATATCAAGGGAAAAGCCGAACCGTACATAAAAGATATCAAAGGTAAAGCTGCGCCTGTATATTCGGATGTAAAAACCAAGGCAGAGCCTTACATCAAGGATATCAAGGAAAAGGCAGAGCCCTATCTTAACAAGGCAAAAGAAAAAGCGGCCAAGACCACATGTAAGGAAGAAGTATTTGTTCAGTACAACCATCATGAGATAAAGGCAGCGGATATAATCGACAGGGCAAAAAAAGATTATGTGAGCAAAGGGCATAAGGCTACATCGATCAAAGAGATCCAGGTATATATAAAGCCTTCAGACAATGCTGCATATTATGTGGTAAATCATACTGATACAGGTAAGGTTGAGTTTTGATAACATGGCAATAGAGCGAAAAGAATTTTTTAATTTAATGCATTATGAATACGGTGAGGCTTATTTTGGGAGTTATAAGGGAATGAGATACAGACTTGCAAGAGAACCTCTTGAAAATGTAAAGTTTGTTCCCGTTGACCAGAGAGGGCCGGCGACTTTGATGGCTACAGTGTGGCCTGAACCGTATTCTTACGGTAAGACCGATAAGTCACTTATGACAAGTGAGAATTTTGAAGTGAGCGAAGATGGCTTTACAAAGGCTGTTGAATGGATAAATGAACAGTATGAAGCACGCTTTGCATTGCAAAAATAATTTTTTTAAAAATAAAAAAGGATTTACGAAACCCACGTCGAATAATAAAGATGTGGGTTTCATTTTCCTACAAAAAGATTTGCAACTCAAAAAATTCTAATAGAAAGAAGACGAAAATTGAAAATTCGTGAACAACTAGAAGAAAGAGAAACACAGATCTTAAGCAAACATGCTACACTCAGCATGAATTCCAAAGGTAGAGAAAAAGCTGAAAAACCTTGTGATATAAGACCCTGCTTTCAAAGAGACAGGGATAGGATTCTTTATTCCAAATCGTTCAGAAGATTAAAAGATAAGACACAGGTTTTTCTGGCGCCTGACGGAGATCATTACAGGACCCGCATGACGCATACTCTTGAGGTATCGCAGAATGCGAGGACTATTTCCAAAGCTCTCATGCTTAATGAGGATCTTACGGAGGCGATAGCGCTTGGGCACGATCTTGGGCATACTCCTTTCGGGCATGCCGGTGAGAGAGCGCTTGATGCGGTTGTTCCCGGAGGATTCAGGCACAACGAGCAGAGCCTTAGGATAGTTGAAAAGCTTGAGAACTACGGACAGGGACTTAATCTTACGCGTGAAGTTAAAGACGGTATCCTCAATCATGAGCTTAATCTCACGCCTTCAACGCTTGAGGGTAAGGTTGTAAGACTTTCCGATAAGATCGCATATATGCATCACGATATGGATGATGCGATCCGTGGCGGAATCATGAAAGAGAGCGACGTTCCCGAGGAACTTGCCAAGGTTATAGGGCATACCAACGGAGAGTGGCTTGATACGTTTATCCATGACATAATCGCAACAAGCATGGATAAGGACGATATCATGATGTCGGAGGAAATATACGACGCATTTTTGAAGCTGCGGAAGTTCATGTTTGAAAGAGTGTATACCAATCCCGAGGCCAAGGGGCAGGAGGGAAAGGTAGAAGTTATGATAAAGATCCTCTATCATCATTATCTTGATCATGAGGAGAAACTCCCGGATTACCTTAAAGCAATGATGGCAGCAGGTGAATCCAAAGAGAGAGTTGTCTGTGATTATGTGAGTTCCATGACGGACAGATATGCAGTTTCAGTTTTTGAAGAAGTATATGTTCCGCGCTCATGGACAGTACTTTAATAGAAAAACAAAATATTCAGGAGACCTAAATTGCGCTACTCAGATGAAATAATAGAAGAGGTGCGCTCCCGCAGCGATATTGTGGATGTGATCGGGCAGTATGTTCATTTGCAGAAAAAAGGTTCGAATTACTTCGGACTATGCCCTTTTCACAATGAGAAATCAGGTTCGTTCTCAGTATCGCCGCATAAGCAGATGTTTTACTGTTTCGGATGCGGAACAGGCGGGAATGTCATCACTTTTTTGATGAAATATGACAATTTAACTTTTCAAGAGGCTATCAAGCAGCTTGCCGAGAGAGCGGGCGTCAAACTGCCCGACGAAGACAATTCGCCGGCAGCAAGAGCCATGAGAGACAAGCGGCAGATTCTTCTTGATATCAATAAAGAAGCCGCAAAGTATTACTACTACCAGCTGCGCGGAAAGAGCGGACAAAAAGGCATGGAGTACTTCAGGAACAGACAGCTTTCCGATGAGACCATGCAGCATTTCGGGCTTGGTTATGCCAATATCTCAAGTAACGATCTTGTGAAACACTTAAAGAGTCTTGGTTATAACGACAGCCAGATAATTGACGCGGGACTTGCTTCTCATGATGAGAGGATGGGGACACATGACAAGTTCTGGAACAGAGTAATGTTTCCGATTCAGGATGCGTCGCAGAAGGTAATAGGATTCGGCGGACGTGTTATGGGCGACGGTAAGCCCAAATATCTAAATTCCCCTGAAACACTTATATTTGATAAGAGCAGAAACCTGTTCGGCCTTAACTATGCCAAAAATGCCAGAGCGGGCTACATGATAATCTGCGAGGGTTACATGGACGTTATAGCTATGCATCAGGCCGGCTTTAATATGGCTGTTGCATCGCTCGGTACTGCATTTACTGCGGGACAGGCCATGATACTTAAACGCTATACCGATGAAGTCATACTGTCATACGACAGCGACGAGGCTGGAACGAAGGCGGCGCTTCGTGGAATAGGAATTCTTAAGGCGGCGGGGCTCAAGGGCAAAGTCCTTGACCTTAGGCCACACAAAGACCCAGATGAATTTATCAAGAATGAGGGAAAAGAAGCTTTCGAAGAGAGAATACGAAATGCCGAGAACACGTTCTTTTTCGAAGTAAGAGTCATGCAGTCCAAACATGATATGTCAGATCCCGAGTCAAAGACTGAGTTCCACAGGGCTCTTGCCAAGAAATTATGTGAGTTTGAAGAAGCTCTCGAGAGAGAGAATTATATAGAGGCTGTAGCAGCCAAGTACAATATAGCTGTTGACGATCTGAGAAGACTTGTCGCTCATTACGCTTCGCAGGGCGGAATTGTAAGACCCGCGGAGAAACCAAAGAGCGGAATTCAGAAAAAGAATCTTCCCGAAGACGGCGCGAGGAAGAATCAGAGACTTCTTCTTACATGGCTTACGGATGAACCGGCTATTTTCCCTAAGGTAAAGAAGTGGGTAGCTCCCGATGACTTTACCGACGAGCTCTACAGAAGTGTTGCGAACGAGCTCTTTGAGGGAATGGAGCGCGGTAATTTTTCACCGGCGGCTATTTTGGATAGATTTACAGATGAAGAACAGCACAGCAAAGTCGCTGAGATGTTCAATACCAATCTCATCGAAATAGAAACGAGGGACCAGAGGAAAAAAGCGTTCAGAGATATAATTTACGGAGTAAAATCCGCAGGATACGAACGGCAGAAGAGAGAACTAAAACCTGACGATCCCGAGTTTTTGACAAAGACAATACAGGGCAAAAAAGATCTTGAGAAACTGGCGCATGCCGATATCTCACCCGATGACTGATCGCCCGAAAATGGCATTTTTATCAGACATTACGCAGAATATTTGCAAATACAATAAAAACAGAAAAGGAAAAACAATATGACAAAGAAGGTTACGGATACTACAGAAAAAGAGACAAAGAAGGTTTTAAAGGCAGCGACTCCCGCAAAGAAGTTGTCTGCAAAGGCACCTGCCAAGAAGGATGCGGATAAAAAGGAAACTGAAAAGGCTTCTGCAAAGAAGGTATCTGCAAAGAAGGAAGAAGAAAAAGAGACAGCCAAGAAGCCTGCAAAGAAGACTGCGGAGGCTACAGAGACCAAGAAGGCTTCCAAGAAGTCAGATGATGCCAAAACTACCAAAAAGGGCGGAAAGAAAGCTGATGAAAAGGCTGCTTCAAAGGATGGAAAGGGTGAAGTTATCGATGATGCTACAAGAGAACTTTTTACTCAGAAGATAAAAGAAATTCTTTCTCTTGCAAAGAAGAAGAAAAATGTTCTTGAGTATTCAGAGATAAGCGATTTCTTCGCAGAGCTCAGCTTAAATGAAGATCAGATGGACAATGTGCTTGAAGTTCTTGAGAATTCGGGAATCGATGTCCTTCGTGTTTCTGACAATGACGAAGATGACATCCCGGATGATGATGACATGATGCTCTCCGAAGAGGACGAGGTTGATATGGAGAATATCGATCTCTCTGTTCCCGACGGAATCAGCATTGAAGATCCTGTAAGAATGTACCTTAAGGAAATCGGTAAGGTTCCGCTTCTTACGGCAGATCAGGAGATCAATCTTGCAAAAGAGATGGAAGCAGGACTTGAAGCTGAAAAGGAACTTGCAGAGAGCAAGGAGAACGGAACAAAGCTTTCAAAGAGCAAGCTTGACGAGATCGAGATGGCTATCTATAAGGGAGATGAGGCGAAGAAGCGCCTTGCTGAAGCAAACCTTCGTCTTGTTGTAAGTATCGCCAAGAGATATGTGGGAAGAGGAATGCTTTTCCTTGATCTTATTCAGGAAGGTAACCTCGGACTTATCAAAGCTGTAGAGAAGTTCGATTTCCGTAAGGGATTTAAGTTCTCGACATATGCTACATGGTGGATCAGACAGGCTATCACAAGAGCTATTGCCGATCAGGCGAGAACAATCCGTATCCCTGTACATATGGTTGAGACTATCAACAAGCTTATCCGTGTAAGCCGTCAGCTCCTTCAGGAACTCGGACGTGAGCCTATCCCTGAGGAAGTTGCAAAAGAGATGAACATGCCTGTTGAGAGAGTAAGAGAAATCCTTAAGATATCACAGGAGCCTGTTTCACTTGAGACACCTATCGGTGAAGAGGAAGACAGCCATCTTGGTGATTTCATTCAGGACGACAACGTACCTGTACCTGCAGATGCAGCAGCTTTCACACTTTTGAAGGAACAGCTTGTTGAGGTTCTCGGAACTCTTACAGAGCGTGAGCAGAAGGTATTAAGACTCCGTTTCGGTCTTGATGACGGAAGAGCAAGAACTCTTGAAGAAGTAGGTAAGGAATTTAACGTAACCCGTGAGCGTATCAGACAGATTGAGGCAAAGGCACTCAGAAAGCTTCGTCATCCAAGCCGCAGCCGCAAGCTCAAGGATTATCTTGATTGATGAATATGACTAATAAGAATAATGACATAAATAATGACGTGGCGCTAAAGATGTCCGTCCGCTTGAGGAAGATAGCAGAGCTCCTTCGAGGCCCTGAGAAATTAAGAGCGGCTGATGTCGGATGCGACCACGGATATGTATCCATATATCTTGTCACGCATGGCATTGCGAAGTCTTGCATTGCCATGGATGTGAGAAGCGGTCCGCTTTCCGGGGCAAAAGAAAATGTGGCTGAATACGGACTCTCGGATATCATAGAGACGAGACTTTCGGACGGATTAAAAGAGCTTGAACCCGGAGAAGCCGATGCACTTGTGATCGCGGGCATGGGCGGAAATCTCATGAGAAGGATCCTTGAAGAGGGGAACCCTAAAAAGCTTGGAATAAATACGGCCGTTTTGCAGCCTCAGTCCGATATAGCCGATTTCAGACAGTTTCTAAGAGACAGCGGATATGTGATAACAGATGAGAAGGTAATTGAAGAAGACGGAAAGTTCTATTTTCCCATGAAGGTAAGATTGGAAAAGGGGACATTTTCAGAATCTTACTGCGAAGAAGCTTTTGATAAAGCTTTTGAGCTTATCAAAAAGACAGATGCGGATATCGGGGAAGAGCAGCTTCTTAGGATATGCAACAGATACGGAGAGTGCAATCTTATTAATGGAGATGAGACTTTGAAAAGGTATCTGCTTCATGGCAAAAAAGTATGCGAATCCATATTGAAGAGCCTTGATAAAGAGGGACACGCAGACAGGGTAAGGGAAATTGTTACCGAACTTTCGGATTTGGATGTTGCATTAAAGACAATGCGGTGATTTTTAAAAGGAGAGCGGTATGCCTATAATAACAATCAATAATGTAGCAAAAGAATATAAAAAAGGCACGAAATTCGAGGATATAGCAAAAGAGTATCAATCGGAGTGTAAATACAGGATCGCGGCGGTTCTTTTTAACGGAAAGATAAGAGAACTTATGAAGGAAGTAAAAAAGGACGGGGAAGTATCCTTCCTTACTTTTGGGGATAACATAGGTCATAAGACTATGAGAAGAACTGCGGTCATGATGTTTGTAAAGGCAATAAGGGATGTTGCCGGAAAAGATGAGGCTTCTGCCGCAAAGATAGAATTTCTTATCTCGAACAGCTATTATTGCACACTTCACGGAGCAGAGGTTACGGATGAACTTGTAAAAAAGATCTCTGACAGATTTCAGGAGCTTATCGACAAGAAGATTCCTATCACAAAGAGTGTTTATCCTATAGATGATGCGATAGAACTCTTTAAAAAGATGGGAATGACGGACAAGGTTGCCCTTTTGAAATACAGAAGAAGTTCTGAGATCAATATATACAAGCTTGAGGATTTTTATGACTATTTTTACGGTTATATGCTTCCGAACACTTCATATATTGAGCATTACAAGATCTCAAGACATGGCGACGGCATCATGCTGACACTTCCTTCAAGGATGAATCCGGATAAACTTGTTATGTCTGAGCCAAGAGAAAAGCTCTTTAATACTATGAAGCTTGCGAGCGAGTGGGGAAGAATGATGGGAATCGACAATGTCGGCGACCTCAACAACCGCGTCTGCGAGGGCAGGATCAATGAGATGATACTTATTCAGGAATCTCTTCAGGAGAGAAGAATAGGTGAGATCGCGCAGAAAATCCAGGAGCGCAAGGATGTTAAGTTTGTTATGATAGCAGGCCCCAGTTCATCGGGAAAGACAAGTTTTGCAAACAGATTGTCCATTCAGCTTAGAACTTATGGACTTGTGCCGCATCCCATAAGCCTTGACAATTACTTTGTAGACAGAGAGCTGACACCTCTTAACGAGGATGGAAGCTATAATTTCGAGTGCCTCGGAGCTATGGATATTGAGAAGTTTAATGAAGATATGTCAGCTCTTTTGCGCGGAGAAGAAGTTGAACTTCCCGAGTTTAATTTCATCACGGGAAAAAGAGAGATGAACGGCAATATCATTAAACTCGGAGATAACGATATTCTTGTTATCGAGGGTATTCACGGACTTAACGAGAAGATGTCTTATGCACTTCCCGCAGAGTCCAAGTTTAAGATTTATATAAGCGCACTTACCACGCTCAGCATCGATTCACATAACAGAATTCCTACAACAGACGGAAGACTTCTTAGAAGAATCGTAAGAGATGCAAGGACAAGAGGAGCTTCCGCAAAGAAGACCATAAGCATGTGGGCTTCAGTCAGAGCGGGTGAAGAAGAGAATATCTTCCCGTTCCAGGAAGAGGCTGATGAGATGTTTAACTCGGCTCAGATATATGAACTTGCGGTAATAAAGCCGTTTGCGGAGCCGCTTCTTTTCTCGATAGAAAAGGGGGAGCCCGAGTATTATGAGGCAAAAAGACTTCTTAAGTTCCTTGACTATTTTGTAAGTGTGGACAGTTCAATGCTTCCGAGAAACTCTATTTGCAGAGAATTTGTGGGCGGAAGCTGCTTCAAGGTTTGACGATAATGAAATATTGTAAGGAATATTGGGATGATGTCAGGCTCGTAGCCGGCAGCATTCCCGGAATAGACAAACTTTATAAGAAAAAAGTTCTTATCACAGGTGCGACAGGGATGCTCTGTTCACCTGTGGTTGACATTATATCTCTTTTAAACAGGGAAAAAGATGCGGGCATAGAGCTTGTGTTAGCCGGAAGAAATGAGCAAAGATGCAGTGACAGATTTAGAGGTGCTCTTGAAGATGGTAATTATAAGTTTATTAAATATGACGCGAACAGTGCAGAAAAGCTTGATGTTACTGCTGATTATATAATTCATGGAGCAAGTAATGCGGACAACAGGAGATTCTTAAAAGAGCCTGTTGAGACTCTTTTGTCCAATATAATAGGACTTAAGGCTCTTCTGGACCTTGCGGCTGAGAATAAGGGCAGCAGGCTTTTATTTGTTTCATCGAGTGAAGTCTACGGAAACAGAGAGCGCTTTTCCTATGATGCCGGAGGCGAGATAGCGGAGGATGAATATGGATATGTCGATATCCTTAGTTCAAGATCATGTTATCCTTCGGGAAAGAGGGCGGCTGAGAGCCTGTGTGCAAGCTATATCGATGAATATAGCGTAGATGCCGTTATTGTAAGGCCGGGATATATCTACGGGCCTACGATAAATCCTACAGACAGCAGGGCATCTGCTGCATTTACACTTGATGCGGCTGCGGGAAGAGATATCATCATGAAGAGTAAGGGCGAGCAGCTTAGATCGTATTGTTATATGCTTGACTGTGCATCGGCTCTTTTGAGCGTGTTATTAAACGGAGAATGTGGCGAAGCATATAATATCTCAAACAAAGATTCAATTGTGACAATACATGATGTGGCTGAGTGTCTTGCCAAAGCTGGCGGCGTTAAAGTTGTATTTGAGATTCCTACGGACGAGGAGAAAAAGAGCTTTAATCCCATGAAAAACTCGGTCCTTGATGCGGCGAAGCTTGAGAATCTCGGATGGAAAGCTTATTTTGGCCTCGATGAAGGAATTGTGAGAACGCTTCGGTTCTTATGATTTCGGCCTTTTTATGGGAGGTTAAAATCACTGACAGGCAGACAGATGCAGGCTCCGTCTGATTTTTGGAGTAGTATTCCGTGATATTCTCCGGTTGCATCAAAAAGTCCGCTTCCTGACATACCTTCCTCGACATCGCACATGCAATAGATAACGTCGTGACCGATCATTGGATTAAATACCGAGGGAGTATCGACGATTCCCATTGAGGCTGTATTTGTCAGGGTATCTATTATGAATATCTGCTCCTCGCAATCGGGGAGCTCTTTTGAAGGACGTACGCTTCTGTAAGAGGCTACGTCTTTTTTGTTTGCGCTATTATTTGAAGCGCGGTCGACTTCGATAAGAGCAATGTCTTTTACATCATCTCTGAAAGTTACCGTGCCTTCACAGGTTGCGCCGTCAAAGAAGGTAATAGTGCAATTATCTTCTGCGGCGACGTGAGATGCGGTGACAATCTTTATATTTTTTCCGGTAATCGCCCAGATATTGCCACTACCCATGTAATCACCCGATTCTATCTTGGTTGATGATGGGGAGACAACGTCGATCGCGATATTTATGTCTGCATCTTTTTCGGGAATCTCATCTGTCAGATATCTTTTTAAAGGTTTGCTGTCATCGTGGAAAAGCCTGATGAACAGCGGGATTGCCACGAGTAGAACAAGTACTGATATGAGAATAAAAAAATTTTTTTTATTTTTTTTTATTTTCTGCAACATTTTTCATTCCTCTGTTGTTTATAAAGTAAAGCAGCCAAATTATTATAACAAAAAGCTGCACGGAGGGAAAATTATGAAAAAGACAATCAGAAAAGGTTTAAATGGAATCGTAAGCATGGCGCTTGCAACAAGTTTACTCGTTGGATGCGGCGGAGCAAGTACTGCACCGGCTACTGAGGCGGAGAGTCCGTCTTATTCGGATCAAGCTACTGATGAAGCTTGCAAAAATGCAGCAGAACCTATGGAGGGAGAATACAATAGCTGTGAAGAACCCTATGAGTATTTTGAACCTGAGAATAATGAGACTTATGAAAAGCCTGATGAAAACGGAGCTACACTTGTAAGCGCCAACCCGCTCTCGACATTTGCTATGGATGTGGATACTGCATCTTATGCAAATGTAAGACGAATGATCGAAGATGGATATACCAAGGAGAGTATTCCTGCCGATGCTGTAAGACCTGAGGAGTTTTTGAATTATTTTTCATATGATCTTAATGCACCTAAGAACGGTGATGTGTTTGGGGTTACTACTGAGATCTCGGAGTGCCCTTGGAATAAGGATCACAAGATGATGTTTGTCGGACTTAAGACGGGAGGTATGGATACGGAAGAGATTCCTGTGAGTAATCTTGTATTTCTTATCGACGTTTCCGGTTCAATGAAATCTGATGACAAGCTTCCTCTTCTCAAGAAGAGTCTTAATGAGTTTGTTGACAATTATGCAGGTGAGGGAAGATTATCTATTGTTACTTATTCGGGAGAAGAGAAAGTTCTTTTAGAGGGTGAGAATCTTAATAACAAGAAAGAGATAAAAAGAGCGATCAACGGCCTTACTGCAAACGGATGCACCAACGGACAAAGGGGCATGGAGAGAGCATATGAGATAGCTGCAGAAAACTTTGTTGAAGGTGGAGTAAACAGAGTCATCATGGCCACAGACGGAGATCTCAATGTTGGAATCTCAGATCCCGACGATCTTGAGAATTTTATTAAAGAGAAAAAAGAAACAGGTGTATTTTTATCGGTACTCGGCTTTGGAACAGGAAATATAAAGGATGCAAGCATGCAGAGACTTGCGGATTGCGGAAACGGTAACTATTCTTATATCGATTCCATGATGGAGGCAAAAAAGGTTCTCGTGGAAGAGATGAGCGCAACCATGGTTACTGTTGCAAAAGATGCAAAGATACAGGTTGAGTTTAATCCCAAGAAGGTTAACAGCTACAGACTTATCGGATATGAAAACAGACAGCTTGATGCGGCTGATTTTAACGATGACAAGAAGGATGGCGGAGAAGTCGGCGCAGGACACAGCGTTATAGCTTTGTATGAGATCACAACAGCAGACAGCGAGAAAGCGATCAATCTCAAGTATCAGGATGGCGACAAGAAGGATTACGGCGATGAGTATGCAACTGTAAATGTAAGGTACAAAGAGCCCGAAGGATCTGAGTCAAAGCTTTCAAGCTATGCGGTTTCTGATTCGGATGTCAAAGAGGCAAGTGACAATATGAAATTTGCGCAGATCGTTGCGGAGTTTTCACTTATTCTTTCAGACAGTGATTATAAGGGTGATGCCAGCTTCGATCATGTAATAAATACATATTCCGAGATCGGAAAGAGGGATGAATACAAGGATGAGTTTATCCAGCTTGTAAGGATGGTGGCTAAGAGAGAACTATAAATGTTATAATATCTATGTTATCTGTAATGTGCATGGAAGCACTGATTTAGTGTTTTTATATCATGGGAAATTGTTTTTCTGTGAATAACAGGTGATGACATGGAGAATAATAGAGACAGAGCGGCGGCTCTTTTGGAGAAGTACGGAAATGCCATACTTCGGGCGGCGTATTCTTATCTTCATAATATGGAAGATGCGGAGGATATTTTGCAGGATACGCTTATACAGTATCTGAAATCGGGCTCGGAATACAATGATGAAGAGCACGAGAAAGCATGGCTTTTACGAGTCGCCATCAATCTTAGCAAAAATAAGATAAAGTATAACAAGATAAGGGGAACCGACGAACTCATGGAGGGACTGGTTTCTGAAGAAAAAGAGGAACTCTCTTTTGTATGGGAGGCTGTGAAATCCCTTCCTGAGAAGTATGCATCAGTGGTTCATCTATACTATCAGGAGGGGTGCTCCACCGCCGATATTGCAGGTATTTTGAATAAAAAAGAATCGACCGTCAGATCGGATCTAAAAAGAGCGCGGGATAAGCTAAAGAAAATTTTGAAGGAGGAATATGACTTTGGGTAAATACAATGAGTTAATGGAAAATATTGTCGTTACTGAAGACATGAAAAACAGAATCCTTCATAATATCGAGATCGAGTTGGACGGGGAATATTCAGGTGACGGTAAAGAGAGTAACGATAATGTAATTTCAATAGATAATGCAATCGATAATAAGAAAGTGCGTAAGTTTGACAGGGGGATTCGCGGAAGATGGGCGAGTTACGCAGCTGCGGTACTGGTTCTTTTACTTAGCGGAGTTGTTGTAAGAAGTGTTATAGGTGACAGCAGTCATAGCAACAGTTCTTCTGTTATGGGAGATGCGAGTGCGGATGCGGCTCCGGCGCAGGAAGCCATGGAAGAGGCGGCATCCGAAGAACCTATGGATAATTCGTGGCAGATTGATAGTGCGGAACCTGTTGCAAAAGACAGTGCGAGACCGAAGCCCACTTATGAAGCGGAAGAAGGAGCAGCAATGGCTGAGGCTGATTATGTACTGAGTATCAAGATAAGAAGAGCGGGTGCGTCGGATGAATCTGTGGATATGTATGAGTCTATAGATGTCGGTGAAGTTGTATACAGCGGAATTTCAGAGCTTGTTGTAAAGAAGATCACGGATAACGAAATTGTATTTACATCTGACGGAGGTCTGATAGAACCAAATGAAAATGGCAGCATTAATCTTAACGCGACACCGCCAAAAACTTTTACTGTAAAAGCAGGTGAAGAGAAGGTGCTGGTGACACAGACAACCGATGGGAGTGATAAGATAACGATTTCTTATAACGGTATGTGAAGAGCCGGTTTTGAAATTTTTGTAAAAAGGTTTTTGTATGATTATAGGTTTAATTTATTTGGTGTTCGGACTTTTATATTTTGCAGTATGGCTCACAATATGCATGGCTAAATATAAAAAGTGGAGTGAAAGAAAAAAGAATTGTACGCAGGAATTATCGGTAAGAGTTGTTGACATTCTTGAGAAAAAGACATCCCGTGGAGGGATGATATATAAGCCTGTTTTCATGCCTGCCGATCCTGCAAATCTTTTAGTTATAGATTCGGCATATTATTCCAATTTAGTGTCTTTTGAGATTGGGGATACGGTAGAACTTCTTATCAATCCCGAGAATCCAAGTCAGTTTTTGTATAAGGACGATTCTTTGAATAAGGGGAAAACAGCGGATATAATAGGCTGCTGTTTGCCTGTAATTTTCTTTGTTGTATATTTGATCTTGAGCAGAAGATGATAAAAAACTTCCCCACGGCTGTATTTGCACGCCATTGGAGAAGTTTTTTGATTTTATTTATCCGGATCGTCGGTAGTCCGGTAACCTTCACTATACTCGTAAATGTCTTCGAGATGTTCATAATTTCGCATCTCATCATCGTAAATTTCCCCATAAATAAGGAAAGCCACATAGCCGAAGCTATGTGGTTGTGGAAAAAATATTATAAAAAAGTTCCATAGATAAGATAGCATATAGTAGAATAAATGTCAAATTAAAAATAACAAATTATTCAAGGCCGCTTGGAGACTGAATTCAGCGCAAACTATTGAAAATAAAGGAGAGTTGTAATGAGAAGAGTATGCGTGTGTTTGCATTAATGGCCTAATTTGTGTTAGAATGTTAATAACTCATTAAGAAAAAAACAGCAATAAAGAGATGTGCATATAAGCCTATATTTAGGAGTGCACATCGAGAAGAAATGGGGTGAATTATTATGGGCGAAGTTATAGAAGCAAGTATAGCGAGTGCAGATCGCTTGATGTATATTAAGCTTTTGAATTTTTTACAGGATTTTGCGGATGTTGAACCGGAGAAATATGAGATACATATAAAGGATGACTGGAATAATTTAAATGAATGTAATCTGTATGCTTTGTCTGAAATCGAAGAATGGATTGATACAAAGATCATAAGCATAATCGGAAATGCAGAGGCCGGAACAATAGGACTTTACATTGAAAAGGACGGACAGATCTACACTTACGATTTCTGGCTTAATCAGGGAAATGAGATAGATGATGACAAGTATTCCGAATTCAAAAAAGAAGTGGCAGAACTCCTTGAGGGCATGAAAATGGATCTGGCCTGTGTCGGAAGAGAGATGTTTGTTGATTATTCCAAGGGTTATGACAGCGCGATAGAAGACAGCAGCGGAATTGATTATATTATTGCTTCGGAAAATGTTGAAAAGAATTATCATATCAGTACAACGATCAAACACAAGAAAAGTAAACCTGAATATTTGGTTGTGTGAATAAACTAAGTTATTAGTAAAAAAGCTCGGAATCATGAAAACAGATTCTGAGCTTTTTCTTTTGCTTGTTGTATAAGTTTAAGAGAGTAGGACTGTAAGCCGGGTTATGTCGTGGATGATCATCTATCTAGGACTGTCGTCGCCGACAGCCTCAAGCGACCCACCTGAAAGCGAACCGGGCCGGCTCATGGCTTTCTTTTCGGTCTTGCTTCGGATGAGGTTTACATGGCTACCGGTGTTACCACCGGCACGGTAGTCTCTTACACTGCCTTTCCACCCTTACGGATCAGTGGGGCGGTCACTCGGAAAGCAAGCTTTCCTCGTTACGCGGCATTCGCCGCGTGCCCATGTCTTGATATGTCTGATTGCACGCAAGCGTGCATCATCCAATCAATCCACAGTCACCCTCCTCATTGCTAACGCGGTATATCTCTGTTGCACTGTCTCGGGAGTTGCCTCCGCCAGACGTTATCTGGCATCCTGCCCTGTGAAGCCCGGACTTTCCTCTCCCATGCCCTTTCGTCTGCATGGCAGCGATCATCTATCCTACTCAAGCCTATATAATACCATAAAATCAATTTTTTACAACAACTTTTGCAATACCAAACTTAAGGCTATATGATAAAATTAATTCCAGCATGAAAGTGCTTACATTAGGTCAAGATTTGCAAGTTTTTGCAATAAAAACGTACAGACAAGGAAAATATTTTCAAGTATCATAGCTTTAACAAAGATTTTTTATTACTGCAATGGGCAGTGGATTGGAGATGCTATGGAACTTAGAACTGCATGTTCACCCAGAGATGAGAAGAACTACGACACTTCAAGGCTTAGGGAAGAATTTCTTATTGATGACCTTTTTGAGCCGGATGAGATTAAACTTGTATATAGTCAGATTGATAGAATAATTACCGGATCGGCAGTTCCTGTTAAGGAGGAATTACATCTTACTGCAGGAGACGAGCTCAGGGCGGAGTATTTTTTACAACGCAGAGAGATGGGAGTTATCAATATTGGCGGAGACGGTGTGATCGTCATTGACGGCAAGAAGTATGATGTTGACTACAAGCAGGGAATGTATATAGGAATGGGAGCAAAAGAGATTTCTTTTGCAAGTAAGGAGGCTTCAAAGCCCGCCAAGTTCTATATCAACAGCGCACCTGCACATAAGAATTATCCGACGGTTCTTATTAAGAGAGAGGGCACACCTTCTGAGGATGTTGTCATTATCAAAGATGAGAACAAGAAAGAATTGGGAAGTCTTGAACAGTCCAATCACAGAGTCATCAACAAATATATTCTTCCGGGGCAGGTTGAATCTTGTCAGCTCGTAATGGGAATGACTGAACTTAAACCGGGCAGTGTTTGGAACACGATGCCATGTCATACTCATGACAGAAGAATGGAAGTTTATCTTTACTTTGATATTCCTGAGGATGCTCTCGTTATGCATTTTATGGGAGAGCCTTCAGAGACAAGGCACATTGTTATGAGAAATGAACAGGCAGTTATCAGCCCGAGCTGGTCTATTCATTCGGGATGCGGAACACAGGCATACACATTTATCTGGGGTATGGTCGGAGAAAATCAGGCTTTCGACGATATGGATGATTGTGATATGGCAGATATTAGGTGATCGGAGGTATAGATATGCAGGATTTTTTGAAAAATTTTTCACTTGAAGGTAAGGTTGCCTGGATCACAGGCGCTTCATACGGACTTGGCCTTGCTTATGCCGTAGCTTTTGCGCAGAGCGGAGCTAAGGTGGTATTTAATGATATAAACCGTGAACTTGTTGATAAGGGATTGGCAGAATATGAAAAACTGGGCATCGAGGCATTCGGTGCAGTTTGTGATGTTACGAAAGAAGATCAGGTAAAAGATTTTGTTGCTCAGGTTGAGAAGAATGTGGGAACAATCGACATTCTCGTTAACAACGCCGGCATCATCAAGAGAATACCGATGATCGATATGACTGTTGAACAGTGGAATCAGGTCATAGATGTTGATCTTACGGGACCTTTTATCTGTTCAAAAGCGGTACTTCCCGCTATGATAGAAAAGGGAAGCGGTAAGATCATAAATGCATGTTCAATGATGTCTGAATTCGGACGTGAGACGGTGTCTGCATATGCTGCGGCAAAAGGCGGACTTAAGATGCTCACAAGAAATATCTGTTCCGAGTACGGACAGTACAACATTCAGTGCAATGCCATAGGACCCGGATATATTGCAACTCCTCAGACTGCTCCTTTGAGAGAAAAACAGCCTGACGGATCAATGCATCCTTTCGACAGATTTATCCGTTCCAAAACACCTGCACAGAGATGGGGCAAGACTGAGGACCTTATGGGACTTGCGGTATTTCTTGCTTCGCCCGCTTCTGATTTTATCAACGGCCAGGTTATCTACATTGACGGAGGAATTACGGCTTATATCGGACAGGATCCGAGCAATCTGGATCCGGCTAAGATGCAAGATGTGGATTGATAACATCTTTGTTTAAATCCATTAGTTTATAAAGAGAAAGGCGAAAAAAATGGATAAGATTTGTGAAGAACTTTACAAAATTGGTATTGTGCCCGTTATAGCGATCGACGATGCAAAGGATGCAGCTCCTCTTGCAGAGGCACTCATTAAGGGTGGACTTCCCGCAGCAGAGGTTACATTCCGTACAGCTGCAGCAGAGGATGCTATCAGAATTATTTCTGAGAAATATCCCGAGATGATCGTCGGTGCAGGAACTGTTCTCAACGCAGAGCAGGCAGACCGTGCGAAAGCAGCAGGAGCTAAGTTCATCGTAAGCCCCGGATTCAACAGATCAAATGTTGAGTACATTCAGAGCATCGGTGTGCCGGTAGTTCCCGGAACAGCAACACCGGGAGAGGTAGAGCAGGCTATAGAACTTGGCCTTGATTGTGTAAAATTCTTCCCTGCCGAGCAGAATGGTGGTATTGCCAAGATTAAGGCTATGGCAGCTCCTTATACAAAGATGCACTTCATGCCTACAGGTGGTGTAAACAAGAACAACCTCAATGATTACCTTAGCTTTAATAAGGTATTCTGCTGTGGCGGAAGCTGGATGGTTAAGAAGGATCTTATCTCAGCAGGAAAGTTCGATGAGATAGAAGCTATGACAAGAGATGCTGTTAATGCAATGCTCGGATTCACTATGAAGCATATCGGAATCAACGAGACAGATGCGGCAGCTGCTGAGTCTGTAGCAGATAAGTTTGATTCACTCTTTGGATTCAACAAGAAGGTTGGCAATTCTTCTGTATTTGCCGGCAGCGTAATTGAAGTTATGAAGGCAAAGGGACGCGGAGCAAACGGACACATTGCGATCGGAACAAACAATGTGGACAGAGCTGTTTACCATCTTGGTAAGCAGGGTGTTAAGTTCGATGAGTCATCATTTAGCTATGATGCCGACAACCATCTTAAGGTTGCATATCTTGCCGATGAATTCGGCGGATTCGCTGTACACCTTGTACGTAATTGAGCTGGTTAGAACGTCTTCCGGCGAGCAAAGCGAGAGCGGAAGTTCATTATTATAGTTATTTATAGAGAGAGGAATATACTATGTCAAAGAAAGTTGTTACATTTGGTGAGATCATGCTGCGTCTGCAGCCCGATAATTATTTAAGATTTGTACAGGTTGACCACCTTGAGGCTACATTTGGTGGCGGAGAAGCTAACGTTTCTGTTTCTCTTGCAAATTATGGTCTTGATTCTGTATATGTTACAAAGCTTCCTAAGCACGAAATCGGTCAGGCAGCTGTTAACTCACTCAGAAAGTACGGAGTTGACACAACAAAGATCACAAGAGGCGGAGACAGAGTAGGTATCTACTACAACGAGAAGGGTGCTTCACAGAGAGGCTCAAAGTGCATTTATGACCGTGCACATTCAGCAATCGCTGAGGCAGTTCCCGCTGACTTCAACTGGGATGAGATCTTTGAAGGTGCTGAGTGGTTCCACTTCACAGGAATTACTCCCGCTGTAAGCGATTCTCTTGCAGAGATCACACTTGAGGCTGTTAAGAAGGCTAAAGAGCACGGACTTACAGTTTCTTGCGACCTTAACTACAGAGGAAAGCTCTGGAGCAAGGAGAAGGCAGGAAAGGTTATGGCTGAGATCTGCCAGTATGTTGATGTATGTATCGCTAACGAAGAGGATGCTGATGATGTATTCGGTATCAAGGCTTCTTCAACAGACGTTACAACAGGTAAGCTTAACAGAGAGGGCTATATCGAAGTTGCTCAGAAGCTTACAGAGAGATTTGGATTTAAGAAGGTTGCAATCACACTTCGTGAGTCTATCTCGGCTAATGACAACAACTGGAGCGCAATGCTTTACACAGACGGTCAGGCTTATTTCTCAAAGAAGTATGCACTTCACATCGTTGACCGTGTTGGTGGCGGAGATTCATTCGGCGGCGGACTTATCTACAGCTGCGTAAACGGATTTGATCCTCAGGCAACAATTGAGTTTGCAGTTGCTGCATCTGCACTTAAGCATTCTATCGAGGGCGACTTCAACCTTGTTACAGTTGATGAGGTTAACAAGCTTGCAGGCGGCGATGGATCAGGACGTATTCAGAGATAATTATTTTTTTATAAATTTTTTTTAATAACATTAGCACCGCGCATTGTTAAATGTGCGGTGTTTTTTGTATAATGTATATGCGAAAGTTTGAAACAAAGATATGTGAGGAATCGGAAACATGAAATTTGATAAGACAGTCAATACATTTTTGACTTTATTATCGATATTGATGATATTGATAACAGCATTTTATGTAGAAAGACTAATTACTCAAAATAACGTTTCATCTGTGTATACAAGTAAATTGAGTCTTACAGGTGCTAAGCTTTCGGATCATCTATATGCAAAGGTCTCAAAGAATGTTAATCAGGAATCAAATCGTGGTACTTTGACTCAGTATGAGATCGAGATCGTAAATGCGGGAGATACGGATATCACAAACTGGGAGCTTACTATGCCGTTTCCTCAGGGGCCGAAGCTGGTGGATGTTCGAAACGTTGAAGCATCTCATGACGGTGAAGGTATTCATTTTTTGCCTCTTTATAACAATATAACTATTAAGGCTGGAGAGAGTATTGATTTTAGTATGTCAATCTTTGATCCCGGTATTTATGTGCCTACGAGTATGACTATTACCGGATTCAGGATGTCGACTTCGGGAAGCACTCTCGGAAGCAGACTTATCTTTGCGCTTTTTGTTGTATGGATCGTTTTCTGTGTCAGCTACATGGTTGTGAAATACAATTCAATAAGCTTTTTGAAAAAACAGAAGAATGATATCAGGATTATTCTTCAGTCAATGAATACATTCATTAGTTTCATTGATGCCAAGGATCCCTATACAAGGGGCCATTCAAGAAGAGTTGCGATGTATGCGGCTGAGATTGCAAAGAGAATGCACCTTGCCGAGTCAGAGATACAGAATGTCTATTATGCAGGTCTTTTGCATGATGCAGGTAAGATCAGCGTTCCGGATGCTATTCTTAATAAGCCCGGAAAGCTCACCAATGAGGAGCGACAGCTTATTCAGAATCATACAGTAGCCGGCGGTAATATGCTTAAGCAGTTATCGTCACTAAAGGGTGTCAGAGAGACGGCTCTCTATCATCATGAGAGATATGATGGAAAGGGATATCCCGAGGGACTTAAGGGTAATGAGATTCCTCTTTATGCCAGAATAGTCGGTGTTGCGGATTCTTACGATGCGATGTCCAGTAACCGTGTATACAGAAGACATCTGAGTAAGGATGAGATTATTGAAGAAATGCAGAAGGGATCGGGAAGTCAGTTCGATCCGGATATTGTTACATACATGGTTGACATGATCAATGACGGTTATGTTAACGTTGTTAAGATGGAAACAGCTGAAGATGAAGGTGGAGATGATAAGCTTCATATCAGCGAGGAAGATATACCGGGACTTTACATGGGACTATAATTTGAAAGGGGGTTTGATTGCGTCAGGAGAAGAATGTGCGGGGGAGTGGAAGATTTGCACATCTTGATCTTCTTAGATTGATTGCATGTTTTTTTAAATTCTTGCTATACTTTTGATATTCAGTATCGTAGCGCATTTCTGTTATACAGGAGAATTCTATTTTCCCGGGTTTTGCAGGAATTTTGCTTCGGCATCTGTCGACGGAGCAGGACCGTATTGGTATCTTTACGCATATTTGGGAATTCTTTTGATACTTCCATTTTTAAGAGCGATAACGGTAAGAATGAAAAAACAGGATGTATTATATCTTTTGGGTGTCAGATTGGTTATTGATGCCTTAATTCCTATGTCGTTTTTGATAGTAAACGGTATTAAGTCATTACAAAGGAATTATATTCAAAAAATGCTTAATAAAAAAAGCGAAGGTTATTTTCGTTTTTTTTCTTGACATACTTCGGCAGTCGTAGTATATTTACTACGACAGGCATAGTATGGATTTTTTATATCTCAAGAGGAGGTTGTAGATGGTAGAGATTAGCAGTGATGTCATTAGAGGGTATAATGACACGATGATTCTGTTTATTTTGATGGAAGAACCATCCTATGGCTACGAAATATCTAAAAAGATAAGGGCGCTGTCTGAAGAAAAGTACATAATCAAGGAAACAACTCTTTATTCTGCATTTACCAGAATGGAGAAGAACGGATATGTCGAATCTTACAGCCAGAACGCTGATAATGGTAAGAAAAGAACATATTACAAGATAACAGAGAGTGGTAAGAATTATTACCATGAAAAGTGTCTTGAATGGTATCTTACTAAGGAAGTTGTAGAGAACTTTATCAGAGGAGATAAGTAATGGAAACAATAAAGAACTATTTGGAGTCTATGTTTGCAAATTTACCTAATACTCCTGAAGTATTGCGTGCCAAGAATGAGCTTCTAAGCATGATGGAAGATAAGTTTACCGAGCTTATATCTGAAGGAAAATTGCAAAATGAAGCTGTGGGAATAGTAATATCAGAATTTGGAAATCTTGAGGAACTTGCTGAATCACTTGGTATAGAGGGTGTTGTCGGTGGTAATGATACCGAACAAAGGCGCCTTGTCACCAATGAAGAAGCAATGAACTATATATATGATGCTTCACAGAATAGAATGCTTATTGGATTCGGAGTAATGCTTATTATCTTTTCTCCGATCTGCCCTATCATCTTAAATGATATCGGTGCGGCATTCCTTTTTATTGTCGTGAGTATAGGTGTGGGCCTTATTGTATGGGCCAATATCAGGATGTCTCAGTGGAAGTTTTTGGACAACACACTTTGCTGTATCGATTATTCAACGGCGGATTACATATACAATGCCAAGAAGAACAATATGATGAGCAAAGCGCTGATGCTTACCATCGGGATAATGTTCTGTATTGTGAGTGTAGTACCTGTAATATTTTTTGAAGAAATGTTTTCATCTAAAGGCTTATATTATGTAATGATAGGACCTGCTATGTTATTTGTTATCGTAGGTATCGGAGTTCTTTTGATAATTGCATCGAGCGCCAAGGATGGAGCATATACAAAGCTTCTTTCATTAAACGGTACGGGAACGGTTGCCGGAAGTTATGAGGCTGTTCGCGCCGAAAAAGAGCCTTATGTTGACAAGAAAGCTGCTGCAGGAGTGATGTCGGTGTATTGGAGAACCGTTACCTGCATATATATTATATGGAGCTTTATCTCTTTTGACTGGCATATTACATGGATTATATGGCCTATTGCATCAGTTTTCCATGGGATAATAAAGACGATTTTTAATACTAAGTGGTGATAGGGGAAATAAATGAAAAAGATATATTTGATAGTACTGGCAGCAATTACGGTTGTTGCGGTGGTTTTTGGGACTGCGTATCACATGTACGGATTTTTTGGAAATAAAAACGTTTCAGGTGAAGTTGTAGATGTCAGTTATGACTTTGAAGATATTGAGAAGATAGATGTTGATGCCGGACTTATTGATATGAATATTATTGCGGGAGATAAGTTTTCGGTAAGTTTCTCGGGATACAAAGAGCTTTTGCCTGAGATTAAAGAAGACAATAAGACTCTTGTCGTATATCAGAAAACAGCAGACAATAACGGTGTTAATCTTTTTAAACCACAGAAAAGAAATCTGCATGGCGTTGACAATGTGCTGACAATAGTGGTTCCTGCCGGCATGGTGCTTGATGAGATCGATTTTGATTGTTCTCTCGGAGATGCCGATATTACAAAGGTTTCGGCGAAGAAGATGGATATTGAATGCGCATTGGGTGATATTGATCTTATTGAGCTGACAGTTGATGAACTTGTATTAAATGCAGATATGGGCGATGTGTCTTTGAAAAACATAGATGTAAAAGACATCAATGCCAAGCTTGCAATGGGAAATTTTGATGCAAAACTTGTAAAAGATATTTCAGAATATGGCTTTGACCTTGATGTTTCAATGGGAAAATGTAAGGTTGGCGGACAAACCGTTTCGAATAAGTACAGTAATTCCGGAAGCAGTGGGACAATCAGCGTTTCGTGCGATATGGGCGATGTTGATATCAAATAATCGTTTACCATAGATTTTTTTGGCAAAAGAATAATTGAAAGAATGAGACCTCTAAGGTATAATCAATAGCGTAGGAAATACTGTTTGCTTCGGTATTTGCTTATAAATTGTTTTTTTGTGAGGTTTATATGTCATCTATTATCCAGACAAATCAGGTTTTTAACAACGAGATACCTTTTTGCAGGGTTTATAGCATTGATTCTAAGAAGATGCTTGAAGAGAGGTTCTTGGCACATAGGATTTCATATTTTATAGAATGGCAGGATAAGTCTTTCTTGCAGAGATTGTTTGACAGGAAGGGCAATAAGATTGTTTGCACATTCAAGATAAATAAAAATGAGCTTGTTAGAGCAAAAGAGCTTTCTGAAGGAATTGAAGGAATTAAATTCAAGGATTACGGAGATCTAAAGGATGCTGATCGCATACGCAGAAGAAGCGAGGCTGTTAAATCTCAGCCGGATCCTATGATATTACCTGCTTTAAAGATTGAAGAAATATCTGACGATGAATGATAAATGAGTATGCAGAGTAGGGGAGACGTTGTTTCCTCTACTTTTTATTTTGTTTTGATAGGAAATGCCTATCAAATATAACACTTTTTGGAGTTTTTTATGAACGATAGAAAAAATAATATTAAAAAGAACATTGATAAGACAAAGCCTGTACGTAAGCCGGTAAAAGGGAATTTTGCAAGGGAGAATACGACAGGGACCGGGCGAAAGAAAGCAGATTATAGGCAAGGCGGCAATGACAATAATGTAGCCGTAAAGAAGAGCAGATGCCCTTATTTTAAGAAATGCGGAGCTTGTCAGATGATAGACACGCCTTACAAGAAACAGCTTAATTTAAAGCATGCGCGTCTTGCGGAGCTTCTTGAGCCTTATACTAAGGTTGAATCATTTATCGGAATGGAGAGTCCTGAGCATTACAGATGCAAGGTTCATGCGGTATTTACACATGACAGAAAGGGAAATCCCGTATCCGGAATATACAAAGAGGGAAGCCATGATGTAGTGCCTGTTGACAACTGCCTTCTCGAAGATAAAAAGGCTGATGCGATCATTGCATCAATAAGAGGTATGCTTCGATCATTTAAGATCAAGACCTATGATGAGGACAACGGTTTTGGTCTTCTTCGCCATGTTCTTATCAGAATTGGTAAATATAGCGGGGAGATAATGGTTGTACTTGTGACTGTATCGCCTATTTTCCCTTCCAAGAATAATTTTGTTAAGGCACTTCGAAAGGAACATCCTGAGATAACAACTATTGTTCTTAATGTAAATGATAAGCAGACAAGCATGATTCTGGGAGACAAAGAGAAGCCTCTCTACGGTCCCGGATTCATTTATGATACATGCTGCGGAATGAAGTTCAAGATCAGTCCCAAGTCTTTTTACCAAGTGAATCCTGTGCAGACGGAGCTTTTATATAAGACTGCTATTGATATGGCGGACTTTTCGGGCGAAGAGGTCGCTCTTGACTGTTACAGCGGAGTCGGAACCATCGGAATAATTGCAAGTCCGCACGTAAAAGAAGTTATAAGCGTAGAACTAAACGGTGATGCGGTAAAAGATGCCATATTAAATGCCAGGATAAATGAGGTTAAGAATATCACCTTCTACAAAAACGATGCGACCAAGTTTATGCAGCAGATGGCAGATTCGGGTGACAAAGCGGATGTTGTTTTCATGGATCCGCCAAGATCAGGCTCAACTATTGAATTCATCAATTCAATGATCAATCTTTCGCCGAAGAAGATTGTATATATATCCTGCAGTCCCGATTCACTCGCAAGAGACCTTGAGCATATAACAAAGGGCGGCTACAAAGTAAAAAAGGCGATACCTGTTGATATGTTTCCTTTTACCAGAAGCATAGAAACGGTCGTTCTCTTAACGAGAACGACCGCTTAAGAGGCTGTTAATGGCGATAATTATTTTTCCGGCCTGATAAGGTAAGATGTATACGGTGGAATGTCGAGACCGCCTCCAAAGTCTATATCTTCACCTGTTATCAGGTCGACGCCGCATCCGGCGCCTGCGTTAAAATCTGCGTGGAAGGGTGCTTCATCGGCATTTATCACGGTGAGTATTCGTTCGCCTTCGTATGCGCGCTGGAAAATACACTGCCTGTTGGTCAGAAGAAGCGAAGAGAAGTCTCCGTAGTTCAAAGCCCGGGATCCTGATTTTGCTTCGCATAGCTTCGCAATATGATCTGTCAGCTCGTTCCATTCAGGCTTTTCAAAACATGGTCTCAGTGCAGGATCTCCCATGGATTTATCGGCTTTTTCTCCCCACTCACTTCCGTAGTAGATTGTAGGTATGCCCGGCATTCCGAACATAAGAGTATATATCAGTTTTAAGTGCTGCGGACGGGTGAGGATACTTGCAATCCTGCTAACGTCATGATTATCTACAAATGACAGAAGATGTCTTCCTCTGTACAAGGTCCAGTTCTCCGGACCGAACTGTCGAAGCAGAGAATGAACGATTTCGAACAGATTCATGCTGTTGAGAGCGGAGAACATTCCCTTATAGCATTCATAGTTCGTTGCACTGTGACACAGATCGTCACCCATGATCCTGTTATAGTCACCGCCTATCATTTCTCCTGTGAGATAAAAATCCTCTTTCATTGCGGCGGTTTCTCTTCTCAGCGTTCTTATAAAATCCTGATTGAGACAGTAAGCTACATCGAGCCTTAGTCCGTCTATATCAAATTCTTTTACCCAAAATCTGATACTCTCAAGGAGATAGTCTGTTACCTGAGGGTTCCTTAAATTCAGTTTTACGAGGTCATAGTTTCCTTCCCAGCCCTCATACCACAAACCGTCGTTATAGTTGCTGTTTCCGTCAAAATTGATATTGAACCAGTCTTTGTACGGCGAATCCCATTTCTTTTCCAAAACGTCCAGAAAACCAAAGAAACCTCTTCCTGCATGGTTAAATACGCCGTCCAGGATTACTTTTATTCCTTCTTCGTGGAGCGCTTTGCATACTTTGGCGAAATCTTCATTGGTTCCGAGTCGCACGTCGATTTTTTTATAATCACGCGTATTGTAACCGTGTGTGTCCGATTCAAAGACGGGATTAAACAAAACGGCGCCGACACCTAGCTTTTTGATATGAGGAATCCAATCAATGACTTTGAGGATCCTGTGTGCCTGTTTCCCGTCGTTTTCAAACGGAGCGCCGCAGAAGCCCAGAGGATATATCTGGTAAAAAGAAGTTTCATATGCCCACATGGAAATAGCCTCCTTATTTACAAAATAAAAACTATAAGTTTATTATATAACGATTTAGTTCGATTTTTTAATCAAATTTGAAAAAAACGTGTTGACAATGGGCATACCACGATGTATATTATCTAAGTCGGCTGTTTCAAACGGCCGGTACGAACAGATGGCGAGATAGCTCAGTTGGCTAGAGCACGCGGTTCATACCCGCGGTGTCGAGGGTTCGAATCCCCCTCTCGCTACTACATGCCGCTTAACCGTTAGGTTAGGCGGTTTTTTAATTGAATAGGAAATTCCTATTCAATTAAAAATGCTCCGCTATGGATGCGACCGATGTGCAGATGAATTATGCAAGCTAAAGCTTGCGCACATCGGCGCGCAAAGAGTTGTTTTGCAACTCTTTGTTCTTCATCTATACAATGCCAAAAATAAATATTATAATTTATGTATGGGAATACATACACTTATTATTGTAATTTTAGTTCTTGGGATATTGATGTTCGTCTACATGAGAAAGAGCATACAACAACTTTCTACTACACGTATGTTCTGTCTTTTCTTTGTGTTGTCCATGTTGAATATATTGATAGAGATGCTTGAATACTGGGTATTCGGATATCCGGCCGGTTTCTTTCCGTGGTTGAAAGAATTTTCAAGAGGACTTTATCTTATTTTGCTATTGTCTGTAATCTATGCGCTTTCACTTTACACATTTTCAAGATTTACGAAAGAGAGAGGTGTTTCTCGAAGACATGCGGTCTTGTCTGCGATACCTGCGATTGTCTGTGCCGTGCTTGTTGCTTTGTCTAAGTTTGTATTTGGAGGAACATCGAGTGATATTCTTTTGAATATATGCTATATAATAGGGCTTTTATATGCCGTTTCTTCCGCTGTCCTTGCTATTGTTTACAACGGAAGAGCCGACAGGGAAGTATTTGGCGCGATCTTGGTGACACATCTTATATGGTGCGCTACGTTTATTATCCAGCTTTGCAGAAAAGGAACGCAGGTTTCTTCGCTGGCTATGGCGGCTACGGCTTTGATCGTTTATGTGTCTGTTGAAAATCCCAAAGATTATTACGAGACCAATATGCCCGCCATCAGGAACAAAGATGCTTTGATAGCGATGCTTGCCGAATCTTTTGCGGCTAATAAGCCTTTTCACATAATGTCTGTTATTTTTATCGAAAAGAATATTCTTTTTACTGATTCTGCAAAGAAAGCATTGGAAGATGTGCAGAACAAAGTGGCGGAATTTGCCTGCTCCGATTATCAGCTTCATGCATATCTGTCGAGTTGGAATACGCTTAGTTTTATAACAAAGAAAGCGGATGTTGTTGAGCGTTTTATGTCTGCGATAAACAGTTATAACAGCGGTGGTGCGCTCAATTACAAGCTGAAATTTTCTGTTATTGAAGCACCTGCTGTTGTAAAAGAGCTTGATAAGGCGATGCAGCTTCTTTCTTATGTATCGGGAGAATATGTATATACACAGAATTCTCAGGATATTGTGGTGGACGAAGAAGTTGTCGATAAGATGATCTATAGAAATACAATTGAGGACGTTGTAAGGCAGGCGGTAAAGGATAAGAGCTTTGATGTATATTACCAGCCTATACTGAGCGTCAAAGAGGGTTCTTTTTCATCTGCTGAAGCTCTTGTGAGACTTAAAAGAAAAGACGGCGAAAAATATATATCACCGGAAGATTTTATTCCCATTGCAGAAAAATGCGGACTTGTTCAGGAGATTGACGATCTTGTATTTGAAAAGGTTTGCTCTTTTATTTCAAGAGAGAATCTTATGAGCTACGGTCTTAAAACAATTGAAGTAAATCTGTCGGGAAATGATGCGGTGGATGCCCATACACATGAGAGATTGTTCAGAAAAATGGAGAAATACCACATTCCGCCAAATTATATCAACTTTGAGATCACCGACACATCGCATATAACCAAAGATGAGACCTTTAAAGAGAATATCAGGAAAATGCGTGAACAGGGATTTACTTTCTCGATGGACGATTTCGGAACGGGAGACTCTAATCTGTTGGAACTTCTTAAAATGGATTATGTGCTTATAAAGATGGACAGGGAGTTTGTCTGGAATTGTCTAGATCCCGATAAGCCCGATAAGCTCAATGTGCTGAAACATACTATTGATTTTATCAGAAAGAACGGGCTTCACGTGCTGGCAGAGGGCGTTGAGACGCTTGAACAGGCTAAAGTGCTTATAGATAACGGTGTAGAATATCTTCAGGGCTTTTATTATTCACGACCGGTTCCCGAAGACGAATATATTGAGTTTTTAAATGCACAAAAAGGACTGGTTAATAAGACGAATGAAGCTTGAAACAGAGAGATTAATCTTACGAAAATGGGAAAATAGTGACGCTGCGGACTTATTCAAGTATGCCAAAGATGAGAGAGTAGGTCCGCAGGCAGGCTGGCCGCCGCATAAAGATGAGGCATACAGCAGGGCTATAATCAGAACTGTTTTTGCCAGAGATGAAGTGTATGCGATCTGCATGAAAGAACGTGGCAGAGAGGTTATTGGAAGTATAGGGCTTACGATGGACGGAAGTCCCGAGAGACCACTGGGTGAGAATGAAGCGGAGCTTGGCTATTGGATAGGATACCCATATTGGGGAAAAGGGCTGGCTACAGAGGCTTCTATGGAATTATTAAGGCATGGCTTTGAGGATCTTGATCTTAGCCGTGTTTTTTGTGCTTATTTTGAGGGAAATGAGAGGTCAAAAAAGGTCCAGGAAAAATGCGGGTTCAAACTTCATCACGTGAATCATATGACGAGGGTTGTGCTTCTTGATGAGCTTCGTGTGGAATATGTGAATGTTCTTACTAAAGAAAACTGGAATAAAAAATTTGGGATAAGGGTATGAAAAAAGTGTAAACTTTTGGATGGTTTAGTATTACATAATATATTTTATTGTGATATACTTATTAATGTTCGCGGGGAATTCCAAATAAATATTGAGGAATTCTTTTTTATTCGACGAGAAAGTACTTCGGTTTGAGACTTTGATATTATTTTTGGGAAATGGCATTATATTTTTTTGCTGTACACTGAAAGCGCTTACATAAAAGGAGTGTTGGCTGTTTTTGATAATATTAAGGAGGAACGGAATGCTGAATGTAGGAGAATGCGTAATATACGGTAGCCATGGGCTGTGCAAGGTTCGAGATATTCTCGTTCCGGCTTTTCTTGAAAAGGGAATGGAGAAGCAATATTATATGATGGTCTCAGCTGTGGATGCTGGGAGTGTCATTTATGTTCCTGTTGAAGGGGCAGAGGATAAGGTTCGTGATGTCATGAGTGCCGATGATGCGGAAGGACTTATTTGTGACATTGAAGATGTGGATGAGCTTGAACTTCCCGAAGGCAAGAAAGCTGAACCCGAGATTACGGGAATCATCAAGAGAAATCTTGCGGATGAGATGATGAGTCTTGTAAAGGCACTCCATAAGATCAAGGCAACCCGCGAAGCAGAGGGCAAGAAATTTGCTTCACTGAACGAGAGATATTTGAATATGGCTGAGAAACTTCTTTATACCGAGATGGCATTCTCATTAAAGACTGAGAGAGAGGCCATCAAGAGTAGAGTAAAAGAAGAGCTGGCGAGACTATTATATGAGACTGTTTAATGCAGTCTCATTCTTTTTGTGTTACAATACATCCTATGGGTAAAACAGTAGAACTTTATTATGAAAGTGCATATATAACCGAATTCGATGCGAATGTTTTGGAATGCAGAGAAAGAGAAGACGGTAAGTTTGAAGCTGTTCTTGATAAGACAGCTTTTTTTCCTGAGCAGGGAGGTCAAACGCCTGATTTTGGAGTCCTGATAACGCAAGATAATGAAGAATTCACGGTTTCATACACGGGGATTGGTAAGACTTCCGATGGCGCCGGGGATGAGATTTATCATGTGATTGATAAGAGTATTGAGGCAGGGGCTTGCGTCCATGGCAGGATTGACTGGGAGCATCGCTTCAGTAATATGCAGCAGCACACAGGAGAACATATTTTTTCCGGTATAGTAAATTCGAAGTTTGGCTATGACAATGTCGGTTTTCATTTAAGTGATACCGAAGTTACAATGGATTATAACGGCGCTCTTAGCACTGAAGATATAAAAGAGATCGAGAAGAGCGTAAACGAAGCTATATGGAAGAATATAAAAGTGGTAGCAAGCTTTCCTTCCGAAGATGAGCTTAAGTATATTCCTTATCGCAGTAAAAAAGAGCTTTCGGGAGCTATCCGTATTGTGAATATTGAAGGCTATGATTCATGCGCATGTTGTGCTCCCCATGTTGAAAGGACCGGGGAGATAGGATTTTTAAAAGTTGTCTCTGTGCGAAATTACAAGGGCGGCGTAAGAGTAAATATTTTGTGCGGAAAAAGAGCTCTTGAGTTCCTTACTTTAGGGCATGAGATTCTTTCGGGACTTGCGGCGGATTTCACAACTTCTTTTGACAAGGTGTCATCTTCCGTGTCACGTTTAAAAGACGAGAATGCTGCTCTTAAAGCGGAGCTTTACGCTGAGAGAGAAAAGCTTTTGAAATATGAGCTTTCTGAGATCGACAAAGATCTTAAAAATGTATTTCTTTTTAAGAGCGCCGATACGGATATGAATATTATGAGAAAGACTGTAAATATGCTCGCAGAGGAACACGCGGGATTTTGCGGGATGTTTGCGGGAAATGATTCGGATGGTTACAGATATATAATAGCCTCCGGAAAAGACGGCGGCGATGCACGCACGGTGGCGCAGCTTCTTAGAGAGAAGTTTGGCGCAAAGGGCGGCGGAAGTGACCTGATGGTTCAGGGAAGCATAGCGGGAGTATCTTTAGATGATATCTCCGAATGCTGCAATAACCTATAAAGTTTTGAGGATGAAAAAATTGGTATGAATGTTGGCAAATTCAGTGACTTCAGAGACGGTGTCAGGGATGCGGTTCCTATTTTTCTGGGGTATATAGCGGTTTCTTTTGCATTTGGAATTGAGAGCTCCAAGATTGGAATGACGGTTTTTCAGTCGGCGATGACATCTCTTCTTAATGTCACAAGTGCAGGGCAGTTTTCGGCACTTGAAATAATCGAAAAAAACGGAAGTTTTATTGAACTTGCCGTATTACAGTTTATAATCAATTTAAGATATATGCTTATGTCGGCGGCTTTGTCGCAGAGGCTTAGTCCCAAGATAAGTACTTTGCACAGACTCGGAATTTCTTACGGCGTTACAGACGAGGTTTTTGGAGTCAGCGTGCTAAAAAAGGGCGGGCTTTATCCGATGTATTCATACGGGCTTATAACTCTTTCCGTGTCAGGATGGGTTCTTGGAACCGTTCTTGGTGCAATTGCGGGACAGATCATGCCTCAGAGACTTATAAGTTGTTTGGGACTTGCCATTTATGGTATGTTTATTGCGATAATAATTCCCGATACGAAAGAAAATAAGAATGTGCGCGCGGTTGTTATAGCTGCGATGATCTTAAGTACGGCTTTTACGTTTGCACCTTTTCTTAACTGTATTTCTTCGGGATTCAGAATTATAATTATAACAGTGCTTGTTGCAGCATGTGCTGCTGTGGTTGCACCTGTGAAGGAGGAAAAAGATGAGTAATGTCTATGCATACATCCTTCTTATGGCTGTTGTAACCTATGCAATAAGGGCACTTCCTCTTACTCTCATAAGAAAAGAGATAAAGAGTACATTTATAAAGTCTTTTCTTTATTATGTGCCTTATGCTACATTGGCAGCGATGACATTTCCCGCTATTTTATCAGCAACAGACAAGCATGTTTCGGCACTTGCGGGATTTTGCGTGGCGCTTGTACTTGCATTTAACAAAAAGAGTCTTTTGACGGTTGCGGGACTTGCGTGTGCGACGGCTTTTATTGTTGAATTTTTTGTTTAAACGGAGGATATAAAATGCATATAGGAATGGGGTATGATGTTCACCGCCTGGTTCTAGGCAGGGATCTTATTATAGGCGGAGTGAAGATCCCATATGAGAAAGGTCTTTTGGGACATTCCGATGCGGATGTACTTCTGCATGCGATAATGGATGCGCTTTTGGGAGCGGCTGCTCTTGGTGATATAGGTAAACACTTTCCGGATACGGATCCAAAATATAAGGGTGCCGATTCGCTGGCGCTTATGCGTGAAGTCGGAAAGATGCTTGATGAGAATCATTATCTTATCGAGAATATTGATGCTACGATAATTGCGCAGGCACCAAAGATGAGACCTTATATTGATCAGATGAGACAGAATATCGCCGATGCGCTTGAGATTGAGATAAGTCAGGTAAATGTAAAAGCAACGACGGAAGAAGGACTTGGATTTACCGGAAGCGGAGAGGGAATATCTTCGCAGGCAATATGTCTTTTGACAAGTCCCATAGAACTTCATTCGACAAATGTTACTTTTAATACGGGAGAAGAGCCAAGAAGCTGTTGCGGCGGCTGTGAGAAATAAAAGGACACTATGTTGCGGTAAATAATACTTTTTTTCCCAAGGAGATATAAAACAGATGGCAAATTTTAAGTTTTACAATACACTTACAAGATCGGTCCAGGACTTTGTTCCCAGAGAAGAGGGCAAAGTTACTATGTATACATGCGGACCTACCGTTTATCATTATGCACATATCGGTAACATCCGTACATATATCATGCAGGACGTGCTTATCAAGGCGCTTATGTATGCCGGATATGACGTAAAGCGTGTTATGAACATTACCGATGTCGGACACCTTTCATCGGATGCAGATACAGGTGAGGATAAGATGCTCGCAGGGGCAAAAAGAGAGCACAAGAGCGTTATGGAGATTGCAAAGTACTATACAGATGCTTTCTTTAATGATTTTGACGCTGTGGGAAACAAGCGCCCCGATATTGTTGAGCCTGCGACAAATTGCATACCTGAGTTTATTCATATGGTAGAAGTTCTTCTTGAGAAGGGCTATGCGTATGTTGCCGGCGGAAATGTGTATTTCGACACAAGTAAGCTTGACGATTATTATGTTTTTTCATCTGATATTGAAAAGGAACAGCTTCAGGTCGGCGTTCGTGACGATGTTGAAGAGGATACAAATAAAAAGAACAAGACAGACTTTGTTCTCTGGTTTACAAAGTCAAAGTTTGAGGAACAGGCACTTAAGTGGGACAGCCCTTGGGGCGTCGGATATCCCGGCTGGCACATCGAGTGCTCATGCATTTCAATGAAGCATCTCGGTGAATATATTGATATTCACTGCGGCGGAGTTGATAATATTTTCCCTCATCATACAAATGAGATTGCGCAGTCTGAGAGTTATCTCGGTCATGAGTGGTGCAAATTCTGGTTCCACAGCAATCATTTAAATGACAAGTCGGGTAAAATGTCAAAGTCAAAGGGTGCGATCCTTACGGTTTCTGTCCTCAAGGAAAAAGGATACGATCCGCTTGTTTACAGATTTTTCTGCCTGCAGTCTCATTACCGCAAGCCTCTTGAGTTCTCTTTTGAGGCACTTGATAATGTGACGGGAGCATTTAATAAGCTTATTAAGAAAATTGCCGAGCTCAAGGAAGAGGGCGGTGTTGATGAGGCTGTTGTAAAAGAGTTTGAGGACAAGTTCAGGGATGCAATCTCTGATGATCTCAATACATCAATGGCGATCACACTTCTCTATGACGTGCTCAAGGCTGATACAACAGATGCTACTAAGCTTGCACTTGTAAAGAGCTTTGATAAAGTTCTTTCACTTGATCTTATCGGGCATGCAGCTGCTTCCAAGGAAGAGAAAGAAGTCGATCCCGAGCTCGAGGCATATGTTCTTGATGCGATCGAGAGAAGAGCGGCAGCCAAGAAGGCAAAAGATTTTGCAACAGCTGATGCGATCCGCGACGAGCTCCTTCAAAAGGGAGTTGAGATCAAGGATACTCGTGAGGGAGTTAAATGGCAGCTCATTTGAACAAATATTTGAATGAAAAATTTGGCATAGAGGGGAAGGATATAAGAACTTATTCCCCTCTTACGCTTGCTTATATAGGCGATGCGATCTTTGATGTTATTATAAGGTCAATTCTTGTAAATAAGGGCAATACAGCGGTGAATAAGCTCCATAAAAGAGCAAGTGATATTGTAAAGGCCGGTACACAGTCTGCTTTTATTAAAGCTCTTATGGACAATCTGACCGAAGAAGAGGCTGACATTTACAGAAGAGGCCGCAATTCGAAGCCGCATACCAAGGCAAAGAATGCCACGACAATGGACTATCTTGATGCGACGGGATTTGAGGCTGTTGTCGGCTATCTTTATCTTACGGATAATATGGACAGAATATGTGAGCTTGTGGAACTTGGAATAGAGAGACTTGAGCTTGATATTCTCGAGTGATTTTTTTGAGGACTAATGATGGAAGAAAATTTTGAAAGCAGAATAATAGAGGGAAGAAATGCGGTTCTTGAGGCATTTCGTGCAGGAAAGACGATAGACAGGCTCTTTGTCCTGGACGGATGTAAGGACGGCCCTGTTCAGACAATAATGCGTGAAGCAAAGAAGCACAAGGATACGGTTGTGAACTTTGTGAAAAAAGAGAGACTCGATCAGCTCTCAGAGACAGGAAAACATCAGGGAGTCATTGCTTATGCGGCTTCTTATGAATATGCGGAAGTTGATGACATTCTTGCAAAGGCGGCAGCAAAGAACGAGGATCCTTTTGTGATAATCCTTGACGGTATCGAGGATCCGCACAATCTCGGTGCGATAATCAGAACGGCAAATCTTGCGGGAGCTCACGGTGTTATCATTCCAAAGCACAGAGCGGTAGGACTTACGGCAACTGTTGCAAAGGCTTCTGCAGGTGCACTCAACTACACACCTGTTGCCAAAGTTACCAATATAGTTAAGACCATTGAAGAACTTAAGGATAAAGGTCTTTGGTTTGCCTGCGCGGATATGGGTGGAACCGAGATGTACAAACTCAATCTCAAAGGACCTATAGGACTTGTTATAGGAAACGAGGGAAGCGGCGTTTCAAGACTTGTAAAAGAGAACTGTGACATGATCGCATCCATTCCGATGAAGGGTGATATTGATTCACTGAATGCTTCGGTGGCTGCGGGCGTACTTGCTTTTGAAGTTGTTAGACAGAGACTGGGGTAATCTATGAAAATGAGCTATGACGGACAAAGTGACGAACAGCTTATAGTTAAGTTCCATGATGCGGGAGATAAAGAATCCGGCATCATGGATTTTATTATGGACAAATATAAGAATCTTGTCCGCAAAAAAGCTGCATCTATGTTTATTCTCGGCGCTGACAGGGACGATCTCATCCAGGAAGGGATGATAGGACTATTTAAGGCTATTCGAGATTATGACATCGGAAGAGATGCAAGCTTTGCTACGTTTGCGGACCTTTGTATCTCAAGGCAGATGTATTCTGCGATCAAGGCTTCGGCGCGTAAGAAACATGCGCCTCTTAACAGCTATATTTCTTTGTATGCTGATAATAACGACAGTAGCATCGATAGTGAGGTGGCACTTGAAGATGTTCTTGAATCGGATTCAAGCTCTATTCCGGAAGAACAGGTAATTGAGAGGGAGAACCTTGAAGCTCTTGAAAATGCCATAGAACATGATCTGAGTGACCTTGAGAAGCAGGTTCTGGATCTCTATATTACGGGGATGTCTATAAAAGAAGTCTCAGCAGTTCTTGGCAGGGATGAGAAATCTACTGACAATGCAATGCAGAGGATAAAGTCTAAACTTAAGAAATATCTCAAGAAGTAAAAATAAAGTTTGAAAACTTTGTGAACTTTTTTACTTTTTTCTTCACAATGCATGTGCTATAATCAGACAACCAATTATTTAATTGTAGGAGAGAGAAAAGAAATGATTTGTGAAACTTGTGGATGCAATAATGATGATACGGTTTTGTACTGTGTCAATTGCGGAGCGCCGTTAAAAACAGAAGCATACAGTGCAACTGTGAATAATAGTATTAATGATCCGAACAGTTGTTATATCCAAAATGAATTTAATAATTCCAATGGCGGTAATGTTCAGAACAACTATAATGACCAATACAACTATAATGGTCAGAATAATTACAATATGCCAAACGGCCCCGTTAATTCATATTCAATGAACGGACAGCCTGTTCAGGGCGGTTACTACGGACAACAGAAAGGTATGGGTGAATTTGATTCGATTCTGAAAAATGGCGGTACACCTTTTAACAGGATGAGTATCAAAGAGTTTTTGAATTTACCCGCGCTGTCAAATATTAAAAAACAGATTGTGGGTGCAGGAATATCCGTATATGTTTTAGTATTTATTAATGCTTTGATAGCAGTTGTATCACAGCAGTTTAGTATGTTTTGGGATTGTGGGATAATGCTTGCCTTGGGGCTTTTTGTTCATTTAGTATCAAGCAGAGTGGCATCATGGTTATTCCTTGTTTATGGAGTAATAAATTTTTTGTATTACATAATCCAATTACATCAAGTTGCCGGCTGGTACATTATTGCCGTTGGTATATTGGCGATCATCGGCACGACCAAACTGCACAAGGCATATGATGAGTATGTGAGAACAGGATATATGCCAAATAATATGATTTCGTAAAAAAAGCTTGCATAAAAAAATTGTCTATGTTATATTTATATAGCTGTTGTAAACAGTAACTATTTTTGTGATATGAGAAGATTCTTTGTATATAGAGAGGTGAGAAAGAGATGAGACAGGACATTCAGCCAGAATTCCATCAGGCCACTGTTACTTGCAACTGCGGTAACACATTTACAGTTGGATCAACTAAGAGCGAGATTCACGTTGAAATCTGCTCAAAGTGCCATCCATTCTACACAGGCCAGCAGAAGGCTACAGCTGCTCGTGGACGTATTGATAAGTTCAACAAGAAATACGGCATGGACAATAAGTAATTTGCAGAAGTAAACAAGAGAGGTTGAGGCTTTGGCCTCAACCTTTTTTAGCATAGTGGGGTAAAAGATGAAGAAACACAAGATTGATCACTATTCGGGAATTGGCGGTCAGGCAGTGCTTGAGGGCGTTATGATGCGTAACAAGGATATGTACGCAGTTGCTGTCAGAAAGCCTGACGGAGATATAGCAGTCGAGATTGACGAATTTCATGGAGTAGCTTACGGAAGTAAACTTTTGAATATTCCTTTTATCAGAGGAATGTTTGTATTTATTGATTCACTTCTTTTGGGACTTAAGGTACTCAACTATTCGTCTTCTTTTTATGAGGAATTGCCACAGAAGAAGTCAAAGCTTGATGAGGAGCTTGATAAGGTTTCAAGCGGACATGAGGATACATTCCTTATGGTTCTTACCACAGTTGCTTCTTTTGTGCTTGCGATAGCGCTTTTTATGGTGCTTCCTTATGCACTTTCGGAGCTTGTTATCGGCAGATATATCAGAAATGCGTCTCTTATCGCTATTATAGAAGGCGTATTAAGAATCATGATATTTATCATCTACATTTTGCTAATATCCAGGATGAAAGATATCAAGAGACTGTTCAGATATCACGGTGCGGAACATAAGTGCATTAACTGTATAGAAAAAGGTAAGGCCCTTACTCAGGAGAATGTAAAGAAGAGCTCAAGACTTCATAAGAGATGCGGAAGCAGCTTTATACTTTTTGTAATGTTTGTCAGCATTATTGTCTTTTTCTTTATAAGAGTAGATTCTGTATTATTTAAGGTTCTTCTCAGAATTTTACTTATACCTGTTATTTCCGGTATTTCATACGAGATAATCAGGATTGCGGGCAGAAGTGATTTTATACTTATCAGGATTATTTCGGCGCCCGGATTTTGGCTTCAGAGACTTACGACTAAGGAACCCAATGATGCTATGATCGAGGTTGCAATCAAGTCTGTAGAGGCTGTATTTGATTGGAAGCAATTCCTTATGGACTCATTCGGATACGATGTTGACGGAGAGCTTAATGATTATGAAGCTTCTTCTAAGAAACAGAGCAAGAGAGAGGCTACAAGGGAATTGTACGAGCGTAAGAGGGAAGAAACAAGAGAACTTACAAGAGAGATGCAGGTTCGTGAACGTTCCAGAAAACGTGATGACTAAATACAAATGACGTAAGCTAAAGACATAAGATAAAAGCATATGAATTATAAAGATTGTTTGGAAAATGGAACAGAGAATCTAAAGAGAGCCGGAATCACAGAAGCTAAGCTTGATGCCCGGCTCCTTTTAGAATATGTATGTAAGACGGATCACAGTACTCTTTTTACCCATCCTGACAAGGAGCTGTCGGATGAGGAAGAGAGGCTATACGATGAGTATATTGCAAGAAGAATAAAGAGAGAACCGGTTGCCTATATTCTTGGAAGTATGGGATTTATGGGGCTTTCTTTTGATGTTTCAGAAGCTGTGCTGATACCGGAGCAGGATACCGAGATACTTGTAGAAGAGGCACTCAGATTCTGCGAGGATAAGATGAGAATTCTTGATCTTTGCACAGGATCCGGTTGTATAGCTCTAAGTATTTTAAATTATACGAATGAGACAAACGCACTTTGCACAGATATTTCCGAAGATGCCCTTTTGGTAGCAAAGAAAAATGCAGGGAACCTTGGGCTGTCGGAGAGAGCTGATTTTGTAAAGACAGATCTTTTCCCCGGAAAAGAAGCCGGTAAATTCGACATTTTGGTATCAAATCCGCCATATATAAGGACAGATGTCATAGACAGTCTTGCACCCGAGGTGAAAGATTATGAGCCCAGAATTGCTCTTGACGGCTCAGAGGACGGTCTTGCCTTTTATAAGAGAATTATTGAGGGCGCCGGAGAATATCTTTATTCAGGGGCGTATATCTTTCTTGAGATAGGATATGATCAGGCGGATGATGTGAAGGCACTTCTTGAAAAAGAAGGGAAGTATCACGATATAGAAGTCTTTAAAGACTACGGCGGGAATGACCGCGTTGTACGGGCATGTTATTACTAATGAAAAAGCAGGTAGATTATGTTTGATAAATTGGAAGATATATTAAGGCGATATGAAGATATTACCATGGAGCTTAATAATCCGGAGGTTATTTCGGATCAGAACAGATTCAGGGCTCTTATGAAAGAGCAGAAGAATCTGGAAGCTCTTGTTGAGTGCTATCGCGAGTATAAAAAGTGTAAAGAGACAATAGAAGAGAGTCTTTTATTACTTGAAGAAGAGTCGGATCCTGAGATGAAAGAGATGCTTAAAGAAGAACTTTCGGATGCGAAGAGTATGATTCCTTCTTACGAGGAAAAGCTTAAGATTCTTCTTTTGCCCAAGGATCCCAATGATGATAAGAATGTTATCGTGGAGATTCGTGCCGGTGTAGGTGGTGATGAGGCGGCTTTGTTTGCGGCAGATATGTACAGAGTATATACGCGATATGCGGAGAGACAGAACTGGCGCGTTGAGACTATGAGCGTGGAAGATATAGGAATAGGCGGAATAAAGGCGGTGAGCTTTATGATAAAGGGTGCCGGAGCTTATTCGAGACTCAAATTTGAGAGCGGAGTTCACAGAGTACAGAGGATTCCCGCGACGGAATCGGGCGGAAGAATACATACTTCTGCTATTACCGTGGCGATCATGCCTGAAGTTGAAGATGTTGAAGTCGAGATTGATATGAATGACTGCAAATTTGACGTTTTCAGGGCTTCAGGAAACGGCGGACAGTGTGTAAATACTACGGATTCCGCTGTCAGACTTACACATTTTCCTACAGGTATCGTTATTTCATGTCAGGATGAAAAGAGTCAGCAGCAGAACAAGGCTAAAGCTTTGAAAGTTCTTAGAGCAAAGCTTTACGAGATGGAACAGGCAAAGCAACATGAGGATGCTGCGGAACTTAGAAGGAGTCAGGTTGGAAGCGGAGATAGATCCGAGAAGATAAGGACTTACAATTTCCACCAGGGACGCGTGACAGATCATAGGATAAATTTAACTTTGTATAAGATAGATCAGATAATGGACGGAGATATAGATGAGATTATCGATTCTCTGATTGCCGCAGATCAGGCAGAGAAGTTGTCGACAATGGAAAAATAAAGCAGTTTATGCAGTTAATGGTAAATGTTAATCCTTGCTGTGCATGGTTATATAGTGTAAAATCTTACTATAAAACGTAAAAATATTTACGTGGAAATATGTATGTTTTGCGAGGTGAAATGATGGATGCTGCATTTAAGGAAGAGCTGATCGCGTGGGGCGTTGATTGGGAAGATATTCATAACAGGTTTATGGGAAACGAAGATCTGATAGCAAAATTCATGATCAGATTCCTTGGTGATCCGAGTATGGACAGTCTTTCCAAATATCTTGGTGAAGAAAATGTATCGGAAGCATTCAAGGCTGTACACGCTCTTAAGGGAGTGAGCGCAAACCTTGGGCTTAAAGGCTTTTATTCAGAAGTATATGACCTTACGGAAATTCTGCGGGCGGGATCCATGGAAGGATATGAGCCGTATTATGACCATATAAAGCTTAAATATGACGATCTGATAGGTATTTTAAAGAAGTATCAGAATAGCTGATCACAGCAACTGATTATCGATTTCGCATGATTCAAGAAAGCTTGGGAAATAATTGTCCCAGGCTTTTTCTGCACTCTTATCAAGGGTAAATGCGCTGTAAGCGGTTCCTGTTGTCAATATGAGCTCGCCTTTTGTAAATCTGATATTTACTCCCAGATTCAGAAGAGAAGGCTCGATATCGCTGCCGGCTTTGTCTATAACGGCTTCTTTTGTGGCATTGTCCGCGTGAAGAACGAATTTAAAGCTTATCGGAGTTCTTTTACCCTTTATGAGATTAAGACAGATGGGACGAAGTTCAGACCAACGGGAAAAAGATAATCCGGAGGCATTTGAAGCTTCTTCGTCCGTTCCTGAGTAGAATTCCCTGTTTATGTGTCCGTCTATCGAAAAAGTGTTGAAGGTCTCTATAGTGACTTCTTCAACCAGGTAATGGTCGAAAATTTCTGTTGTCAGGATCTTCTCCATGAACGTTTTAATATTGTTTATCTTGAGAGCTATCATAGTTTCTCCTTAATATTAAGTCATCACAGAAAAAATTATATGATAAATATAGCTTTTTGTGTGGATTTTTTTTATAAATTAAATAATGCAGTTTTTGAGCGCATTTGCAACTACTTAAATGAAGAATAAATAGGATAATTTAAATTTATTGTATATTTTTGTGAAGATATACGTTATACTATAAAAAAATGTCTAAAAAAGAGGGACAATATGGCAAAGACGGTTAGACTTAAAGACATTGCTGAAAAGATAGGGGTTAGCACTGTCACAGTATCAAAAGCATTATCAGGACAGAAGGGCATGAGTGATGAACTCAGAGAGAAAATTCATGCTCTGGCAAATGAGATGGGATATATCCCGTCTATTTCTCGTAAGGTAGACATCTTTAGTAAGAGTTATACTATCGGTCTTCTTATTTCTGAAGATAATATGACCGAATATAGTTCTTATTATACAAAGATGCACCAGAAAGTATCTCAGATCGCAATGGAGATGGGATGTTTTACCATGCTCGAAGTTGTATCCGAGCAGAGTGAAAAGAAAAAGAATTTCCCGCGTATCATTGCGGACAAGAAGGTTGACGGTATTATCGTTATCGGAAGACTTAGTGGAGATTATCTTACATCTATCAGAGAGAATTTCTCCATTCCTATGATATATCTTGATTTCTGCAATCATACAGGAGATGAGGATGCTGTTGTAGCTGACAGCTTCCATGGAGCATATCTTCTTACCAATCATCTCTTTGATATGGGACATACATCAATTGCATTTGTGGGAACTATAATGGCTGAGGGAAACATAACTGACAGATATCTCGGATATGTTAAGTCATTGCTTGAACACAGCCATCCTGTGAGAAAAGACTGGGTAATACCGGACAGGGATCTTAGCACAGGCGAGATGGATTATAACAGATTCTTCAAGCTTCCCGATGAGATGCCTTCAGCATTCTTCTGTAATTGTGATGTATCGGCAAGTATGCTTATCAAGCGTCTCAATGAGAAGGGCTACAAGGTTCCGGACGATATCTCTGTAGCAGGTTATGATAATTACATTTTCCCCGGACTTTGTGATATCAAGCTTACAACATTTGAAGTTGATACATATGAGATGGGAAGAAATGCGATTTACAATCTTATCCGTAAGATCGGAGGAGAGCGTTACAGACAGGGTGTCATGATACTTGAGGGACACATGGTTCTCGGAGACAGTGTAAAAGACTTAAATGCTTAATAATTTTAAGCTATAGCAATGAAAAAATCACCGGTTCATTTTATTGAACCGGTGATTACTTTGTTTGATTTATTATTTGAAATGTCAGCAGGTTACTATGATACCGCCGTCCGCTGCATAAGTGGAAGATAAGCCTGCTGTATCAACAATGTGAGCCTCCTTAAAAGGAACCTTTTTAAGAATCATATCTTTAACAACAGATGCTCTCTCAAAACAGTTTACGTTTGAGATCATAAGTGTCTTGGTCTCGGGATCTTTTACTTCGGCTGCAATGAGCTCTGTCATCTTGACGAGGGCTTTTTTCATGCCGATTCCCTGACTCTTCTGAAGAATCTCACCTTTAACGCCGTGACAAACGGGCTTAATATTAAGTGTTGAAGCTACAAGAGCCTTCATGCCTGTAAGCCGGCCGTTTTTACGAAGCGTTTCAAGTGAATCAAGAACAAAGTATGTGAGCATTTCATCGCGATATGCTTCTATTTTTTCTACGACTTCGTTGAAAGGAAGTCCGGAATCCGCAAGTTCAATGATCTTAAGGGCGATATTTCCTTCGCCGCTGCTTGCGGACATTGAATCGATGATATGAATATTCTTTTCGCCGTATTCTTCATGATAGAGGTCTTTTCCAAGCAATGCGCTGTTATAACTGCCGCTGAGCTTGGAAGAGAGCGTTATAACATATAAATCGTCAGCATCTGTTTTATATGCACTCATGTAAAGGTCCGGTGAAGGGCAGGCTGTCTTGGGACATTCTTCTGAAGCAGCCACCAGCTCGAGATATTCCTTCTGGTTAAATGTATCATCATCAACGATTACTTTATCACCCACTTGCATGATAAGAGGTACGAACTCAATGCGAGGGTCATTCCTGTACTGCGCGGGAAGATCGCAACCGCTGTCTGCAACTATTTTATAACTCATAAATCCTCCAAAAGCGTTAGTCAATGTAGTTTTTGATACTACATATTGTATAATACCACGTATGAAAATTTCAGTAAAGAAATCTTTATACAGAAACTACGTGGGGATCTATGCTTTAAGGACCCGGGATTACTTTCGGTCTGCGTAGAGATCCTCGATTGCTTTATTGAGAACTTTGGAATAGTTAAAGGCAACAAGGAAAGAAACTCCGTTATCCATTGTGATATGGAAAGGAGATGTCTTTTTTATGTGATTTATGTTTACTATGCCATCGTTAGAGACGGGGCAGATCTGCGGGAATATTGAACACTGGTCGTAAAAGTTATGCACTGAGGTAACAAAAGTGAGAACACGACCGTCAGCGAGGTATACCTTGAGGTTTTCGCCTTTTCTTTTGGCACATACAATGTCATCGCCTGATGCGTATATGGTATCTTCGTGATAGCGTAGCTCTACTTTGTCAGCCGGAGCGACTCTCATAGCCACGATATGATTGACAAGCTCGGTGAGTTCCGAAACTTTGATGGGCTTATTGATAAAATACAGATTCTTTGCTTTGATTTTTTGCTTTTTAGCCTTTTTTTTGTAATCAATAGAAGAGCAGCACAAAACAATGGGCTTTGTAATGCCAATATCAAGAAGTTTTTTGGCGATTGCAAGTCCATCGGGTTCTTCTGTTGTCATGTCAATGAACATAGCCTGATACATCTGTGGTCTTATCAGAAATGCTTCTTTGTTTCCGAATGAGTCTACATAGACCTGTTCATTGAATTCAGTTTGAACTCTTTCGGCCTGTCTTTTTAAAAGTCTTTCTGATTGCTTTCTGTCGGCAATGTTATCATCACATATCGCAAAATACATAAATAAGATATCCCGAATGTTTCAAATTATTCGGGCACTCCTTTCTACGCTTCTGTATATACAGTTTATCATAAAAAACTAAAATTGAGTGGAGATATACGTAAAAGAACAATAAACAGAATCTGCGCAAAGATTATAAGCGGGATTCCAATCTTGAATGTCAGGTGCTTGGTCTTGTGTCTGAAAGTGTACATTCCGATAAGTGTTCCGATGCTTCCACCTATTACAGAAAAAGCAAAAAGGGTTGCCTCGGGAATGCGAAAGGCGTTTTTGCGCGCCCTTCGCTTATCATTTCCCATTAAGGCAAACCCTATAATATTTACTGATACAAGATAAATTATCAATAAAGAAAGTGAATCCATAAATTATTTATTGTTGGCTACTTCCTGCATCTTCATGGCACGAACTTTTGAAGAGAGGCCGAAGAGGTTGATGAATCCTTCAGCATCGTGGTGGTCATAAAGGTCGCCTGTCTTGAATGATGCAATGCTCTCGTTGTAGAGAGAGTAAGGTGACTTTGTGCCGGCCTTGATGATGTTGCCCTTGTAGAGCTTGAATGTAACTTCACCGGTTACATACTTCTGAGTTGATTCGATAAATGCCTGCTCGGCTTCACGAAGAGGAGTAAACCATTTCCCTTCATATACTATGTCGGCAAACTTGTTGCCCATGTCTTTCTTCATTGTATAGGTATCGCGGTCTAAAATCAACTCTTCAAGCTGCTGATGTGCTTCGTAAAGGATTGTTCCGCCGGGTGTCTCATATACACCACGAGACTTCATGCCTACTACACGGTTTTCAACGATGTCAACGATACCGATACCGTTCTCGCCACCGAGTTTGTTGAGCGTGCGGATGATGTCAGAAACTTTCATTTCTTTGCCGTTAACTGACTTGGGCACACCTGCCTCGAATGTCATTGTAACTGTTGTAGGAACGTCGGGAGCATCTTCGGGAGTTTTGCCAAGTACAAGAAGATGCTTGTAATTGGGCTCAAGAGCGGGATCTTCGAGCTCAAGTCCCTCGTGTGATATATGCCAAAGGTTTCTGTCACGGCTGTAGCTTGAATCAGCTGAGAAAGGAAGGTTAATTCCGTGCTGTCTGCAGTATTCGATCTCTGACTCACGAGAATCCATTGTCCACTTGTCGTTTCTCCAAGCTGCGATGATCTTAATGTCGGGAGCAAGAGCCTTGATTCCGAGCTCGAAACGGATCTGGTCGTTTCCTTTACCTGTAGCACCGTGGCAGATAGCAACAGCGCCTTCTTTTCTTGCAACTTCTACGAGCTTCTTAGCGATAAGAGGACGAGCCATAGATGTTCCGAGAAGGTATTTGTTCTCGTATACGGCATGAGCCTGTACGCAAGGAACTACGTATTCATCGCAGAACTCATCAACTACATCAAGGATATAGAGCTTGCTGGCACCGCAGCTTACAGCTCTTTCTTCAAGTCCGTCAAGTTCTTCTTCCTGACCGCAGTCGATACATACACATACTACTTCGTAATCAAAATTCTCTTTAAGCCACGGAATGATAGCAGTTGTATCAAGTCCGCCTGAATAAGCCAAAATAACCTTTTCTTTTGCCATGTTATTCCCTTTCTTCCATTGTAAAATGGTATCTTTATTTATTCGGATTTCTCAATTCCACTTACCATAATATACTCTCGGAAAAAACAAAATGCAACACCAAAATGAATAAATATTAAAAATTTCAACAAAATATGCATAAATATTAAAAATGGGTTGCATAATTTTTTTTGCGGTCGTATACTGAAAAAAGTTTATACATCTTATGTTTATAGTGTAAGTTCATTTATTATGAAAAAACTGAGAGGTTGAATAAAAATGATTAAAGTCGGAATAATCGGTGCTACCGGATATGCAGGTGCAGAAATCGTAAGGCTTATACAGGGACATCCCGAGGCTGAAGTTGTATGGTACGGCTCCAGAAGTTATGTTGATGAGAAGTATAGCAGTATATATGGAAACTTCTTTAAATTGGTAGATGCAAAATGCCTGGATGACAATATGGAAGAACTTGCAGATCAGGTTGATGTTATCTTTACCGCAACTCCTCAGGGATTGTGCGCATCACTTGTTAATGAAGATATATTAAATAAGGTCAAGGTCATCGATCTTTCCGCAGATTTCAGACTTAAGGATGTTTCGGTTTACGAAAAATGGTATAAAATAGAACATAAAGCGCCTCAGTTCATAGATGAAGCGGTTTACGGACTCTGTGAGATAAACAGGGATAAAATAAAGGGAGCGAGACTTATCGCCAATCCCGGATGTTATACGACTTGCTCGATACTTACGGCATATCCCCTTGTAAAAGAAGGGCTTATCGATCCCGCAACCCTTATAGTAGATGCACTCAGCGGTGTGTCGGGAGCGGGAAGAGGCGCAAAGGTTGCCAATCTTTACTGTGAAGTAAATGAGAGCAGCAAGCCTTACGGTGTGACAAGTCACAGACATACCCCTGAGATTGAGGAACAGCTCAGCTATGCTGCCGGAAAAGATATTGTGATAAACTTCACACCTCATCTTGTTCCCATGAACAGAGGAATCCTCGCTACAGAATATGCTTCGCTTAAGGAAAAGAACGGAAAGCTTCCTACAGCTGACGATATCAGGGCAGCATATGAAAAATATTATAAGGATGAGTTCTTTATCAGAATTCTCGGTGACGGAGTATATCCCGAGACAAGATGGGTTGAAGGTGCAAACTTTGTTGACATCGGATTTAAGATTGATGAGCGCACAGGAAGAGTGATCATGATGGGCGCACTTGATAATATGGTTAAGGGAGCTGCAGGACAGGCTGTTCAGAATATGAACATTCTCTTTGGACTTAAAGAAAGTACGGGACTTGAGTTTGCCCCCAGCTTCCCGTAATAAAATACAGAAAGATAACAGGTGATATAAATGGTTCGTGCAATGACAATGGATGATTATGATGAGGTCTATGCTCTATGGATGTCGATTCACGGCTTTGGAATAAGATCGGTAGATGATTCCAGGGAGGGAATAGAGAGATTTATAAAAAGAAATCCCGGACTCAGCGCAGTTGACGTGGAAGACGGCAAGATAGTCGGCGCGATTCTGTGCGGACATGACGGCAGAAGAGCATGCCTGTATCATGTTTGCGTGAGCGAAGAGTACAGAATGCACGGAATCGGCAAGAAGATGGTTCTTTTTTGCTACGAGGCACTTAAGAAAGAAAAGATCAATAAAGTCTGCTTGAATGCTTTTGTGACCAATACTGTCGGAAACAAGTTCTGGCAGAAGATGGGCTGGACACTTCGAGATGACATGAACTATTACGATCATACTTTAAACGAGGAAAATCTTACAATCTTTAACAAATAATAATGGAGAAGAGATATGGAAGTTATTAAAGGCGGAGTAACGGCTGCAGAAGGTTTTAAGGCTGCAAGCTGCGAAGCAAACATCAAGTACAAAGACAGAACGGATATGGCTTTTGTTTATTCGGAAGCACCGTGCGTTTGTGCGGGAACTTTTACAAGCAATGTTGTAAAGGCTGCATGTGTTCAGTGGGACAAGCAGATAGTTGATTCAGGAAAGCCTATGCAGGCCGTTGTCATTAACTCGGGAATTGCAAATGCGTGTACGGGAAAAGAGGGCTTTGATGCCTGCGAAGCTACTGCAAAAGCGGTGGAGAAGAGCCTTGGCGTAGATTATGAGACAGTTGCCGTTGCGTCTACCGGAGTTATCGGAATGCAGCTTCCTGTAGATAAACTTGTTGCGGGCGTCGAGAAGATGAGCAAAACTCTGGACGGAAGTATCGATGCTGGAACAGACGCATCCAAGGCAATCATGACAACCGATACCGTAAATAAAGAAGTAGCTGTTTCTTTTGACATAGCGGGCAAAAAGGTGACTCTCGGCGGTATGAGTAAGGGCTCTGGAATGATCCATCCGAATATGTGCACGATGCTTGCTTTCCTTACAACTGACATTGCCATTGAAAAGAGTCTTTTGCAGGATGCGGTCAGCGAAGTTGTTTCAGATACGTTTAATATGATAACGGTTGATGGAGATACATCTACGAATGATACGCTTCTTTGCATGGCTAACGGCAAAGCAGGAAACAATCCTATAAAAGAAAAGAATGATGACTACGAGACTTTTAAAAATGCGCTATTCTATGTATGCGAGTTTCTTGCAAAAAAGATGGCGGCAGACGGAGAGGGCGCAAGCAAGCTCTTTGAAGCTAAAGTTGTAAATGCAAAGACTAAGGATGATGCAAGAACTCTTTCAAGAGCAATCGTAGGATCGAATCTTTCAAAGGCAGCGATCTTTGGATGCGATGCGAATTTTGGAAGATTCTTATGTGCGATGGGATATTCCGGAGCACAGTTCGATCAGAATGATGTTGAGCTCTTCTTTGAGAGTAAGGCGGGAAGGATTGAAGTCTTCCATAAGGGAACTCCGCTTGACTTTGACGAGGATGAAGCACTTAAGATCATGAAAGAAGAAACAGTCACGGTATTTGTGGATATGCACGAGGGCGATGCCCAGGCAACCGCATGGGGATGCGACCTTACATACGATTATGTCAAGATAAATGCAGATTACAGGAGCTGAGAAAATGGATAAGGATATGCAGGATGTATTAAAAAAGGCGGAAGTACTTGTTGAGGCACTTCCATATATTCAGAAATTCAACAGGAAGATCATTGTTGTTAAATACGGCGGAAGCGCCATGAGCAACGAAGAACTCCAGAAGAATGTAATAACAGATGTTACGCTTCTTAAGCTTGTGGGATTTAAGCCCATCATCGTTCACGGCGGCGGAAAGGCTATAAGCTCATGGGTTTCCAAGGTTGGAAAAGAAGCAGAGTTTGTGAACGGACTCAGAGTTACCGATGCAGAGACAATGGAAATTGCCGAGATGGTTCTTGGAAGAGTTAACAAGCAGCTTGTTACAATGGTTCAGGAACTTGGCGTTAAGGCAATCGGAATAAGCGGTAAGGATTCGGGACTTCTTCATGTAAAGAAGAAGCTTTCGGACGGAAAAGATATCGGATATGTAGGAGAAGTTGACAACGTCGATCCCAAGATTCTTTTCGATCTTCTTGATAATGACTATCTTCCTATCATTGCTCCTATAGGACTTGATGATAATTTTGATACATATAATATAAACGCTGATGATGCGGCATGCGCGATAGCTAAGGCAGTAGGCGCAAATAAACTTGCATTCCTTACGGATATCGAGGGAGTTTACAAGGATATCAAAGATCCTACATCTTTTATTTCAAGACTTACATGCTCCGAGGCGGATGAACTTATCGCTTCAGGAAACATCGGCGGCGGAATGCTTCCAAAACTCAACAACTGCACCGATGCCATCAGAAAAGGTGTTAATAACGTACATATTCTTGACGGAAGGATTCCTCATTGCATCCTTCTTGAGATCTTTACCAAAAAGGGTGTCGGAACCATGTTTATGGCCGATGACGACGCACTTGTACAAGGAAACTGATCTGAGAAATACGTATTTGACCGGTATTTGCATAAAAATGGCTTAATTAGCAGGGAGATATGAAAATGAGTGAGACAATGAAGAATTACATAGAAGAGGCTGAGAAGGCGCTGCTTCATACATATAACCGTTATCAGATCGTTCTCGACAGAGGAGAGGGCGTATATCTTTATGATATCGATGGAAATAAATATCTTGATTTTGTATCCGGAATCGCTGTTTTTGCTCTCGGATACAATTACAAAGACTACAATGATGCACTTAAGGAACAGATAGACAAGATCCTTCACACATCAAATTATTATTACAATGTGCCTGCGATCGAGGCTGCCAAGAAGATTAAAAAAGCTTCGGGCATGGACAGAGTATTTTTTACAAACAGCGGAGCTGAAGCTGTTGAAGGGGCACTTAAGGCTGCGAGAAAATATGCATTTCTTAAAGATGGCAAGACAGATCATGAGATCATTGCCATGAATCATTCATTCCACGGAAGAACTTTCGGAGCACTTTCCGTTACAGGCAATCCTCATTACCGTGAGGCATTTGAGCCGATGATAGGAAATATAAAGTTTGCCGATTTCAATGATTTTGAAAGTGTTCTTTCATGCGTGACCGACAAGACCTGTGCGATTATCATGGAGACTGTTCAGGGAGAGGGAGGTATCTATCCTGCAACCGAGGAGTTCCTTACCAAAGTAAGAGCACTTTGCGATGAAAAAGATATCCTTCTTATTCTTGATGAGATCCAGTGCGGAATGGGAAGAACGGGTTCGATGTTTGCTTGGCAGAAATTCGGAGTAAAACCTGATATCATGACAACCGCCAAGGCTCTGGGATGCGGAGTTCCCGTAGGTGCATTTCTTATGACCGAGAAAGTTGGGGCAAATTCTCTTGTTGCGGGAGATCATGGTACAACTTACGGCGGCAACCCGCTTGCTTGCGCAGCTGTTAATAAAGTTCTTGATTTATTTAACAATGACAATATAATAGAAAATGTGAATAATGTGGCACCTTATCTTGAAAAGAGACTTGACGAGCTTAAGGAACGCTACGATTTCATAGTCGACAGAAGAGGTGCAGGACTCATGCAGGGACTGGTATTTAACAGACCTGTTGCGGATGTTATTAACATGGCTCTTGAAAACGGGCTTATCTTGATAAATGCCGGAACTGAGATAATCCGATTTGTTCCCTCTCTTGTCATAACCAAAGAGAATGTTGACGAGATGGTTGACATTTTGGACTCATGTCTGGGGAGATTATGAATTTTAAAGCAAGATTATTATCTATTTTTCTAATACTATGCATGGTTGCGGGCATTGCTGTTAATGCTCGCTCCGAGCAGAGCATATTTGAAGAGTATTCATTTTTTTCGAATAAGACGACTGTAAGACTTTGGTACACTGATGATGCGATTACTCCATATCTTCAAAGTGTTGCGGTATCATATTCCGAATCTAAAAAGGATGTTCGTATTGAGCCTAAGCTTGTTTCAGGTATCGAATACCTTGAAGCAATCAATAAGGCTTCTTTGGAGGGTGGAAATTACCCTGACATTTTTGTTACGACCAATGATACACTTGAAAAAGCATATTTCGCGGGACTTGCACTTGAGGCTGACAATACTGACGGGTTTTTTAACAAGGTTTTGTTTCCGAAAGCGGCACTTGATGCGGTTACATGCAACGGAAGATATGTAGCATATCCTTTCTATTTCGAGACAAGTGCACTTTTGTATAACAAGACATATCTTGACGAGCATGCCAAAGAACTTGCGGAAAAAGCACAAAACGGCGGTGATTCTCAGGAAAAATCGGACGAGAGCGCAGAGGAGTCTTCTGAAGGCGAAGATGCCGCAGCAGAGGAAAGTTCTGAAGTGTCCGAAGAAGTTGCAGAGGAAGAATCTGATGAGGCTTCTGATGCAGACAGCTCAGAAGAAGGTGAAGAAGCTGAAGAGAGCGAAGAGAGCGAAGAGGAAGATGCCGAGGCTGAACCTGAAGAAGAGACGACTGAGGAAGAAACTGTTGCAAGTGCGGAAGATGTTGTGCCCACTACTGTAAAGGAGATTCTTGGATTTGCCGGTGAATACACTGCTCCGGATCGTGTCAGAACAGTCTTTGAGTGGGATGTTACGGATATTTTCTATAATTATTTCTTTGTCGGCAATTATATGAATATCGGTGGAGACACCGGAGATGATTCCAATACTATAGATATTTACAACGGTAATACTATCAGCTGCATGGAGATTTACAGAGCACTCAAACAGTTCTTTGCTACTGATGCGAGCACGGTTTCTTACGAGCAGGTAGCAAACGATTTCATAGAAGGAAAGATTGTATTTACCATTGCAACTACCGATATTTTCCAGAAGATTGAAAATAAGGCCGTACTGATGGACTCGAAAGGTAATCTTGTAGGTGGTGATGGTCTGTTCTTTGAATATGGCGTTGCGCCTATTCCCGATCTTGATGAGACTTACAAGACAAGAACCATGTCTGTTACCAACTGCATGGTAGTTAACGGCTTTTCGGAGCATCCTCAGGAAGCCAATGATTTTGCAAGATATATTTGCAGTGATACAAGTGATGATATTTATAAAATGTCTCACAAGCTGGCTGCACACTACGGAATCGATTACGGAAATGACGGACTTAATACTTTCGTAGACGTTTATGCGGGTTCCGTTTCAATGCCCAAGATCATTCAGGCAAGTAATTTCTGGATGGAGCTTGAGATTGCATTCACAAAAATTTGGGATGATTCCGAGAATGATGTTTGTAACACCACACTTAAAGAATTATCCGAGATGATAAAAACGCAGGTTAAAGGTGAAAATGTTGTCGAGCAAACAATCCCGACACCTCCTACATCCCTAATAACTGCGGGACTTAAAGAAGATAGCGATTAACGTATGTTAAATTAGCTTGATAAATTACTTAATATATACTAGAATAAAGGTTGCATGGCGGGGACCTCTAAATTTGGAGGAAACATGCAAAAATTCTTTACAGTGTTATTCGGTGCAGTGCTTATAATGACCGGATGCACGTCGGCAAAGGCTGAAACAGAGCCTGTTATGAAAGAGATGATAAGCGATGCGGGCGCCGAGGAATCGGTAATCTGCAGTACTGCTGAAAGCGGTGAAGAGTCGCTTATTGTATATGTTTGTGGTGCGGTATCCGAACCGGGAGTGTATGAACTTTCTTCCGGAAGCCGGATAAATGACGCCGTTAATGCTGCCGGAGGATTCAGTGAAGAGGCTGATACAACTTATGTCAATCTCGCTGCACAGATATCTGACGGTGCTAAGTTACGAATTCCAACTCTCGAAGAGACGGAAGAGGTTAAGGGAAAGGGCAATGTCTTGTCAGAAGAATTATATTCTTGTGACAAAACCGGACTGGATGTTGATGCAAAATCGGATAACAGTGGGTTAATTAATATTAATTCCGCTTCCGAGGAGGAACTTAAGACTCTCCCTGGAATAGGTGACAGTATTGCGGCGAGAATTGTTAAGTACCGTCAACAGAATGGAAAGTTTAATTCCATTGATGACATAATGAAAATTTCCGGTATTAAAGACAAGCTTTTTTCCAAGATAAAAGAATACATCACTGTATAACAAAATTATTAGGAATGGGTGGAATATGAGTAAAAAAGTTTTGGTTGTTGATGACGAAAAAACTATTGTAAAAGGTATTAAGTTCAGCTTGGAACAGGATGATTTCGTGGTTGACTGTGCTTATGACGGCGAAGAAGCTGTTGATATGGCTAAGCACCATAAATACGATATTATTCTTCTGGATCTTATGTTACCTGTTATGTCAGGCCTTGATGCTTGCCAGCAGATTAGGGAATTCTCAAATGTACCGATAATCATGCTCACAGCTAAGGGTGATGATATGGATAAGATTCTCGGTCTTGAAAACGGCGCAGACGATTATATTACAAAACCGTTCAATATTTTGGAAGTTAAGGCCAGAATAAAGGCAATAATCAGAAGATCCGCAAAGGCTACTCTTGATGATAAGTGCCTTCAGTTTGGTGACCTTAAGATTTACCAGGAATATAGAAGAGTATTTATTAATGATAAGGAAATAGATGTAACAGTTCGTGAATATGAGCTTCTTGAGTACCTTGCAGTACATGCGGGAAAGCCTTATACAAGAGATATGCTTATGGATGTCGTTTGGAATAAGGATTGGGATTTCAAGGGCGATGCAAGAACTGTAGATGTACATATCAGAAGACTTCGTGAGAAGCTTGAAGTTAATCCGAGTGAGCCTCAGTACATCAGAACAAAGTGGGGAAGCGGATATTATTTCCAGGCATAATCCGTGCTGAAAAGATATGAAACATATTAATGGTGTGATTTTAAGTTTTTTTAAACAATTAAACATCAATAGCCTTTTAAAGAGTCTAAGAGCACGATTTTTCATAATTGTTTTTTTGACAGGATTATTTTCTTGCGTTATTATGCATATATTAATCCTTCAAAGTTATGAAGATCGTGCTGTCAATGTCAATTCCACAGAGGTGCAGACGCAGCTCAGGATTTTGGCAAATCACCTTATAACGTACGATTATTTACAAGATACATCATCGGAAGTCGTAAATGCGGAGCTGGATATGCTGGCTAACCTTTACGACGGACGTGTGATGGTTATTAATGATGAACTGAAGGTTATAAAAGATACTTACAACATCAGTGACAATAAGACTATTATTTCAGAAGAGGTTGTAAATTGTCTTAAAAAAGGTTCAAAAGGAGCGGTATCCAAGTATGACCAGAAGAACGGTTATATTGAGATGATCACTCCCATTATTGAGGCGCCGATAATTCAGGAAGGTGATATATCTGAAAAAGGCGAATCCAATGAGGTGGTCAGAGGAGTCCTTTTGACAAGCGTTTCGACGGATGCTATCGAGACAACTCTTGAGGTTCTCAGCAGAAGAGCAACGGTAATCGAGGTTATTATCATCCTTGTAATATTTGTTTATGCTGCAGTTGTTTCTGCTGCATTGCTACAGCCGTTCGACAGAATAACGGCTGCTATTAACGATGTTAAGGCCGGATATACCGATGAACCTATCATAGGTCCTAACTTCCTTGAGACTGAGCAGATTATCAGGGCATTTAATGCGCTTCTTAAGCGAATGAAGGTTCTCGATGATTCAAGACAGGAATTTGTTTCCAATGTGTCTCATGAGCTTAAGACGCCTATTACATCAATGAAGGTCCTTGCTGATTCTCTTTTGGCACAGGACAATGTTCCGAATGAAGTTTATAAGGATTTCATGGTGGATATTGTAAGTGAGATCGACAGAGAAGATAAGATCATAAACGACCTGCTTTCTCTTGTTAAGATGGATAAGACGGCGGCAGATCTTAATATCACAAGTGTAGATGTGGTTGAACTTGTTGAGATCGTTTGCAAGAGACTAAGGCCTATTGCGGTTAAGCATAACATTGAACTTACACTTGAGAGTAAGCGTGCGGTCACAGCGGAGATAGATGAAGTAAAGATATCTCTTGTTGTCATGAATCTTGTCGAAAATGCTATCAAATACAATAAGGATAAGGGACAGGTTAAGGTTGAAGTTGATGCCGACCAGCAGTTCTTTGTTGTAAAAGTTATGGATACAGGTATGGGTATTCCGAAAGAATCCCTCGATCATATTTACGAGAGATTCTACCGTGTTGAGAAATCAAGATCGAGACAGATCGGCGGTACGGGACTTGGACTTGCAATTGTCAGAAATGCTGTTCTTATGCACAGAGGAACTATTGATGTTGATAGTGAATTGGAAAAGGGAACAACATTTACAGTTAAGATACCGCTTATTTACACGAATCAAAAGTAAGAGAGATGTGTTATGAAAACCGGATGTTTTACTAAAAATAGAATATTGTTGGGCACAGCAATGTTTTTGGCATCTTTTTGTTTGGTTTCCTGTGGACAAAAGGAGGATGTAGCGGATAACAAGATAAATGTTTTCTATGTTACAACCGATGAGACGAGTATTGTTTCCAAGGAATATGAGCTCAAGACCGATCCAAATGAAGATATAGACGGAGCTGTCAATGAACTTCAGGAAATGCTTGAGAACAGCCCCGGAAAGAGCTTGTACGAAGCTCCTCTTTCAGGGGATGCAAGCCCTCTTAGTTTCAGAGTGGTCGGAAATGTATTAAGTTTTGAATTTGGCGCACAGTACAATAAGATCGGTACAACGAGAGAAGTTCTGGGAAGAGCTGCGATAGTAAGGACGTTCACTCAGCTCGAACCTATTAAGTATGTATACTTTTTTGTTGGCAAAAAGGAACCCGGTAAAAAAGATATGGAACCCTTAAGGGACCATTCAGGAAGTCCGATAGGACCCATGAAAGCGGATACTTTTATCTATAATGTCGGCAATGAGATAAATACGTATGAGAAGAAAGAGCTTAAGCTTTATTTTGCAAATGAAGCGGGAGATAAGCTTATACCCGTTTACAGATCTATAGTTTATAACAGTAATATCTCTATGGAGAAGATTGCCATTGAGCAGGTTATAAACGGTCCGAATACGGATGTTGCATTTCCTACTATCAACAAGGATACCAAGATAAACAGCGTAAATATCAAGGATAAAGTTTGCTTCATTGATTTTGACTCATCATTTCTTACGCAGCCAAATAATGTAACTGTACAGACGGCGCTATATTCTATAGTGAATACTGCGACGGAGTTTCCAAATGTTGACAGAGTGGTAATTTCTGTTGACGGCAATTCTTCTTTTACCTATATGGATTTTAATATTTCAGGTGCTTACAAGCAGAATTTGGATATTATTTCGAGATAAGGAGTTTCATTTAGTTGAAAAGACCGTTATGTCCTGTTGCATTGGTCATTACGGCGATTGTCTTTATTTATCTTAGAATTTCTTTGACAGATTTTTATAAAATACCTGATTTCAAGGACGGAGAAACGGGCTTTATTACCGGTGTTGTGACCAGAAAAGAAGCCCGCCCCGGCCCGTCAGGTGATAGTCTTAATATTATTTATGTGGTTCCACAAAATATCTCAATCGGAAAAATGAAATATATAATGTGCAGCTTAAAAGAGGGAGAGGTATATGTTCCTTCTGTTGGCGAGCATGTAAAGATAAGAGGGAAATTTACTTCTTTTAAGGAAGTCAGAAACCCCGGTGAATTTGACAGTCGCCTGTACTATGCGACACTTAAGATTGCATTTAAATTAAATAACGCGGAGGTTACAGAGAGTGACAGAAGCGAAGATGTCTTGCGTGAAAAGCTATATTCTCTGAAGATGCTATTAGAACAGAATCTTGATCTTAATCCCGTTCTGGCTGAGAGCGATGCTGCTGTATTAAAGGCTATGATCCTTGGAGATAAGGCTTTTATGGACGATGATATAAAGGATATGTATAAAAACAGCGGTATTATGCATATTCTTGCTGTGAGCGGATTGCATATATCCATAATAGGAATGGGAATATACAGGGCTTTAAGAAAATGTAAGCTGTCACCGTTTATATATACAATAGTCCCGATAGTGGTAATGTATCTTTATGGAGAGATGTGCGGAATAGGATCGTCATCTTTCAGGGCTATATGCATGTTCGTGATAAGACTGCTTGCGCCTCTTTTGGGTAGAACATATGATATCTTATCGGGGCTTGCGGTTGCTGAGATTCTCCTTATTCTGGATTGTCCGCTGTATTTATATAACAGTGGTTTTTTATTTTCGTTTTGCGCAGTAATAGGTGTTACGGTTGTCAGGCCTTCGATGGAAAAGCTTTTTGAGAAAAGAAAAAGTGGAAAACTTAAGTTTTCCGGAGACGAAGACACTGTGAGATTCAGATTATATCTAAAAATTCATTCGGGAATACTTCTTGGCCTTTCTATAATGATATCCACCCTTCCCATATATGTTCTTTTCTATTACACATATCCTTTGTTTTCTCTGATATCCAATATGATAATAGTTCCTCTTGTAAGTATTCTTATGATCGCAGGGATATTATGTCTTATTGCGCCGGGACTTCCGGGAATTTTACCGGGAATACTTGCGCATGGAATTCTTATTTTTTATAAAACGGTCTGCTGCGTTCAAACGGTAATTCCGGGAAATATGCTATACATCGGTCACGCCGGGCCTGTGAAGATCGCATGTTATTGTGTTGCAGTAGGAATCAGCCTTTCGGGACTTCTTGGAAAAAACGTCCGGGCTAAATATTTAAGACGAATGCTACTGGCAGCATCAATAATTTTTTTGATATATACTCCAAAACCCGGTCTGATGATTTCTGCTCTATATGTCGGACAGGGAGACGGCATTGTGATCGAAGATGGAAGAGAGCGGATACTAATTGACGGAGGAAGCTCATCTGAAAAGAAAGTGGGTAAATATTCCATAATTCCTTATCTTAAGTACAGGGGGATAGGACGTATTGATGCCGCGGTTGTTACACATGAAGACAAGGATCATATTTCGGGGCTTCTTGAAATAATGGATGATATGGAAAAAGGCGGAATAAGAATAAAGAGGCTTATTTTACCTGATGTTTCAGATGCATCAAGAGGAGAAAATTACAGGGAACTTGAGACGAGAGCACAATCTATCGGAATTCCCGTTTCATATATCTCAGTAGGAGAAGAAATAACCATAGGTAAATCGAGCTTCTTATGCATAAACCCCAATATGAATATGACTACAGAGGGAGCAAATGCTTATTCTACGGTACTTCTTATGAAGAGAGGAAGCTTCAAAGCTCTTTTTACCGGAGATGTGGAACAGGAAGGGCAGGAGAACATAAAGAAGATCATAAGTGATAATACAGCCCTGTTTGAAGACATCACGCTTCTCAAAGTCGCACACCACGGCTCTAAATATACGACTGATGAAGAATTTCTAAGCCTAATCAAACCAAAGATCGCACTAATAAGCTGCGGCGAGAACAATACATACGGCCATCCGCACGATGAAGTTATTGAAAGACTTGAGAATATCGGCTCTAAGATATACAGAACGGACGAATCCGGCGCGGTCATATTCAGAATTAAGAACGACGGGATAGAAGCAGAGTTCTTTCGCTCGAAAGAAACTGGATAATCTCCTCATAATATTTTGTTTAGTTGAATAAACATTCTTTTAGTAAATTCTGGGTTGCGAAGCTAGTTTTTTGCATTAACCGGCCTTTTGTAGACAGCGCGGCCGCAAAGGTATATATTCGGGAATATGCTGTCTTCGGACGAGCAAGATGAGTTTCAAATTTTATAAAAAACGGGAATGCCGACTTCTCTGAGCAACGTCGAAAGGAGGCATTCCCGTTTTTTATAAAATTATGAAACTCACTGCGCAGCCGTACACAGCATATTCCCGAATATATACCTTTGCGGCCGGGCGTACGAATGACACGTAATTACATCATTCCGTTCATGTGATTGTATTCTGCGCAGATTGAATTTGTGTTCTTGATGATGAAGTACATGGCAACATATGTACCTACGCCACCGAAAATCATACCTACAAGAATCCAAAGAAGCATTGTTGTACCTGTCTCTGTGATGTTGAGACCATATCTGGGAGCGTTCTCGTGAAGTCTGTCTCCCAAAGCGTAGTACCAGTAAATGCCGTAAATACCACATGTTACGATAGATAAAAGAACCAGCTTAACAAGTCCTGCTGTCTCTTTTCCGTCACCTGCACATGCAATATTAACGTCTTTTGCAAGTGAATATATAAAGTATAATGAATAAATACCACATGTAACTATTGATAAGAGGATATAGATGAGAAGGCTTCTGTCGGTCTTAAGCGGTGTAGCCCCCATGTATGACTGATTGTTTCCGTTAAATGAATCTCTTACATCGTTGAAAGCGTTTGATACTTCCTGCTCTGCTGAATTAAAAGTCTGCTCAGCCGCATTCACAAGATCTGATGCCAATGAGTCCACAGGTGTTCCGCAGGAAGGGCACATTTTTGATCCCTCAGGTATTTCGTTCCCACAATTCTTACAAAACATAAATAGTCTCCTCCTAGAGTAAAGTTATTATTTTATATATGGCACCGTGACGCGGCATACAGGTCACTACCGAACCGTCAGAGTACAATATACGTAAAATATACACGAGTAAGTATAAGGTAAAACAAAGGAATATGGAAGCATTATATAGCTTTTTTGAGATGTTTTTTTTGAATATAACGACAAATGCAGCCGGAATGGGCATCCAGAAGAGCGGGTGGAATCTGAACGCACCGGAAATATCACCTTTCAAAAGCGCAAACCAGGCTCTTGTTGTACCGCAGCCGAGGCAGGATATGCCTGTCAGATATTTTATGGGACATCCGATCCCGGTGATATGAAAAATAAAATATATAGCGAAAATAAAACCTGACACTATAAAAAAATCTTTTTTCATGACAACCTCACTGACGTAAAAAAGAATCTATATAGAGTTATACAATTACATCGCTTTAAAGTCTATATATGAGATGAGTTTTTGGAGCATCTGTGGTAACATATTGATTGGAGTGTGATTATTTATGGCAGTTAAGACATCGGATTTTCCGGCTAAACAAAGACAGATAAATGATGACATAGCAAGCGGAAATTTCAGACCTTGCTATCTTTTATACGGAGATGAAGCTTATCTGAGACTCCAGAATAAGGATAAGCTTATTAAGGCAATGGGTGTCGACGGCGCTTCGATGAATTTTACCAGATATGAAGGGGATGGATGCAATCCTGCTGAGATAATAGACATGGCGGAGACTATGCCTTTTTTGTCCGATAAGAGAGTGATTCTTGTTGAGAACAGCGGATTTTTTAAGAGCGGATGTCCTGAACTTGCGGAGTATCTGAAGAGCCCCTCAGAGACCACTTTTTTTATCTTCGTGGAGAAGGAAGTAGACAAGAGAAAAGACATTTATAAAGCTGCCTCTAAACTTGGACTTGAGATCAGTTGCGATGAACAGAGTGAAGAGACTTTGAGAAGATGGATAGCCGGGAAGCTTAAGGCTGAAGGCAAGACCATAACTCCACGTGCTCTTGCGTTGTTCCTTGGACGTGTCGGAACGGATATGTCCAATATCAGCACTGAAATAGAGAAGCTTGTCTGCTATTGTATAGACAGAAGTGAGATCACGGATGAAGATGTAGAAACTGTATGTGCAAACTGGCTTACCGGCCGTATCTTTGCCATGACGGATGCAATCGTAGAGAGGAAAAGAACTGTAGCGATCAACCTGTACTACGACCTGCTTGCGCTCAAGGAACCACCTGCCAAGATACTTGCACTTATAACCAGGCAGTTTAATCTTATGCTCCAGATAAAAGAGATGACCCAAAATCACAAGGATAAGGCACAGATTGCGAGTGCTGTCGGACTTGCACCTTTTCTTGTAAACAAATATATCGGATGGTCAGGCAATTACACTTTTGATGAACTCAGAGATGTTCTTGAAATGTGCGCTGCAAATGACGAAGCGGTCAAGACGGGGAAACTTGATTATGTCATCAGCGTTGAAATGGTAATAATTGGCTGTACCGGGAACGGAAATAAATGATATTTGAAAAAGAAGTGTTTTGGGCTTATACTAAAAAAATACTGATTAAAGCAGTATTTACGCTTATTAGGGAGGTAGATTTTGGAAAGACCATTACCAAAACCCCAGGATTTATACAGGCATTTTAAGGGGAAAATGTATCAGATCGTCACCATCGCGATCCACTCTGAGACAAGGGAAGAGATGGTGGTATATCAAGCGCTTTACGGAGATTATTCGGTTTATTGCAGACCGCTTTCAATGTTTATGTCGGAAGTTGACAGAAATAAGTATCCGGATGTGCAGCAGAAATATCGTTTTGAACAGGTTGTCAAAGGCGAAAAGGCCATTGAGACCGCAAAAGACGATGAGAAAGAAAAAGTAACCGAAAAAACCGTAAAACTTGAGAAAAGCGAGAACAAAGATATGAGCGATATAAATGAGACAGGCAAAGTAAACGAAGAGAAAAAAGGGGTTGCACCAAAGTTTAATGTAGATACTTCATATGAACGCTCCAAAGTTATGGAGAAGAGCATTGACGATGAAGCGCGTGACCTCAATCTGGATCCGCTCGTTATCAAGTTTCTGGATGCAGATCTTGCTGCAGAAAAGAATGATATTCTTTGCAAGCTTCATCCTATTATTACAAACGATATGATTGATATAATGGCAATGTCTGTAGGTGTTGTTATTAATGAGGGGGACGTTGACGGCAGATACAACGATCTTAGAAACTGCCTGACAACGATGGAAAAATATGAAAGTACCAGATTAAGGAGTTAAATACAAATATGAAATTACTTTCAGTTGCGATTCCCTGCTACAATTCAGAAGCGTATATGTCAAAGTGCATAGAGTCGTTACTTGTTGGCGGTGAGGATGTAGAAATAATTATCGTTGATGACGGATCAAAAGACAGAACAGCGGAGATAGCCGATGAATATGCGGCAAAATATCCAACAATCGTAAAGGCGGTTCATAAGCCTAACGGCGGACATGGTAGTGCCGTAAACGCTGGCATAGAGAATGCTACAGGACTTTTCTTTAAGGTAGTTGATTCTGATGACTGGGTAAAAGAGATTGCTTACAGAAAGATTCTGTCTACACTTGCAGAACTTGCGGGCGGTGACACACAGCTGGATCTTTTGATCAGTAATTTTGTATATAACAAGGTTGGTGAGAAGAGACATAAGGTTATGCGCTACACAACCATGTTCCCTGTTGAAGAGCTCTTTTCATGGAAAGACATAAAGAGAACTCCCAAGGGACATTATCTTCTTATGCACTCGGTTATATTCAGAACAAAGCTTTTGAAACAGTGTGGATTAAAGCTCCCCGAGCACACATTCTATGTTGATAACATTTATGTGTTCAATCCGCTTCCTTTCGTTAAGACAATGTATTATCTCGATGTTAATTTTTATTATTATTACATCGGGCGCGAAGATCAGTCTGTTAATCAGAAGATCATGCTCTCACGTATCGATCAGCAGATCAGGGTTAATAAGCTAATGATCGATTATTATGTTGAGAATATAGGAATGATCAAGTCACAGGCTGAGAGACACAGATATATGTTTAATTATCTGGAGATTATTACTGCTATTTCTTCGGTGCTCCTTATAACAGAGGATACACCTGAGAATCTTGCCAAGAGAAAAGATCTTTTGAACTATATTAAGGATAAAAATTACTGGTTATATGTCAAAATCAGATACAGTATTGAGGGCACATATATTTATTTGCCCGGAAAAGGCGGTAGAAAGATAACTCTGGCAGGTTACAAGTTATTACAGAAAATTTTTCACTTTAATTAATTGCAATAAAGTGATAGAGTAGTTTGAGATACAGATGTAGCAAACACACCTATGAGGAAATTATGAAAAATATATTCGAGAAACTTGTCGGCAACAAGGTTGACAAGGACTATTTCAGGGATGTATTGAGAATGGCAATGCCGCTTCTTATGTATGGTGCTTTGTATATTACCTGGTTCTCAATAATAGAGAAACACAGATTTTCACATTATGCTGTTATTCATACAGTTATTGATGATAAGATTCCATTCGTGGAAGCGTTTATTGTCCCATATTATTTATGGTTCTTTTATGTATCGCTTACGTTGTTGTTCTTTTTGGTGACATTGGATGTTGAAGAGTATTACAAGAACTTCTTTTTCCTGATTACAGGAATGACGTTGTTTCTTTTGATCTCAACATTCTTCCCAAATATGCATCATCTAAGACCGATAGTTATGCCCAGGGACAATATATTTACATCGCTGGTACAGATCATATATAGGAAAGATACAGCGACCAATCTTTGGCCGAGTATTCATGTATATAATTCGATTGGAACCATGATTGCCGTTCGTAGAAGCAAGAGAATGAAAATGCCTTTAAAGATTGCTAGTGACATTTTGGGAGTGCTTATAATTCTTTCAACAATGTTTGTAAAGCAGCATTCTGCATATGATGTTGTAACTGCAATTCTTATGGCGGTATTTTTCTACATTTTCTATTACAGAACTTCTGCCATAGAGAATTTCTGCAGAAGAAAAGAAGAGAAGCTTGCGTTCAGATACAATTGAATTTAGTAGTTTAAGACAAAAGAAAAGCTCCTGCTTATTCGAAAATGAATAGGCAGGAGCTGTTTTTTTCTTAAAAATCCAAATAATTATTATGTCATGAGGCGAAGCTTTTGCTTTAAGCATTCTAATGTTATGTCATCGGATTTTACCGATACTTCGCCATCGGTGTGAACCCACATGGGGATCATGGTCTTAATGTGTATTTTGGATGATCTGTATTTGTATACACCCTTGAAAATATAGTGCAGTCCGAAGAAAGAAAACGGGAGAGCAAGTAACATTTTAGCTCTTTTCATGTCTCCGACGATGCAAAGATCGAATCTTCCGTCGGTGAGGTTTGCCTTTGGAGCAAGTCTAAAACCGCCGCCTTCGTGGTGGTGTATCATCGATGCGATAAAAAGAAAGTGTGACAGATGAACTTTTCTGCCGTTGTCAAATTCGATATCGCAGGGAATCTTATCAGCTTTAAGAAGCTGTTTTATTGCGATTATTCCATATGTCAGTTTGCCGAGCCCGATCTTGTTCAGGAAATTCTTGGTGCCTGAAGCTAAGGCTTCTTCACATACGGCCGCATCGAATCCGATTCCGGAACTTACACCGAAATATCTGACTTTCTCAGGGGCATCATTGCATAATCTTGAAATAGGTTTTGTCATGGAACCGTAAGTGAGCTTTCCGATATCGAGTGTTCTTATGACCTGACCGTCTATTATACGTTCAAGAAGGTCATCATACTCTTTGGGATAGTTCAGATCTCTTGAGAAATCATTGCTCGATCCGAGCGGAACAAAGCCGACGATTACTTTTTCAAAATCAGTGATTCCGTTTATTGCTTCGTTAAGGGTTCCGTCGCCTCCAAGAACTATGACTTTTATCGGGAGTTCGCTGTCCTTTGCGGATTCTATGAACTGTGACATTAGTTTTGTTGCATGTCCGGGACCTTGGGTGAAGACGGGATTGTAATCCAACCCTGCAGAGATAAACTTGTATTCGAGGCCGGTCCATATGTCTTTTCCTATGCCAGATCTTGCTGATGGATTGATTATACAGTAATACATATGCTTCCTCTGTTAAAAAAATAATTAATTGAAAACATTATAGCATTATTTTCACAGATATGGTACGATATTCGAGATATTGCTTTAACGCATTAAATTGACGAATTTTAACATATTTATTCGGAGGAACAGAAATGTATTCATTGGATGAAGTCAAAAAGATTGACCCTGAAATCGCTTCTTTGATAGAGGCTGAAGTAGAACGCCAGAACAATCACATCGAGCTTATCGCATCAGAAAACTGGACAAGCAAGGCAGTTATGGCTGCTATGGGAAGCCCGCTCACAAATAAATACGCAGAGGGCTTACCGGGAAAAAGATATTATGGCGGATGTCACGTAGTGGATGAAGTTGAGAAGATCGCTATCGAGAGAGCAAAAGAGCTTTTTCATTGTGATTATGCAAATGTTCAGCCTCATTCAGGTGCACAGGCTAATCTGGCAGTTCAGTTCGCTCTTTTACAGCCCGGTGATACGATCATGGGTATGAATCTCAGCCAGGGCGGACATCTTACACACGGAAGTCCGGCTAACATTTCCGGAACATATTTCAATGTGGTTCCTTACGGAGTTGACGATAACGGTGTGCTTGACTACGAAGAGATGTACAAACTTGCCGTAGAGCACAAGCCCAAGCTCATCATTGCAGGTGCATCTGCTTACTGCAGAACAATTGATTTCAAGAAGTTCAGAGAAGCTGCCGATGCCTGCGGAGCAATCCTCATGGTTGATATGGCTCATATTGCAGGTCTTGTTGCTGCAGGTGTTCATCCCAGTCCTTTCCCTTATGCAGATGTTGTTACAACAACAACTCATAAGACTCTCAGAGGACCCAGAGGAGGACTTATCCTTTGGAATCAGTCTGCTCAGGACAAGTTCAAGATCAACAAGGCTGTATTCCCCGGAATCCAGGGCGGCCCTCTTGAGCATGTTATCGCAGCTAAGGCTGTTTGCTTCAAGGAAGCTCTTTCACCTGAATTTACAGAATATGCAAAGAATGTTGTTGAGAATGCAAAGGCTCTTTGCAACGGTCTCATGAAGAGAGGCGTTAAGATCGTATCAGGCGGTACAGACAACCACCTTATGCTTGTCGATCTCACAAACTTTGGTCTTACAGGTAAGGAAGTAGAGGCTTGGCTTGATGATGCTCATATCACAGCTAACAAGAATACTATTCCTAACGAGCAGCAGTCACCTTTTGTTACAAGCGGAATCCGTCTCGGAACTCCTGCCGTAACAACAAGAGGAATGAATACAGAAGATATGGATCAGATCGCTGAGGCTATCGCTGTTGTTATCAAGAATAAGGGCGAGAAGAATGACGAAGCACGCGCTATCATTAAGAAGCTTACAGATAAGTATCCTCTTGATTGATTCAAAGACATTAAGTAATATTGTCAAATAATAAAATAAAATATCATTAATTATTTAATTGGAAAAATTGTCCGCATCTTAAATGTGTGACAATTTTTTCTTTTATAATCAGCTTTTTTACTGGAGCTCTTTTGCCCGGGAATGAATATGCAGAATTGATTGTAATGTACATACAATTTAGAATATACACAGAATATTTAACAATTATAAACTAATAATCAAAATAATAGAAGAATTATTATAAAATGTCTTGACAAATTAAGATGGCATAAATATAATGAAAACAGATAAAGAAAAGGGATTGATATAAAGAATACTTCTCCTGAGAGTTCTTTAGATCGAAAGAGCAGGGAGAAAGAAAAGGAGGTACGGTCCAAAGGGATAGTTAATTAAAATATTCAGGGAAAGGATGGTACAGACCACCAAAATATTTATTTTGAACTAATTGATTAGGTATTGTTTTAGAATTTAATTTCAGCTCTTCCGGTACATGATTTGTGGTCATGACAATATCAAGATCTTGCAACCACAGCATCTGAATGCAAAAATGAATGGAAAGATTGTAGCTGGGAAATTGGAGGACGGTCCATTGGACATGGAAAATTTAAGTTCAGAAGAGTACTCGGTATAGGGCAGAAGCAGGTAAAAAGATGAAGCTTCTGCCCTTTGATTATGCTTACTTATGTGTTAAAATAATGGGGAAGTATAAATGAATAATGGGGATATGAGTGAAATGGATGAGCAAGTTTTAGACCAAAAAAGACTTGAGAGGAGACTTAGAAGAAAGCGAAACCAAAGAACGGCATATTTGATTTTGGCAGGCGTAACAATCGTAGCCACAGCCTTGGTTTTCATAACGGTATATTCCCTAAATAAAGTATTTAAGTTTGTAAAACCAAAGGATGAGGAAATGATGGCAGCTGCGGAAATGACTTCGGAGGAGGTTGTTATCGAGACTCCGGAAGCATTTGGAGGAGATGAAGCGCAGGAGCTTGAAATGTCTGCTGACGATCGCCTTAATTATGTGATTGACACATGCATAAGTGATATGCCTTTGGAGGATAGGGTTGCGGGACTCTTTATCGTAACTCCCGAGCAGCTTACGGGAGTGTCTACAGCCGTCAAGGCGGGGAGCGGAACACAAGAAGCTCTTATGAATTACGCTGTCGGCGGAATGGTTTATTTTTCAAAAAATATTAAAAATGAAGAGCAGATTACGGAAATGCTGGATACGACTTCCTCTATGAGTAAGTATCCTGTGTTTACTTTGGTTGCGGAAGATGGAAGCAAGAACGGTGCAATATCTTCAAATATCGGTATTGAAGGAATAACGGATGTTACCGATTCTGATTCTGCACGTGACAATGCAAAAGCTATCGGAAGTGCAATGTATAAGTATGGCTTTAACTTTAATCTTTCTCCTGTAATTGATTTTTCAGGCAATGATAAGGATGAAAAGGATTTTGATAAGGTTAAGGATATAGCGGTTTCTTTTTCATCCGGTTTGCAGGAATCGGGAATGACAGCTTGTCTTAATGCTTTTCCTGCTAAGGCGGATACTTCACGCGGAAAGGCTGAGGTTGGAAAAAGTGTGACAGATCTTGAGTCTTCCGAGTATCAGATCTTTGAGGAAGCGGTTAAGAACGATTCTGTAAATGCAATCATGGTTACGGGAGCATCTTATCCCAATGTTGACGGCGATGATACACCTGCTTGTCTGTCAGAGAAGATGGTTACCGGACAGCTTAGAAACCATTTGGGATTTGACGGCATAGTACTTACCGATGCGCTTAACACATCAGCCATAACCAAGTATTACTCCGCTGATGAAGCGGCGGTTGCAGCTATTAAAGCCGGAGCGGATATGATCTATCTTCCCGAAGATTTTAAGAAAGCATATGAAGGAGTACTGAAGGCTGTCAACGACGGAACAATAACTGAGGACAGGATCAACGAGTCACTCAGAAGAATCTTCAGGATCAAGTATGCCGGCAGACTTGATATGTTTGCGGAAGAACAGAAAGATAACGTAGGTTGATTTAAACGGTGGCATAATGAATAAATACAGAAACGAATGGAAATACCTGATAAATTACGGTGAGTATGAAGCTCTGAAAACCCGTATGAATCCGTATTTCCATATGGATCCCAACGCGGTGAACGGAGAATATGTTATTCGAAGCCTGTATTTTGATGATATAAAGAACAGCGCCTATGAAGAAAAAGACATAGGCGTGTTTTTTAGGAAAAAATACCGTATCAGAATATATAATTTTTCCGATTCAAGCATCAAGCTTGAGCGAAAGCTCAAAAAGGGCAGTTATATTTTTAAAGAGGCTGCAAAACTGACAAAAGAGGAAGTATATAAGATTCTCGAAGGCGATTACGGCTTTTTATTAAAGAGTGAGAATAATCTCTGCAGAGAGTTCTATTATGAGTGCATAAGTAATTTTATGCGTCCCAGAGTTATTGTGGACTATGACAGAACCCCGTATGTTATGGATGCGGGAACTGTAAGGATAACTTTTGACAAGAGAGTGAGAGCGGCTATAGGAGGCTTTGATATATTTGATGCGAATCTTCCGACGCTTTCGGCACTTCCTTCGGACAAAATGATAATGGAGATCAAGTTTACGGAGTTTTTGCCTAAGATCGTAAAAGATTTGGCGCCTCCCCACACAAGCGAATTTGTTGCGGCTTCAAAGTATGTTCTTTGTTGTGACAAAACGCAATATTTAAACGGATACGAATACTACAAGGACGAGAGGAGTCTTATATGAGCATAAAAGATGTTATAAAAAAATCTATTTTAAATTCCGATGCATATTCGGGATACGATCTTGGGAAAATCGCATTCTCACTTATCGTGGCACTTCTTTTGGGAATAATGATATTCCTGGTTTACAAGAAATTTTTTGCGGGAGTTGTTTTTTCTAAAAACTTTGCGATAACACTTATCGGTATGTGTGTTCTTACATGCATGGTAACTCTTGCGATCAGCACAAATGTCGTAATATCACTAGGTATGGTCGGTGCGCTTTCTATCGTAAGATTCAGAACTGCAATAAAAGATCCGCTCGATCTTCTGTATCTGTTCTGGGCCATCACTACCGGAATTACAGCAGGTGCGGGAATGTACGGACTTACTATCGTTTCTGCAGTCATTATGATAGCAATGATCATATGCTTTTATGCAAAGTCTACAGCCGGACAGGTTTATGTTGCCGTTATCCATTATGAAGGCGACGATACGGCTGATCTTGTAGCCAAAGCTTTTGAGAAGACCAAACATTTTGTAAAATCCAAGACTATTCGCGGAAACACAACAGAGCTTGCTGTTGAAGTATATGTAAAGAATGATATATTCGATTTTGAGCAGTCACTCAGAAGTATTGACAGTGTAAAAGATGTAACATTTATCCAGTACAACGGAGAATATAACTGATCCCATTTATTAAAAGGTTATTAAATATCGTGTTCATGCCTTTTTATTTTCGTTCAAGGGGAGTAAAATGAGGGTGGAAATATAGGATGGAATCTTTGCACGGTTTTTTACTTTACTACGTGCCGATGCAAAGTGAAGGAGGTAATATGGCAGATATTAGTATTAGAAGTCAGATATCAAATTCGCTGAATTCATCCGTAAATACACGTGGTATTGAGCTCCAGAAAACGGCAGATGCAAAGAGTACAGATACACAGAATAGGAATCCCGATGAAAAAGAGCAGGGCATAGCGAAGGACGCGCTTGCTAAAGCGGAAGAAGTCAAAGCATCGGAATATGGACCTATTATAGCGCAATCCGGTGATGGTGATACAGTTCGTGTAAAGAATGATAAGTCAGACCTTAAGGCGGATGAGAAAGACAGCGCCGCAACCATTTATGATGCTGTTAAGGCAGCAAATGATAAACGGGAAAAAGAAGCTGTTCCCAACATTGATCTTCCCGAAAAGAAAAAGGAGACAGAGGCTGCACAAGCTGCTGCAGAAGAGCAGAAGAGAAGCAAGATTGATCTTACTGATAAAGGAGAGAGAGAAAAACTTGCTAAACAGGCAGCTGAAAACGCTAAGAGACAGACTATCGAAGAGAGTGATCCCGGACTCTATAACAGAAAGAATCAGGAGAAGATCACACAGGCAGGTTCAAGTGCTTATGCGGGCTACACAGATGCACAACTGCAGCAGATGTATTTAAGAGGTGATGTTTCACAGATTGAATACAATCAGGAAATTGAAGCAAGAGATGCTGCCAGAGAAGCAAGACTTGAAAGTGCCAATGATAATACCAGAAAGATAATAGAAGAAGAGGCAGAGAGCAGTAATCTTGAAAGAACTGCCGAGGCGGTAAATACAATTCAGAACGGTGATGTTTTGGAGGGTGAAGGTACCGTGCCTATCGATGTGCGTCTTCAGGCTATGCAGAACGCAGATAATCTTTTTGCAAACGGTTAAACTATAATAAATAAAAGAAACGGCTCAGAACTTTTAAATATGGTTCTGAGCCGAAATTTTTTGTCTTACAATTTGCTGAGCAGTGATATTATGCTCTCTTTTTTGAAATAAAAAATATTAATTGAAATAAGTGCAAGGGTCAATAAAATGAATAGGTTGTTTTGCCAGGGCATTTTGTACATGGTATGGAACAAACTTCTGTACAAAACTGATTTTATAGTAAAGCCAATGAATCCGAGCACGAGGGGGCTGATTGCAAACAGCTCGGATGACCTGCTCTTTTTGAAGATTGCATTGAATGCAACTGCGCACATCACTGTAACAGCAATGTGAATTATAATTTCTACAATATCGAAAACTGCAAGCTTTGTCATTATCGATTCACCGGGCTTGATATTTAGGTCAAAGGGGAAAGCCCAGAGTAGAGATGAAAGAGTGTGAATAATATTGTAGGCACATATACAAAAGATTGTGCCGTATACAATTACAATCTTACATACATCTACTGTGCAAGAGTCTTCGTCTGAATGTTCATTAATAAAACTCTTTTTATTCATAATAGTATCCATATTGTTTTCCCTATATAATGCTAAAAAAATTAAGGCTAACCCACTGTGAGATTATCGCATCAGCAGAAGGAGGTCACTTGATTTTGATAATCTCAAGCGGGTGTTTTTGTATACAGAGTCGTTTAATCACCCCTAAAGTGAGACTTCTGTTTAGTAAGTTATGGCGATGTCAGTGCCGGCAGATAAGATTGCTGAGATACCAACGTTCCCTATATTTCCGTCAGCAGTGATGCTACTTGATGAAGAAAGAGAGGACCCCGTAGATGCGGCATCTGAAGGAGATGACGAGTCATCTTCTCCAGTGAATGAAGAATCCGTATCTAATGAAGGGGTAGCATCCGAAGGGGACGCTGTATCTTCAATATTTGTGTCTGACTCGGATGTTGCTGCCGATGACTGACATGCCATAAGTGTAAAAGACATAGTAGTTACTATTGCCATTGCTATCAATTTATGTTTCATATATTCAAACCTCCGAAATGGAATCGTGTATTAGTAGTGTTAGTACAGTTATAACATAATTGGATATACATGTCAACAAACTACTTAAAATTATTTTCGAAGCAGTCGTAGAGCGTGATGTAAATGCTATTTTAATAATTTTTTATAAAAAAATTAATTTTTTCAAAAAAAGACTACCATCTTGAAGAAAAATGATGTATAATCGTGAACGTTGTGTGGTAAAAATGTGTTTAAAATGTGAAAACGGTGGTATTTGTTAATGTTTACGAAAGAAAAACTGGTTATTGAATTACCCAAAGTGGACTATGATCTTTATTTTACTAAAGATTCGATCCTCTTCATTGCGATCATCGTAGCGATGCTGTTTTCGATAACAATGTGTCTTTTCGGACACAAAGCTTTCAAGGTGATTGCAGAGATCCTGATTGCGACCGGACTGGCTGCGGCAGGAATGATCGTATTGGACCCATTGGTTCAAAGTCCTGCACTGAAGATGTTTTTACTGGTATTGTTTGATTTTGTCGTAATGAGTATTCTGGTAGGTCTGTTAGGACTTATAGAAAAGAAGAAAATCGAAAAGAACGGCAAGAAAACAGGACCGGGACGGTTTACCCGTTTGATTGCGCCTATTATAGGAGCAGGAGTGATGTTTACTGTTCTTTATACAAGTGTCTACAACGATATTGCGGTTGACGCAGGAATCGTTGCGGTATTTGTGGTTTTGGGCTATCTCATACAGATGCGCTCAAAAGGAGAAGATATTCAGTTCCGCACCTATGATGATATATATTATGGGAGGTGAATATGCTTGACGTAAGTAGAAAAGAATTAAAGTATATCATTGGAACAGATGAGATATACCTTTACAAGAGCAAGCTTGAGAAAATCATGGACGCCGATCCACATAATAGAGACGGCGGCGGTTATACAATAAGATCACTTTATTTTGACACATTCCATGATAATGATTATATGGAAAAGCTTGACGGTCTGGACAAGAGACAGAAGATCAGAATGAGAATCTATGACGGACAGACCAATATCATTAAGCTTGAGCTTAAAGCAAAAGAAGGCGATTTCCAGAGAAAGAGATCACTCAGCCTTAGTCTTGAAGAAGCGGAAAGTATGATAGATGGGGACTATACATTCCTGCTTGAGAGACCTGAGCATTTGGCTCACGGATTATATACTTTCATGTGTACGAAAGGATATGTTCCGAAATGTATCGTTGAATATGACAGAATGGCATTTATGAACCAGTTCAACGATATAAGAATAACGTTTGATATGAATCTTAGAGCGTTGGAAGATCCATCGCAGTTTTTTAAGGATGATATAGAAACATACAGAGTTGCAGATCCTTCTGAAACTACAATGGAAGTTAAGTACAACGGTTTCTTATTCTCATATATTAAGCAGACGCTTGATATTGTAGACAAGCCGAGAGTATCAAACAGTAAGTACGGACGTTCAAGATCATTTGCTAAATAAAAGGAATAATTGAGAAAGAAAAACGAGAAAGAGAAAGAGAGAGTTAAAAATGAAAGAGTATCTTTACACCAGTTTAATGGACGAAGTAAGCAGTTTATCAATTGAGAATGTTATCATGAACTTTGTTGCAGCATGCATTCTCAGTCTTATGATCTTCATATCATACAGAGTGTCACATTCAGGAGCTGTATACAGCCGCAAATTCAACGTTTCACTTGTTATGCTTGCACTTGTAACAACACTTGTTATGAATGTTATCGGTAACAATATTGCATTGTCACTCGGTATGGTAGGAGCATTGTCAATTGTTCGTTTCAGAACAGCTATCAAGGATCCCAGAGATACAGCATATATCTTTTGGGCAATTGCGATTGGTATCACTTGCGGTGTATCCGATTATGTTATGGCAGGAATCGGAACATTCATCATCTTTGTATTCCTTGTATTCTTCGGTGTTGTAAGAGATAACGAGAGAATCATGATCGTTATGAAGGCAGAGGCAGACAAAGTAGAAGATATCGACAAGGAAATCACATCTTTCTTTGCAGGAAAGGCCGTTATGAAGCTTCAGAACGTTAACAAGGACAAGAACGTTGCTGAGCTTATCTATGAAATTTCTGAGACTATTCTCAAGAAGCGTGAGCAGGCTAACGGAGCATTTGTTCCCAACTTCTCAGCAAAGGTTGGAATTAAGACAGTTAGTCTTGTAAGACAGGACGAAGAGATCAATCAGTAATTAGAAGAGTGAATGGGGCTACCAATGAGTAAGAAATTTCAGTTTAATGAAAGAAAGGTTCTTGTTGCCCTTTTCCTTCTTGTTATTGTGGTCATGGGAATGCTTAGTGTTTTCAGTTCGGGTGAGACTTTGACAGAAAAATCCGCCGGAACATATGAAACACTTATTCCCGATTCATCAACTGACGATCCTATCGGTTATATTGACAGTGAATACAAGGTAAAAGAAGGTTTCCATACAAACCTTCCCATCGTTGTGCTGTCAGTTGATAAAGAAATGCCTGCATATAAGAAATACAGAGAAGGTCAGGAGATCCTTTCCGGTGAAGATCCCTATGTATCAGGGAATATCAGGATAATTGACGGCGGAGCAGGAGATAATACACTTGCTACTCCCGTTTCATTTAACAGTAATATCCGTATCAAGATGAAGGGACATTCATCTATCGGATATGATAAAAAGCAGTATAAGATCAAGACCGTTTTTGCCAACGGAGAAGAGAATGACTTGGATATCCTTGGAATGGGTAAAGGCTCTGAGTGGGTTCTTAACGGAAGTATGGCTGACAAGAGCATGATAAGGAATTATCTTGCTTACAGGATCGCATCTGAGATAGGCGGCAATAATATGGCTCCCGACAGCAGATTCTGTGAAGTCTTAATGGAACAAAACGGTTCATATACATATCAGGGTGTATATCTTCTTATGGAGACTATTTCAAGAGGAGATGACAGGCTTAAGATTGACAAGTACAATCCCAAGAATGTCTACTCAAGTTATCTTGTAAGAAGAGACAGACAGACATCACTTGATCCTATGCTTGAAACATACGGTAGACTTTCAGGCAATGTCACAAGCGAAGTAAAGCCTTATGATAACTGGATTGGTCTTAAGTATCCTTCTCAGTCAAAACTGACTGATGAAACCAAGAAGTACATTGAAAAAGATTTCTCCAAGATGGAGAGAGTTATTTATTCTAAGGATTACTCAATATTCAGAACATATGACAGATATATCGATACAATGTCATTTGCAGATTACTTCCTGATAAATGAGTTTTTCGGAAACTACGATGCCGGTAAGCATTCAACATATATGTACAAGAACTCGGGCGAGAAGCTCAAGATCGGACCTGTATGGGATTATGATCAGGCTATGAATAACAACCCTCTTGTTGAGATGGATCTTGATGATCTTGCATTCCAGACAAGAGATATTTATGCGCAGATATGCAATGATAAGAAGTTCATGAAGCTTCTTAAGAACAGATTTGCATATCTTCGTCAGAATCAGCTTTCTGAAGAGCATATATTTGATGTGATAGATGAGACCACTGCATATCTTAAATCCGCACAGGTAAGAGAGTGGTACAGATGGGCCGATGATTATCTCGATCCTACATCGGATAATCCGGGCAACTATCACCTTGAATCATATACAAAAGACGATGTGACATTATCCAGATTTACGGATGATTATTTGGATGAAATCTATGTTATCAAGAGTTTCATCCAGAAGCACGGCAAAATGGTCCAGGTGGATCTAGGCAAGCTACTTGACGGGGCAGAGTATGATACATCTGTCGGCGGAATAAGAGAGCTTCTTCTTATCGCTGCTTTGTTACTGCTTATCATTCCGTCATATCTGATTCAGAGAAAGGGGTAAAGAATGTTATTTTCCAGCATACCTTTTTTGGTGTATTTCTTCCCGATTGTATTTCTGGGATATTATTTGCTCTCTTTTTCTAGAACAGCGCAGAATGTGTGGCTGTTGTTGGCCAGCCTTTTGTTCTATGCATGGGGAGAGCCGGTTTATGTATTCCTTATGATAGGCTCGATACTGTTTAACAGTATAATAGCGATTATTATTGAAAAGCTTGAAGATGTTAAGGTAAGAAAAGGATTACTTGTTTTTTCGATAATCGGAAATATTTCGGTACTCTTTGTATTTAAATACCTTGGATTTGTAGTTGGAATTGTGAATAGCGCGGTGAAGATTTTCCCGGATGTTAATCTTCCGCTTCCTATCGGTATTTCATTCTTCACATTCCAGGCGCTCTCATATGTTGTTGACGTGTACAGAGGAACAACCAAAGCAGAGAACCCATTCTATGTGGGACTTTATGTTGCTTTCTTCCCTCAGCTTATTGCGGGACCTATCGTACAGTACAACTCGATTGCAGAGCAGATCAGAGACAGAAAGAGTAGTCTTGATAAGATTTCTCTCGGACTGTCGCGTTTTGCGGTTGGTGTAGGCAAGAAGATAATTCTTGCAAACAATTTTGGAATAATCGCTGATGAAGTATTTAACTGGTCACGTATCGGTACGGATAAGCTCCCTGTTCCCGCCACACTTGCATGGCTTGGATCGATTGCTTATTCATTGCAGCTTTATTATGACTTCTCTGCATATTCAGATATGGCGATCGGACTTGGACTTTGTTTTGGATTTAAGTTCAAGGAGAACTTTAACTATCCTTATATTGCAGGATCTGTTTCTGAGTTCTGGAAGCGTTGGCACATCTCTTTGACAGACTGGTTCAGAGAGTATGTATATATTCCTCTCGGAGGAAACAGAGTTGCAAACAGAGATACAATGGTAAGAAACCTTGCAATCGTATGGCTTCTTACAGGTATTTGGCACGGTGCAAACTGGACATTTATCTTATGGGGAATGTTCTTCTTTGTACTTCAGCTTCTTGAGAGACTTTTGGACTTTGACAACCGTGTGCACAACACATTTTTAAAGCATTTATATACTTTGCTGATAGTTAATTTCCAGTGGGTACTTTTCAGAGCAGATGATATTTATCAGGCCGGACGTTTTTACCTTAATATGTTCGGATGTAACAATAACGGAATTCTGAGTGCGACAGCATTTATGTTTGTCAGAGAATACTTACCGATAATTATTTTTGGTATTCTTTTTGCAACACCTGTTATTCCTATGATGAATAAGTGGTTCCATGCACATGAGGACTCAGCAATTCATAAGGTATATTCGATTGCTTATCCGGTACTTATGTCGATCATGATCGTGATCAGTGTAAGTTACCTTGTTATCGGAAGTTACAATCCGTTTATTTACTTTAACTTTTAAGGAAAGGCGCCGAGATGAAATATTTCGTAAAAAAAAGAATATTTGCGGTAGTTTTCCTTGTGGCTATGTTTTCGTTTAGTGCCGTAAATATTTATACCAATAAAGATTCTTTTATAAAAGAAACAGAGAAACATGCCAATGAACCGACGAAGCTCCCGTCAGAATATGATGAGCTTATGAAGGATAAAATCTACGGTAAGACCGAGCTCGTTGAGACATACGGTTTTACACAGAAAGCATTGGGCAAAAAAGAGTTTAATGACTTTAGTTATGTAAAAGATAATAATGGATTCCTTTACTATTCGGCATTTTATCGTGATGAAGAAAAGAATATCTTTGAGTGTGCTCTTAGAGTTAAGAAGCTTCAGAATTATGTTGAGAAATACGGAACAAAGGTACTTTTTGTTATGGCTCCTTCAAAGTACAACAGACAGTATTCTGACTTTTCAATGGGTATGCCTGTAAACGATCCTACTGAGGATACTCTTGAGATGATGATCTATCTCAACAGACTTGGAGTACCAAACATAAACCTTGGTGAATATATTCCAAATAAGGATATTCCCTATGACCAGGCATTTTTTAAGACTGACCATCACTGGACTGTTCCGGCAGCTTTTTATTGTACAAAGGTAATGGTCGATGAGCTTAATAATCTGTATGGTGCAAATCTTGATCCTACAGGATTTTATCTTTCTGATGAAGCATATACTAAGCAGGAATATAAAGGCCAGATGCTTGGATCAATGGGAAGAAGTACAGGCATAGTTTATTCAGGTCTTGAAGATTTTACAGCATATCTTCCTACTTTTGACGGTCATTATAAGAGAACTTACATAATGGACGATAAAGAGACTTTGGAAGGACCATATTCAGAGACACTTTTGAATATGGAGGTTCTTAAGCCCGGTATCGACTATTACGTTGATTCACAGTATTCACTTTATGTGGATCAGGTTACAAACCTTGAAAATATTGAGAATCTTGATAATCCTAACGGACCAAGCGTATTGATGGTCAGAGATTCATATTTTGGACCTGTTATTCCGTTTATGGCACCTATGTGCAGTAAGATCGATGCTATATGGTCTTTGGAAAAAATGGATGACATGAACGTAGGTGAATATATTAAACAGCAGTATGAGAACGGGGAAAAATACGATTACCTTATAGTTGAGTATTATCCTCATAACATTGAAGAAGATGCTTTCAAATTCTTCCGTGGAGATAATAATTATGAAGATTAAAATTTGCTTTTGGATAAATACATTTTTTTCCGTGCTGTATCTGTTCTGGAGAATATTTTTCACAATCCCGTTCAGAGCCGGCGCATTGTCGGTAGTTTGCGGTATTATTCTCCTGATATTTGAAGCACTTGGAATGGTGGAAGCATTTGTTCACTTTACGAACATGCATACCGATCACAATTACAAGGTTCCCGATGTTCCTTTGGAAAGATTTCCTCACATTGATGTTTATATCTCAACATACAGTGAGGAGCCGGAGCTCTTGTATAAGACTATAAACGGTTGTAAGAACATGGATTATCCCGATAAGAGTAAGGTCCATATCTATCTCTGTGATGATAACAGAAGACCTGAGATGGAAGAGCTTGCGGGAAGAATGGGTGTAAACTACCTTAAGCGTGCCAATAATATCGGTGCTAAGGCAGGTAACCTTAACCATGCGCTTGCACATTCGACATCTCCTTACGTTGTTACTTTCGACGCGGATATGATCCCTCAGAAGAGGTTCTTGATGCAGCTTGTGCCGTATCTTGTTGACGCTGAGATGAAGAACGAAGGAAAGAGTGAGGAAGATAAGGTAAAGATCGGCTTTATCCAGTCTCCTCAGAACTTTTACAATCCTGACCTGTTCCAGTTTAATCTTTTCTCTGAGAACAGAATTCCGAACGAGCAGGATTATTTCTACAAGGATATTCAGGCTGCCAGAACTAAGAGTAACAGTGTTATTTATGGTGGCTCGAACACTATTATTGCAAGGGAAGCTCTTGAGAGCATTGGAGGATTTTATACAGAGGCTATTACAGAGGACTTTGCTACAGGTATCCTGATTCAGAGAGCAGGTTTTGTCTGCCTTGGAACCAGCGATCCTTTGGCTTCGGGTCTTTCGCCTACAGATATTCCCAACCTCATCCAGCAGCGTATTCGTTGGGGACGAGGCGTTATAGCAACCGGAAGAAAGATGCACATATACACTGCGAAAGATCTTTCTCTTTCTCAAAAATTAAATTATTGGGCATCAATTTGGTATTGGTATTCACCGGTTAAAAGACTTGTATACATGATATCTCCTATCCTGTATGCGGTATTCGGATTTACTATATTTAAATGTACCCTTCCGCAGGTATTGGCATTCTGGCTTCCGATGTACCTGACTTCAAACCTGGCTTTGAGCCAGCTCTCAGGAAATGTCCGCTCTAACAAGTGGACGGGCATATATGAGACAATTATGTTCCCTTATATGCTCCTTCCCATAACATTGGAGACTTTCGGAATTACACTTAAGAAGTTCAAGGTTACGGCAAAGAACCAGCTCAGCGGTAAGCAGCATTATGAGCTCTATATGGTTCCTTTCCTTCTTCTTATCGGACTTTCGGTTTTCGGAATATTTAGATGTGCTGCGGTTATATTCGACAGTTCATCTTTTGGACCCGGTGTAGTTTTGTTCTGGATGGTCATGAACCTTTACTATATGGTAATGGCGGTTCTTTTCATTGACGGACGTGTTGCTTACAGAAGAACAGAGAGAATTCCTCTTGAAGTTCCCTGCACATTTACTGTTGACGGTGATGAGATTCAGGGAATCACAGTTGATATTTCAGAGGAAGGACTTTCGGTTCAGTTTGATAAGCCATACTATATCAACGAGGAGGCTATGATACCTATCAGCCTTAACTGGGAGAACTGCAATACCGACGTTCTTGCAAAACTCGTATATGTAAAGAGAAACAAGAACAAGTGGCGTTACGCAATGGAGATTATTGATTACAAGGAAAGCTATAACGACTGGCTTAATATTGTATTCAACAGAATTCCGCCGCTTCCTTCGGAGATTATCAAGAACAGTGGAAGTTACGACGATATTATGCTTAATACCAAGAAGAGACTTGATCCTCCTTCATTTCAGAAAAGAATCTATCCCAGAGTTCTTCTTAACTACGATGCAACCATCGTGGGAGATGAGGAGAATAAGATACATATCAAGAACTTCAACTATGCTTGCGTAAACCTTTCAATTGCGAAGGGACCCAAGAAAATGAAGGTAAAGCTCTTTGACGATATTATCTTTGATCTTAGCTTCCAGTTTAAGAGCCGCGGAGAAAACTGCATTTATACAATCGATAACATGCAGGAGATAATAAAGGATAAAGAGAAATACAAGAAATTCCTTGATTTCGTTGTTGAGAACAATGTGATCGCAAGAGGCGAGGCAAAGGTTGAACAGATCGAAAAAGACAGGAAGAAAAAAGAATATGAAAAGCAGAGGCTTGTTGTATTCGATGAAATGAATTACGTATAAAACGTACTCGGCAAAAAGGGCTGAAGGTCACTGAACCTTCAGCCCATATATTTTGTCCGAAATCTTTGTTTTGTGATAAATATCGGCATATTGAGACGGAGTGAGATCTTCTACATAATTTATGGAGAAGTTCTTTTTTATGCCGTTTTTAATGAGAATATCGGCAGCTTTGTTATATGCGATCGCTGCTTCGGCTTCGCTGTTGTATTTGCCGATTACATAGTTGCTTTTTACATGGATGACAGCTTTGTATCTGATAAAACCTTTTTCTGCAAACTGCCTTACTCCGCGGTATCTGTTGAGGATGATTATATTCTCATATCTAAGATCGCTTGAATCGTCATTTGCAAAGCGATAATCGCGCCCTTTTACGGAGTAGCTGTTTATGCCATATCGCTGGAGTACCGATAATTGGCTTCCGTAGTCGGCGACAAACAGATGAGAGCCTCTTCGCATTATTTTGTGAGAGGAATAGTAGAAGAGATCGTCGATGTCGAATTTTAATTTTTCATCTTTTGAAAGATAATAAGTAAAATATTTTTTTTCCAAATAAATCGGATTCGAAATATATATCCCTTTATCACGGTAATTTATTAGTGAAATAAATTTTTCGAAGGGAAGAGTCATGCTTTGAGTGTACGATTCAATATCTATAGATGAACGGGTTAACACTCTTTTTGCTTCGCGGTAAACCTTGGAAGCGTCCTTCCGGCTTGGGAAAGAGCCGAGTGCGATATGTTTTCCGAGGTATGTTATGGAAGCTCTGAAGGATGGCGTTCCGTCCTTTAATGTTGTCTCGTAAACTCCGATAGAATTATTTTTTTTCACACAATCCACCTGTTTGTATGTTATAATTTTAACTTAAGGGCTCTATATAATTTGTCCTTAAATCATTTATTTATAAATATTGTATCAATAAAAGAGGAGTAAAAGCAATGGCAAAGGAAGTTTTGTACAGTAGCACCAGAGGGGCGCAGGGCAATATTAAGGCTTCAGAAGCAATTCTCAGAGGACTTGCACCGGACGGAGGATTATATGTCCCCGATCATATACCGCATCTTGAGAAAACATTAAGAGAGATTGCGCAGCTTGACTATCAGGGTACTGCATATGAGGTAATGAGACTTCTTCTTACCGACTATACAGAAGAAGAGCTTAAATATTGCATTTCACATGCATATGATTCTAAGTTCGATACAAAGGAGATAGCTCCGATTTCAGAAGCAGACGGTGCTTTTTATCTGGAACTGTACCACGGCGCAACTATTGCTTTTAAAGATATGGCACTTTCAATTCTTCCATATCTCATGACAACTGCTGCAAAGAAGAATAATGCAAAGAATGAGATCGTTATTCTTACAGCTACAAGCGGAGATACTGGAAAGGCTGCTCTTGCAGGATTTGCTGATGTTCCGGGCACAAGGATTATTGTCTTTTATCCTAAGCACGGCGTTAGCCCTATTCAGGAACAGCAGATGGTAACACAGAAGGGTGACAATACATGTGTTATCGGTATCGAAGGAAACTTCGACGATGCTCAGACAGGAGTAAAGAAGCTCTTTACAGATGATAAGCTTGCAAAAGAGATGGATGAGAAGGGATTCCAGTTTTCATCTGCAAACTCGATCAATATCGGACGTTTGGTTCCTCAGATTGTTTATTATGTATATTCATATGCAAAGCTTTTGAAAGAGGGAAGAATCGCAGACGGTGATCCCATTAATGTTGTAGTTCCGACAGGTAACTTCGGAAATATCCTTGCAGCATATTATGCAAAAAATATGGGTGTGCCCATCGGAAAGCTTATCTGCGCATCAAACTCAAATAAGGTCCTTTTCGACTTCTTTAAGACGGGAGAATATGACAGAAATCGTGAATTTGTTCTTACAGCTTCACCTTCAATGGATATTCTCATTTCTTCAAATCTTGAGAGACTCATCTATCATATCTCAGGCGATAATGCCGGAGTTGATGCAGAGTATATGAGTAAGCTCTCTAAGGACGGAAAATATGAGATAACAGATGATATGAAGAACAAGCTTGTTGATTTCTATGGTGGATATGCATCAGAGCAGGATACATTCGATACCATCAAGAATATTTTTGAGAAGACAGGTTATCTTATGGATACGCATACTGCTGTTGCAAGCTCTGTTTACAACAAGTATACGGAGGAGACAGGTGATAAGACACCTACTGTTATTGCTTCAACGGCAAGCCCCTTCAAGTTTACAAGAAGCGTTATGAATGCTCTTGGTAAAGGGGATGATTCTAAGGGAGATTTCGAACTTGCAGACGAGCTCTCAAAGGTATCCGGTGTCAAGATCCCTGAAGCGGTATCATCTATCAGAACCGCTGAGATCAGACACAAGAAAGTTGTAGATAAGACTGAAATGGAAGGCGCCGTAAAAGAGTTCCTCGGTCTTTGATAAAATACTAAAATAATTGCTTAAACGGAGGTGCGGATGGAAAACGGAAAAAATATTTACTCTGAAAACACACCTGAGATTGTTGAGCTAGCCAGACTGTCAGAAGCTGCTGATCAGATAGAGAATGAGCTTTTTGTCAAGTATGACGTAAAAAGAGGACTTCGAGATTTAAACGGAAAAGGCGTACTTACAGGTCTCACACGTATTTCGGAAATTGTTGCCAAAGAAGAAAAAGATGGGAAGAGTATTCCCAAGGACGGCGAGCTGTATTTTAGAGGTTATGATGTAAAGAAACTCATAAAGGCAGCATCGGATGATAACAGATTTGCTTTTGAAGAATGCGCTTATCTGCTTCTTTTTGATAAGCTTCCCAATAAAAGCGAGTTAAACGATTTTAACAGGCTTCTCGGATTTTACAGAAGCCTTCCCACAAGCTTTGTAAGAGATATAATCATGAAGGCTCCGAGCAGGGATATGATGAATACCCTTGCCCGCAGTGTCCTTACTCTTTATTCTTATGATGACCTTGCGGATGATACATCACTTCCTAATGTGCTCAGACAGAGCCTTCAGCTTATAAGCTTGTTCCCACTTTTGTCTATATACGGATATCAGGCTTATAATCATTATCACGAGGGAAAGACACTTTTTATTCATCCTCCTCTTGAAGAGCTGTCTACAGCAGAGACAATACTGTATCTGCTAAGACCTGACAGCAAATATACAGAGCTTGAGGCAAAACTTCTTGATATCTGTCTGGTGCTTCATATGGAACACGGCGGTGGTAACAATTCATCTTTTACAACACATGTCGTAAGCTCAAGTATGACTGATACATACTCGGTTATCGCAGCTGCAATCGGTTCTCTTAAGGGACCCAGACACGGTGGTGCCAATATCAAGGTTGTGCACATGTTTGATGATATTGAAGCAAATGTCAAAGATTGGAAAGACGAGGCGGAGGTTGAAGCATATTTAAGAAAGATACTTAACAAGGAGGCCTTTGATAAGGCGGGACTTATTTACGGTATCGGACATGCCATCTATTCCAAGTCGGACCCGAGAGCATTGGTATTAAAGAGCTTTGTAGAGAAACTTGCTATAGAAAAAGGCCGCGAGGACGAACTCAAGTTGTATGAGCTCGTAGAGAAACTTGCACCGCAGATCATAAGCGGAGAACGCACTATGTACAAAGGTGTAAGTGCTAATGTTGACTTCTATTCAGGATTTGTATATCGTATGTTAGGACTTCCTGAGGAACTTTATCCGACAATATTTGCTATGGCAAGAATTGTCGGTTGGAGTGCTCATAGAATGGAAGAGCTTGCCAACAAAGGCAAAATTATTCGTCCTGCATATATGGCAATCGAGCCCAGAAAGGGCTATATGGATATGAAGGACAGAGATTAAGAAAGGGGTTCAATATGGACGAGAAAGAAATTATAAAACTTATTGACCACACTCAGCTTCAGGCAGATGCAACATGGGAAGACATTGTAAGTCTTTGCGACGAGGCAGTTAAGTACAAAACAGCGACGGTTTGCATACCGCCGACATACTTGAAGAGAACACATGATAAGTACGGCGATAACCTTAAGCTTTGTACTGTTATCGGATTCCCTCTCGGCTACAGCTGCACAGCGGCTAAGGTTGTAGAGGCACAGGAAGCCATTAAGGACGGAGCAGAGGAAATCGATACCGTTGTTAACGTTAGTGATGTAAAGAATCACAGATATGACGAAGTAAAGAAGGAACTTGAAGAGATCAGAAAGGCATGCGGAGATAAGCTTCTTAAAGTTATCATCGAGACATGCTATCTTACAGAGGATGAGAAGAAAGAACTCTGCAAGATTGTTACTGAAGTAAAAGCTGACTATATCAAGACTTCAACAGGATTCGGAAGCGCCGGTGCGACTCTTGAAGACATTGAACTCTTTAAGAAGAATATCGGCCCTGATGTTAAGATCAAGGCAGCAGGCGGAATCCGCACAATCGAGGATGCTGTGGCATATGCAGAGGCAGGATGCAGCAGAATCGGTTCTTCAAAGGTTGTACCTCTTATTGTTAAGAAGTACGGACTTTAATAATTGTAAATGATTTTTATATACTACTCACAGTCATTTGCGCTATGCGCTTACAGATTGTGAGTAGTCGTGATTTATAGGAAGAAGCAGATATGGAAACAGAGAATAAAATAATAAAAAACAGATTAGAGCAGCTTAGAAAGAAGATGAAGGAAAACGGAATCGATTATTACATGATCCCGACATCCGACTTTCATAATTCTGAGTATGCGGCTGATTTTTTTAAGACAAGAGAGTATTTCTGCGGATTTGACGGATCTAACGGAACACTTGTAGTGAGCGACAAAGAGGCGGGACTCTGGACAGACGGCAGATACTTTATTCAGGCTGAGAATCAGCTTGCAGGAACAGGCGTAATTCTTTATAAGATGGGTGAAGAGGGCGTTCCTTCCATCGATGAATATCTTGAAGATAAGATGAACTTAGGCGAAGTTCTCGGATTTGACGGAAGAGTGGTTTCTGCAGAGATTGGTGAGGAGCTTGAAAAAAGGCTCAAGAATAAAAAGGCAGAGTTTAAGATTGGAAAAGATCTTGCGGAAGAAGTATGGACAGGCAGACCGGCGCTTCCTTGCCATGATATGTATGTTTTGTCCGATGAACTCTGCGGTAAGTCTTTTAAGGAAAAGCTTAATGATGTGAGAGCCAAGATGAAGAAGTACGGAACATCGATGCATCTTTTGTCCAAGCTTGATGATATTATGTGGCTTACAAATCTTCGCGGAAATGATGTTGAATGCAATCCTGTGGCACTTTCTTATGCAATAATAACAGATGATATGTTCATTCTCTTTGTGCAGAAAGAAGAAGTTACGGATGAAGTTCGTGCATATTGCGAAAAAAATGACATTGTCCTGAAAGAATATGCAGAATATGCCGAGTATATGTCGGAGCTTGTATTTACGGGAAATGTTCTTTTTGACAAGAGAAATACAAATTATCTCACGTTCAAGCTGTTGTCCGACAAGGCTAAGGCTGCCGGATTTGAGACTGTGGACAAAAAAGATCCCACAGAGCTTATGAAGGCTGTTAAGAACGAGACTGAGCTTAAGAATATCCGTGAGGTATATCTGAAAGACAGTGCTAAACTTACTGAGTTTATTTACTGGGTAAAAGAAAATGTCGGTAAGATTCCTATGACTGAGTACTCCGCTGCAATGAAACTCGACGGCATGAGAGCACAGATTCCGGGATTTATTGAATTGTCTTTCCCGACTATCAGTGCATACAATGCAAATGCAGCAATGGCGCATTATGAGGCTACTGAAGATAATGCCGCTGAAGTTAAGCCACAGGGCATGCTACTTGTTGATTCCGGCGCAACATACATGGGCGGAACAACCGATGTTACGAGGACTATCGTTGTCGGAGAGATCTCAGATGAGATTAAGAAGCACTATACAGCAACCGTGTCCGGAATGCTTGAACTTGCAGATGCTGTTTTTAAGGACGGATGCACGGGAAGAAACGTTGATATATATGCCAGAAGGGCATTGTGGGATATAGGAATTGACTATAACCACGGAACCGGACACGGCATAGGATATATGCTCAATGTTCACGAGGGACCTCAGGGAATCAGATGGAAATATGCAGAGGGTGCGAGCGAAGCTCTTCTTAAGCCAGGTATGATAGTTTCCGATGAACCCGGCGTATATATCGAGGGAAGCCACGGAATACGCATAGAGAATATTGTTGAGGTTGTGAGCCGCAATGAGAATGAGTATGGTAAATTCTATGGATTTGATCATCTCACATATGTGCCCATTGACCTTGAGGCAATTGATAAGAAATACATGAAGCCTGATGCGGTCAAACTGCTCAATGAATATCACAAGGCAGTTTATGACAGGATCTCACCTCTTATTGAGGATGAAAATGTCAAAGCATGGCTCAAGGATGCAACAAGAGAAATATAAGTAATACTTATAAATCAGACACAATCATCAGGAGGATAGTATGGAGCAGAAAACCGGTAAGGTTAAGGCATTATTGTTTGTAGCACTTGCAATAATTGTATTTTTTGTGGTTTTGACAATCGGGCAGTGTATAATACTTATTCCGGCAATGGTCAAAGCGGCTATTGAAGAGGGATTGACGGATGGCGCGAGCTTAATGGAATACATGTACCAAAAAGAAGGGGTTATGGCAAACGCGCAGTTTGTTGGAGAAGTACTCTCTGTTACCGTGATGGCGATATGGTATTATTTTGGCTTTGTAAAAAAAGAGAAAAAAGCCGGTACATATGAGCCTGTAGTAAAAAAGTTTTCCGATAAATTTAACATATTATTTGCTCTTCTTTTGTTTTTGGCAGGAACGAGTCTTGTTTATGTCTTATATTGGATAATGGGCCTGGTTATTCCGAGTGAAGTAGAAAATCTGAGCAATATGATAGGCGGGATGGATGACAATGCGCTTGGTTTAATAGCGGTTGTTATTGGAGCGCCTTTGTCGGAGGAACTTACTCTTCGAGGAGTTGCAATGAAGAAAACAAAGCAGGCGTTTGGAATTATCGGATGTATGATAATGAGCTGTATCTGTTTTGGAGTGGTCCATGGTAATATTGTTCAGGGAATATATACAATTCCACTTGGATTGATTTTTGGTTACGTCGCATATAAGTTTAATTCTGTAATTCCTACTATTTTCGGACATGCATTACATAATGGCCTTGGCGGATATGTCTATGATAAGATAGGTGTTGCCGGAATGGCTGTTATACTTGTTGTTAGCTGTGTGGGATTATTCCTTGTAATTCCAAAAGCACAAATATGTGAAAAATCCAAGAAGGATCCAAAGATAGATCTTGAAAAGGAACTGTAAATATACGTTTTATAAATATAAGTTATATGTGAAAATACTCTTAAATCACGCGTAAACCCTTGAAAAATGCGCATGTATGGATTATATTAGAACTAACAAAGAACTACATCAGGTAGTTCTCCTGGGGTGTCCGACAATTCCTGTGTAATTTGAACCTACATTACTTTAAACGGGACTCCTACATCATTGGTATAAATGTCACGCCTTCGGCCCTGCGCATGCGCAGACAAAGCTATGGGAGAGGAAGACAGGCATATCAGTTGCGGTAACCCACCTGGCATTAGCTAGGAGTCAAATAACAGGAACCGGCATTTTGGGATAATTTTGGGAATAAAAGCAGTCATATGTTTTATGGCTGCTTTTTCCATATGGATTGATAAAACAACGATATGGGGGAAGACATGAAATTAAATAACAAGTGGTTTAAAAAGAAATGGGTTTCATACACTATCGCCACATGCTCGGCGGTTGTCTTATACATGTTGTTATCTAATTTTTCTACTATCATCGATGGAATAAATTCATTTTTTAGTTTCCTGAGACCTGTAATACTTGGTGTAGTAATAGCTTATATATTCAATCCGGTGGCAGTATTGCTTGAAAACGGCATATTTAAGAAGATAAAAAAAGAAAATACAAGATGGAAGATTTCTGTTGCATTTACGCTTATATTGATACTTCTTTCGGTTGTCCTTCTTTTTGTTGCACTTGTGCCGCAGCTTATTGACAGCGTGACGAAATTTGTCTCAAGCATAGGAGCATATGTTGATCCGTCAAACAGCTTTTTGGACGATCTTGAGAATAATAAGATCGTAAAGCTCTTTGAGATAGACCTCACCGCTATAGAGAATTTTGAGAAGAATATCCTTGGCAAGATAGGAGAGTATTTCTCTGAGAATGTGGACAGCTTTGTCAGCGGTTCGTTAAATGCAGGAAGAGGAATGTTTGATCTTGTACTCGCATTTATCTTTGCGATATATCTTCTTTTGGATAACAGAAGGCTTATCAAAGGCTTTTCGAAATTCATGGGACTTATCATGAAGGAAAAGACATATAAAAGAGCCTGTGATCTTACGGACAGATGCAATGCGATCCTTATCAGATATATAAGTTTTGATATTATAGACGGAATCATAGTAGGCGTTATAAACCTTATATACATGCTGATAGCGGGGCAACCGTATTCTGTATTGATCTCGGTTATAGTCGGAGTGACCAATCTTGCGCCGACTTTCGGACCTATAGTCGGAGGCGCGATAGGAGCATTTATCCTTGTGCTTGAGAATCCGTGGTATGCACTTTGGTTTATTATATTTACGATCATCCTGCAGACTGTCGACGGATATATATTAAAGCCCAGACTCTTTGGCGAAAGTCTTGGGGTATCACCGCTTATGATACTTGTAGCGATCGTGCTGGGCGGAAGGAAATTCGGAGTTATCGGAATCCTTCTTGCAATCCCTTTTGCGGCTATCATCGATTTTATATTGAAAGACTATATAATAAAAAAACTTGAGGAAAAACGTGCGTAGAGGTACAATATATAGTAGTAAAATAATTTGCTATATCGAATTATTGAATTGTTTTTATTTGGGGGTAACGCAATGATGGAATTTATTGAGAACGCAATAGATTTTGGAAAGAAGAAACTGGACAAGGCAATTAAGTTTTGGAACGGTCTCGATGATGATAAGAAGAGGCTTTATACAGTGTGCGCCATCGTTGTGGTCAGCTTTATTGTTGTAGCTTCAATTGCTTATAGCTTGGGAAAATCACGCAGAGGGAAATTCATCTGATAAAAATGCATCAGATATACTATTGATGCCCATTTTTACGTATATTACATTTATTTGGTATGCTCAAAAGAGCCCGTTAAGCGAAAAAACGTTTTAACGGCTCTTTTTTTGGTGACAGTTATCGTTTTTTCGAATATAATGGTAGTATACTTTCGAAAGGGGACAGGAGTTATGGTGCAGAAAAAGAAAAGAAACGTAATTGTTGGGCAATCCGGTGGTCCTACCGCGGCAATTAATTCTTCACTTGCCGGCGTGTACAGAACCGCCATCGACCGTGGATACAAAAAGGTTTACGGTATGATCCATGGCGTACAGGGTCTCATGGAAGGTCGCTATGTCGATCTGTCTGATCACATTCAGTCCGGGCTCGATATCGAGCTTTTGAAAAGAACTCCCTCGGCATATCTTGGTTCTTGCAGATACAAGCTTCCGGAGATTTTTGAAAGTAAAGAGATATACGAGAAGATCTTTGAGATTCTTGTAAAATTGGAGATCGATTGTTTTATCTACATCGGCGGAAATGATTCCATGGATACGATAAAGAAGCTGTCTGATTATGCTATCATCACAGGCTCTGATATCAGATTCGTCGGATGCCCTAAGACAATCGACAACGATCTGGCTCTTACAGATCATACTCCGGGTTATGGCTCAGCAGCCAAGTACATCGGAACCTCTGTAAAAGAGATAATAAGAGACAGCTGGTCTCTTGAGACAAGCCACGGACAGGTTATCATAGTGGAAGTAATGGGAAGAAATGCAGGTTGGCTTACAGGTGCCACAGCGCTTGCTAAGGGCGAAGATTGTGACGGACCTGATGCCATCTATATGCCTGAGATTCCGTTTGATATGGATGCTTTCCTTAAGAAGATAAAAGCTCTTTTGAAGACAAAGGCATCTATTGTTGTTGCTGTATCTGAAGGTATCAGGACCAAGGACGGCAAATATGTCAGCGATCTTGACAACTCCGTTGAGTATGTGGATGCATTCGGACACAAGCAGCTCACGGGTACAGCGAGATATCTTTGCAATGTAGTTTCCACAGAGTGCGGATGCAAAACACGTGCTATTGAACTTTCAACTCTTCAGAGAGCGGCAAGTCATTGCGCGTCACGAGTAGATATTCTTGAAGCTTATGAAGTGGGCGGTGCTGCAATGAAGTCTGCCGATGAAGGTGACAGCGGCAAGATGGTCGTTATAGAGAGACTTTCTGACGATCCTTATCAGGCAGGAACTGAGGTCAAGGATGTTCATAAGATCGCGAACGATGAGAGAGTTGTTCCGAGAGAGTGGATCAGCAAGGATGGAACATACGTAACGAATGAGTTCATCACTTATGTGAGACCTCTTATTCAGGGTGATGTGGGTCCGATTATGGTTGATGGTATTCCCAGACATCTGTACAGACCTGGATTCCAGGACATCCTTTGATGAAAAAGAGCTATAACAAGCGTTTTTTTTAGAAAAAATCATGAAATTTCCGCATTTTTCCGCTTTTTTTGGTTGTTATGTGCTTGAAATGGTGGTAAAATGGGCAATGTAGTAAAATAAATTTCTTTTTGGAGGGAAATTACATGAACAAGACAGAACTTATTGATGCAATTGCTAAGGAAGCAGGACTTTCAAAGAAGGATGCTGCTGCAGCACTTAACGCTTTCACAGAGACAGTTACAAAGGAACTTAAGAAAAAAGGAAAGGTTCAGCTTGTAGGTTTCGGAACATTCGAGACAACAAAGAGAGCAGCTAGAACCGGTAAGAATCCTCAGACTGGTGAAGCTATCAAGATTCCTGCATCTATAGCACCTAAGTTCAAAGCTGGTAAGGCTCTTAAGGATCTTGTAAACAAGAAGTAATTTTATACTATAAAAAGGCTGTACCATAAGTGCAGTCTTTTTTTGTGCCCGAAAAAGCCGGTGCCTGGCGAGCGCAATATTGAAAAAACATAAAATTTTTATTAAAATTATATTATATATAACTGAAGAAAACCTATGAAGGGCGGACTTATATGAATTTTGAAAAGAGTTTTGAAAACTTTGTTCAGATACTTTCGGAAGAGGAAGTCACACCGGAGATATCGCCAAGTGCAATTGCCGATATTGCCAAGGAGTATTCTCTTAGGTCTATTGTCTCTATAGTTTCTTATGCAAAAGGCTCTGAACAGGAGGGGGAACCCGACACTGTTATACCGCTGTTTGGCCCTGTTCCCGAAGGGGAAGCGCCTGCATATTTTTTCCGTAACAATATAGCGGGACAGAAGACGGTTACATATAACATTTACCTGTATGGCGACAAACAGTGGAATGATGATGAGTATAAGAGTTTTTCGATTCTGGTGGATATTCTTTCTTTTCATATGGAGAGATTTCTTTTAAATACAGTTGTCAGAGAGAGCACACTCAAGCAGTATCTGACAGGTCTTCCCAATTCTGGAGGATTTCTTGTTTTTGCTTCAAAGCTCTGCGAAAGCGGAGATATAATGCTTTATGATTCCTTTTATTTCAATTTAAAAAGCTTTGGTCTGTACAGCAGACGCTACGGCATTGCCGAGGGCGATGAGATCATGAAAAGATATGCGAAGAAGCTAAAAGGGTTCTTCAATAAAGATGAGATCGTTGCGCACCTTGGAGGCGATAATTACACTGCGCTTGTTAAGAAGGAGAGGACAAAAGACTTTTTGAATTTCCTGTCAGGAGTTGATGTATACGGTATCAGAAACGGCAAAGAAGAACCTATAAAGATCGCCGCGGTCTGCGGAGTGTATGCGGTTGATGATTCGCTTAAAGATGCCGGACAGCTCCTTTCAAGAGCCGCTATGGCGCTTAATTATGCCAAGAATGAGGCGAATAAGCCGTATGTATTTGTAAATAAAGCAATGAGCACCCGTATCTACAGGCAAAAGCAGATTGAAGACAGATACGAAGAAGCTTTGGAAAATGACGAGTTCAGAATATATCTTCAGCCTAAGGTTGATACGATAACCGGCGAGATAGTGGGAGCAGAAGCATTGTCGAGATGGTTCTGTAACGGAATTGTACTGTATCCGACTGAATTCATTCCTATTTTGGAGCAGGAGGGCATGGTAGCATCTCTTGATCTTTATGTACTCAAAAAAGCCTGTGAATTTATCAGCGACTGGCAAAAGCGCGGAATACCGACAGTGCCTATTTCTGTCAATTTCTCGCGAAGAGACTTAAGCTACAAGCGCATTGTCGAAGAGATTACTGAAGTAATCGATAAATACGGAATAGACAGGAAGTTCATAGAGATAGAAGTTACAGAGACAGTAAGCGAAGATGAGAGATCTCTTATGACAAGCTTCTTGTCCAAATTAAAAGACGCAGGCATAAATACCGCCATAGACGATTTCGGAACAGGTTACTCGTCACTTTCCACATTGCGAGATTTCCCCGTTAAAGTAATCAAGATCGACAAAACATTTATCGGCAATGATAACCTTAGCAAAAATGATGAGATTGTCCTTAAAAACATCATTACAATGTCAAAAGAGCTCGGAATAGACGTTGTCACCGAAGGTGTCGAAAGAGAAGACCAGATCGAACTCCTAAAAGGAGTAGGCTGTCACATCGTACAAGGCTTCTTCTACGATAACCCCATGCCCAAACCCGACTTTGAAAAACGCCTTGAAAAGAAATACTACTCAGAATAAAAAAACATCAAAATACCTAAAGACTAACAACTACCTAAAGGCAGAACTTCCAGCCTACCAACACCCCAAAACTGGGAGCCTGAGTTCAAGAGGTCTGTAAGGGATAAAAAAATATAGGTCTATGCAATTTTTTGCGATTTTGTGCCACGGAAATGAGACCAAGAAAAAACGAATGCCTCTGCATTCGCTTTTTCTGCTCTGGTCTCATTGCAGTGCTCGGCACAATCAGAGCAAAAATGCATAGACCTATATTTTTTTATCCCTTACAGACCGATCAATTTACTCAGTCCTTTCATCGCCCCAGAAGAAGAGGGCAACGGTGCCGGGGCCGGTGTGACTTCCGATGGTTGTTCCTATATCGAATAACTTGATCTTACCCTTGAGAGCAGGAATCTGAGCCTCGATCATATCGGCTACCGCTCTTGCATCATCGTAGCAGTCTGAGTGAGAAATGAAGCAACTGTTATTGTAATCTGTTCTGTTCTCACAAAGCTCGAACATCTTCTTTACCTGAGCCTTCATAACGGCATTTTTGCCTCTTACCTTTGCTTTTACACAAAGATGTCCTTCTCTGTCAATATTGAGAAGAGGACAGATATTAAGTACATTTCCGATTGCTCCGGCAGCTTTTGAAACACGTCCGTTTCTCACAAGGTACTTAAGATCTGAAACAAAGAACCAGCTCTGAACATAGTACTTATTTTTCTCAACCCAGTCATGAAGTTCATCGATATCTTTTCCCTCATCACGAAGGTCTGCCAGCTTGTCTGCTACAAGTCCGAGACCGGCTGAAGCAGCATAAGTATCAACGATGTAGATCTTACGATCGGGATATTTTTCTTTTAACTGCTCACATGCGACAGATGCGGAATTGAATGTTCCGGATATTCCCGAGCTGAGTGCGAGATGAAGGATGTCTTTGCCTTCTTTAAGGAAAGGCTCGAAGAATTCTACATATTCACCGATACTTACCTGAGAAGTCCTTGTCATGGCGCCCTGAGCCATCATTTCATAGAATTTCTTGAAAGGAATTGAATCTCCGAGATCGTCCGGGTAATCTTTTCCGTCTATTTCAAAGTGAAAGTAAACATATTTAATGTCTCTTTTATCAAAATGCTCACGCGAAAGATCTGCAGTTGAGCATGTGCTAATAATAAATTCGTTCATAGCGTCCCCTTTTTTGCTGTGTTTAAGTCCTTTAATATCATACAATAATAACCTTTTTGTATCAAATTAATTAAGGGGTGAATTGTTTATGCGAATTCATGGGAATTGTCTGAATTGTCTGAATATAAAAATAATTCAAAAAAGATGATTGACAAAACTATAGGGTTCTGGTATATTATAGTTACAATCACTTAAGAGATAAAACCTAAGTATCCGAGGTGGCTTAAGCTTCACCAAAGGAAAACGGATGGTTATCGGAACGGCTGACATCTACAGCTAGGGTGGCGAGGCTTCACATATGCCGAGGGATGTCGAGGTGCCGTTGCAGTAAGTGATTTAATATAAATAAAACGAAAAAGAGAGGACAGACCATTGGAAAATCAGACATGAAGGTGAGTGTTCATTAGTTTAATGGATGCTTGCCTTCAATTTTTTTGCGCTTTTTTGGAGGCATATTATTGTTCCGGACACCATGTTTTGGTATGATAATGTGTACATACCTTTTCGGGAGAATGATATGACTAATACTATATTGTTTCTTACAAATAGCGTTTTGTTGGGAGTAGGACTCGCCATGGACGCTTTTTCTGTTTCTCTTGCAAATGGATTTGCAGACACCGGCATGAGCAAAAAAAGAAGATTGGAAATTTCCGGTGTATATGCGATATTCCAGCTTGCAATGCCGCTTATAGGTTGGTTCCTTGTTCATAATGCGGCAAATCTTTTTAATGGCTTTAAAGTACTTATTCCGTGGATTGCACTCTTTTTGCTGGCTTTGATAGGCGGTAAGATGCTTCTTGAAGGATTTCAGGATAAGAAAGATCCTGATAGGGAAAAGAGTGAAGTAGATGGAACTTTATCTGACAAAGTGCTGGTTCTTCAGGGAATAGCCACTTCTATCGATGCGCTTTCCGTTGGATTTACAATTTCACAGTACGGTGTTCTTATGGTTCTTGCATGCACCACAATAATAGGTGCGGTTACCTGGCTCGTATGCTATGCGGGACTTAAGCTTGGAATCAAATTCGGAACAAAACTTGCGGGCAATGCAAAGATAGTAGGCGGACTTATCCTTATTGGAATAGGTCTTGAGATATTCTTTGGATAAATTCATTTGGAAAAAATATGAATTATACATACATAGTTGAATGCGCAGACGGCTCTTTGTACTGCGGATGGACCAATAATCTTGAAAAGAGGATCGCAGATCACAATGCCGGAAAAGGCGCCAAATATACCAAGACAAGGCTTCCTGTAAAGCTTGTTTACCACGAAACTTTCGAAACAAAGGAAGAAGCAATGAGCAGGGAGTGGCATATCAAGCAGCTGAGGCGTGAAGCAAAGCTAAAATTGATAAAAGAAGTCTGAGTTAGGTTATAAAGAAATAATGTGAATATGATATTGGACATATATTTGACTATAAAAGCCAAGTATATATACAGAAGTATGCGATGGGGTATAAGACGGGATGAACGCAAAAAAAGTTCGGACATTCAGGCTTGCGGTATCAATAGCAGTATTGCTGATCATGATTCTTTTTATTTTTTTAACCAATAGGACCTGTGTGCTAAAAACTGCAGACGCTTTTAAGGGGCATGTAAACTTATCCGGATGGGATGTTGGAAAAGAGATATATGCACTTAACGGTGATTGGACGTTTTATCCAAACGAGTATACCGGTAGCGGAAAAGGCATAGAAAGTCCGGTATTTATTGAAGTCCCGTCTTCCATGAAAACGTCGCTGTATGAAAGGTCCAAAGGCGTTAATTTCGGGACATATGAACTTAATCTTGATATCGATACGCCGGGGCAGTATATGCTCTTTATTCCCGGTGTCCGAAGTGCTTACAAAGTGTATGTCAACGGCGTATTACTGGGCGGAGTAGGAGATACGGGGCGAACTGTCGATGAAGAAAATGGTGTGTATCAGCCGAGTAATTACCTCATAAACGCGGATGGTACAGCTTTAGATATAAAAATTGAAACTTCTTTTTTTACCAGCGTCAATGGTGGAATCGCTAATGATATTTATCTTGGAACTGTCGAAAATATCTACAGATACAGCATCAATCAGCTTATCAACGATATTTTGACTGTCGGAATGTTAATTGGCTTCGGAATATATCCGCTTCTTCTTGTGAGCAGGGAAAACAAGGGAAAAGCGGGATACTATTTTGCCGGATTCAGTATTTTCAGTGCACTTTTTGCAATTACTATAAATCCAAATGCAGGCCTGTTTTTTAGGCATGGGATACCGCTAAAGTTCATGGTGAAAGCAGAGTTTTTTGCTTTTATCCTTATGATGTTCTGTATTTATGCTTTCCTTGTTTCTGTATATCCTTATGATAAAAAGAGAAATCTTACCAAAATAATCGCCGTAATTGACGGGATATATCTGGTGCTTATATTTATGAGCGGAAATAAAGGGATGCTGAATGTTGTCGGAAACCTGTATCCTATAGTGCTCGTGATAAATGCAGCTATATGCTTCTTGGTTATCATAAGGTCGATTGCAAAGAAAAAAGTCTATGCGATGCTTTCTCTTTCGGGAAGTTTTGTATTTGTACTTATGGGATTTCTTGAGATAATCGCATCAGAAAGCGGCAGGAATTTAAGACTCTATCTGAAAAACGATCTTTATAATATCGGATTGGTTGTTTTTGTGATATGTCATATAAATATCTTTCTCATGGAGATAGACAGGGCTTTTGAAAATGCCGCTTTGGCGGACAGAATGGAAATTTCATATCTTCATGCGCAGATAGCGCCGCATTTTCTTTTTAATACGCTTAATAACTTATATGTGCTGATGTCGTCTGATATAGAGAAGGCAAAAGACCTTTTGATGAATCTTTCGCAGTTTCTGAAAGTGAAGTACAGATTCGACTGCAATAAGTTCGATGACTATAAGCTTGGAGATGAAATAGGTTTTCTTAAGTCTTATACGGATATCGAAAATTACAGGAAGCAGGGGAATATCAGACTGCAATTTGATTTTGATGGGGAAAAGATACCGGGCGATGAAGAGATAAATGAAGATAATGCGGAAAAGAAGTGGTATGAAAAGGTAAAATTTCAGCCTATGATACTTCAGCCGCTTGTAGAAAATGCGATAAGACACGGCTATAAATCTGAGCCGCTGGATATTCGGATAAAGGTGAAGAGAGCGGATGGTTATCTGGAATTTCTTGTTGAAGACAACGGAGCCGGAATGTCTGAGATGCAGGTCAAGATGCTGAATAAGGCAATGAGCCACGGAGTCGGAGTGCAAAATATCAACTACAGGCTTTCAAAGTACTGCGGAGAAAGGCTTCATTTTGACAGTACACCCGGCATGGGAACACGTATAAAATTCAGATATCGCATGGAGGAGACGGTATGAGAGTTGTTATAGTGGATGATGAATTGAATTCTGTTGAGTATATAAAAGAACAGCTGGAAGATTATGATCAGTGTGAGGTTCAGGCAACATTTACAGATCCGGTGGAAGCACTAGCATATCTCATAAGGACGGAGTGTGACCTCCTTTTTCTTGATATTGAGATGCCGGGGATAAGCGGACTGTATATTGCGGAGCAGGTGGCACTTCTACGTTCCGATACAAGGTTTTGCTTTATTTCTGCGCACAATGAAGGGGCTGTGAAGGCTTTTGAGCTCAATGCGCTTGATTACATCCAAAAGCCTTTTACAAAAGAGCGCTTTGACAAATGCATCAGAAGGTATCTTGATTTAAGTGAAAAAGATAATGCGATAAAAAGAAGCAAGAACGCGCAGATAGATGCGCTTTCCGATGTGAATCAGGCAATAGATTACAGTCTTAATATGGTATGCGGGTATCAGGATGAGAATATTGTCATAATAAATATTTCTGATATCTATTACTTTGAAGTGAGCAACAGCATTGTCTTTATACATACAAAAGATAAAGTATACAGAGGTAATAAGACGCTTGCTTTTTACGAAGAAAAGCTTGAGCGGCAGTATTTCTTCAAGACGCATAAAAGTTTTCTGGTGAATCTTTCGAAGGTTGATCATTTCAGTCCGAGAATATCCTATACCTACGATATGTTTTTCAAAGACCTAAAAGATGTCGTACCTGTCAGCCGCTCAAAAGTCAAAGAACTAAAAGGATTCTTCATGTCATAAGTCAGAGGCTGTTGCACTTTTTTGTGTAGCAGCATTTCATTACGCCCGGCCACAAAGGTATATGTTCGGAGATGCGCTGTGTACGTCTTCGCAGTGATTTTCATAATTTTACAAGAAACGGGAATGCCTCCTTTCGACGTTGCTCAGAGAAGTCGGCATTCCCGTTTCTTGTAAAATTTGAAAATCATCTTGCTCGTACGAATACAGCGCATCTCCGAACATATACCTTTGTGGCCGGGCTGTCTGTGAAAAGGCGGTAAGTACAAAGAATGAGCTGCGAAAAACCTGACATTTGCTATGAAGATATGTTTATGCTGGGCTTTGTATAGGGAAGAGAGTAGCTGCGTTTAAAAGGAAGAATTCGACCGGTGGGGGAGGATAATTGCCTTTCAGCCAAAATACAACCGGCAGAATAAATCTCCTGTTACAGTGTAGATACAAAATATGAAGGGAGGTTTGTGGTATGGCAAACACTAACAAAGAACAAATTGATAATGAGATTTTTGGATTGGATTACAATCCGCAGGAAATTTTGTACTTTGATGGAAATCAGTATGAGAATTTTGTTGAGCACAGTAGCAATTGGTCTAATGATGAGTTTTACGTAATCACAAGATCACTTCATGAAGTATCCGGGAATTATGATATCTCGGCTCCGAATGCGGCAAAAGATGTTGCATATCCCGGAGGACTTTTGATGGGCAACAATGGAATTGTTGAAGGAAGTCCGCAGTCACTTGATGCGGCAAGAGATCCCATCAATATTTCAATCGATCTTCCGGGAATGGAATCTAAGAGCTGTGTCACGGTTGAAAATCCGGTTTATGAGAATGTTCATTCGGCGGTAGATATTTTACTTAACAACTGGTACACATCCTGTAGTGACAAGAATAACATTCCTGCGGTTTTCCAGATGAAATCCACAATAGCGGAAGAAGAAAAGCAGCTTGCACTGAATCTGGATGTTAGCGTCAATTTTTTGAAAGATGATCTGGGAATCGATTTCGGTGGAATCTACAGCAGGAAAAAGTCAACTTATGTCACTGAGTATAAGCAGATTTTTTACACTGTATCCGCAGGAAAGCCGACAAGACCTTCGGACGTTTTCTCTGAAGATGTGACATGGGATCTTTTGAGCAAAAAGGGAGTTTCTGCTAAGCAGCCTCCTATGTACGTTCAGAATGTTCAGTACGGACGACAGATCTTTATAACTTTCGAATCATCTATGACAGATGTGCAGTTAGAGGCTGCCCTTGACGGTAAGATCACTTTAAAGAACGGAATTAAGATTGATGGAAACGCAAAGCTTGATGGAGGCTATACATACAGCGATATACATGTAAAAGTAATCGTTCTCGGCGGACGTAGTGATATTTACAGCGGTATTTTGTCGGATGAAGATTTTATCAAAAAAATGAATGACATTATCTTTTCAAATACAAAACTTAGCGCTGAGAATCCCGCATATCCGGTATGCTACCTTCCTTGCTTTTTGAAAGATAACAAACCTGCTTCAATTGTTGGAAATACCGAGTACATCACAGAAGAGGTTACAAAGTACAGAAATGGTAATTTAAAGCTTAGACATACGGGAGCGTATGTGGCAAAATTCAACGTTACCTGGCAGGAATATGAATATAACGATAAGGGTGTAATGGACATAAAAAATTGTTCTTGGCCCCAAAACGGAGAGCACAAGACTGCGGGCTTTGAGGCTAATATTCCATTAAATGCAAATACAAGAAATATCTGCATAAAGGCAGAGGGAGCAACAGGACTTGTGTGGGATAAGTGGCATAACCCTATAGATAAAAAGAACCTGGCAATGGTTGAGAATAGATATGCTAAAATCTGGGGAACTACCCTTGATCAAAAGGGAGAAGTAAAACCTGAGTAAGAACCTGATTTACACTATTGCGAATATTTTATATATTTAATTATGTAAACACATAAACAATACGCAGTGGCTGCAAAAGAAGGGGGAAAAATGGGAGCAAGTATTAAATTATCTGAACTTAAATCCGGGGATATCATGTTGTTCGAGGCACCGCCTGAGAAGTTGTCTCAGCTTATCTCAATACTTACGAATTCGCCTGTAAGTCATGCGGGGATATCCGACTATAATCACGGATATGTGCTTAATGAGCAGATCGATGGAGCGGTTAAATCGCCGCTCCATCCTAAAAATGAGAGAGCAATCTATATCAGAAGGCTCGCTAATGGTGCGGATACAACAATTGTTGCCGATATCGCGACAGAGTATGTTAATGAGCAGCTTCCTTACGGAAAGCTTAATCTGGCTCTCCTTGGCATATATATCCTTGGTTATGATTTTTCCAAAGATTCAAAATTGCATGATCTGATCGTGAGTGTCATTAAGCTGGCTATTTTTGAGATTATCAAGATCGTAGATAAAAAGTATTATGATGGAAAAGATGTAACTCCTATGGTCTGCTCGCAGTTTGCCGCTCATTGCTACGACGAGGCGGTCAAAAGAGCCGGATCTGAGTATAAGATTCACTATAACAGCAATGTGACTTCGGGCGTTAACCTCCTTAAGGAGATCATTGACTATATCAAAGAGCATTTGGGAGATTCTTTTGAATATAAAGAGGAACAGCTGCTTGCCGGTAAAAACAGTGATGCGGGCGCCGATGATGACTGCATAGAAGAGCTTCTAAGAAACTTGGATAATCGCGACAATGTGATGAAAGACGATTTGGGTAAGGGCATTGTTTCGGAAGAGATAATAAAGCTGTTCTATATCTATGGACGAGCCGTACTTAAATTGACCGGAAGTAAGAATGAATACAAAGACATAAGAAAAGAAAAAGTGTCAGGTGAAGCGATGCTTCATCTGTTCGATGAACTCCTTGCATTTCAGGAGACATTTATTACACCCGGAAACCTTCTTTCTGATACGACAAACCTGCTTGATATGGGCGTTCTTGAGTACACAGAGGAAGAACTTGCGGAGTATGTGAAGCAGTAATAGATAAAAAAATAATGATAACAGAGCGTATTTTGGCATGGACTAGTGCCTGAATACGCTCTGCTTTTGCCATCGGATGGACTTGGTTGCTTAAGAGTATTTCACGTGGTAGAATGTCAATAATTTACATGATTTAGGCAAACATATAGTGATGTATGGACGCAAAGTCGTAAATCTTTTTTACAAAGATGGTTTGACTGCAAAAAGTGGAAAAATCCGCTGTTTGCAGTCTTTTTTTGTTCGATAAGGGAATACTATCGAATAAAAAACGCTCCACTATAGATGAAAGGGAATGAAAGATGTTTTTGGAGAATAAAATAGTTGTTTGGTGGATTGCGATAGCGGTTACATTACTGCTTGCATTTTTTACATTTAATATTGCGAAGAAAAAAGGGTATAATATAGTCTTTTTCCTTATCTATAGCATTTTTGCTCCCGGTTTTTCTTTACTCCATGTTATTGCTTTGCCGGATAAAGCTGATACCACGAAAAGAATGTATAGCCCAAAGACGCTTGTTTTCAATGCGCTTGCGGTTGTTCTTTTTGCATATTTGTTTTGGGTTTACATTTTTTTATTCATTATGAATTTAAAGTATTACATAAATGGCGGGATGGGTTTGTTTGATGCGGGATTTGGTATAATGAATATTCTGCTGTTATTACTACTTGTAATATCAATAATATTGGGAAGAAGAAATGTGTTTTCCTTGACTGTGCATATTGCTTATTTTATGTACTATATAGGCGAGGTTACTGTTATGATAACACGCATATTAAATGACGGAGTAAAAGACGATTTGTTTTATGATTGTTTCATGATTGCAGGAGAAGTTATGACTGCATGTGTGTCTATTGCTTCTGCATATATTGTTGATAAATATGGGATTAAATCACAGCATCCGAGTGGGAAGAAAGATATCTTGTTTTTTATTCTTCCTGCGCTGCTCTGTTTATTAAGCAAAGCAATTATTGTATGTGGTGTAAATATCTGTCTTTCTATTCCGGGTTGGTATCCTGGCAATATTTTTTCGTTATGCATTATGTTAGGAATGCCATTTATTCAATATCTTTTCCTGGGATTGTTTTATTATGAGGACAGCAAAGCGGAGATTTGATAATCGCTCAGATTGTGGTAGAGATTTAAACAGATAAGAACCGCGTAGATATTGTTATTATCTGTGATTTTTGGCTGTTATTTTTGGGGAAATGTAAAGAAACCCAGATAAGAGGCGCATAGATGTAACGTTTTATCTGTGATTTACAGATATTTGTTGGAAAAAAGTGCAAGAAAACCCAGATAAAAAGTGCAAATAATGGAACAGTTATCTGTGTGCGACGGATGTTCTTCAGGAAAAGAAGCTGAAAAACCCAGATAAATAGTGATTGAGTGTTGAATTGATCTGGGGACTGATTTTCTACGGAGTAAATATAGATGGATAAGCAGAAAAAAGAAGTGATGATAGGGATAGATATCTTTTTATGGATATTTGTGTTGGTGCCTTGGTTGGTCTGGGCTTTTGAGCTGGTTGACGTATACAAGAACGGAGGCAATTTTGGGCCGGGATTCTTTGGAGAAAAGCATTTTGCCATCGGGTGGAATGCGGTTTGGGAAGAGATAGGATTGATCAAGGATTTTGGCGGAAGTCTGTGGGTGCTATTCGTGCTGTTTACGCTTGCATATACGATTTTCCTTGTGAAAAGAATTAAAAAAGAAGAGCATCAGTGATTCTACCGGTGTACAGGCAATGTTTAAGTTTTATAGAAAGAGAAGGTGATATAATGAATTATATAAAATGGTTGGAAGAATGGTATAAAAGTTATTGTAATGGTGATTGGGAACATGGATACGGAGGGAAGTTTTTATGATCATATTGATAATCGCAGGTGTAATAACTCTGTTATTTTTAATCTGCGTGATTATGTTCATACGTGATGCCAGAGCTGCGAAAAGGGAAAACAGAGAGCGTGATCCTTCGCTGGCCGTGCTTACAGCAATTACAATGATATTATTTTCAATAGTTGCCGGATGCGGAATTGTTGTGGGGCTTTTCTTTTTGCTTGTTGATGCATTTTTAAGGAGCATGTGATATGAGTGATAAGAAGTTTTTTGGAATGCTTTTTGCGGTGATCGCAGTTGGGCTACTTATAACTGCAGCCCATGCTGCGTATGTTTACTATGCATATACCAATTCATCTATTATTTATTTCATTTCTAAGGAGCTCTGGCTATGAAAAAGCGACTTCTTATTCTTTTTTGTGCAGTGTTTTTTCTGGCATTAAATCTCTTTTTATATGTGACGGTGACAAGGAGGCTTGGCAATAACTACAGCGGAGCGACACAGCTGAAAATGGTTGATGTTTCAAAATTCCTTCCCTTTGAGGAAGATTCCCTGCTTGCAAGAACGGGAGCATCGATACATTTTTCAGAAGGTGACGATCTGCCTGTCCTTGACGGTGCGGCTGCGCTGGTCCCTGTTTATGCTTCCGTTATCGACAATATTTACCCAGAGGGCTGCGTTACATATGAAGGCGGAAGCTTTTCGGATGATAATAAGTATGGAGAAAACTTTGCCGATGACAGTGCGATGAAATACCAAAATACCATACGCGGCTTCGATGCTGTGGTTGACGGATCGGTCGATCTTTTTTTCACCGCGCATCCATCTGAAGAACAGATGAATACTGCAAAAGAGAAGGGAGTGGAGCTTGAGATAGTACCTGTGGGGCTTGAGGCCTTTGTCTTTTTCGTAAATAAGAATAATCCTGTGGATGGCCTTACAGCCGATCAGATCCGCAAGATTTACAGAGGTGAGATCACGAACTGGAAAGAGGTCGGCGGACCGGCCAAAGCCATAAATCCGCTTACCAGGATCAAGGGCTCGGGAAGCCAGACTATGATGGATAAATTCATGGAAAATGATATTCATCCGTCAAAAAATGTGTTTTCTATTTTGGGAGCTTCAATAGGCTATTCTTTCCGCTATTATCTCTCAGGAATGGTGGCTGACAATAACGTGAAGATGCTGGCAATAGACGGTGTCTTTCCTGATTCCGAAAATATCAAAAACGGCAGCTATCCGCTGACTGTAAATTTCTATGTGGTCTACAGAAAAGACAATACTAATGAGAATGTAAAAAAGCTCGTAGACTGGCTTCTTAGTGAAGAAGGTAAGCGGATGATAGAAGCATGCGGGTATGAGGCTTGACAAATACTCTGTTGCAAAATACAATAAGTTGTTGAATAAAGATTAAAATGCTATGAAGGTGTGGGCTACGCCCAAGATGTTATGCTACATGGTTCAGAGAATGGGAGTCATCGGCTGGAAGCTTCCTACTACGGGTATATACGGAACATTCGCACCGGAGCAGTCCTTCTGAAGGCTATTATTTTATCGTGCTTGTAGGTTGGATCGTTTTGTCTACGTTACAGATATAATGAGTGTCCGTACATAAATATATATGACGGGAACTTGGGTGGTACCGCGATAATTTCGTCCCATGTGTTAATTACTAACACTTGGGACTTATTTTTTTAGGAGGAAAAAAATGATTAGTGAACAGCTGGACAAAATCCGTGAAGAAGCCCTGAAGCAGATTAAAGGATCTGACGGACTCGAGAAATTGAACGAGATCAGAGTCAACTTCCTTGGTAAAAAGGGTGAACTTACAAGCATCTTAAAGAGCATGAAGGACGTAGCTCCCGAGGACAGACCAAAAGTTGGTCAGCTTGTAAACGAGACAAGAGAGGCAATCGAGAAAGTTCTTGAAGAGACCAAGAGCAAAATGGAAGCTGCCGTTAGAGATGCCAAGCTCAAAGCTGAAGTCATCGACGTTACACTTCCTGCAAAGAAGAACAAAGTTGGACACTGTCATCCGAATACAATCGCTCTTGAAGAGGTAGAGAGAATCTTTACCGGAATGGGATATGAAGTGGTTGAAGGACCTGAAGTTGAGAAGGATTATTACAACTTCGAGGCTCTCAATATTCCCGCAGATCATCCCGCAAAGGACGAGCAGGATACATTCTATATTAACGGAGATCTTCTCCTTAGAACTCAGACATCTTCAACACAGGTGCATGAGATGGAAAAGGGCAAGCTCCCTATCAAGATGATCGCTCCCGGAAGAGTATTCCGTGCAGATGAAGTTGATGCTACACATTCACCTTCATTCCACCAGGTTGAAGGTCTTGTTATAGACAAGAATGTTACATTTGCAGATCTTAAGGGAACTCTTGCAGAGTTCGCCAAGCAGCTCTTCGGACCTGAGACAAAGACAAAGTTCAGACCTCACCACTTCCCGTTCACAGAGCCTTCTGCCGAGATGGACGTAAGCTGCTTTAAGTGTGGCGGAAAGGGATGCCGTTTCTGTAAAGGCGAGGGCTGGATCGAGATCCTCGGATGCGGAATGGTTCATCCTCACGTTCTTGAGATGAGCGGAATCGACCCCAACGAGTACACAGGCTTTGCATTCGGTGTAGGCCTTGAGAGAATCGCACTTCTCAAATACGAGATCGATGATATGCGCCTTCTCTATGAGAATGATATACGTTTCCTTAATCAGTTTTAGCGATATAGGGATTCATGTACATTCAATGCTGTGCTTGCACAAAGCATTGAATGTATATGAAGACCGAACGGAAATGAGGAAAAAAGATATGCGAATGAAATGAGCATGTCGATTTCCGAGGCTAGTAGTACTTAACGAGGAACGAGTTTAGTACTACTCCCACAGAGTGATTTCCGCAGGATTGCGAGAGCGAAGCGGAGCAATCCGTATATCGCGAAAACTTACCAGCGCAGCAACAAATATATCGATTATCTTTTTATATAAACAGGAGAAAAAATATGAATTCATCAAAATCATGGATTAAAGCATATGTGCCGGATCTTTCATGCACCGATCAGGAATTCTTCGATGATATGACACTTTCCGGAACAAAGACTGAAACATATACAGCACTTGATAAGAACCTTGAGAAGATCGTTGTCGGCCAGATCAAGACAATCGAGCAGCATCCCGACGCAGATAAGCTTGTTATCTGCCAGGTTGACATCGGAAAAGAAACAATCCAGATCGTTACAGGTGCCAAGAATATGAAGGAAGGGGACAAGGTTCCCGTTGTTCTTGACGGCGGACGTGTTGCCGGAGGTCATGACGGAAGCCCGAATCCTGCAGAAGGAATCAAGATCAAGGCAGGAAAGCTCCGCGGAGTTCCAAGTGCAGGTATGATGTGCTCAATCGAGGAACTTGGCTCAACAAAGGATTTTTATCCCGAAGCTCCCGAAGACGGACTTTATATCTTCCCTGAAGATACAGAGGTTGGAGCTGATGCCGTTGAGGTTCTCGGCCTTCATGACACAGTATTCGAATTCGAAGTTACATCAAACCGTGTAGACTGCTACAGCATCCTTGGTCTTGCAAGAGAGGCAGCGGCTACATACAAGCTTCCTTTCAAAGCTCCCGTTGTTGAAGTTAAGGAAGACGGAAAAGGAAACGTAAAGGATTTCATCGATGTTGAGATCAAGGATACAGACCTTTGCTCAAACTACTGCGCAAGGGTTGCCACAGATATAAAGATCGCTCCTTCACCCGAATGGATGCAGAGAAGACTTGCAAGCGTAGGAATCAGACCTATCAACAACCTCGTAGATATCACAAACTACGTAATGATGGAATACGGTCAGCCTATGCATGCATATGACCTTTCAACAATCGCAGGAAACAAGATTGTTGTAAAAAGAGCTAAGGACGGCGAGACTTTCGTAACTCTCGACGGACAGGAGAGAAAGCTCGACAGCGAAGTTCTTATGATCTGCGATGCTGAGAAAGAAGTAGGACTTGCAGGTATCATGGGAGGTGAGAACTCCATGATCACTGATGACGTTAAGACAGTTCTTTTCGAGGCTGCAACATTTAACGGACCTAATATCAGAAAGTCCGCTAAGAGAGTGGGCCTTCGTACAGATGCTTCAGGATTCTTCGAAAAAGGTCTTGATCCCGCAAACGCACTTGATGCTATCAACCGTGCTTGCCAGCTTATCAACGAGCTTGGCTGCGGTAAGGTTGTTCCGGGCGTAGTTCAGGTAGGACTTCCAATCAAGCCTTTGAAGAGATTTGCGCTTGAGGCAGATAAGATCAACAACCTCCTCGGAACAGATATTTCCAAGGATGAGATGATCGAGATACTTAAGAGAGAAGAAGTTGAGTACGACAATAAGACTGATGAAGTTATCATCCCTTCTTTCCGTCAGGACCTCAACCAGATGTGCGATATCGCGGAAGAGATCGCAAGATTCTCAGGATATGACAAGATTCCTACAACTCTTCCCAAGACAAGCGCTACAACAGGCGGTATCTCATTCAAGATGAGAGTTGAGAAGAAGGCAAGAGAAGTAGCGCAGTTCTGCGGATTCTCACAGGGATATACATATTCATTCGAGAGCCCCAAGGTATTTGATAAGCTTCTTTTACCCGAGGACGCAGTTGAAAGAAAGGCCATCAAGATCTCAAATCCTTTGGGAGAAGATTTCTCAATAATGAGAACAATTTCCTTAAACGGAATGCTCACAAGCCTTGCAACCAACTATAACCGCAGAAACAAGGACGTTCGCCTCTATGAGATGGGCAACATCTATGTGGCAAAGAGTCTTCCTCTTACAGAGCTTCCAGATGAGAGAATGCAGCTCACACTCGGATTCTACGGAGACGGCGATTTCTACAGCATGAAGGGTGTTATCGAAGAGCTTCTTGACAGCGTAAATATGCTTGATAAGGTTGAATACGATCCTAATGCAGGCAAGTCATTCCTTCATCCCGGAAGACAGGCAAATGTCATTTATGATGGCGAAGTTATCGGTTATCTCGGTGAAGTTCATCCTGCGGTATGCGATAACTATGACATCGATACAAGAGTTTATGTTGCTGTTATTGATATGCCTGAGGTTGTTAAGTACGCTAAATTTGATACAATATATACAGGAATTGCCAAGTTCCCCGCAGTTACAAGAGATATCTCAATGGTAGTACCTAAGGAAGTTCTTGCAGGTGATATCGAGAAGATGATCCGTCAGCGTGGTGGCAAGAAACTTGAAGAATTAACACTCTTTGACATTTACGAAGGTTCACAGATCAAAGAGGGATTTAAGTCTATGGCTTATTCTCTTTTGTTCAGAGATAAAGAAAAGACAATGGAAGATGATGAGATCAACTCAGCAATGAAGAAAATACTTAAAGGCTTGCAGGATCTTGGCATAGAACTTCGTTCATAAGAAAAAGATTTATTTAAAGAGGTACATAATATGAATAAGAAGAATGTATGGACAACCTATAACCGTACACAGCTCAAGGAATGCGATAAGTTCGCTGATAATTACAAGAAATTCCTTGATAATTCCAAGACAGAGCGCGAAGCAGTTGACACAATAGTTAATGAAATCGAGGATGAGGGTTATGTAGAGCTTAGTAAGCTCATTAACTCAAATACCAAGCTTAAAAAGGGTGATAAGGTCTATTCGGTACTGATGAACAAGACCATTATTATGTTCAAGATAGGATCTGAGCCTTTGGAAAAAGGACTTAATATCCTCGGAGCACATATAGATTCTCCGAGGCTTGATGTTAAGCAGAATCCTTTGTATGAGGACAACGGGATTGCTTATCTTGATACCCATTACTACGGCGGTATCAAGAAGTATCAGTTCGTGACAATACCCCTTGCTCTTCACGGAGTTGTTGTGAAAAAAGACGGAACGACAGTTATTTTAAATGTCGGTGAAGATGAGGATGATCCTGTATTCTTCATTTCAGATATTCTCATTCATCTTGCAAGCGATCAGATGGGCAAGAAGGCATCAAACGTGATAGAGGGCGAAGCCCTTGACCTTGTTATAGGTAACAGACCGTTTGTTGTCGAGGGAAAAGAGAAATCTGAAGAAAAAGAAAATGAAAAGAATTCAAAGCTTACAGAGGGTGAGCAGTACGCCGTTAAAGCCGAAAAAGAGGAAAAGGCTGAGACAGGTAAGCTTTCCGGAGCTGTAAGAAGAGGAATCGTTGCACTTTTATATGATCTGTACGGAATCGAGGAGGAAGACTTCCTCTCTGCAGAGCTTGAGATCGTTCCTGCAGGAAAGAGCAGAGATGCAGGTTTTGACAGATCAATGATCCTTGGATACGGACATGATGACAGAGTATGTGCATATCCTTCAGCACGTGCGCTTGTTGAAGCGGGCGATCTTAAGAGAACAGGATGCTGTATTCTTGTTGATAAAGAAGAGATAGGAAGCGTCGGCGCAACAGGTATGGCTTCAAGATTCTTTGAAAATACCGTTGCAGAGCTTATTGCTCTTACAAATAAAAGCTATGACGATCTTAAACTCAGAAGATGCCTTGCCAATTCATGCATGCTCTCATCTGATGTAAGCGCAGCTTTCGATCCCAATTTTGCTTCTGTATTTGAAAAGAAGAACAGTGCATTCCTTGGCTTTGGACCAGTATTTAACAAGTACAACGGCTCACGCGGAAAGTATTCTTCAAATGATGCAAATGCAGAGTACATTGCTGCAGTAAGAAAAGTATATGACGACGCCGGCGTATTGTTCCAGACAGCCGAGCTTGGTAAGGTAGATGCGGGCGGCGGCGGAACAATCGCTTATATTCTTGCTGAATATGGCATGAATGTTATCGATTCCGGTGTTGCAGTACTTAATATGCACTCACCTTGCGAAGTAATAAGCAAAGCAGATCTCTATGAGTCTCTCAGAGGATATATCGCTTTCCTTGAGAACATGGATTTTTGCAATGAATAAAAAGAACTTTTTTTAGAAAGTAAGATATTATGTCAGAAACTACACAGCTCGGACTATCGACCGCGGACTATTTCTTTGATCTTCCGCAGGAACTTATAGCTCAGGACCCTCTTGAAAAGAGAGATGAGTGCAGACTTCTTGTTATAGACAAAGAAACAGGAAAGACAGATCATAAGATATTCAGCGATATCATTGATTATCTTGAGCCCGGCGACTGCCTTGTCCTTAATAATACAAAGGTTATTCCCGCAAGACTTCTTGGGGAAAAGGAGGGTACAGGCGCAGCGGTCGAGATCCTTCTTCTTAAGAGAAAAGAAAATGATGTATGGGAAACTTTGGTAAAACCCGGAAAGAAACTTCGTCCCGGTGCAAGAGTTTCTTTTGGCGGAGGAATCCTTACCGCTGAGATCCTTGATATAGTGGAAGACGGCAACAGACTTGTCAAATTCTACTATGACGGAATCTGGGAAGAGGTGCTCGACAGATTAGGAGAGATGCCGCTTCCTCCTTACATCACACACAAACTCAAAGATAAGAACATGTATCAGACTATCTATGCCAAATATGAAGGCTCAGCGGCAGCGCCGACAGCGGGGCTTCATTTTACCGACGATCTTCTTAAAAAGATTGCCGATAAGGGCATAGATATGGCTTTTGTTACACTTCACGTTGGTCTTGGAACTTTCAGACCCGTTAAGGTTACAAATGTCAAAGAACATCATATGCACACTGAGTGGTATCAGGTTACCGCTGAGGCAGCAGAGAAGATAAACAGGGCAAAAGAAAACGGACACAGAGTTATCTGCGTCGGAACAACGAGCTGCAGAACAATCGAGAGTGCCGCAGGTGAAGACGGCAGACTTTCCGAGTGCAGCGGGGATACATCAATCTTTATCTATCCCGGTTATAAGTTCAAAGTTCTCGACTGCCTTATCACAAATTTCCATCTTCCTGAGTCGACACTCGTAATGCTTGTTGCGGCTCTTGCGGGAAGAGAGAATATTCTTGCGGCATATGAGGAAGCTATAAAGGAAAGATACAGATTCTTTTCATTTGGAGATGCGTGCTTTATCACGGACAAGATGTAATTGTTTTAGGCTCGGGAGAGCGTGAATGACACAAAAGAAAGACAAGAATGGATTAACTGAAAAAGAATTCCTTAAGGAATATAAAGCCGGAGATTATGACAGACCGTCTGTCACGGCTGATATTTTGGTACTTGGTGCAAGCGCCGATCTGCGGACTTTGAAGATTCTTCTGGTAAAAAGAGATGAACACCCTTATCTGGATCGGTGGGCATTGCCCGGAGGCTTTGTTCATGGGGATGAGACAGCTTTTCAGGCTGCACAAAGAAAACTTTCTAATGAGACGGGGCTTGAAGGCGTATATCTTGATCAGATCTATACTTTTACAAGACCGGACAGAGATCCCAGGACACGCGTTATGACTATCGCTTACCTTGCGCTTGTTTCCGATACGAGCGATGATATGCTCCGCGGAGTAACTTGTGCGGGACTTGGCGAGGCCACCGGCGGAGTTAGGGATGCCGCATGGTTTGATCTTGTGATTGACCAAGGCAGTATAAGTTTTACCAATGCTGAAAGAAATGTATCTATTGAATATTCCATCGAGAACAAGAGGTTCAAGAACGGAAGGATATTCTATGAGAACTGGGTTTCGAGTCTTAAAAGCAAGGAAGAGCTTGCTTTTGATCACATCGAGATCATTATAGAATCATTTATTAAGCTTAAAGCGGAATTTGAGCATACGGATCTTGCCTTTAATATGATGGGAGATACGTTTACTTTGCCGGATCTTCAGGCTTTATATGAACTTGTTCTTGGAAAAAAACTGTATAAAACGAACTTCAGAGCAATGGTGGCACCAAAGGTCGATGCTACCGGAGCAAAGATGAAGTCAATCAGCAGCAACAAAATGTCTGCTGAGTACCGCTATAAAGAGGCTGCGCACTGATTCGGTGTGTGGCCTTTAGTTACGTCCTGCCACAGAGGGATATATTCGGAAATTCGCTGTGTACGTCTGCGGTGTGATTTTCTGAAGTTTATAAAAAAGCAAATGCCTCATTTCACGTTGTTCAGAACAATCGGCATTTGCTTTTTTATTTTTTATGTTGACAAAGTAGCAAAATGCTACTAATATATATTCAAAGATAAGAAAGTAGTAAATAACTACCGAATATAAAAAGAAGGAGAAAAGCAGTATGAAACTCAAGAAATTCAAACCGACGGATTATGTAAAAGTTATTAAAAATGGCAAAGTGATCAAGGAAGGTTTGGGGCTGTCGGTGTTTTATAATAATCTGACGACCAATATCATGGTGGCACCTTCGACTGCTTTTGACGGGGCATTTGCATTTGATGATGTGGTTACGAGTGATTATCAGAGTGTATGTGTTCAGGGTGTTACGACTTATATGATCGCTGATTATGACAAGGCAGCAAAGATGTTTGATTTTACATATCAGTCAAATAATCAGATGGAACAGAAGATTGCAGAACAGATGGCTCTTTTGGAGAAGAGAATAAATAACATTATTAAAGCGATTGTCATCAGAGAAGTCAGCAAAAAAGATGTAAGAACCATCATAAGACTTGCGGATGAAATGGCGAGGACCATAGAGGAAGATCTGACGAAGGATGAATCGATAGAAAAGCTCGGAGTGAACATTGCTGCGATAAATATTCTTGGGATCAATCCAAAGACTGAGACGAGAAAGGCTCTTGAAGCAGCTGCGCGTGAGCAGATATTGAAGGAACAGGATGATGCGATCTACAAGCGCCGCAACGCAGCAATCGAGCAGGAACGTACTATAAAGGAAAACGAGATCAATACCGAGATCAAGGTTGCCGAGAAGGAAAAAGAGAAGGAAGAAAAAGAGCAGGAAATGAAACTGTATGTGCAGCGCTGCGATCTTGACATGATGAAAGAGCGCGAAGAAAGAGAACAAGAGATGCGCATGAGGGCACTTAGAAGCGAGCTTGAAATGAGCACAGAGAAACAGGAAAAAGAATTTGCGTTAAAAGAAATGGCTGCCGCAAAGAAGCTTCAGATAGAGAGCAAGGAGATGCTCGGCAGGATTGAACTTGAAAATAATGAAATGCTCGGAAAGATAGAACTTGAGAAGAAGAACGGTGAATATACGGCACTTCAGACAGAAAATGAGAGAATTAAAGCGGATCAGCAGGCATATGCATTAAAGGCTCTTGTTGATGCATATAACAACTTAAATGTCGCTCTTGTCGAGGCTTGCGCAATGGCTCAGACGGATCCAAGCACACTTATGGCAAAGGCATTTATGAATATCGGAGAAAACGCAGATAAGATTGGGGTACTTAATCTTACACCGGATCTTTTGCAGACGATCACAAACGGATTTGCGCAGAAGGAATGAGCGTAATTTATAGACGCTTAAAAGGAGGTAACTATGGACAGGGGAATGAATAAGGTTGTTTTGATAAAACGCCGCACCAGATATGAAGAATTAAAGAAAAGATATAATACGGTAGAGCAGGCAAGATTCTATATCGAACATCTCGGAGCGGATTTCTCGGATTACGAGAGAGAAGACAGGACTTATAATGAGGCTCTTGAAAATATCAGAAACCTGATTCGCCCCTGTGCAAGGCTACAGGAGATAGACAGAGAGTATCTTCCCAACATGATATTTGGAAAAGATGATATCGTCATAGCTGTCGGACAGGACGGACTTGTTGCCAATGCTATGAAATATCTGGACGGACAGCCGCTTATAGGCGTCAATCCCGATCCTGCAAGATGGGACGGAGTTCTTTTACCGTTTGAAACAGGGGATATCGGAAAAGTGCTTCCTAAGGTGATAAACGGTTCATTTGACATGAAGAATGTAACCATGGGGAAAGTTGAGACTAAGGATGGACAGGTATTGTATGCTGTAAATGATTTTTTTATCGGAGTATCCAATCATACTTCGGCCAGATACAATATTACTTACCGCGATCATATTGAAAATCAGTCATCTTCCGGAGTAATCGTATCTACGGGATTTGGGATGACGGGATGGCACAAGTCGGTCATGGCGGAGTTTAGGGGAATTGCCAAAGCATTCGGACTTGGAACCGTTCCGGAGATTCAGGGAGACTGGGGAGCAAGACAGCTCACTTTTCAGGTTCGTGAACCGTATCCAAGCAGATTTACACAGGCGGACATAGTATACGGCAATATTATAGGTGATGAACAGCTTGTGATCACATCGAATATGAGTGAGAACGGTGTTGTCTTCTCGGACGGTATTATTGAAGATACCATTGATTTCAATGCGGGGATGCAGATAAGGGTAGGCGTTTCTGACAGAATAGGGAAACTCGTTATCGGATAATCGTTTTTGGCAATATCTGTCCGCAAGCGGAATGCTCCATATGTTACAAAAAATAAATTGACCTCAATAAACGGAATATTTATAATATAGCTTGATTGTACATTCAAAGGAGCATAACAGTGAAGCGCTTATATATACCGTTTATTTTGGAACTGGTTTTAATCATCGCTACAATTATTTGGGAAAAGCAGTCTTTTTGCCTATTTTTTGCATATTATACCGGACTGCTTATTTATTTCTACTTCGTATACAAACAGTTCTCTTTTAGAAAATTGCGTAGTAATTTCAGCAATTTAAAGACATTTTGGATTCCTGTTATATTAACGGTTGCAGGAATGCTGTTGGCATCAAAGTTTGAAGCTTTAATAAGAATGAAGTTTTATCGTGAATATTTGGATAGCATAGTTTCTATACCTCTTCAGAATGAACTTATCCCGACACTTTTTGACGCACTGGTCTGTATCATTATGAAACCGGTGGCAGAAGAGCTTTTCTACAGAAAAGCGATCATAAGATTTGACAGTAAGAAAAAGGTTGTCCTTTTGACAATCGCAAGCTTGATACTTTGTGCGGTAACAAGAGCACACGGACTTATAGGAATAGTGACATTTGTTGTAATGGCGCTTCCTGTCACGATTGCTTACATTGCTACCCGAAATATATATGTTTCCATAATGGCTCATATTATTTTTGAGTTTATAAGCAATGTATATGGTTATGCATACGAGGTTGCCAGACTCTACCTAAGATGAGGCAATCTGTATAGATAGTCATTAAAATGCAAAGGAGAGGAAAAAAGTATGTTGGAGAAGTTATTCAAGCTCAAAGCACATGGCACTACGGTGAAGAGGGAAATTTTAGCGGGTGTCACGACATTCCTTACTATGGCATATATTCTTGCCGTTAACCCGAATATCCTGGGTACCGTAATGAATGCAAACGGTGTATTCGTTGCAACAGCGATTGCATCAGCGATTGCTACTTTTATCATGGCTTTTTTGGCAAATTATCCTATCGGACTTTCCGCAGGACTCGGACTTAATGCATATTTTGCATATACCGTATGTCTTTCGGAACTCGCTGCAGAAGAGAACGCATTTACAATTGCCCTTACGGCTGTATTTGTGGAAGGTCTTTTGTTCATTGTTCTTTCTTTCTTTAAATTCCGTGAACAGATTATAAATAGTATTCCTCAGAACCTTAAATTCGGTATTTCTGCGGGAATCGGTTTGTTTATAGCCTTCATCGGTATGCAGAATGCCCGTATCATCGTGGCAAATGAGGCTACTGTTGTGGGACTCGGAAGCTTTAGCGACCTTGATATGGTTCTTGCTCTTGTGGGACTTATCATCATTGCGGCACTTGTTCATTACAAAGTTACAGGAGGAGTGCTTATCGGAATCATCGGAACATGGGTGATCGGTATGATCCTTCAGTCAGCAGGAGTGTATACTTCGGCAAATCTTTTCCCTGATTTTTCACAGGGACTTCAGCTCGGAGCAATTTCTGAGACAGCATTTAAGCTTAATTTCGGTTGGGCTGCTTCTCACTTAATACAGTTCCTTGCTATTACATTCAGCTTCCTTTATGTGGATCTTTTTGATACTGTCGGAACGGTTGTAGGTGTAGCCGATAAGGCGGGACTTCTTGATAAAGACGGCAATCTTCCAAGAGTCGGCCAGGTATTTCTTGCAGATGCTGTCGGAACAACAGCAGGAGCTTGCCTTGGAACATCTACTGTCACAAGCTTTGTTGAGTCAAGCGCAGGTGTTGCCGCAGGTGGAAGAACAGGACTTACAGCTCTTACAACAGGTGTGATGTTCCTTGTTTCACTTGTATTAAGCCCTTTGTTCCTTGCTATTCCTTCATTTGCAACTGCTCCCGCACTTATCTATGTCGGAATGCTGATGCTTATGAGTATTACAAAGGTTAAGTTTGACGGAGACATTGCTGATTCAGTAGGTGCATATCTTGCGGTTGTAATGATGCCTCTTTCATATTCAATAGCTACAGGTATCATGTTTGCAGTACTTGCATGGGTAATCCTTAAGGTTATCGCTAAGAAGACAAAAGATATCAGTCCCGTTATGTGGATTGTATTTATCCTGTTTGTGCTCAGGATAATAGCACTAATCACTAATTTCCAGTGATTTAATATTTTTATGAGGATGGAGATGAAGATGGCCAAGAAAAAGAGAAAATTTGATCCTAAACTTATTATCCCGGCTTTGATTGCCATCATCGTGTTTATGGTGGTGACGGGAAGCTTCTATTCTGTAAAAGAACAGGAGCAGGCAATCCTTACAATGTTCGGTAAAGTTGTAAGAGTTGATACGGCCGGCCTTTATTTTAAGGTTCCGTTTATACAAAGTGTTCATCATATCGATATGACAACACATGGTGTCGGTATCGGATACACGATACAGGATGGACAGAATATCACTGTTGATGATGAAGGAATTATGATCACTTCTGATTTTAACTTTGTAGATATTGATTTCTATCTTGAATACAAGGTAAGTGATCCCGTAGCTGCATATTATAACTGCGAGCGCCCCGAAGTTGTAATGAAGAATATGGCTCTTTCATGTATCAGAAATACGGTTGTAAATTATCCTGTTGATGATGTTATTACAACAGCAAAGGGACAGATTCAGGCAGAAGTAAAAGAAAAGCTTCAGAATGAGCTGTCAGAAAAAGACATAGGACTTATGGTTGTAAACCTTTCTGTTCAGGACGCAGAGCCGCCTACAGAGGAGATCGTTCAGGCATTTAAGTCTGTTGAAACAGCAAAGCAGGGCAAAGAAACTGCAATCAATAATGCAAAGAAATACCAGAGCGAGGAACTTCCCAAGGCAGAGGCTGCAGCCGATAAGATTGTTCAGGATGCCGTAGCTAAGAAGGAATCAAGAATTGCAGAAGCTGAGGGACAGGTTGCGAGATTCAACGAGATGTATGAGCAGTACAAGCTTCAGCCGTATATAACCAAGAAGAGACTGTTCTATGAAACAATGGAAGATATCCTTCCCGAACTTAAAGTTATAATCACAGACGGAAACACACAGAAAATGCTTCCTCTGGAAAGTTTTAACGGTAATGAAGGAGGGGCAAAAGATGGAGACAACTAATAAAAAGAGTGGTATTTTCGGTGTGGCCGCAGTTGCGGTAATTTTGGTAATTGCCTTTCTTGTAGGTTCGGCAACTTACGTTGTGCACCAGAAAGAATATATTGCTGTAAGAAGATTCGGTAAGATAATCAGTATTGCAAAAGAGCCCGGACTATATTTTAAGACTCCTTTTATTGATGATACCCAGTCAATAAGCGCGCAGATCGTTCTGTACGATATCCCTAAGTCTGATGTTATCACCAAGGACAAAAAGTCTATGATAGCCGATACTTATGTGATTTGGAAGGTTGTAGATCCGATTAAGTATATTCAGACTCTTAATGCATTAAATGCAAGAGCGGAGGAACGTATTGAGGCATCTGTATATAATGCTACCAAAAATGCCATTTCTTCCATGACTCAGGATGAAGTTATTGAAGCAAGAGGAGAACAGCTCACTAAGCTTATTTCAGACGAAGCCAATGCAGATATGACCGGATACGGAATTGAAGTTGTACAGGCACAAATCAAGGCTTTGGATCTTCCTGATGACAACAAGCAGGCTGTTTACGAGAGAATGATCTCTGAGAGAAATAATATCGCAGCATCCTACACAGCGCAGGGTGATGCCGAAGCTCAGAAAATCCACAACGAGACAGACAAGGAGGTTACCATTGTAAAGGCTAATGCCGAAAAAGATGCGGCCGTACTTGAAGCAGAGGGTGAATCCGCATATATGGAGACTCTTTCAAAAGCGTATGATACCGCTGAAAAGTCTGAGTTTTACAGCTATATAAGAGGACTTGATGCTCTCAAGAAATCACTTGTCGGAGACGATAAGACACTTATCCTTGATAAGAATTCAGAACTTGCCAGAATTTTGTACGGAAACTTTAATTGATAGTTGAAAAAACGTATTTTTAAGGAGGTTTTCATCGGCTATGTCCGGTGAAAAACCTCCATTTTTTATATCATAGGAAATTGCTTTCCTATGATATAAAAACGCTCCGCTATGGATGCGACCGATGCGCAGATGAATTATGCAAGCTAAAGCTTGCGCGCATCGGCGCGCAAAGAGTCGCGAGCGACTCTTTGTTAATACTTTATACTTTTAATATAATTTTTTTTCTTGCATTCAAAAAAAATATAGTGTATGGTACTAATATAGTCGTGAAAATGAAATATTCCGTAAGCAAACGCGTGTTGTTACGCATTCATTTGTTTATCCCACTTAATTATTTTAACTATTATAGTATTTTGTCTTGCGATTGAGTGCGCAGAGGATAGGAGTATAATTTGAGAGAAAAATATGAAACATTAAAACTTAACGATCTTAGGGATATTGCTAAGAAGAGGGGCATCAAGGGCGCAACGGCCATGAAGAAGTCGGAGATCATAGATCTTATGTGTGAACTTGATGAAAAAGAGAAGAATACAGCTGAAACCGAAGAAACTACAGAGACTGTTTCAAAGCCTCGCAGAAAGAATATTGTGGTTAAATCGCAGAAAGAAGATTTTAGCCATAAGAGCGATAATTCAGAAGAAAAAACAGAGAAGAAAACGGAGCCTGCAGCTAAGGAAGATCCGGAAAATGAAGTATTGGACGGTGATTCCGCTGACGGTATCCTTGAGATAATGCAGGATGGTTACGGATTCATAAGATGCGAGAACTATCTTCCGGGTGAAAATGATGTATATGTTGCACCAAGTCTTATCAGGAAGTTTAATCTTAAGACAGGTGATATTCTTACGGGAACATGCAGAGCAAAGAAGGAGACAGATAAGTTTGCCGCACTTCTTCGCCTTGATACAGTAAACGGATATAAGCCCGAAGTTGCTATGGGAAGATGGAACTTTGAGAACATGACACCTATTTTCCCTAATTCAAGAATCAGACTTGAACAGCCCGGTGCAAGCGTTGCGATGAGAATCATGGATCTTATCAGCCCTATCGGTAAGGGACAGAGAGGAATGATCGTATCTCCTCCGAAGGCAGGTAAGACAACACTTCTTAAGGAAGTAGCAAAGTCTGTTCTTAAGAACAGCCCTGAGATTCATCTTATCATTCTTCTTATTGATGAGAGACCTGAGGAAGTAACAGATATCAAGGAGTCTATCGAGGGACCTAACGCAGAGGTTATCTACTCAACATTTGATGAGCTTCCCGAGCATCATAAGAGAGTTGCCGAGATGGTCATGGAGAGAGCTAAGAGACTTGTTGAACACGGTAAGGACGTTGTTATCCTTCTTGATTCTATCACAAGACTTACAAGAGCTTATAACATCGTTGTTCCTCCTTCCGGAAGAACACTTTCAGGTGGTCTTGATCCCGCAGCTCTTCATATGCCCAAGAGATTCTTTGGTGCAGCCAGAAACATGAGAGAGGGCGGAAGTCTTACAATCCTTGCAACCGCACTTATAGAGACAGGATCCAAGATGGATGATGTTATCTACGAGGAGTTCAAGGGAACAGGTAATATGGAAATGGTTCTTGACAGAAAACTTCAGGAAAAGAGAATTTTCCCTGCTATCAACATTCCGAAGTCAAGTACCAGAAGAGAAGACTTGCTTCTTGACAGAGAAGAACTTACAGCTATCAATAACCTCAGAAAAGGCTTTAACGGCATGAAGGCTGATGACGCTGTAGATCAGTGCATCAATCTCTTCTCAAAGACAAGGAACAATACAGAATTTGTAAGAATGGTAGAAAAGCAGATCCGCTTCTAAAGATGTAATTTATCGAGAAGTAATTTGCTGAGAAGTATTTTGCTGAGAAGTAATTTACTGAGAAATAATTTATTGAGAAGTAATCTATTGAAATGTAATTTATTGGTTTGATTCTATATAATTTGGGCTGACCGAAGACGGTCAGCCCAATGATTTCTTATAAAGCAAGCGTGAACACGCATGGCTTTTTTCTATCAGCAGCCAATTTCATGCTGCAATTCAAAATCAATATGAAAAGAATACTCTAGTTGCAGTAGATTTCAACTGCAATTCAATTTCATATATGAAGAGAATGTTTTTGTAGACTGGTAAATTGCCCTACCTAGTCAGCTATAAGCGTAAATCAATAGGTTTTGGTACTTTTTTGCCGGCGCTATAAGTGCCTGTCTTTATTTCTGTTTTTGGAAAATAGGCAGGGGTATTTATTGGCGAAAACCTGCCTCTAATTCGGAAAATCGAAAAGTAGGCAGGGAAAAACAAAGCAAAAACCCTGCCCCTAATTCAAATAATCGGAAAATGGGCAGGAAAAAACAAAGTAAAACCCCTGCCTCTAATTCAGATAATCAAAAAAGAGGCAGGAAAAAACAAAGGAAAACCCCTGCCCATAATTCAAATAATCAAAAAAGAGGCAGGGAAAAACAAAAGAAAATCCCTGCCCATAATTCAAATAATCGGAAAATGGGCAGGAAAAAACAAAAGAAAACCCCTGCCTCTAATTCAAATAATCAAAAAGTAAGCAGGGAATAAAGCTGCAAATTAATTCAAGACAAGTAATGGAGGAAAAAATAATGCATGGTTTAAAGGAGTTATTGATAAAAGAGGAGGAAAGATTGGAGTCTATAAAGAATGTAGTTGATAATCGCCTTGTTGAAACACCTGATGGTCGACTTAGGATAACTACTTCCAAAAAATCTGTTCAGTACATGTATTGTACATGCGGTAGAAATGGGACATATATTAAAAAGGATGATAGGGAAATAATTGGGGGATTGGCTCAAAAAGCATACGATCTCAGGGTGAAGAGGCTTGTAGATAGAAGATTAAAACAGCTTGAGAAGCTTGCTGAAGAATACAACGACAATGAGATTGAGATTATCTACGAACAACTTCATCCCATAAGAAAGAAACTGGTAAAAGCTGTTGAAATGCCATGGGAACAGCAGCTTTGTGAATGGAAGAACATTCCTTATATCGGGAAAGGTTTTGCTGAAAATGTACCTGTGATTTATACAAAGAAAGGAGAACGCGTCCGCTCAAAGTCTGAAAAAATACTTGCAGATAGCTTCTATGAAAGGGGAATTGAATATAAGTATGAATGCCCGCTAGAATTGAAGGGGGTCGGCACAATCTATCCCGATTTCACATTCCTTCGAAAGAGAGATGGAAAAGAAATATATTGGGAACACGATGGAAGAATGGATGATTCTATTTATGCTGAGAAAGCAATTCGTAAGATACATTCATATATATCAAACGATATATTCCCTGGGGATAGGCTGATTCTGACTTTTGAATCTAATGGAGTTGTAATAAGCGATAGGATGATCAAGAAGCTTATTGAAAAATATCTATTTTAATAAATTTCTTACTAAGACTTCCCGCACCCCGAATAGCTGCAAGTACAGTCCTTTTGCTGCATTTCATCGAAATTATATTGACTGCGGGATTGGATACATGCTACGCGAAGTTGTCTGAGCATATGCACCAAAGATTTATATCTGTTTATGCAGATTAGTTTATATCCTTTTGTTTTTCTAAAGGTCAGATTACTTTCCTTTTTTGCATGCTTCGAAAAAAACTTGCAGGACGATAGTATAAGTTTTATAAAGCATGGTCATATAGTGCATCGTCCTGCTTCAGACATTTTTCTCCGCATGCAGGAAAGTAATCTTTGACCTTAAGAAAAACAGACAAGGATATAAAAATCATCTGCATAAACAGATAAAAAATCTTTGGTGCATATGTGAGTTTATGAAGCGCAGCATGTGTTTATCCAATCCTTCAGCCAATATAATGTTTTGAGATGTCGCAGCAAAAAGACTGCACTTGCAGCTATCCGGGGTGTGGGCAGTTTTAATTTCTTATTAAATAAAATAACACGGTGTGAGTATCTCACACCGTGTGTTTGCTGTAATCGCGTTCTCCGAAGATTCCCGTGCCGACTCTTACGAAGGTTGCGCCTTCCTCAATCGCAACTTCATAGTCGCCCGTCATGCCCATTGAGAGGCAGTCCATCTTTACGTTTGGTATGTTAAGCTCGTTTACTTTGTCTTTTAACTCACGAAGTCCTTTGAAATATACGCGGTTTGATTCCGGATCTTCCGTGTACGGTGCTATTGTCATGAAGCCGCGGATATTAAGGTGCGGGAGAGTGCTTATCTCTTTTACAAAATCAATTGCTTCATCAGGAGAGAGACCAAACTTGGTATCTTCGTGTGCCATGTTTACTTCTACAAGTACGTCCATTACAAGGTCATGCTTTGCTGCCTGTTTCTCAATCTCGTCGGCAAGCTTTCTGTTATCTACCGAATGTATCATGCAGGCAACGCCGGGAAGGTATTTTACCTTGTTTGCCTGAAGATGTCCTATCATGTGCCATGAAAGAGACTCTGTTATCTCAGCTGTCTTGTCTCTTATTTCCTGTACTTTATTTTCTCCGAATACTGTGATACCGCAGGCCATGGCTTCGCGGATATCGCTTACGGGTTTAGTCTTACTTACTGCGATTAGAGTTACATCCTCGCGGTTTCTTCCGGCTCTTTCGCAGGCTTTTTTTATGTTTTCTTCTACGAATTCAAGGTTTTCTTTTATCATCTGTCGCTCCTTCAGGTCATTATATGCGTTTTTCTTTCTTTTTTTTCCCTAATAGTATATCATAGGATGTGGTGGTGAAACATTATTCAGTGGGGAAAAAAGAATATGAAGGTTAGCGAGATCGCAAACGGGTCAGAGGTAAAGATTTATGCGGCCATTAGCGGACACTCGGTTGTTATTATGACTGAGGCTATTTTTGGTGTGAATGTTGGACTTCTGGTAAGGCCGATGGAGTATTTCGGTAAGTATATTCAGTTTTTGGAACCATCCAATGTTCAGATCAGGAACAAACGTGACGGACGCGTATACAAGTTCATGTCTACAGCAATTTCACCTGTAAAGACAAGGTACGGGAATTTCCATTTGATCAGGTGCTCATCCAAACTTGAGCCTGAAAATTCCAGAAGAGCTGAGCGTTTTAATATCGAAAAGCTTGGACTCATTTCTGTGAATGGGAATAATATGCAATTAAGAAACTGCCTTGTCCATGATATCTCTATGAGAGGAGTATCACTAGTTGTGGATGACGATACACAGTGCATCCCGGGAGATAAGATTGACGTAATGTTCAGATATGGGTCATCACTCCATAATTATGAACTAAGCACAGTGGTTGTCAGGAACTTTAAACTTGGCAAAAAGAATGCTTTAGGATGCAGCATATCAAGCCTTAATATTGATCTCATCGGTCTTCTCAGTTCCAAGAAGAATGAGCAACTTGCAAAGCTTGATGAAGCTTCCGAGACCAATCTTAATCCCGACATTTCCGAGGAACAACAGATTGTTGAAGTCGAAGAAGACGTAGCGATGGATATTGTTCCGGAGAGACCTGCAACAATTACAATTAGGTCAGGGGAACCGCTTGAATTAAAGGATATTGATGCAGGAAAAGATGATGAGATGACGGTTCGCCGTCGCAATAAAGAAAAGAAAATTGCTGAAAAAAGACGCGAGATCGAGAGTCTTCTTGATCTTAGAGACATTTGAATTTGATTAAAAGGAAAGATGGAGCAGTTGTTTTTCATAATGGCTGCTCCTTAGTTATTAGAGGGAGATTACTTTGAAAAAGAGAAGAGTATTGGCGCTTATTCTTGTCACATCAATTCTTGTAATTGCATGTGGAGGAAAAAATGGCGAACAGAAAACTGCAGAACAGAGCGTAGCCGCTCAGGAAAATTTGACAGGAGCCAGTAAGGTTGATGAGGAAGCCGGAAAGGTGACCGTTGATCTTGGAAAAGCGCAGCTTCGCTGGGATAATCTTGGCGACGCCGGAATTACTGCGGAAGATTTCGAGCGATTTGATGGTGATGTAAATATTACGGTTCATTTTAAGACGAATAATTATACGGATGATTCAACTCATGAGATCGGACTTAGGTTCAATTGGGAAGATAAGACGTTTGGTAAGAATACAAAGGTATCAAAAAAAGATGACAGTATCTCTTTTGACATATCTGACGAGCAAAGAAAGAAGATTGTTGAAGAAGGTATTGTATATATATATGGACACAATATCATAGTTGAGACGGCTGAGATCACGGGAAATCTTATAAGCGAGCCGGAAGGACCGGATACTCTTTTTACTGAAGAGAACGGTGTTCTTAGGGTTTCTGACGGCAAACTTGTAAATGAAGCGGGGAGTCCCATCCAGTTAAAGGGGCTCGCAAACTTTTATCTGAGTGTCGAACCGCAGCTTGCCCGTAAGAGCGTATTTGCACGAATGAGAGACGAATGGGGTGCAAATGTATTAAGGCTCCCTGTTAATGTTGATACTTCCTCATGGGGAACACCGGAGAAAGGTTACGCATCAGGTTCTGATGATGACAGAGCCAGAATTACCGCTACACTTGATAAGGCAATGATGGCGTCCAAAGAAGCCGGAATGTATGCGATAGTGGAATGGGTTGTTCTTGAAGAAAAGACTCCCATGGCTGAAATTGAGTATGCGAAACAGTTTTTTGAATATGTTTCTTCGACATATAAGGATTATACGAATATAATCTATGAGATCTGCAATGAACCCAACAAAGGAGCAACCTGGGAAGAGGTCAAGGAGTACTGTGCAACGATAATACCGCTTATCAGGAATAACGATCCCGATTCGCTTATACTTGTCGGTACGCCTGATTTTTCGTCAGATTTGGATGCGCCTATAAACGATCCGCTTGAGTATGACAATATAATGTATGTTTTTCATGAATATACAGGGCACAATAATGAATTCCAAGAAGATATTGAGATGATAGACAGGGCAATGGAAGCCAAGCTGCCTGTATTTATGACGGAAGTTGCGGGAACGGATGCCAATCAGGAAGACTATTATGACATGGAAACGATCAAGGAGTGGATGCCGATCGTTGAGAAATACAATATAAGCTATATAGTATGGAAGCTTGAAAAATACTCTGATTTTGACAGAGATGATGAGTATTGGAATTATATGCATGAATATATGAAGAATGACAGCTCATTTTAATTCATATAATAATTTTGGAAATATTAAATAAATATAAACGAATTTACACATATATCCGCTGATAGTATAATATCTTTATACGATTATGCTTTTCTGAGAGGGTGATATATTGGATAAGATGGGACTTTTAAGTAAAGTTTTTGAAGCGTTTGCAAACTCTTCGGAGAGCAGATATGTGTTTTTATTTGATGTTGAGAAAGATGTCTGTAGATTTTCAAAGAGTTGCGTCGATAGATTCGACCTTCCCGGCGAGTATGTTGATAATGCCGGCGAGGTTTGGGCTTCAATCATAAACCCCGCAGACAGATTCAGATTCCAGAAATCGTTGCAGGATCTTATTGCCGGTAATACCAAGATTCATGATATGAGTTACAGAGCACTCGACAGAACAGGGGAATACGTAGTCTGCTCATGTAAGGGATTTCTTATAGAGGATGATGACGGTCATCCTGTTTATTTTGCCGGAACAATAGATAATCACGGAATTGCAACCGAGTACGATCCCATTACAAATCTTTATACACGCTATAAGCTCCTCAACGATCTTAAGGAGTTTCAGGAGAGAAAAGAAAAATATATGATGCTCATGGTAGGACTGTGTAATTTCCATGAGATCAACAATATATACGGATATGAAGTCGGAAACAAAGTATTAAAGAACTTTGCGGAGAAACTTCTTGATTATCTTGATGGCGCCTTTGTTTTCCACGCGGGTGGGACAAAATTTGCCATAGTTTCTGCTGTCTACACGGAAGAAAAGATGGCAGAAGTATACAAAGAGCTTTCTGAATATGCCAGAAATTCAATCGATATAGACGGCAGCAGAGTTGCCATCAATATCGGCGGAAGTCTGTCAGAGGTCAAGAACTTTGAAGTCGATGTACATACGATTTTGACGGGAGTGCTTCTGGGGCTTGATGAATCAATACATGACAAGCACGGTGAGCTCGTTAAATTCGGCAATGATAATTATGTAAATAATCACGACAGGATAGTTGTCATAAATACACTCAGAAACTGCATAAATGATGATTGCAGAGGTTTTTATCTTTGTTTTCAGCCGATTGTCAATGCAAATACCGAAAAGCTTGTGGGAGCGGAAACTCTTGTCAGATGGAATATGGAGCCTTACGGAAACATACCGCCCGGAGAGTTTGTGGCATGGCTTGAGAACGATCCACTTTTCTACGATCTCAGTAACTGGATCATGAGAACATCCATGACTATGGTAAAAGAGAAAGTATTGCCGCTTAAGCCTGATTTTCTTCTCAATATCAATCTTTCTTATATGCAGCTTGAGAGACAGGATTTTAGGAAAGATCTGGTGCGGATAATTGAGGATGTCGGTTATCCTCCGCAGAATCTGTGCCTTGAGCTTACGGAGAGATGTAAGCTTCTTGATGAATCATTTTTGAGAAATGAGATGATATTCCTTAAATCTAAAGGAATAAGAGTTGCACTTGATGATTTCGGAACGGGATTCTCTGCACTTGAGCTTCTTATAACTTTGCCTATCGATGCGATCAAGATAGACAGATCTTTTGTAATGGATATAGAGAATATAAAAGAGAAGCAATATGTTGTGGATGCTATCCTTGCATGTGCAAAGAATATGAATATAAGCTCGACGATCGAGGGAATAGAGACTGTGAGCATGAAGGAGATAATGAAGAACTACGGAGCCACATCCTTCCAGGGATATCTGTATTCCAAGCCGGTTGAGATTGATGAGTTTATCAAGCTGATAACTACGTGATGTTGCTGTTGTAAGTTTTTTGACAGAGATGGGCGGAAGCTTATGTTGAGAACAGTACCTTTATCCAAGAGTTTATCATTGGATCAATTGAATCATCTCACTGATACCGGTCATATCTATGTTACGCCATTTGCACTTAACAGAACTGCGTACATAGTGGTCAATCAGAAACCGTTTATGGTTATAGTTACAGACATATCGATAAAAGGAATACAACTTAGCGGAGCGTGGTATTCCTGGGATGATCTTGAAAATATGGGGGGAGTGTACGAATCCGAATTCGATGCGCTGAAAGCCATTGCAAATAGTGGAAGATAGACAGAAGTCTCAAATCACAGGCTTCTGTCTTTTTTATTCATAAATATTTATAAATATTGTATAAAAAAGTATATTTCTGTGGGCATTTTCAGCAAATTCATGATAAAATTAGTTCTATGCACGGGTTGAATGGAGGTCTGGTCTTGACATACGTCTTTTATTACATTGAAGCGCATCTTGCTTGTATTTTTCTGATGGCATTTCTTTTGTTTAAAATCAGAAAAGGAGTAAATAAGCAACTTTCACAAATTTATCTCGGCAATCTGATACTGGTTCTTATAGCATATTGCTTTGCAGAAATATTCTGGGCATTGGTGGATGGCGGGTGTTTGGGTTCATCCAAAACTCTTTTGTATTTATCTAATGTTTTCACGTATCTTTTAATAAGCGTTGCTGCATATATTTGGTATATTTTGTCTGAAGTTATGCAAAAGGAAAAGTATATAGAGAGCGATCTTACGAGGGTATTTATCAGTATTCCGGTATGGATATCCGCTCTTTTATGTATTACTGCATACAGAACGGGGCTTGTATATTATCTCGATGATAACGGCAAGCTTACGGGAGGCAAATTATATCTTATACTCGTAATCGTACCTTTTGGATATCTGCTTGCTTCTTCGATAAAAGCATTGTCACGTGCTTTCAGTAAGGACAGATATGCGGACAGATATATCTATTTTATGATAGGTATATTCCCGATTGCGCCTATTTTGCTGGGAATATTGCAGGCTATGTATTGGAGAGTTCCGTTTGTATGTTACGGAAGTCTTGCTGCGGTAATGTATGTATATATTACTTATATGGATAATCTTGTTTCTATCGATCCTTTGACACAGATCAATAACAAGAATCAGATGTACAAATATCTGGTGCAGAAGATGAGAAATCAGAATCCGGGACTTTCTCTTTTTATGCTGATCATTGACATAGACAAGTTTAAGGCCATAAATGATACATACGGATACAGCGAAGGCGATAAGATACTTATCAGAGTTGCGAATGCTGTTAAGGATGCCTGTCAGGCGCCCAGAAGCAGATATTTTATATCCAGATACGGCGGGGATGAGTTTGTCGTTGTTGCCGAGATGGCTTACAGGGCGGAAGCGAGCTGGCTTGCCGACCAGATAAAAAGTAATGTAAAGAAGATTCCTGAACTTACGGGATGTGCCTACGATCTTTCTGTAAGTGTCGGAATTGCTCAGTATGACTATGAGGCTCCGATATCGATTCAGTCGTTCATTGCAAGGGCAGATTCAGATCTGTACAAGCAGAGAAAACTGAATAATATCTGAGAAAAGATTTAAAATAATGAGGAAATAAAGTTGATTGCAAGACCGGCGAGGACAAATCCCGCCAAAATAGCGATCGCATAAATAAATTTCATTCGTGCCATGGCATACTCCTTTGGATTAATCATGTTATAATTATAGTGTATCTTTTTTTGGGATACAACCGAAATGACATGTACATCTGAATATCAATTCAGGATTGGAGGGAGTATGAAGATTTATGTTGCCGGTAATGTGTCCAGAAGTGGAGATGGATCGCTGGATCATCCATTCATGACTATTTCAGAGGCTGCTGCAAAAGCCAGACCTGGAGATAGTGTCGTGGTTGCCCCCGGAGTATACAGAGAGTGGGTTAAACCTCGCAATTCAGGTACGGAAGATAAGCGAATAACATATATAAGTACAGAACATGGCGGAGCCATTATCACAGGTTCCGAAGAGATAAAAGGCTGGGAGGCTTTCGAGAACGTTTGGCGTGTCAGAATACCTAACAGCTATTTCGGAGATTATAATCCGTTCACAACGCAAGTTCATGGGGATTGGTTTATCGAAAATCCCAAGAATCCATCACACACAGGAGAGATATATTTAAACAAAAGGTCTATGCTTGAGGTGTTTGACCTTTCTTTTTGTATGCATCCGCAGAAAGATAACAGGTCCTGGGAACCCGAGTACTCAGATTATGTATGGTTTACGGCGCAGGAAGATAACACGACCGTGATCTATGCAAACTTTCAGGGGAAGGATCCCAATTATGAAAACGTTGAGATTTCAGTGAGAAAGGCTTGTTTTTTCCCTGAGGAAAACGGGATAAATTATATAACCTTAAGAGGCTTTTGTATTACACGTGCAGCTACTCAGTGGGCTCCTCCGACTGCTTTTCAGGAGGGAATGGTGGGACCTAACTGGGCTAAAGGCTGGATAATCGAGGATTGTGAGATTTCGGAGTCCAAGTGCTCCGGAATAAGCCTTGGAAAGTATTTCCAGAAAGGAAGCAACAACAAGTGGTCGACTCATAATCTTAAGCTTGGTTCCCAGACTCAGAGAGAGACCGTTTGTCAGGCGGTAAACGAAGGCTGGGACAAGGAAACGGTCGGTTCTCATATCGTAAGGCGCTGCGATATCCACGACTGCGGGCAGACGGGAATAGTCGGCCATATGGGCGGCGCTTTCAGCATTATTGAGGACAATCATATCCATCATATCAATATAAGACATAACCTGGCAGGTGCGGAGATTGCCGGTATCAAGCTTCACGCAGCGATTGATACATGTATCAGAAGAAATCATATCGATCATTGTACAAGAGGAATCTGGCTTGATTGGGAAGCTCAGGGAACAAGAGTGTCGCAGAATTTCCTGCATGACAATGTTCCGCCTAAGGGAACAGTGATAGACAACGGGCTTTCTCTGGGAGAGGATGTATTTATCGAGGTTTCTCACGGTCCGACTTTGCTCGATCACAATCTCTTTTTGTCTGATATTGCAGCGAGGATATCGACACAGGGAATAGCATTTGTTCATAATCTTATTGCAGGCTCTTTTACCTATGTCGGAGAGGGCTGCGGAGACATGAGCAAGAAGTTCCCTTCGCCTAGATTTACGCCTTATCATGTTCCGCATTCTACCAAGATCGCGGGCTTTATGACGATCCTTCACGGAGATGCCAGATTCTACAATAACATTTTTATCCAAAAAGAAGTCAGAAGAGATCTGGTGGATTATTGTGTTTCGCAAAATTCTGATACAATGGATAAGAATAATTTTATCTGCGGAACCGTCCCTTACAATGATTATCCGTTGGCGTCCGAGTATTTCTCACGCTTTGGCAAAAATGTTATCAGGCAGTTCGGCTCGACTGACCCTTATTACGATCATCTTCCGGTATATTTCGGAGGAAATGCGTACTTTAATGGGGCGAGGTCTTGTGATCACGAGCCGGGAGCTCATGTTGACAAGGATCATAAGGTAAGTCTGTACATCGATGAGGGCGACGGAAGATATACAATTCATACCAATCTGTATGAATTTCTTCCAAGAGGGCTTGCTATGCCTGTTAACTCAGAGGTGCTGGGGCTTGCGTTTGAACCTGAGCAGCGCTTTGAAAATCCTGACGGAAGCAGTATATTATTTGACAGAGACTATTTTGGAAGAAAGAGGGGAAGATTCCCTGTTTCGGGACCGTTTGAGGAGTGCGGAACGGACAGATTCACGGTTCAGACTCCCGACGATGCGGATTCCAAGATAGGCCATGAAGAAAAGATACGAATTGAGGATAAGTGGAAAGCAGAACTTGATAATAATAATCTTGCGGCTGATGTCACACAGATAAATGCAAATATTGTGATAACAGGTGGGATGAATGCTGTAATAAGCTTCCCGTTTGAAGAAGAGCTCTTTAAAGTGAGCGATATGTTTGTTAAGGGAAATGAGGTCTGGCTCTATGATAGTTTGGCGGATAAACTTGTAGAACTTGACTGTGAGTACGGAATTTATCATAATATCAAGAAATGGTCCATTGGCGCATTGCAGTCTCTTGATATGAGTGAAGATGCAAATGCTGAAGGACTTGTAAGAACTGCGGGCACGCTTCTGTGCATACTTAATAAGAGTCTTGCTCATGATGCGGCAGATACTTGCGCAACAATTCAGAATAAGGTGAATATCGGGCTTGATGACAAAGGAATCAGCATGCGATTTACGCCCAAAAACCTTAAGTTTATTCGGGGGAAAAAATTCATTTCTCTTGAAGATGTGCTTTACAGAATAAGTAAGGGGACTATGGAGGTAGTTACTGAGCGTATAGAACACCTGTAATTAACTTAAATTGGGGAAAATAGTTTAGATGAATAAAAGCAGCAACTGGTATAAGCTCGACAACGCGGCGAAAATTGTTCCGTCTACCGCGCGTGGAGCCAATACAAGAGTATTTAGAATAACTTGTGAATTAAAAGAGAATATTGACGGAGAAATACTTCAGAGGGTGCTTGATGAGACGATTGAGGAATTTCCTTTTTTCAATTGTGTGCTTCACAGAGGGCTTTTCTGGTACTATCTTGAAGACAGCGATCTTAAGGCTGTTGTGGAGGAGGAGAAGACTCCGGCCTGCATGCCTCTTTATTATCCGGGAAGAAAGAACCTTTTATACAGGGTAAATTATTTCAAAAAGAGAATTAACCTCGAGATGTTCCATGTACTTGCGGATGGAACAGGGGCATTTATGTTCTTTAGGACACTCATCATAAGATATATTCAGGTTAGGCACGGAATAGATGCTGATATCAAGCCTGTAGATGAGTTTTCGCTTGAAGAAAAAAATGTGGATGCCTTCGGAGATTTTTACAGCAAGCAAAAAGGTCTCAAACAATTAAAAGAGATGTCATCCGTGAAGGCATATCAGCTTAGCGGAGAGATTGATGATGACCTCCTTCCGCATCTTGTCGAGGGAACAGTCTCCTCATCGAAATTCTATGAGGCGGCAAAAGCCCACAATACGACGGTAGGAGTTATGTGTGTTGCAGTTTACATCAAGGCTGTTCTGATGGGAATGAACAGAATTCAGAAGAGAAAACACATAGTTGTCAGCGTTCCCGTTAATCTCAGAAACTTTTTTAAGAGCGGAACAGCAAGAAACTTTTTCGGTGTTATAAGCATCGATTACAATCCTGCTGAGTACGACGGTGAGCTTGAAACAATAATCAATTTTGTTGATAAGAGTTTTAAAGAAAAACTCTCGCCGGAAAGCATTGAAAAAACCATGAATTCCTACTCCGCTTTGGAGCACAACATTGGAATAAAGGTTATTCCGCTTCCAATCAAGAATATCGGAATCGGATTTTTTGATAAAAACGCGAAGCGAGGTATCACAAGTTCTATGTCGAACCTCGGTCAGATCAAGATGCCTGATGCGGTCAAGGATTATATAGACAGATTCAGCGCATTCATGACTGCACAGTCGCAACAGATCACGGTCTGCTCATATATGGATAAAATGGTATTCGGAGAGGTATCACCTTTTAAGACACACAAGGTAATGCTTAATTTCTTCAGGTTACTTACTGAAATGGGAATGGAAGTAGAACTTGGAACCAATGACTACGATGAGGAGCAGTGATTTATTATGCAGTATTGTCCAAAATGTAAGATAAAGATAAGAGGGAAAAAGACATGTTGTCCCATGTGCCAGGGAACTTTAAAAGAGACCGAAGGCGGTGAGAGCTTAACTGCATCTTTTCCCACTCTTAAAAAGAAAAAGATGAGTCACATCACGATAATGAAGATGACAACCTTCGTTTGTGCTGTGCTTGAGATAATTTTGATCACACTTAGTATTATGATGGGAGATTCGCTCCCATTTGTAGGTCCGATTTGCCTTGGACTTCTTGGCGCATGGATAGCGGTTCTTGCGACGGTTTATTTCAGAAACAATATTCTGAAGCTCATCACATGGGAAGCTATCGTTGCGATCATTGCAGATATTTATATCGATTACAATACCGGTTTTTACGGTTGGAGCATAGATTGGGTCGTACCGCTTACGCTTATGGCGCTTGGCGTATTGACATTTATCATTGCTATTTTCATTAAACTTAGATTTGATGAGTATATTTTTTATCTTCTCTTTGATCTTGTTATGGCAGTTTTACAGATCATATGTGTTACAAAAGGAATCACAAAGAACTTCTGGCCTACAGGGATCAGCATCATGCTTTACATGATCCTCCTGGCAGGTGTATTGATCTTTAGATTCCGAGATCTGAAGAAGGCTTCGGAGAAGATGTTTAACATGTAGTGATATAGGTTAAGAAAGTGCAGAAGGTGTACATGCTTGCATGTTAAGCCTTCTGACTTTATTAACCGAACAGACATGAGGAAGTAGCACGTAGTGCGGATTCCGAATGGATGTAGAATTGCGAGAGTGACGATAGTCGCGGAGCAATTCGTATATCACGGATTAGTGATATGGGGAGCGTATGGGAGTGTTAGGCAGGAACACAAAAAAGAACATAAGGCACGGTGTGGTCTTTGCCACAAAATTTGGAGATTTTGTAGAGAACAAGCTTGAAAAAGCAATTGTTAATCACAATCATCTTGCCGAGGAACTTCCCGAAAATCCCGAAAAACTTAAATGGTACAGAGTTTCATTGGAAAAAGGAATCTCGGGAGACGGATCCGAGTATTACATCTATGCGAAAATAGGTGATCCAAAGAAACTCTGCATTTTCTTTTCAGGCGGAGGAGTTGCCTGGAATGAATATACTGCGGCAAGACCTTCCACAATGGGAAAGCTTGCTGCAGGTCTTCCAAATTATTATTGGAACAATCTAAGACCTGTTACCCAGCTTAAAAATATAAATATCGGAATAACCGATGTCTCACTTGAAAAGAACCCTTTCAGAGACTGGAGCTTTGTTGTTGTGACCTATGCGACAGGAGATTTCCATGTAGGAAACAACGAATATCCTTATGTTTCGGAAGACGGTAAGGATGAGATCCTTCATTTCCACGGATATATCAATTTCCTTGAGAGCATGAAAGTTGCAAAAAGACTTTTTCCGGCACCGGAAGATATCCTTATAGCGGGAAATTCTGCCGGCGCGTTTGCAATTCCGGCTCTCGCCGGCGAGATTGTGGATGATTATTATCCCGATGTAAAAGATGTAACTCTTTTTTCCGACAGTGGACAGCTTCTTTACAACAAGTGGAGAAAGACTGCGAAAAATATCTGGAAGACAAAGGAAGAAATCTGGCAGAGCATCAATACGGACAATATAACGCTTGACTGGTACAGGGCGTTATATGCGAAATATGGCAACAGATTCAGATATCTTTATTCAAGTTCCGACAGGGATTTCCTTCTGAGCGCTTATTACAACGACATAATAAACAAGCAGTACAAGACGGATCAGCAGGTGCAGGAAGAGTACAGAAGACAGCTGATAGAGATGGTTCATGAATTAAAAGAGCTTAATCCGTCTTTTGGAATCTTTATAAACAACTGGAAGCTTCCGCTTATCACTCAGGGCGGAACGGTTCATACAAGCGTAAGAGATATGCAGTTTGCAAGTTTTACGCAGGATGGAGTGACTATGGCGCAGTGGCTTGCGGATGCAGTGGACGGGAAGGTCTATGATGTCGGAATGGAGCTGCTGAAGTAAATGCTGGAAGTGTATTAATGTGGCCCGGAACAAAGAGTTGCTTTGCAACTCTTTGCGCGCCGATGCGTGCAAGCTTTAGCTTGCATAATACTTCTGCGCATCGGTCGCATCCATAGCGGAGCATTTTTTATTTGAAAGCTATCAAACAAAAAGAGCATTTCGCTCGCGAAATGCTAGCGCGCGAGCGGATTGCGTAAGCAATATATTCCTTACCGCGAGCTGCGCATCCCTGCGGAGCGTTTTTTATTTGATAGTAATTTCCTATCAAATAAAAAAGGTCTCTATGATAAGTTTGGTTTTATCATAGAGACCTTTAATTTTGTTGGATATTGATATCAGAGCCTTTTCATACTCTTTTAATGCCTTAAAATTTGGGTCAGTAAATCAGTCTACAAAATATTCCGCAATCTGTGCCTCATAGGAGTCACGAAGATCCCCTGGGATGTCATATTCATCCAATGCTTCGGCAACAGACCAATGTTCGTTTACCATCGAGCGAAGAATGCTGCGAATGACATGAGAATCAGAAGCCTCCAAAGTTGCGGCGTTATTCATAATCATACCCTCCTCCATAGACAGTGCGCTTTTTCGCCGGCAATCAGACCAATTGCTTGTGACTTTAATCGAAATTTAGCGATATAGCACACTGAATATAATATACAATCAGATAATTTTGATATAATATATCATATCCTACAACATATTGTAGCTCAAAAAAAAACAGATACAAGTATTGACATTTATAAAAAATTGGAAATTATAGGAGCTCAGATTATATGAAGATTGCAGCTATTATTTTGGCGCTTGTCGGACTACTTACGTCTTTTGCGGCAGTGGGGATAATACCGTCAATTGCAGGTTTTGTGCTCAGCTTAAAATGGTTTCTTCAAAAGAAATCGATTAATTCGACAAGGGCACTTGCCATCTCTTCGGTTGGAGTCTTGCTTCCGGTTATTATGTATATAAACAGCTTTGGCTTCTCTTTTCCATATGAGAAGAGAGCCGGGCTTTCATTTCTGCCGCAGATAATTTATGACAATTACACGAATCTGGGGCTTAATATGGAGTGGATGGTGAAGAATGAGGCACAGGTGCAGGAATTGGAGGAAGTTAAGGGAGCGGGACAGGAAGATATAGATGAGAATGGTATAAATGGGGAAGTTAGAGCAGATAATGGCAGCATGAACGGAGCAGAGGTGAATGGCAAAAACGGAGCTGTGAAAAATGCTATAAAAGGAGCAGAGAAAATTGATATAGACGATGAAGGCAGAAATGGCATAAATAGGACGGATAAAAATGATACAGACATAGCGAATACGATGGACGGAAATAAGACAGATAAAAAAAGTGGTCTAGACAGTAAATATTCGCTTGATATATTTGAGAAGATAGAAGATGTAGTTGATAATTACAAGCATAAGCCTGCAAGCTCTGAGGTTGGGGCATCTGATGATGATATGGAGTTTTACGGCGGACTTCCTGTCGGAACGCTTCTTATCGCGCAGTATTTCCGCGAGGATGATCATAACAGCAATCCTGTACTGGTGCTTCAGAATAAATCAGGGAAGTTGTGCAGATATGAGTGCATGTTCATTGCAAGAGACGAGGCAGGTACTCAACTTGCAGTTTCAGAGAAGACTGTTGAAGTTGTTCAAAGCGACGCCAAGTTTGTTTTTGAAGGAAGGTTTGATAAGAAAGAATTAAAAGGCAAGAAACCTGCAATGTACGAGTTTTCTGTAACAAAGCGCACTCCATATGAGAAGGACAGACTTGACGATGTTGCCGTCTATTCCAAGATAGAAGGCAATTCGGTATTTCTTGCGGCGGAGAATACCTGCGACAAGAATGTAAAAGTGGATGCTTTCGTTCTCTTTTTTGACGGAGACGAGCTTGTAGACTGCATCTGGCTCATCCCCGGCAGCAACAGTAACGTCTACGTAGAACCAAAGAGCATCGGAACCATAACCGGCGACGCTTACTACAAGTTCGACAGGATAGAGACCTACTATACCGCTTATGAAGCTGTTGAAGGGAAAGAGCAAAGCGGCAGGAATGAGTAAGCGATAAGAGCAATATCGCGACAAGTACTGAGGAAAACATGGAAATACGAGAAACTTGCCTAAGGCGATGATTTTCGTATGGCTTAGGCAAAGCTGAGAAGAAAATCTTGGATCGTGAAGATGGAGAAATCAGGTGATGAAGCGTAGGAAAAAGCATTGATGGAACGTTAACGTAGGAGTGGCGTTACGGGCATAGAATTCCAGAAATCAATTTGTCCACGTAGAAATAAGTGCAATGTGTGAACGACTTTACGGGCATAGAATCTCGGTGAAACGATTTGTGCACGTAGAAACAAGTGCATATGGGATTGATTTTACGGGCATAGAATTCCAGAAATTGATTCATACCCGTAGCACTAAGCAAATGATAGATGGATTTTACGGGTATGAAGTTTGGAATTGAATTTGAGTCACGTAGGAGAAGACAAAAAATGAAAATAGCTGTGAGCGCATGCTTGCTGGGAGATAATTGCAAATACAACGGTGGAAATAATTATAGTGAGAAAGTGAAGAATTACATTGAGGGACACGAGGTTATACCGATTTGTCCGGAAGTTCTTGGCGGATTATCTACGCCACGAGAGCCTGCGGAGATTGACTGCGGTATAGTTAAGAATAAAGACGGCACATCGGTTGATGCGCAATTTCGCAAAGGCGCTGAACTTGCATTGGATATTGTAATCAAGAATCAGGTTGAGCTTGTGATATTGCAGTCAAGAAGCCCGTCATGCGGAGTAAATACAATATATGACGGCTCTTTTACAGGGAAAATAATTCCCGGACAAGGCGTGTTTGCTGAACTTCTTAAGAAGAATAATATAAAGGCAATTGATGTTGCAGATATAAGATAATATGTAAGTTAGAAATAAGGCAATACAGGGATGTTGTACAGTACACTAAGAAAGAGGAAAAAAATATGTTATCAGAAATGGATTCTGCTGCAGATATAAGGATATACAACTATAAGACAGGGACTGTCCACACAGAGAAGGGCGTGGTTATTTATGATAAGTCTACGCTAGACGTTAAATGCTTAGGAAATGAGTGTGCAGATACTTTTGATAAAATATGGAACTCTAAAAACTATGCGCTGGCGGCCACTATTTCCATGGGGAAGATATATCACTATATAGCTGCCGAGATGCTTATTAAATGGATGATAGGCAAGTACGTAGACAGAGTGGATGGAAAATTGAGGATTTTTAAGCGTTCGAAAAGAGCACTCATCTATCTTCATGAACCAATCAGCCCTGTTGATATAAGGATGTATATTGATCTTATGCTTATGCTGTTATATAAGGATGTATATGTTATAACAATGGATACCGGTCATATAAAGGGTGATAAGATTCGTTTTGCCGGTAAAAATATACATGTTATAGGCACGGATACTTTCCTTGCAGGAAGGACACCTGAGAAGGCCATTCGCGAGGCGGAAGAGGTTTACGGAAAGCTGGACTGCGCTATAGAGATTACCAAAGACAGGCATCTTGAATATGCCCGCTATGCTTATGAGACGTTCAAAAAAGATTGCGAAAGATGGGGAATAGACCTGACAGAAATTATAGATTAAAAAATAACCTCAATGCATATCATAGATAAAATCTATGGATAACCAAAACTATTTTATATTATACCTATAAGATCAGTAGGTATATAATCCAATGCAACAGCGCTAGTGCACTGATACGCTGCACTATAGTTTTGGCCAAGGAGGATTATGAAAATGGGAAATTTGCAGACACCATTTCGATATGATTTTGTTGGGAGTTTTTTAAGACCGCAGGCACTTAAGGATGCCAAGTCAGCTTATCAAGAGGGAAAAATCGGCAAAGAAGAATTTGATAAGATTGTAAATGATGAGATCACAAAGGTTGTTGCTAAGCAGAAAGAGCTCGGGTTCCATGTTATAACTGATGGAGAGTTCAGAAGATCTTTCTGGCACCTTGATTTTATGTGGGGATTCGAAGGTGTAGAGCATAAAGCAACAGGCAATGGAGTTCAGTTTAATAATGAACTTGCAGTTCTTGATGATACATATCTGGTGGGAAAAATAAAGGCGAAGGCTCATCCTTTTGTTGAATATTTCAAATTCCTTAAGCAGTTCGAGGATGAGAATACTGTTGCAAAGTACACAATTCCGGCTCCGGCGCAGACTTTCCAGCAGTTTATCGTTCCGGCCAATTATGAGACTACAAGGAAGTTTTATCCTACAAATGAGGAACTGATAAAGGATATCGCAGAGGCTTACAGAGATGTCATAAAGCAGTTCTATAATGCTGGATGCAGAAATCTTCAGTTCGATGATTGCACTTGGGGCGCGATTGTGGGCGATGCTGCAAAGCAGAGATATAAAGCACTTGGAATAGACCTCGAGGAAGTAAAAGCACAGCTCCTTGAAGTTAATAATCTGTCGCTTACGGGAAAGCCTGAGGATATGGTTATTACTTCGCATATTTGCAGGGGCAATTATCATTCCACATATTTTACCAGTGGCCCTTATGATAGCGTTGCTGATTATGTGTTTGCAAAAGAAAATGTGAATGCGCTTTTCCTTGAGTATGATGATGAGAGATCGGGCGGATTTGCTCCGTTATCAAAAGTTTCAGCAGATAAGAAGGTTGTGCTGGGACTTATAACCACTAAGTCTCCCGTTCTTGAAGATAAGCAGAAAGTAATTGAAAGAATCCATGAAGCTGCCAAATATGTTCCTCTCGAGAGGCTTTGCCTTAGTCCGCAGTGCGGCTTTGCTTCATGCGAAATTGGCAACAAGCTCACGGAAGAAGAGCAGTGGGCAAAGCTTAAGCTGGTAAAAGAAATAGCTCAGGAAGTATGGGGCTGAAACTGCGTTATCGTAAGTTAATCTCATAAATACAACTTTACACATAAAAACCTCTGTCTCATAATGGTGATAATGTAATCATTGAGATGGAGGTTTATTTTTTAGGAAGTATCTGATATGGAAGAATGTTTAATGATGTTTATTATTGTGGGTGCATTTTTCTTTTTTTTCTTGGAACTTGGGATATTAAGATTAGATAAAGTATGCACCAAAGAAATCAAAGCAACATTAGTTGACTATAAGACGAAATCTACCAATGGAAAGTATGGAGTAAGTTATACTTACTTTCCGATTTTTGAGTTTGAATATGAATCAAAACGATATAAAGCTACATCTGTAGATTCTTTTCGTGGAGAATCATTTCCAAATAAGAAAATTGATCCCGATTCGATTAAAGAACTGATCGGATCAACTTTTGTGATATATATTAACCCAAAAGATCCTAAACTGGTTATTCAGAGAAAATTATCAAGTAAAGACATTAAGAGGAAGAAAATAATTGAAGTTATTTCTTTTTTAGTGATTGTTACATATTTCATTGGTGTCTTTATAGTGATCATTCATTATCTGTGATTTTTGAAGAGTAAGAGTTTAAAGCATATTAATAATCAATTACGAGAGCAAAAAGAAATGCGAAAACTGATATTATAAATATCGTGCGAGAAAACCCCTTCCGATGAAGTCGGTTGTGGGATGAATCGCACTAGCTTTTCTTTTTGTATTTCCCCGTCTTAATGTATTTGCGTTTGTGTTCCTCTGTTCGTTGATCTTCAATGTATTTCTTGACAGTATCAAGAGAAACACTTCCGGTAGTGGCACAGAAGTAACTTGCACTCCAGAAGGGTGAATCTCCCCATAGGTATTTCTCAACGTGTGTTCTATATGTATTTCTCACTTCTTTGGACAGCTGTGATTTTAACGAGTTGATGAGTTTTACAGGTGCAACATCAGGTGGCATGGAGATCAGCAGATGCATGTGAT
>NZ_JHXZ01000013.1 GCF_000621565.1 Butyrivibrio sp. LB2008
CTTACTTAAATGTAATTTTTAATTCCAGTTTGCAAGAGTAAATTCTAGGGTTATGGAAGTTACTCTTACACATATATACTTGCCATATTGATATTCACATATAGATCTCTATATAATGTTCGGGCAGCTGATTGCCTGCCTGTGCAGATTGGAGATTTATTATGAATAAAGGCAATCAGAAACATATAACATTTGAACAACGTGTAGAGATTGAAAAAGGATTGACCGAAAACAAGTCCTTTGCTGAGATAGCAAGGATAATCGGGAAAGATCCTTCAACTGTCTCAAAAGAAGTACGTTTGCACGCTCAAGTTAAAGAACGGCCAGATCCCGGATATACAAATCCACCATGCATACACCGCAAAGACTGCCAGATAGTATGTCTGTGTGACGATCAATGCGGCAGGCTCTGTAAGATATGCAGAAAGCCTGATTTCAGATGCATAGATATATGTCCCGGTTATGAAACCGCTGAGTGTGCCAAGCTCAAGAAGCCACCATATGTGTGCAATGGATGTGGGAAGAAAACTCATTGTTCTATGCCCAGAAAGTTTTATTCGTCCAAGTATGCACATGATGAGTATCGCAGAGTCCTTGTTGACTGCAGGTCTGGTATAAACCAGACTCCGGAGAGCATACAGGCAATGAATGACATCCTTGTTCCACTGATAAAGGATAAGCATCAGTCAATAGGTCACGTATATGCTACTCATGCAGAAGAGCTTGGGTGTTCCAGAAGAACACTCTACTCTTATATCAATGATAGTGTCTTTGACGTCCGTAATGGAGACCTTAGGCGTGCTGTCAGGTACAAGAAACGAAAGAAAGCTACTCAGGCAAGTGCAAGAGATCGTTCCTATCGTAAAGGTCACAACTATGAAGATTTTCTCAAATATCTCAAGGAGCATCCTGATGTAAACGTAGTTGAAATGGACTGCGTAGAGGGCCAAAAGACTGAGAATAAGGTTATTCTGACCTTCACATTCCGTAACTGTAACCTGATGCTTATGTTCTTGCTTGAGCATCAAAATCAAGACTGTGTACTAGAAGTATTCAAGTGGTTAGAAAACAACCTTGGAAAGGAAGCTTTCAAAAAGCTGTTTCCCGTTATACTGACTGATGGTGGCACAGAGTTTTCTGCCCGCGAAGCGATGGAAACATTCAGTGACGGCTCAGAAAGTACTATAGTTTTCTACTGTGACCCTTATTGCTTTTGGCAGAAAGGTGCTTGTGAGAAGAACCACGAATACATACGTTATATCAGACCCAAGGGAAGCTCTTTTGCTGATCTTGATAAAGATAAAATTCATCGCATGATGAATCACATAAATAGCGAAAAAAGAGACAGCCTCAATGGGCACAGCCCATATGAACTATCTCTTTTACTCCTGGACAATTCGATTCATAAAGCATTGGGCCTAGAACATATAGCCCCAGATGATGTAATGCTGTGTCCAGCCCTGTTGAAATAAAATAGTTTAAGCACAGGCAGATTTCACTGCACCAGAATTTAGTCTTACACACAAGGCATGTGGAATTTAGTCTCGCACACTATTTTCCAGGTGCCCCATTAGCATGCAAAAAACTATCAAACTGGGTGCTTATGGGCTCATTATATGGCAAAAATATGAAATTGTTAAGGTGCAAAAACGGAATTTAAATCCGCATTTTGAGGCATTTATTAGCAACTGGAATTTACTTTTTCATTTAAGTAGTATATCGACTTTTTACGCAGAATAAATTTTTATTCTGTAAGGTTCGCTGCCTTGGATTTTTTTATTTGATTTTTTATTTACTTTAACTCTTTTACAAACTGATCCGCTCAATATTTGTTCTTACTTTGGAGGTATGAAAACGGTGGAAATTGAGGAATATATCAAGGATGCATTTGAGGATTCAATGCAGAACTACACTCAGACAGAAGATTATAAGAATGCGCAATGTGAAATAAACGAGATGATTCTCTCGTTTCGAGTTTTTTTGAGTTCCAAGCAGCAGTTTCGCTTTAATGAAATAATAGATGCCATAACCGTCGCAGACGGAAAACTTGCAGCAGAGGCGTACTTACACGGGATAGTAGAGGGAATAGCCCTTAGAGAAAAGGTAAACCCTATTTCGTGAGAAAGTGATTTAAGAGTCAACCAAGCCTCATCGACGAAGTCGATTCAAATTGGCTTGGTTGATGGATTCCGGAACTGCATGTTCAAGAATCCATATTACTCTTCAGATTCAAGAAGAGCATTGATGAGTTCGCGTCTTTGCTTAGATGTCATCTTTGAAGCATTTCTTGCAATAAGTCTATGGATCATATAATATTCTGATTCAAAATCTCCTTCTTTGGAAGAAGTATCTCCGTTTAATAAATAGTCAGTGGTAGTGTGTAGTGTTGTAGCGATATTTGCGATAACAGGGCCCTTGGGCACACGATCACCTTTTATATATCGAGACATTGAGACTTCGGTAACATTGACTTTCTCGGCAAGTTCGCGCTGAGTCATATTGAGCTGAGCAAGTAATTCAGCAATTCTTCCGCCTAATGTGTTTTTCATAGGATTTCCTCGTTTCTGATTTTTATTTTATGATTGATAATAATCTGATCATACTTACCAAAAGTATAAAGCGCTTTACCAAAAGTGTCAAATAAATATATTTTTGGTAATCCGCCGTTTGATTTATTATTTGCGAATAGATGCTAAAAATCCGCAGAAGCTGGCAGGGAACGCGCGAAGAGCTGTTTTTAAAAGAATAAAACAAATGGTAAGAAAAAGTGTTGACAACTTACCAAATGTAATATACAATTAAATCAAGCTTAAGCGACAGATTTGATATGTGCACAATATCAAAGCAATTTTTTTTACCCGGCAACTTACCAAATGTATAAACTAAAACGGTAAGAATTAACTTTTGTTCTATGAAAGGAAAACAAAGACACAAACAGGAAAGGAGAATGCTTATGAAGAACTGGATTAAGACGGCAGGCATTAGAGCTGTTAAGACTGTGGCGCAGACTGCTATTGCCATGATTGGAACGTCAGAAGTTCTTGGGGATGTTGATTGGGTGATGGTTGCGAGTGCAGCGTCATTGGCAGGAATACTTTCCCTGTTAATGAGCATTGCCAACATTCCTGAACTTAGAAGATACTGATCTGGCTATTCAGAATTTAGTAGAAAAGAGAGAAAAGGAGAAAAAATATGAATTTAGTAGAAAGTATATTGACTGAGAACCCTTGTTACAAAGAAGGCCGCAAGATAACCGTAAAGGGGCTTATGCTTCATTCGGTCGGCGTTGCGCAGCCAAACGCAATGGTATTTGTTAGAAGCTGGAATACTGCAGCGCATGATAATTCGTGTGTCCATGCCTTCATTGATGCCAATGACGGAACAATTTACCAGACACTTCCCTGGGATCACAGAGGATGGCACGCAGGTGGAAGTGCCAATAATACCCACATCGGAATAGAAATGTGCGAGCCGGCAAGCCTTAAGTATGTAAGTGGCGCGCAGTTTACCTGCTCTGATCGTGATGGCGCGGTTATTCAGGTAGAAAGGACGTATAATGCTGCGGTTGAGCTTTTTGCCATGCTGTGCAAAGAATACGGATTGGATCCGATGGAAGACGGAGTGATTGTTTCTCATAATGAGGGACACAGCAGAGGAATTGCATCTAACCACAGTGACCCCGAGCATTTATGGACACAGCTTAGTACCGGATATACCATGAATAGCTTTAGGAGAGCTGTTAAAGAACTTATGGACAAAGAAGTGAGTAATGCGAACGATAACTATCCACCCACACCTTTTTCTGTAAAAGTTCTTATTGATAACCTCAATATTCGTGCTTATCCTAACTTTGGCGACAATATTAAGGGCCAGACCGGAAGAGGAACTTTCACGATTGTTGAAGTACGTAACGGCTGGGGAAGATTGAAGAACGGAATAGGTTGGATCTGGCTTGAAGAAGAGGCTTATTGCACTATTTTGGATCATATAGTTGCAGACAGCTATGAAAAGAAATCAATTGATGAAGTGGCAATGGAAGTCATCAACGGCAAGTGGGGTAACGGGGAAGAGAGAAAAAGACGCCTGACCGAAGCCGGATATGATTACTATGCTGTCCAAAAGAGAGTAAACGAACTTATCTGGTATTGAAAAAAAAGCATTCGCTGTGGCTTGCATAAAGTCGCAGCGAATGTTTGATTCTATATAATCCCTTGCCGCAAGCGCCTTAACAGAACAGGGGCATGTACAACCCCAGATGGTAAGTGGATTTGTGATCACATACATGTCAACCGTATGACATACAAGCTAAACCAAACACCCCAAATTCTATGTGCATATTATACAAAACGCACAATAATCCATCATGATTAATTCACAAAATGGATATTTTTATCAAATATTTATATGTCAACCGATTGACATAAATATACGTTACGTGGTAATATCCATTTACAACAAACAAAGACCTTTTAGAAGGAGGGGTAAATTTAGATGAGAAGGAAATTAGTTTCATTAGTAGTTGGTGCAGCAATGGCATTGTCAATGGTTGCATGTAGTACACAGAACAGTACCGATGTAGCGGTACAGAGTTCCGACATGAAGGATTCAGATGGTGCGGGGGTATCCATTTCGATCTTGAATTCAAAGACTGAGATTCAGACACAGTTTGAGGAGATGGCTCAGTAATATGAAGAAAAGCATGGCGTACATGTTGAGGTATATAACGCTGATACAGATACAACAGTTGCTTCACAGATTGCTACAAAGTATGCATCACACGATCCTTACACACTTACAATGGTAGATCCTAAAGATATTTACGCAATTGCAAATGATTATGCTTACGATTTATCAGATCAGGATTGGGCAGGTCATACATCACTCGGAATTAAAGCAGCCGGTAAGCTCGCAGGATTCCCTGTATGCGTTGAAGCAAGAGGTATTATTTATAACGCAGATGCAATTGAGAAGATCACAGGAGAAGAGTTCGATCCTTCATCTGTTGCAAAGTTGGAAGATTTCCAGAAACTCCTTGATAAGCTTGTACAGGGCGGAATGGAAAAGCCTGTTGGAATCCTTTCTGAGTACTGGTCACTCGGTGCACACTGGTTCCCTATGGTTTATGAAGAGCAGCAGGATCCTGAAGCATTTGTAAACAGCCTTCTTGAAGGTTCATGTAATCTTTCAGAAAATGAAAAATACAATTCAATGATGGATACATTCGATACACTTATTAAGTACAACTACGCTAAGGGTTCAGCTTCAAACGCAGATCGTGAAGAAACATCTATGAAGCTTGCTGAGGGCGAGATTGCATTTATGTTTGGCGGTAACTGGGATTGGTCAGTAATCAACCAGTACGATTACACAGAGAAGCTTGGAATCATGCCTGTACCTCAGAATACTACAGATGGCACAAACTTCAAGATTGTAGGTGGTGCTACAAAGTATTTCTTTGTTGACAGCTCAGCTGATACTTCAGATGCAGAGAGACAGGCTGCACTTGATTTCCTTAACTGGATCGTAAATGACAAGGACGGAAATGCATTCCTTACAGAGAAGTGTGCACTTGTTCCTGCATTCGATAACATCGAGGCAACAGCACTTGATCCGCTTTCACTTTCTGTTAAGACATATGCAGACGCAGGAAATCTTATTCCTACATATAATTATCTTCCTGATGATCACATGACAGTAGTTGGTCAGGAAATCATGCAGAAGTATCTTGATGAAGCAATGGACAGAACAGAATTGGCAGATTCTGTAGTTGAATACTTCAAGACAGCAAAAGGTATTGCACACTAATGTAATTAAGTGCGCTGATAAATTTTATAGGGCCTTGAATTTAAGATTTGAGGCCCTATCATCTTGAAAGGTTATACATATGAAAACAAATACACTGGGCTATAAGTTAAAGTATTATATGATATTTGCGGGATTAACAACATTGATCTTTGGAAGTGTTGTTATTGTACCTTTTATTTATGGTCTTTATCTTACTTTTACAAGCTGGGATGGTGTATCCAGGAATAAGCCTTTTGTAGGCTTCGAAAATTATATTAATGCTTTTGCGGATATGGGATATTGGGAATCTCTCGGCCGCACATTTCTTTATTCAGCAATAGCTGTAATACTCGTAAATACCGTGGCATTCATTATTGCATATATGGTTACGAGTGGAATCAAAGGACAGAATTTCTTCAGAGCAGGATTCTTTGTTCCTAATCTTATCGGTGGTATCGTACTTGGATACGTTTGGAAGTTTGTATTTAATAAGGCATTGGTTGAGCTTATGGGCTTAATAGCTGATGGAAAAGTAAAGTCTCTCCTTGCCACAGAAAATGGTGCGATTGCAGCACTTATTATAGTTTCGGTATGGCAATATGCCGGTTATATGATGCTTATCTATGTTGCCGGATTCATGAGCGTATCGGAAGATGTTATTGAAGCGGCTAAAATTGATGGCTGTACAGGTTCACAGTCTATCATTCACATATCAATTCCACTTATGACTGCATCTTTTGTACAGTGTCTTTTCCTTACAATTACAAGATGTTTCATGGTATATGATGTCAACCTCTCGTTGACAAACGGTGATCCTTACGGAAGTTCCGCACTTGCAGCAATGCACGTGTACAATCAGGCTTTCGTAAACAAGAACTACGGTACAGGTCAGGCTGAAGCTCTTATCCTGTTCGTGATCTGTGCGATCATCGGCGGAATTCAGGTTTATGTAGGTAAGAAAGGGGAGGTGCAGGCATAATGGAAAACCAGAAGGCAAAAAGAATTAAAATAATAAGACATGCCCTTATGATCATTGTACTGTCACTTTTGTTTGTGGCATTTATATTCCCTTTCATAATGGTAATAATAAATGTATTTAAGGTAAAATCGGATATCACGGGCAATCCGCTTGCTCTTATAGGAAAGCACGGATTCACAATGGAGAATTTCCCCAAAGCTATAGCCAAAATGAAATTCTTTAGCTCTTTTGCAAACTCACTTATAATAACAACATGCTCAACAATCGGAACTATCGCACTTTCTTCGATGACGGCATATCTTATAGTGAGAAATAACTGGAAGGCAAACAAGATCTTGTTTGTACTTATGATCGCATCAATGGTAATTCCTTTCCAGGTTCTTATGATCCCGCTTGTTTCTTTGTACGGCGGAATACTCGGTATCCTTAATCACAGGATCACATTGATATTCATGCATATCGGTTTCTCGCTTTCAATGGCAACATTCATGTTCCATGGAAGTATTCATACCAATGTGCCATGTTCACTGGAAGAGGCGGCTACGATTGACGGATGCAGTAAGTGGCAGATTTTTAGCAAGATCGTATTTCCTATTTTGAAGCCTACAATTGCAACTGTAGCAATTATCGATGCAATGGCATTTTGGAATGATTATCTTTTGCCCAGTCTTGTACTTGGAAGAAAAGATCTTTATACCATTCCGATCGCAACAAAAGTATTCTACGGCACATATTCAACAGACACAGGTCTGATCATGGCTGCACTTTTGCTTGCAATGCTTCCTATTTTACTGCTATATCTTTTCCTTCAGAGATATATTGTTGAAGGAATTACAGCAGGCGCTGTTAAATAAATTTGATATTTTGATGAAAGGTTTGTTCTATGAGAAAGCTTGAAAATAAATGTATGTTGATCACATACGCAGACAGCATGGGTGATAATCTCAAAGATCTGGCATTTGTAGTTGATAAGTACTTTAAGGATGCAGTTGGAGGGATACATATACTTCCTTTTTTCCCATCTTCGGGAGACAGAGGATTTGCTCCGATGGACTATCAAGTTGTAGATAAGGCATTCGGAGATTGGGATGACATAGAAGGATTATCTGACAAATATTATCTTATGGCCGATTATATGATCAATCACATATCGGCACAGAGTGAGTATTATAAAGATTTTCTTCAGAAAAAAGATGATTCGAAGTACAGGGATCTGTTCATTCGTTACAAAGATTTCTGGGAGAATGGAGAGCCTACTGAGGAAGAAGTAGATGCTATCTATAAGAGAAAGCCCAGAGCTCCTTATGTTGACGCAGTTTTTGCTGACGGCACTTCAGAGAAGGTATGGTGCACATTTGATGAGCAGCAGATTGATATCAACTGCAAGTCGGACACGGCAAAAGAGTTTATCAAGGACAATCTTTTGACTCTTTGTAAGCACGGTCTTTCACTTATCAGACTTGATGCTTTTGCTTATGCAACAAAGAAAGCCGGAAGTTCTTGTTTCTTTATAGAACCTGAAGTATGGGAGCTTATGGACGAGTGTCAGAAAATTGTAGAACCATACGGAGTTACACTTCTGCCGGAGATACATGAGCACTATACAATGCAGCAAAAGATAGCAAGTCATGACTATTATGTGTATGATTTTGCACTTCCAATGCTACTTATAAATGCGTTATACTATGGGAAGTCTACATATTTGAAGAATTGGCTCAGTATTTGCCCCAGAAAGCAGTTTACTACTCTTGATACTCACGACGGAATAGGAGTTGTTGATGTAAAAGATCTACTTCCGGATGAAGAGATCGAGAGAACGAAAGAGGACATCTTCAAATACGGAGCTAATGTAAAAAAGATTTACAATACAGCGGCTTACAATAATCTTGATATCTATCAGGTTAATTGCAGTTACTATTCCGCACTCGGTGATGATGATGATGCATACCTTCTGGCAAGGGCTATACAGTTTTTTGCTCCCGGCATACCGCAGGTATATTATGTGGGACTTCTTGCAGGAAAGAACGATCTTAAATTCCTTGAGGAGACAAAGGTTGGCAGAAATATAAATCGTCATTATTATAAACTTGATGAGATAGAAAAAGAAGTTGAAAGACCCGTTGTTAAAAAGCTTATAGATCTTATGAAGTTCAGAAACGAGCATCCTGCGTTTGACGGAGAGTTTATTCTTGAAGATTGCGGTGATGATGAGCTTGTTATCCTTAGGAAAAATGGAGATGACTTTGCAAGATTAAGAGCTAATTTAAGAACAAAAGAGTTCACTATTGAGCATTCATAAATAGAGAACGGCACCGGAGGAAATATGGCTACTTTAAAAGATGTGGCAGCTCGTTGCGGGCTGACGGTCACAACTGTATCAAGGGTTTTGAATAATAGAGGATATATCTCCGATAAGACGAGATCAAAGGTATATGCTGCTATGGAAGAGCTTAATTATCAGCCCAATGAAGTAGCCAGATCTCTGTCCAAAAAGTCGACCAATACAATCGGGGTTATCATGCCGCATATCAGGCATCCGTATTTTTCAGAGATGATCAGTAATATCGAGAATGCCGCAAGTAAGAGAGGGTACAAGATCTTACTTGCCAATTCCAAAGGGGCAGATCACAAGGAAAAAGAATACCTTGATATGTGCACGAGTAACCGTGTTGCCGGTGTTATTGTTTTTTCTTCAACCGTAAAAGGATTGGAGTTTGCAAACAGCAATATTCCGCTGATAACTGTAGAGCGTTTTGTTGAAAAAGGAACAGCTGCGGTGGAGTGTGATAATGAACAGGGCGGAATGCTTGCGGCCAAGGCACTTATCGGTTCGGGATGTAAACATCTGCTCATCATAAGCGGTGTTTCAGAGAGTATTATGCCTGCCGATGCGCGTCTTAAAGGATTTGCCAAGATCTGCGATGAGCGCGGCGTGGTTTATAAAGAAGTTGCGACGAGTCTGAATCAGTATAACAGCTTGGATTATCATTCTCTTTTGATTGGCGAGCTGGAACAGGACAAAGAGATTGACGGAATCTTTGCAAGTTCGGATCTGATCGCGGCGCAGGTTCTTCAGGTGTGCAGAAAGCTTGGGAAAAGAGTTCCTGAAGATATCAAGCTTATAGGTTTTGATGATGTCTTGATCTCACAGCTTACTACACCTCCGATCTCAACCATTCACCAGCCAATCAAAGAGATGGCTGAAATGGCGGTTGACCTTGTTATTTCGTCTTCAGAGGGGAAGGTAGTACCAAAGCGCACCATTCTTCCTGTTTCATATATAGAAAGGGAGAGTACATGGTGATTAACAAATATGATATTACAGCCATTGGCGAGATTTTAATTGATATGACATCGGGAGATAAGTCTTCGCAGGGAAATGATACTTTTGAAGCATGTCCCGGAGGGGCTCCTTGTAATGTTCTGTCGCTACTTGCCAAGAATGGCCATAAAACAGCATTTATCGGTAAAGTCGGTGATGACATGTTCGGACATATGCTTGCCGGAATAATCGATGTGATAGGTATTGACGGAAGGGGTATGGTATTTGACAAGAATGTCCGGACAACACTTGCTTTTGTAAAAAAGCTTCCTAACGGCGACAGGGATTTTAGCTTCTATAGAAATCCCGGTGCGGATATGATGCTTAATAAAGACGATGTTGATTTTGATCTTATCGCATCTTCAAGAATATTGCATTTCGGTACGCTCTCAATGACTTCCGAGTGTGCAAAAGAAGCTACGATAAAGGCAGTGGAATTCGCAAAAGAAAAGGGACTTCTCATTTCTTTTGACCCGAATCTCAGGGAATCTCTCTGGGATAATATGGACGATGCAAAAGAGGCCATAAGCTGGGGGATGAAGCACTGCGACATTTTGAAGATTTCAGACAATGAAGTTGAGTTTATGACGGGCTTATCCGACATGGAAGAGGGCTACAAAAAGATAAAAGAGGAATCATCCGCGAAGCAGGTTTTTGTGACACTCGGACCTGACGGAAGCATGGGCTGTGTGGGTGATGAGATTATAAAAGTACCCGGAGTTAAGATGCAATCTGTAGTTGATGCCACAGGCGCCGGAGATACTTTCATGGGTTGTGTTCTTCACTTTATCCTGGAGCGGGGGCTTGATCTTTCAGCAGAGGATATAACAACCATTCTCACGGTTGCAAATGCAACTGCTGCAAAGATAACACAGGTTAAAGGGGCACTTAAGGTAATGCCTGCGATAAATTGAGGGAATGAAGGTCGTGAAGGTCACCGTATGGCTGTAAGGCGGATTTTCTTGTAGTTACAGATGTTGATATTCAAGGCACAAAAAGGCATCTTAATTCATTCTTCGCTCCAAAACTCGCCCATAAATGGGCTCAGACAGTTGGAGCGAGAGCAGAATGAATTAAGATGCCTTTTTATGCTCTTGAATATTGCAACATCTGTAAATACTGCGAAAATCCGCCTTACAGCCATGCGGTGAAGTCTACGCGACCTTGCATTTCGATGAATTAGGTTCTTGCACAGGCTTTGTAGTAATAGGCGAATGTAGGAGTGGTTCTATGGACATTGAATCCCAGGAAGAGCCTATATATTTTAAACTTTGTTGTTTGCCTTCATGACGTATGCAGACATAGGATGTTTATATAGTAGGTTTGCTGTGAGGACTGAGAGCAGTGAGCCTGCTATTATTATGAAAATACCTGTAATGATGGCATTTGTCAGTGTGATACTGTAAAAGTAGTTTGACAGAAGGGCATTTGAGTTTGCATACAATATGAGTGGAAGAGCTGTACACAGTAAGGCTATAAATCCGAGTACAAAAAATTTTTGGATGATAATTTCGACTATCATGGTGGCAAAAAATAATAAACTTATTAGCAAAATGTGTTCACACTGTATGGCATAGTTTTGAGGCTGAGGTATATCACCCATGGGCTTGCCGGAAAGATAAGCTCTGTAAAGGGACAGTATCATAAAAATAATAAAGTATGCCGGAATTTGTATAAAAAATGGATACGTAGTCTGGAGCTTCTTTGCTGTTGCTGACGATTGTACAAGATTGGATCCACATACAAGCATTGTGCATTGATAATAGATGATTGCTGCATCGATGATTATCAATCCTCCTGCAATATTAAAGGATACTGTAAAAATTTCGCAGAGTATTCCCAGAAATAAGAACAAAACTGAGCTTATTATTTTTTGCTTCATCTGTGGGGCGGCTTTTATAATACTTATCATTAGTTTAATATCTTTTTTCATGTCAAATCTCCTTGGATGTTTGCCAGGCAACGACCTGTAGTATAGCGAAATACATAAATGCTGATCATTACAGATAAAATAAAAGTTATCAGAAGCCATATTATAAATGGTATATGTATTGAACTATGTATAAACAAAAACATCATACATGCGTTAAGCACACCAAGTATTGAGGCAATAGGGATTGATATGAGAGCATATGTTATATCTGTTAGGATGTTTCTCATAATAGTAAGTAAGCATGTTGTACCGCTGTAATTTAAAAATATCATAGTTAATGTAAATACCAGGAATTTTATGTCTATTCCTTTGATATGAGCTGAAGCTGCTATGAGTACGCTTATGATCGGAGGAATGACTATCTGTATAAATCTCCTTATCTGATCTGCGAGTACAGCGTATTTCAGGTATCTGGCGGTATATGGCGAGTTTTTTATCATACCGAGGAAAAAATCTTTTGAGGTAATCCCGTTAAATGAATAATAATCAAGGAATATGGTGTAATACGCAAGAATTGTCATTGTAACAACTAAGCTAATATAACAGTTAGAACGCATTACTATTACATTAATCGGAATAAGAAAAGCAGGCATCAAGACAAGTGACACAAGGTTACAAAGAAAACTACAAAAGCAGTTATGCGCGGTTATCATTCTTGATAAATGTTTCATTTATGTCTTCCTCCGATCAGCAATGTGACTTAAGCTTTGTATATGCGCGCATTATGCCGACGGAAAGCTGCGAAAGAGTGGGGATGGTTGTCTCTATATCCATTCCTGCAAGCTTATCAATGTTTTCGCTGAGGCAGAGGCCTTCAAAACCGTAGGCATTTGAAGTTAAATCATAAAGGATATGTTTTGCAGCATCTTCGTCTTTTTTTTCGCCGCGTACATAGACATATTTTTCTTTGAGTTCTTCGACGAAGCCCTGTTCGACAACGGTTCCGTTTTCTATTATGATTGCATAGTCTGTCACGTTCTCCATGTCAGAGATGTTGTGAGTGGAGAAGATGACCGATTTATCATTGTCCTCTGAAGATGCGATATATTCACGCAGCATTGAACACAGTTTTTCTCTCATAAGCGGATCGAGAGGAGAAGCGGGTTCGTCCATTAGAAGGAGCTTGGTATCTCTTGCAAGAACGCCTGCGAGCATGAGTTTGATGCGATTTCCGTCTGAGAGATCGCTTACCTTTTTTGCCTTATCAGAAGACGAATCGTTCGTTACCGCAAGTTCATCCAAAATCCGGTCGTATTTTTCTCCGTCAAAATTATCGAATAAAACGGACTGGATTTCTTTTGTCTGTTTGAGAGTCCAGTGAGGGAGAAAATAGTGTTTGTCGGTGCCGGTATAGCCGATGTGCTCTTTAACGTAAGGATTGTTTTCTCTGTCTTTTTCCGTATAATTTCCAAAGTAAGTGATATCGCCGTTATGGATCTGCTTTATGCCGGCAATCATTTCAAGCAAAGTTGTCTTACCCGCGCCGTTTTCGCCGATAAGCGCTGTTGCGAATCCTTTTGGGAAATCGATACTGTCAATATTAAGCTCGAAATTACCGTATTTTTTCTGGATGTTCTTACATGAGATGACTGATTCTGCTTTCATAGCTTAATGCCTCCGTTGTTGTTAATTATCCAATTTTTGTAATGTCTTTAGAGTGTTCACCAGCTCGCTGTCTGACATTTTCGCAATCTTTGCAAATTTGATGGCGTCAAGAAGTGCGTCCTCGACCTTGCGAATGTGCTGTTCTTTTAGCATTTCAGTGTCCTGGGCATTCACGTAATATCCCTTTCCCTGAACTGCTGTCACAAGACCTTCGCTTTCGAGCTGTTCATACGCCTTGATGGTTGTGATGACGCTGATCTTAAGCTCCTTGGCAAGACCTCGTATCGATGGGAGATATTCCTCCTGACCGATACGTTCTTCAAGTATCTCTCCGCGGAAGTAGTCAGCAATCTGCTGATAGATAGGCACTCCTGAATTCTGCGATATTTTCATATTGATTCCTCGCTAAAAATACAGTTAGCGTTACTTATTACGATGAAACTGTTTATGTGATATATATACACTAATAACACATGCGTGTCAAATACATAGATGAAAAGTTCGGATACTTCATCGTATGGCTGTAAGGCGGATTTTCTTGCAGTTACAGATGTTGATATTCAAGGCATTAAAAAACAGAGTTTTTCATTCTTTGCTCCAAAACTCGCCCATAAATGGGCTCAGACAGTTGGAACGAGAGCAGAATGAATAAAGATGCCTTTTTATGCTCTTGAATATTGCAACATCTGTAAATACTGCGAAAATCCGCCTTACAGCCATACGGTGAAGTCTACGCGACCTTGTGTTTCAATGTATTCGGCTCTTGCATGAGCCTCGTATAAGTGAGCGAATGTAGGGGACTACGGACATCAAATCTCAGAAATCAATCTGTACACGTAGGGGGAAGTGGATTTGGGAGTAGCCATACGGGCATAGAATCCTGGAAATCAATCTGTACACGTAGAAGCAAGTGAATTCAGGAGTATTCTTACGGGTATAGAATCTCGGAATCAATCTATACACGTAGAAGAAAGTGCATTTGGGAGTAGCCTTACGGGCATAGAATCCCGGAAATCAGTCTGTACACGTAGAAGAAAGTGCATTTGGGAGTAGCCTTACGGGCATAGAATCTCAGAAATCAATCTGTACACGTAGAAGCAAGTGGATTTAGGAGTAGCCTTACGGGCATAGAATCCCGGAAATCAATCTGTACACGTAGAAGCAAGTGCAATTTAGGAGTATTCTTACGGGTATAGAATCCCGGAAATCAATCTGTACACGTAGAAGCAAGTCAATTCAGGAGTATTCTTACGGGCATAGAATCTCGGAATCAATCTATACACGTAGAAGCAAGTGGATTTAGGAGTAGCCTTACGGGCATAGAATTCCGGAAATCAATCTGTACACGTAGAAGCAAGTGCATTTAGGAGTATTCTTACGGGTATAGAATTCCGGAAATCAATCTATACACGTAGAAGCAAGCGAATGTGAGGTGGATTTTACGGGTATAAAGTATGTAATTGAATCTGAGTAACGTAGGGGAAGGTCAAAAGAGCTTAGTGTGATTACAAAGCTATATCCTCAAAGATAAAGAGATAGCTCCAAAGGCAGCTACTATACTAATAGGTGTGTGTAAGACTAATTTCTTTGGCGTCAATTGTCGAAGCCCGCATTGACTCAACCCTCCGACTCGTACATGAATTATTGCACTTCGCAATTGATCAAAAGTCAGCAAGACACCACACTTAGGCTTTACTGTTTGTGTGAATATCAGATATAATCGGATTAATAAAGGGAAACGTGACAACAGGCGCGATATAAACAGCAAATCAGATATCTTATCCGGAAGTTAACAAAATGTCGGAAACAATCGAAAAATACAGAATAAACAAAGGGAAAACAGGATATTTTGGAAAACACAAATTAAGTCACAATTAATAAAAAATTTACAATATGTAATATAGTCAAAATGCCGATAAATAGGAGCTTTACGTGGGTTCGAGTAATTTATTTTTGTGGAAAATCGCACATATTTATGGTGCTGAAGTATAAATTATGTGCGGAATGAAGCACTAAATCAATCTTTATGATACAATAATATGCAGTTAAGGAGAAATGTGTATGCGTATTATTAATATTATAGAAAACACTGCAGGTAAGAATGACTGCATACCGGAGCATGGACTGTGCTTCTACGTAGAGACTAAGAAACATAAGATTCTCGTGGATACCGGAGCATCCGGACTCCTTGTAGAGAATGCCAATCAACTTGGTATAGACTTGAGCGAGGTGGATACTGTTGTGATCACGCACGGACATTACGATCACGGTGGCGGAATCCTTTCATTTGCGGATTTAAATGATACCGCAACCATATATATAAATGAGCATGCTTTTCAGAAGTTCTATTCAACATCGCGTGGACGAAGACCCAGATATATCGGTCTTAGCAGGAAGGTAAAAGATCTTCCTCAATTGGAGATTCTTGAGGACGGAGTAACCAAAATTGACGATGAATTAACTATTTTTTCCGATATTGGTGATAGATATGAGAATCCGCAGACGAACAGTACTCTTTTTATAAAAGACGGCGGAGAGCTTGTAGAAGATGACTTTAGGCATGAACAGTGCCTTGTTGTTTCCTGCGAGGGCAAAAAAATATTATTTTCGGGCTGTGCACATCACGATATTCAGAATATAATGGATAAGTATCTGTCTATTTTCAAGAGTGACCCTACAGCTGTAATAAGCGGTTTCCATACACAAAGGGATGGGGGATATTCCAATGAAGACATTATGGAGCTTCGGGATATTGCCAAAGACCTTGTGAAGTTCAGGACTGTTTTTTACACATGTCACTGTACGGGAGTTGAACCGTTTGAAGAGCTTAAAAAGCTTATGAAGAACAGGATCCAGTATGTGCATTGCGGTGATGAAGTAAGAATTCCCAAGCTTAAGAGCGAAAGGGAAAATGATATCAAGGATGATTTTGATAATGATATCGACCGCGATGACGATATGAGTTCATCAAGAACCAAGGTTACCAGAGCGTCAAGGCGTAAGCTTTCTCATGACGAAGAAGATATGGATGATATCGATCATGATGACGAGCCTGTAAGCTCAAGAAGCAAGGTTACCAGAGCATCAAGGCGTAAGCTTTCTCGTGACGAAGAAGATATGGATGATATCGATCATGATGATGAGCCTGTAAGCTCAAGAACCAAGGTTACCAGAGCATCAAGGCGTAAGCTTAGCCGCGACGAAGAAGATATGGATGATGATGACGATCACGAAGACGATGAGCCTATAAGCACCAGATCAAGGATAACCAGAGCGATAAAGCGCAAGCTAAATCTTGGTGATGAAGAAGATATGGATGATGATGACGATCATGATGACGATGAGCCTGTAAGCCCCAGATCCAAGGTTGCCAGATCGTCAAGGCGTAAGCTAAGTCGCGACGAAGATGATATGGATGATGATATCGATCATGATGATGACGAGCCTGTAAGTCCAAGATCCAAGGTTACCAGATCGTCAAGGCGCAAGCTAAGTCGCGACGAAGATGATATGGACGATGATAATGATCATGATGATGACGAGCCTGTAAGTCCGAGGTCCAAGGTTACCAGAGCGTCAAGGCGTAAGCTTAGCCGTGACGAAGAGGATATGGATATGGACGATGATATCGATCATGATGATGACGAGCCTGTAAGTCCGAGGTCCAAGGTTACCAGATCGTCAAGACGTAAGCTTGCTCGTGATGAAGAAGATATGGATGATGATATCGATCATGACGAAGACGATGATATGATGAGCTCAAGATCCAAGACTGCAAGGTCATCCAGACGTAAAGATGAGCCGGAGGCAAGGCCCAGAGAGCGCGCAACCTCAAGGGCAAAAGAAGCGGTGGAAGCAAGGCCGAGAGAAAAAGTAGTTTCAAGGGCAAAAGAAGCGGTGGTTTCAAAGCCTAAAGAGAGTCCGGCATCAAAATCCAAAGATGCTGCTGTTACAAAGTTGAAAGAGACGGTGACTTCAAAGATGAAAGATACAACACCTGAAGAGCCCAAGGATACAGCTCCTGCAATGAATGATGGTAAAGTAATTGTAAGAGCTGAAGATACTGTCAGGGCAAAATATAGAAAAATTACAGAAACTCTTATAAAGAGAAATTTGTCATTTACAGCAATGGAAAGCTGCACATCGGGTCTGATAGCTTCGTTTATATCAGATACCGAGGGAGCTTCTGCTGTTATGAAAGGGTCTTATATTACTTACAGTAATGAGGCCAAGATCCTTCATGGAGTACCGAAGGAGACTATCGATAAATATGGAGTATACTCCTATGAAACCGCGGAAGATATGGCGTTTTCAGCAGGAGCTATTTATGAAGCCGATGTATCCGTAGGAGTAACCGGAACAATGGGTAATCCTGATCCGGCAAATGATGACAGTGTTCCCGGAGAGGTTTATTTCGCCATTGCATCCAAATACGGAAACAAGAGCTATCATGCCAATATACCGCCTAAACATTCAAGATATGAATATAAGCTTGCTGTCGCAGAACTTGTTGCGGACAAGTTGATGGAAATTTTAGGTAAATAATTCACGGAGGGATTCTTAAAAAATGCAAAAATGGGCAAGACTTTTATATCAGCCGGCACTTCCGCTTAACGGAAAAGTGCCTGTTACGGGAAGCGAGGAACATATCAGTATTTCCAAAAGAGCTGCGGATGAAAGTGTTGTTCTTTTAAAGAACAATGGGCTGTTGCCTCTAAAAAACGTTGAGAAGGTATCTTTACTCGGAAAAGCATCATATGAGTATGTAAAAGGTGGAGGAGGATCCGGAGACGTATACTGCGAATATACAAGATCATTGTATGATGGACTTAAACTTCGCGGGGTAAAGGTCTACGAGCCTATTATTGAGTATTACAAGGAAGAGCTTGATAAGCAGTATAAGAGGGGATGCGTTCCCGGAATGACCAAGGAGCCTACGGTTCCTTCAGTTATTCTTAAGAATGCGACAAGATTCTCAGAAACTGCTATTGTCGTTATTAACAGATTTTCAGGCGAAGGATGGGACAGAAGTGATATAGACGGAGATATTGAATCGTTTAATCCCTGGCCTGCCGGCGTTAAGATGACGACTTTATCGAAAGTTATCTTCCCGGATGGAGATTTTTATCTATCATTCGAAGAAAAAGAATTGATCCAGAACGCATGTGATATCTTTGAAAAGGTTATTGTTGTTCTTAATATTGGTGGTGTTATGGACTGCCGCTGGATTGAGGGCAATGACAGGATTGATGCGGCTGTCTATATGGGACAAGGCGGAATGGAAGGAGGACTTGCGGCAGCAGATGTAATCCTTGGAAACATTTGTCCTTCGGGAAGGCTTGCAGATACTTTTGCGGGAACTCTTGAGGATTATCCGTCGACAAAAGGGTATCATGACTCTTTTGACTATGTGGACTACACAGAAGATATCTATGTTGGTTACAGATATTTTGAGACTATGGAGGGAGCATCCGACAGGGTTATCTATCCTTTCGGATACGGACTTTCATATACAACCTTTGATATAGAGGTTTTGGGAGCTGTCAAAAAAGATGATACTATCATTTTCAATGTGAAAGTTACCAATACAGGTAAAGTAGCGGGAAAAGAAGTAGTGCAGCTTTATGTTTCCGCTCCTGCAGGCAAACTTTTGAAACCTAAAAAGAGCCTCGTGGACTTTGAGAAGACCAAAGAACTTCAGCCCGGCGAGGAACAGCTTATCAATCTTAAGATCACAGAGTATGGCCTTTCATCTTATGACGATCTCGGAAAGTTTAGCGATGCTTCTTATGTTCTTGAAAAAGGTAAGTATGAATTTTATCTTGGAAGCAATGTAAGAGATGCGGCAAAAATATCTTTCTTCTGGGAGAATTTTGTAGATAAGGTTGTATGTACACTCAGCCATAAGGCAGTTCCGGTTGCGCTTAAAAAGAGACTTTTGGGTGACGGAACATACGAAGAGCTTCCGCTTGGCGAGAAGCCCGATAAGAATGAGAGCGTAATAGAGAAGATGGAGCCCGGTACTGAAGAGGCTCTTGCTCCCACTGAAAAAGGACTTAAAAGACATTATTATACAATGCCTTTGATAGAAGGCGCAAAGATGTTATCTGATGTTGCTGAGGGCAAAGTAAGCCTTGATGAGTTTATGGAGCAGCTTTCTCTAAATGATATGATAGAGCTCCTTGGAGGGCAACCTAACACAGGTGTTGCCAATGTATTTGGATTTGGTAACATGGGTGAATATGGTATCCCGAATGCGATGACTGCTGACGGACCTGCAGGTGTTCGTATCATGCCTGAGACGGGTATCAGGACTACAGCATTCCCTTGTGCTACATCTATTGCGTGCACATGGAATAAAGAGATTGCGGAAGAAGTAGGAAGAGCAGGCGGAGAGGAACTTAAAGAGAATAACCTTTGCGTATGGCTTACACCTGCGATTAATATACACAGAAATCCCATGTGCGGAAGAAATTTCGAATACTATTCGGAAGATCCTTATCTTACAGGTAAGATGGCAGCGGCTATGGTTCGCGGAATCCAGAAGAACAAAGTCGGTGCTTGCGTAAAGCATTTTGCATGTAATAACAAAGAAATCAACAGAAAGCACTGCGATTCAAGAGTATCAGAGAGAGCGCTCAGAGAGATTTATTTAAAGCCTTTTGAGATGATCGTAAAAGAGGAAGAGCCGTATACTATCATGTCTTCATACAATGTAGTTAACGGCGAAAGAGCATCCGAGTGCAGAGATCTCATAACAGGAATTCTTCGCGAAGAGTGGGGATATACCGGACTTGTAATGTCTGACTGGTGGACAAGAGGAGAGCACTATAAAGAAATCAATGCAGGTAATGATCTTAAGATGGCAACAGGATTCCCTGAGAGGGTAAAAGAAGCACTTGAGCTTGGTGCCGTGAATGAAGAAAACATTCGGATCAGTGCCAAGAGAGTCTTGAAGACATTGCTCAAATTTGATTAAGAGATTTGATCAAAAAATCATGTGAATATCAATAGAATTAGAAAGGGACTAAAGAGCATGACCTCTTTAGTCCCTTGATCTATGTAATGGCATTACATGTTGCCATGCCGGCAAACAATGAACATAGGTGTCTTATTTGGTTGTTATGAGTAATATCATTTTTTTGTAGGCATGAAAAATTTTTGGGGTAAAGCGCTAACTTTTTTACGTATTTTTTGAAATGTAATCGTCAACAAGCCTTAAGTGTCGGAACTATTGCAGAAGATAGTAAAATGGAGTAAAACTTTTCTCTCTTTTATAAAATCCATTCGCTGAATTCTCCAATAACTTCAAACACTATTAAATTGGCGGTTGCATTTATTTATATTTCACATGTAATGCTCTTTTTTTATATATAAAATCTTTATATGAAGTAAGATTGTTTTAGGTTCTTGATTTTATATATTTAAGCAGCTCGTCTTGATTTATGATCCTCATGTGCTCAACTTTTTTATCATCATCAAAGATGAATCTTATGCAGATATCATCAATATTGTAGCTGAGGTAATATGAATCGTCTTCAGCTGCTTCGGTATTTGGTTCGCCATATGCAAGAAGGACTTCTTTTTCTGTGCTTCCTATGCCGATACCACGTGATGTTTTTACTTTATCGTCGTAGATTGATATGGCACCGGGGATGAATTCGTTATCATCTGTTTTATATGGCGAAAATTTGATATATGCCGAGTCTGTTCCATATATGTAACACAGATCGGAGCCTGTATATGGTGAAGGAGCTTCACGGTCCGGTGTTCCGAGTGTGTTTAGGGTTGTTTGAACATCGTTGTGAATCGAGATTATCTTTCCTTCGTATTCAACGGAATCATCGGCCAGAGTAGCATAGTTGATGATAGTTGCTTCAACAGAGGTGCTATCTGAAAATACGCCGATTGATGGGATAGTAGCGTCTTCTGTAACCGCCAGTACATCCGGGTTTTTAATTCCGCATCCGATAAGTGTCGGCATCAAAGCTGATGCAATTAGTGTTGTAACAGTTTTTCTTGTTCTCATTTACTTTCCTCCTATAAGTTTGTTCCTCGGGTTATGAAAGGGTTCTCGTTATAGCTTTGCAAGTAAATATAAAAAAACTAAAGAAATCTTTTTACAATCGTCCGGTCATATATTTCTTATATATTCAAAAGTGGCATCTGCTATTTAATGTTTGCTTCAGTTACGGTTTCTTTTTCAAGTTATGGAGTGACATCGGAGGTGGTGGTGTCACAGCCTGTATAGTGTATGTGTAATAGCAGATGCCGGTAAATTGGCAGTTTATTGGCCTGTGCCGGTAAAGAGTTTAAAATCAGCTCCACGAGAACTTATCATGGCTATCGTCGTTCATGTAAGAAATCGATGATACTGATCCGTCTGACGGGTTTGTAAAGAAAGAGATTGTATAATCACCAAGGTCATAAATAAGTTCTTCGCCGAACTGTGCAATCATTTCTTCCTTAGTAAGTTCTTTTCCGTCAGGACCTGTTGCTAAAGGTTGCGCAACATTTGGCTCTCCGTAAGCTTTTATAACTTCATCACGTGAGCTTCCAACGTTGATATTACGCTTGGTATAGATACCCGAATAATTAATTGTGATAGAAAAAGGGTATTCTATTTCATCTTTTTTCAGAGTTTCAAGAGTCACTGAGTGATCCTTGGAAGTGTAAAAAGATTGAATATCATAAGTTTCCGGTTTGGAATAATCAAATGCATTTATTAAAGCATTAAGGTCATCCATTACAGATATGATTTTTCCGTTATATTGAAATTGGTCGTCCTGCAATGCTGAATTATCTATAGCAGATGCGGAATCAGATGCTTCGGAATCCGAATTTTCTATCGAAGCGGCTTCTACGGGCTCATCAGAGATTGCTTCTGCAAGAGGAATTTCGCTGCTAGCTTCAGCTGCTTCTGATGTCGAACCTGCGCATCCAACAAGTGAGAGTACTATTGCAGATGCCATAAGGAGCACGATTGCTTTTTTGTTCTTCATGTCTTTTCCTCCATTGTATGAATGTTGTTTTCCTTTACGTTTTTTATTCCCAATAATTTGAGGCTGTTACTGTGCGTCATTGTTTTCGTAGATTATCGTGATTACTTTACTGTTTCTGTCAAAGTAAAAGTCAATCGAATATTTGCCCAGTTCATATAGGATATCTGTTTCACCGTCGGATTCAGTCTTTTCACCTGAGTTACCGTATGCTGTGAGGACTTCTTCTTCAGAGCTGCCAATTCCGATTCCTTTAGTTGTTTTTATTTTGTAATCGTATACTGAGATGGACTGAACTTTGCCATCTAATGTTGCCAGGTCTATAGTGTCCGGATCGGAACCAAAAACATAAAGCTTATCACTGGAGTTATCACTAAAAGGTGAGGGCTGTTCTTCGGTCGGTGTGCCGAGGTTTGCTTTAACTGTTTCAAGGTCATCGAGTACGGAAACTGTTTTTCCGTTATATTCAAAAGAAGCATCGGATGCATCAGCTGATTTTGTTTCAACAGTAGTGCTTGTTTCATCGGCCGTTTCATTTTCTGTTTCAGAGCTTGTCTCTGTTGCGGCCGGCTCATTGGCAGGGGCTGATGCTGCATCTCCGCATCCAACAAGTGAGATTATCATGGTTGATGCGAGCAAAAATGTTATTATTCTATTTTTCATATCTTTATTTCCTCCGAGTCATGTGCTATAATACACGTGTCACGTGTATTAGTAATACTAGTACACTTATAGCATAATATGAAAACGATGTCAAGCGATCGATTTCAAAATGCAAATTATATTTTTTATGTTTCGGAGGAAGAGTAAAATGAACGCTAAATTAGTGAAAAAAGTACTGTCACACATCGCTGTGGCAACAATTGCAGCATCAATGCTTATGGGATGCAGCGCCGGAGAAGTTGCAAAAGAGACCGGTGTATCGGATATTATTGGAGGAAAAACAGAAGAGACTGCCGATAAAGAAACAGCTTCTGAGGATACTGGATCTGAAGCAGAAGAAGTTGGCGGAGATGCAAGCCAGTCAAGTGATACGACTGAATATACTGAATATAAAGATGCAAACGGATGGAGTGTTGAATATCCCTCATCTATGACATGTGCGGCTAACGGAAATGAAGTAGTATTTACTTATTCAGAAAATAAGAATGCTAAGCCCAGCACGCTTACTTTCAAATATGAAGCAGGCAAAAAAGCAAAAGATGTTTCTGATGAGATCCTTAAGAGTCGCGGTGGTGAATATAGTGATAGGGAAGGTTTTATGTATGTAGAAGGTATACCGACATGCTTTATAGATACAGCGCCCAAAGCTGATGGTGATCCATTCATCTCAACATTTATAAGAGATTACAAGGATGGTTATTTCATGATGGAAGTTTGCGAATATCAAAGCGGTGAAGATATCCCCGATATGCAGACATCCGACATGATGAACCTTGTAATGGGATCCATCAAATTCGAATAAACTGCGCAGTGGTGTGGTGCCTTTTGCGTACGCCCTGCCCTAAAGGGATACATTCGGAAATGCGATGTGTACGGCTGCGCGGTGATTTTCATAAATTTACAAAAACAGGAAATGCCTCTTTTCACGTTGTTCAGAGAAGTCGGCATTTCCTGTTTTTGTAAATTTTGAAAATCATCCTGCTCGTCCGAAGACATCGCATTTCCGAATGTATCCCTTTGGGGCAGGGCTGGTTACGAAAAGCGTTACTATCAACTGTACTATCAAATGAACAGTTCAGAAGCGATTATTTTCAGATTGGTATTTTCTAATCAACTATTTCTAAAAATAGCTCCTTTTCTTTTATCAAGGGCAAATAATAATATCATTCCCAGGACGAAGCAGGAGATTAGTTCGCCTGCAAAAACTGTTGCCATGAAGTAGGGGAGGGTTCCCTCGAAGTGGTAGACGTGGATGAGGACGAGAGGGACGATTATTGTGTTTGCAACGATTGGTGGGATGGGGGTGAGCCAGGTTCTGAGGTTATTTTTGCAATAAAAATCGGGATCTGATATTTTTTTTAATCCGTGTGCTATAAGGTAGGTTCCGAGGGCACCCAGAAGGGTTGCGATTGAACCAAAGATTATATCGAGGAGCATACAGCCTGTAGTTATGTTTGCGATGATGCATCCGATGAAAAGGCCGGGAATTGCGGCAGGGGTGAAGAAAGGCAGAATGGTAAGTGCCTCTGAGAAACGAACCTGGACTGCGTAGTTTGCAAGACCAAGCATGTTTGCAACGTGTGTGAGCACGACGTAGAGAGCTGCGATAACGGCAGCCTGAGTGATGAAAAGAGTTTTTTTGTTATTCATTTGTAATCTCCTTTAGTTTTGTTTAGTGTCAGGAAGGTTTCGAACTGACATTACATAAGAATAGCACCTTTTCCCTAAATATGCGATAATAAAAACTTAAGTTGGAAGAACTTCTATAAGAAAAACATCTATTAAGAAAGACACCTATTAGGAAAGACAGGAGGCTTGCGGGATTTATGAGCAGAAACTATAAGTTTTTGATAAGTTATGACGGCACCAGGTTCTACGGATGGGAGAGGCAGCCGGGGAAAGAGATGACCATACAGGGGAAGCTTGAGAGCGTTCTTAATAAAATGGTGAATCTTCCCGAAGGAACGCTCAATCTTATAGGTGCGGGCAGGACGGATGCCGGAGTTCATGCAAGGGCGATGACTGCCAATATAGCGCTTGATACAAATATGACTGAAGATGAAATCAAGGAATATATGAACAAATATCTTCCCGAGGATATAAGTATCAACGATGTGAAGATATGCTCGGAGAGATTTCATTCAAGATATAACGCTCTTGGAAAGACGTACAGGTATACTTGCTGGTACGGCAATTCCAAGCCTGTTTTTGACAGGAAATATGTAACTGTGCTTGAGAAAAAGCCTGACGCTGATAAGATGAGAAAGGCAGCAGAGTTTCTTGTGGGCACACATGATTTTAAGAGTTTTTGCGGGAATAACCGCATGAAGAAATCTACCGTCAGATGTGTTGATTCGATAAAGATAGAAGAGAGCGGAAATTATATCAGATTCTATTTTCATGGGAACGGATTTTTGCAGAACATGGTTCGTATCCTTACGGGAACTTTACTGGAAGTCGGATACGGCAATATGGAGCCCGAATATGTAAAAGAAATCCTTGAATCATGTAAGCGGCAGAATGCAGGCCCGACGGCGCCTCCGATGGGCTTGTGTCTTATGAAGGTGGACTATTAAAAATAATTAAATTTAATAAAAATACGTTGATAATGATAGGGGTGTTAGCTTAATATAGTATTATTGTTAAACAAAAAAATAAATGAGGGGAAACTAATGACTAAGAAAATCTTTTCTTCACTATCACGTATTGCGCTTTCTGCGATTGTGACACTCAGTGTCTTTTCTTTTATGGCGGTTGACGCCAAAGCGGAGGGAACAGGCTCCGTATCGATTTCATCGGCAACAATAAGTAACGACGGGGAGAAAGTTACTGTTACCGCATCTGTAGCTCAGATGCCACAGAGCGATGACGGAAAGCTATATCTTTTTGCCGAGAAAGTTTATCAGAACGAACCTGTGGGATCACCTGTTGCATCAGTTGCGATGAATGCCGCGGTTACTTTTTCTTTTCCACTTGATTACAAAACTACAAAATGCAAATTATATGATAAGTTTCAGGTGGCCGTACTTTCAGGCGGAGCTTTCGTTCCTGTCTCCGGAACGCGCTACATAACCAATCCCGAAGCACTTGCAAAGGGATCACCCAAGAGAAAGAATGCGGGTAAAAAAGGTCTTATCCTAGACGGAGCAAAGATCGGTAACGGCAATACAGAGGCTTCACAGCTTGGAGTACAGCAGGCCGCATATAATATAAATCTTGAGGATGTTATCGGTGGCAACGGCGGAGTAGTCTTTGAGTATAACGGAAAAACTTATTATTATGACTCATCATATTTAAGCCAGTACGATCATGCAGTAAGAACTTGCACACAGCAGGGAATGGGCGTTACTATAGTTCTTTTGAACCCGTTTGCTCCCGGTGAAGAGTTCATGATATCTCCTTATTCAAGAGGGGCGCACTCACGCTATTACATGATGAACACATCAGATGATGTCGGACTTGAGAACCTTGAGGCGGTAGTAACATATCTTGCTTACAGATATAACGGACAGAACGGCTTTGGCCAGGTAGATAACTGGGTTATAGGAAATGAAGTAAATGCCAAGAACGAATGGAACATCGCAAATGTTTCCGATGAGATGCTTTATGCACAGCTCTATGCCGATGAGCTCAGAGTATGTTACAATGCCATAAAGAGTAAAAATGAAAATGCACATGTGTGTGCAAGTTTCGATCATAACTGGACTTACAAAAATACACCTTCTTACTTTTCCGCAAGAAGTCTTTTGGAAGCTATGAATGCCTGCATTGTGGCACAGGGTAATTTCGACTGGGCACTTGCACAGCATCCTTATAATTATCCTATGGTATGGACATCGTTCTGGACACCTAAGAGCGAGGCTACAGCGGCTATGATAAGGCATGATATTGATACGCCTTACATCTCTATGCAGAACATAGAGCAGCTCACTGATTATATGTGCCAGCCTGCAATGCGCAATACCAAAGGAGCTGTAAGACCTATTCTTCTTACGGAAGTCGGATATTCCTCAACTCAGGGCGAGGAAGCTCAGGCAGCAGCTATCGTATATGCATATCAGAGAGCTTTGACGAATCGCTACATCAATATGATCGTCTTTAACAGACAGACTGATTATCCGGTAGAGGTTGCGGATGGACTTTCTGTGGGACTTACGGCACAGGATGGTTACAGGAAGCTTGCTTTTGAGTTCTATCAGCAGATGAGCGGCCCAAGTGCGGGTTCTTATATTCAGAGAGCTGCCGCAAATGCCGGAATTGCCGATTGGAATGGCGCTATGTATGCAAGGTGATCAAAAAAAATCGGTATAGGAAATCGCTAATGAGAATAATTGATTATTACAATTATATAGCTACGGCTGCCTGCGCTGTTATCGGCGCAGCAGCCGTTATTATTTACAAAAAGGAAAAAAGTGCGAGTGAAGCAAAAGAAGAAAAGGAAGCAAAAGAGCTTTCCGCCAAAGCTGCGTATATTGCCCTGACTGTAATACTTCTGTTAGCCGCAGCACTGCGCTTTATAGGGCTCGGAAGCATACCTGCGGGACTTCAGCAGGATGAGGCGTCGCTTGGATATGATGCTTTTGCGATCGCCAAATACGGAGTTGACAGAAACGGGTTTGCCTATCCGATATATCCGATAACATGGGGATGCGGAGGCGGAAGTCCGCTTATGATCTACATCAACGTCCTTACGATCAAATTGTTTGGCACGGGCGTTGTTAAGATGAGACTTTTGCCGGCAGTACTCGGAATCGCAACGGTGGGAGTTTTTTATCTTATATTAAAAGAGATTTTCGGCTCTTACAAAAAAGCTCTCTTTGGCGCGGCATTTCTTGCAATATGCCCGTGGCACATCATTCTCTCAAGGTGGAGCCTTGACAGCAATATCATGCCGTTTACGCTTGGACTTTCGGTATACCTGTTCATCCTTGGAATAAAGACAGAGAAGACGCTTATATACTGCCTCAGCGCGGCGTCATATGCTTTATGTATGTACAGCTACGGATCGGCTACGATAGTGGTGCCTATTCACTTGCTTCTCATAAGTATCTATTGTCTTAAGAAAAAGATCCTTGGCATAAAGCAACTGATAGCGGCAGTGATTACATTTGTTGTTGTATTTGCACCGCTCCTGGTATTTTATGCGGTAAATTACCTTGGACTTCCCGAGATAGTGACGGATAGTTTTTCTTTCAACAAGTTTACGGCGTCAAGGCAGGAGGAAGTATTTCTTTCTCTTGATGCAAGCCTTCCCGCGGCGCTCCTGGCGAATCTGAAACAGCTTCTTATCACTATGACAATAGGCGACAATGATGAGATGAAATGCCACTTTATCCCGGGATTTGCAACTCTTTTTGAGTTTACGTTTCCTATAACTTTCCTTGGAATATTTCTTGGAAAAAAAGCTTTTTCAAAAGGAAAAGATAATGCAGAAGAGGGCAACCCGGTGCCTTTTACTGAAAAGAAAAGATATGCGATGGATGCCGTATTTGTGACACTTCTTATTTCCTGCGTGGCTCTTGCGATTGGAATAAGAGCGGATGTCAGCAGAATGGTAATGATATTCCTTCCGCTTATATATTTTATGGTAAAAGGGATTTCTTTTATCTGGGACAGATACTGCGTCGGGGCATATGTTGTAATGGGCGTTCTCGTTATTGCTACGGGACTTTTTGTAAAAGATTATTTCTTGGAATTTAATGATATGACCTCGGGCATATTTATGCCGGGATACGGCGAGGCGGCTAAAAGAGCTTATGAAATAGCAGGGGATGAAAAACAGATTTATTCGACATATGAAGATCTGTCGGCGCCCTTTATGCTTGCTCTTTATTATACCGATTACGATCCTGTCAAATTCGCGGATACTGTCGTATACAAAGATGAGGCAGCAGAATTCAGGATTGCGGAGAGCTTTGGGAATTTCAGTTTTGAACTTCCGGAAGATTATGCAAGTGCTGAATACCGCGACGCGGTGCTTATCCTTGGAAGCTCCGAGATTGGGAATATAGATTCCGATTCGGGATGCACAATAGAAAATTTCGGAAAGTACTCGGTAGTGTACAGGGATTCCGAATAAAAGATTTATATAAAAAGAACTGCTCCATAGTTATGGCGGCGCGTAAAGAGTCGCCATAACTATGGAGCAGTTCTTTGTTTTATCAATAGAAATTTATCAGTTGTCTTCGGATGAGAGCTCTTCCCACTCGTCGTAGAGTTTGGCAAGCTTATCCTGAATTTCTGTCTGTTCATCGGTGAGCTTACGAAGCTTTGCAAGATCTGTTCCGATGGAAGGATCTGAGAGGGCTTCCGTGATCTCGCCGTCTCTTTCTTCGAGCTTTGCGATTTCTTCTTCGCATTTTTTTAGTGCGGCTTCGATTTTCTTTCTTCTTGCCTTGTCCTCTTTCTGAGCTTTGTAGTCGTTGCTTCCGGATGAAGGAGCGGAAGAGGAGCTTGCAGTGGAAGAAGACGTGGCGGGACTTCCGATGGAGCTTGTTCCTGTGTCGGAGGTTCCGAAAGTATTCTGCATTTTCTCCTCGACATGCTCGATGTAATAGTCATAGTTTCCGATGTAGTTCACCATGCTCTTACGTGTGAGGTCAAGGATTCTGGTCGCTGTCTTATTTATGAAATATCTGTCGTGGCTTACGTAGAGTACTGTTCCTTCGTAGCCTGAAATGGCAGATTCAAGGATTTCTTTACTTGTTATATCAAGGTGGTTTGTAGGCTCGTCGAGGATCAGGAAGTTTGCGTCGGACAGCATGAGCTTTGCAAGGCTGACTCTGCCTTTTTCTCCACCCGAAAGGTCACCGATTCTCTTAAATACATCATCTCCGGTGAAAAGAAATGCTGCGAGCGTGTTTCTGATCTCTGTATTGTTGAGCGACGGATATGCGTCCTGAAGCTCATCAAACAAGGTCTTGTTATCATTAAGAACGTGGTGCTCCTGGTCGTAGTAACCAATCTCAACTTTGGTTCCGAGCGTGATCTTTCCGCTGTCAATACTCTCAAGACCGTTGATCATCTTAAGGAGAGTGGTCTTACCCGTTCCGTTGTCACCGATGATCGCAACGTGCTCGCCTTTTTTGATCTCGAAGCTTATATTGGAAAAGAGCTCCTGATTTCCGAAGGACTTGGAAAGATTGTCGGCTTCAAGTACATCTTTTCCGCTTTCGCAGGAAGGCTTGAGCGAGATCTTCATGCTGTCGTCAATAGTTGTGGGCTTATCGATGCGCACAACCTTATCGAGCATCTTTTCACGGCTCTCGGCGCGTTTTATGGATTTCTCGCGGTTAAAGGATTTTAATTTGGCGATTACGTCTTCCTGATGCTTAATTTCTTGTTGCTGCTTCATATAGGCGCTCCACTGCGCGAGTCTTTTCTGCTCTTTTTTAACGGAGTAAGCGCTGTAGTTGCCGACAAAGCTTGAAACAATAGTATTTTCAACTTCTATGACTTTGCCTACGATCTTATCAAGGAAATATCTGTCGTGGGAGACGATGAGTACGGCTCCTTTGTAATTGAGAAGATAGTTCTCAAGCCATCTTATAGAAGTCATATCAAGGTGGTTCGTGGGCTCGTCGAGGATGATGAGATCCGGTGAGCTCAGAAGAAGCTTACCGAGAGCAACTCGTGTCTTTTGTCCTCCCGAGAGGGTAGAGATCTTCTTGGTGAGATCGTCCTCAGAAAAGCCAAGGCCCTTTGCCACGCCCGTAACTTCGCTCTGCCATGAATAGCCGGACATTCTCTGGAACTGTTCGTTCATAAAAGTATATCTGTCCATGAGTCGGGCAAGTTCATCACCTGTAACGTGCTTCATTTCTTCCTCGGCGGCTCTGATATTTTCCTCAAGCTCGATGACGTGTTTTTTTACCTCCATGAGTTCTTCAAAGATGGTATTCTCCGTCTGAACGTTCTGGTTCTGAGCCAGATATCCCCATGTGACATCCTTTGAAAAAGTCACTTCGCCGCTGTCAGCCGCAAGCTGACCGATTATTATCTTAAGAAGAGTTGTCTTTCCTGCGCCGTTTATTCCGACGATGGCAGCCTTTTCGTTGTTCTCTATATGAAAAGAAGCACCTTTAAGGATGTCTTTTCCGTCAAATGATTTATTAATATTATGTACCGATAAAATCATGATTCTTCTCCGAAATTTGTATATAGCAACACCACATTTTAGCATGCCGGCGCGGATATGAAAAGACGTGCCAAACGTAAGTGTGTGACAGCTGCGGTTATTGAATAATGGAAAATTATATGATAGGATGTTAAAAGATTGTTGATATGCAATTAACTTTTGCGTTATAAAAAATATTTAGCTTATAAGAGATGGTGAAGTTATGAATGATACATCAAAAGATGAAAAGCAGACTATTGCTGAACTGGTGCGACCGAGTACGGAGGGATTGCCAATTAAATATGAACTGGCTTGCAGAGAGGCGGACGTCGGAATGTCGTGGGCCAAAATACTTGGATATGCGGTCTATCTGGATGGGGGCATTTTCTCAGTGCTAGCCGGATATATTTATATCATGAATGGTATTGATGAATGGCATTGGTCGGGACAAGTTTCAAAGTTGTATATATGGCTTGCTATAGCATGTTTGATATATGCGGTTATTTCATTTTGGGCTTCATATGCAATTTTACAGAGAAAAAAGTATGCCTCCAAAACTGTGATGTTGGCGCATATTATACTTGTAGTGTTTTTGCTTGTGGGGTTTTTAACTGAAGACGGAAAGGGGCTTGCCATAGTTGGAATACCTGTTTTGATTTTTTTGTTTCTTATAAATAAAGAGTATTTTGATCAGAGAAAGAACATTTTTATTTTAGATTAGTAGTTGATCAGTGGAGAAAAGATATGGCTTTTTGTAAAAAATGTGGAGCACTTATTGAAGAAGGCGAACAAATATGCCATGCATGTCATGAAAAGACACTGCAAGCAAAAGAGAGAATGGAAGAGAAAAAGAAGTCGCTTCCCAATAAGTATGAAATAGCATTTAAAGAGGCAGAACTTGGAGTTAAATGGGCTGATTTTCTTGCATATGGAATATGCCTTCCGGAATTGGTTATTTTAGCATTGGTTTTTATTTATGATATTTTTTCATATCATGAATTCTTTATCTGTTGCAAATCGGTAATAGGTTGTGCTATGGCAACCTGGGCTATGCATGAGATTGTATACAGAAGAAAAAAGGTTATAAAAGCAGTACGCGCGTTTTATGCTTCGAATATCATTCTTGATTTTTTAACTATATGTTATTTTACGAATTTAGATTATGACGTGGTGCCGTTCTTTGTTCTGCGTATAATATTTTTTGGAATATGTCTATGGAAAAATGACAGTTACTTCGGTAAAAGAAAGGATATATTTGTGTTTGATGTGCCAAATTAAACGGGCAGCAGATTAGTAAGCGATTATGAGAGTTATTTGCGATGATGAAGAATATAACCTGATATGGGATCATATATTTAATGAGTTTTGCTTCAAGCCGTCATATGCTGATTGGAAAGATCAACCGTGGATAAGTGTTCCACAGCCAAGCAAATCTTATAAGATAGCGCCTGCTTGCTGGGATGAGAAGATGGAAGTATCAGTTAATTCCATGTTTGAGCAAATTTCATCAGGTTCGGTATATGCACTTGATTATCAACATGATTGTTTTGAGTTTGAGCCGGCTGAGCATATCCCTTATGATTACAGCTATTATGATGAGCAAAGAGGCGTAAATATATATTTTCCAAGCTATTATCCCAATGGGGACTATCACTTTTTTATTGATAAAGGCTGGAGCTTTGGATTGTTCGGTCATCCCTGGAAGCAGGAGATTGTGGTGTGGGGGAAAGAGCTGATAGAGATGTTTGATAAGCTGGTAAATATGTAATGATATGACATCTTAAATGAAATTACAGAAATCCGCACCAGCTGCGGATTTCGTGAGAAAGTGATTCAGGTGGCAAATAGGCCCTGCGACGAAGTCGCTTTGAATGGCCTGTTTGCAAGCATCTTGAATCTTTGATTCAAGATGTCATGCTTTTTTGTGATATATGGACAGATTATGTTTTGGATAGGCAGGCATTAGGATGAAGGCGTTGTTTAAGCGATTAGTGGATATTTGGGAACATCCCACATTATCACAACTAAATAAAATGCTGTTAGTTTTGTATATTATATGCATACCGATAGCTATTGTGATAGTGATAAATATTTTTAATATGCAAGATAAGTGGATAGCTGATAACAGGAGCAATATCCAAAAATATGAAGCTACAGTGATAAATTGTGTACAAGTAGGCGGAAGGAGCCCGCGTTACGAAATTTATTTACATTTATCAGATGATACTCATATAAATGTCGAGTATGAGGAAAAGAAGGAAGGTACGGTTGATTTCTATAAAATTACCGTCAATAATCAGAATTACTACGGTTTTAATGTATATGAGCTGTATTCCGCAGTCATGTTTTTTAGAGAGTGTTTATTTGCAATACTTGAACTGGTTATTGTCGGAGGCCCGATATGTCTGTATTCCTGGTTAAGAGATGAGAATGGATATCGTTGGATCATAGATAAAAGGTATAAGAGAATCTGAGATGAAAGACATAGGAATTTGTCGGTTCAGGGCTTGAGGAATATAGGGCTTTAGGGCGTCCTGAGGTTAACTGATGAAAGATGGTAATAATGGTAGAAGAACACAGATAAGAAGTGGCAGGATTGTTGATTTATCTGTGATTTTACGGCGAAGGATGGTTGGAATAGGGCTTGAATAGCAGGAAAGTACAGATAAAAAGTGTGTAGGAGAGATTGTTTATCTGTGATTTTGAGACGAAAGTAGGCTGAAATATTAGGGAAACCCAGATAAAAAGTGCGTAGGAGAGATTGTTTATCTGTGATTTTGAGACGAAAGTAGGCTGAAATATTAGGATAACACAGATAAAAGATGTGTAAGGGATATTACTTATCTGTAATTATGAGTCGTAAGGCGGCTAAAATGGCAGAAAAACACAGATAAGAAGAACATAGAGGAGTCCAATTATCTGTGTATAGTGTAACTTGATTAGGAAAATACAAAAAAGCCCCGGTAGCATAAATAGGGAAAAAAGCTACCGGGCCTCGGATTATGTTTTGAATTTTATATTATTTGGGGAGATATAAAATATCAAAAAGGGTAATAAAATAATACAATAAGAATGTTAACATAGTTTTAAAAGAAAAGCAACAATAAAATTAACAATTTCTTTTAGAAAGTTATAAAATGTAGTAAAAGAGTATGGAAACGCAAAGAAAAGATGTTAACAAAGTTTTCCGAAAGATTTCTTTAAAGCATTTTATTCAATAAAAATGTGTTCATGCGTATAATGCTGGTGTATACTTGATGGGGCTTGCAGGTGTACTGACAGGCTGTTAAAAAAATAATCATGCCGATACATTAGTGCTGATGTCACCAAATAAGTCGACTTATTTGATGACAGCAGCATTAGTCGTGAAATCTATGACATTGGGAGTAATACATAGTGGCTACATACGTGATAACAGATCTTCACGGTCAATACAAAATTTTTTCCGAGTTGCTTAAGAAAGCAAATTTTTCCAAATCTGACAAATTATATATGCTTGGAGATGCGATAGATCGCGGTCCGGATGGAATCAGAATACTTAAAACAGTGATGGAATCGCACAATATGCATTTTCTTTTGGGAAACCACGAGCTTATGATGCTGGAGGTTGTTTCTTCCGACGGAAGTGTTACCCCAAATATAGATGAGTTTCAGAGCAGAGAAGCCCTGAACTGGCTCTTTAACAATGGCGGTGACAGGACATATCACAAGTACAGACTTCTTAAAAAGATTGAGCGCAAGAAGCTTCTAAAGTGGCTCAATTCACGACCTCTTTCCACCAAAGTTGAGATAAACGGGACTACATATATACTTACGCACTCTGCGTTTGATAAAGACAATATAGATGTGCCTTATAAAGAGATGAATTACGAGAAAGCATATTACATAGCATGGTATTCACCTTTTCGGAGTGACATCTATAAGAGCATAGACGATTATGCCGCATGTAGCCCGTGGATGTTCATAATCGGACATGTCCCTGCTTATTACCTTGGCGAGAATAGAGGCGAACGCCCGCTTTCATCATACAGAGAAAAAAATGTGATCGATATTGACGGCGGCTGCGCAGAGCCGGATGCTAGAGGGGCAAAAGGCGGGATTCTTTTAAGACTTGATGATATGAAGGAATTCACATTATCTTTTGCGGAAATGTAAAGTGCTGTTGAAGGCGCGAATGTTGATTCTTACAAAAATTGATATTTTTATGATACTTAGGCGATGTGGCTTGTGTACGGCTGCGTCGCTATTTTTTTATGATTTTTCGTGCTTGCTGGCGTCTATTTGTGCGTGATAAAATATCAACAAAAATGTTACAGAAAAATTATAATTTAGTAATTAAAAATAATATGATATTGAACATAGAAGGAAGAAGAGAATTATGCTAGGGATAAGCAGAAAACAGATCATATTTTTGGCTAGTGCAATAGTATTTATGGTCATTTTTTTTTCGTTTCAATTTTATAAGGATACAAAATATATAAACATTAAAGCGGGATATGGTCATTGTGCGGTTCCTAAGCGTGTTTTTGATAAATGTGAAGGTTATTCATGTGATGATTATACAGTACTACAGTCGGATGATTACTTTATTGTTGGCATTGGGCCGGATTGTAAAAGTATAGAGGATTCTGTTTTGAATGCTCTTAATATTTCATATAAAGATATTGAGAAGGTGAACTCAATCAAATATCCTGATGAATTGAATTGCTTGATTGGGGCAAATGGCGTAATAGTCAATAAATCGAAAACTGTAAAGCCCAGTTATGAATTGTTTTTTATACAATACAGATTAGATGATTGTGATGAAATGATTTTTGTTTATAGATCAGAGAACAAAAATGTTATTGAGATAGTGGTTTCTCCTACAGGAGATATTACTCAGAGTGAAATAAGCCACATGTTTGGAAGTATTAGATATTAGAAGTGAGAGAAATAATGGCGCAGGATGTTAAGTATAAAAAAATAATCAAAGAAATAATGGGACCGGAAGCAAAAGAGAGAGGATTTAAGATAGTGTCCGGTCGAACGCTGTTGCTTACAAAAACTATAGCTATCTTTCAGAGAAAAAAAGAAGGAAAGAGCCAGTCCTTTTATATCACAGAAGATCTGTTGCGGGAAGGAAAGCTGTATTTGGATTGTAATGGCAGGATAGAAGCAACTTTTGATAGAGATGATGAGGAATCTTTTCGAAAGAGTATTGAGCAATTCAATGATTATATGATGGCAAAAGGTTATGCTTTTCTGGATGAGCAGATAAGATAACAATTCCTGCACTAAGAAAGTTTCTGACAGATGAAGAATGGAAGGGACGTGGAGGAACCATAGGATAGAGGTACAAATGAAAAAGTTGATAGGTAATGTGGCGGTTGGAATAGGAGTAATACTTGCTTTGCCGCTTCTTTTGATAGTGATTTTTATTTTAATAGAGATAGTCGGATATGTAGCCAATAATGCTACGACATATAAGCAGACAAAAGAGCTGACGTCATATATAGAAAAGTCTATAGAAGATGCCGGTATTGTGGATGTATATTCGTTTACCGGAAATACTACCGGAACAGGGAATCATGTTGAATGTGAGTCTGTTGTAACTTTCAACTCTGATATGCCGGAGGATGAGGTGGCTCGGATATTTGATAAAAAGTATAGGTATCATGATCTGGAAAAGAAAGACGGCAGCTATGTCATAACTGTAATTGGCGACGCGCCATTTCGGGATAATATTGAAGGGCACTAAAGATCCGCATTTGATTGGAGATTGATAATGGATATATATAGTATTAGGGGATGAAGACTTAATGCAATTTATGCGATGGGGGATTTTGTGAAAAAAATCGGATTGAAAATCATGATGATTTTAGTTCTTATATTTGCGCTTGTGTTGTTTTTGTGTTGCAGATACTTTTTTTATAGTACATGGAATGTGAATTATAAAAAATATATGGATTTGGAGCTGAAACATTATTATGGCGATTATGAATTCAAAGTGATTGATAAAAAGATGAATGTCTACAAAGAAAAAGCAAATTTGTATAGGTTTGAATATGTAGCAACATTATCGGATGGAAATATAGAATTTCAAATGATTAAAAATATGTATGACTCCAAAAAACTTGGAGGACATTGGCATGATGGTGATTACTGGGGATTTCGAAATGATTATATGCGGAAAAAAATAGCTGCAGCCGGTATTGATTTATCACAGTATGAGATTGAATTTATGGATGCTGTCATAAATGACAGACCGGACTATGTTTTTACTATTACTCCTGATAATAAAGAGAATATAGTCAAGCTGATTACAGATATTATGCGCTTTGGAATAAAAGATTATCAATTGGATCTTTGGTTTAAGATTTGTGATCCAAATGGGGAGCAGCTAACAGACTCTTATGATTTATTCAAAGCATGCGAGAGAGCGGATGAAGAAGTAAATGAATCTAATCTGGAAGATTTTATAAGTGACGAGCTGGATAAGTTTTGAGGAACAGGATGTAATAGAAATGGATAAAAAAGTGGCAGTCCTCTTTGGAGGAGTATTTGTTATTATTGCAGCTTTGCTTTTTTCATGTTTTATAAGGCAAAATGCTTATAAAAAGGATTTGCGTGCAGTAGATGAATTTCAGGACATTTACAATTATTTATTGGACAAGGAGTTTTATACAGCTAAACTTGAGAATTCAACCCTTATTTTGAAAGACAAAGACATGAATGTATTGGCTGAATACAATTTACCCAACAAATTGAACTCAAAGTTACTTTACATTGATAATCGAGATACAAACATGATTTTTTGGACATCGGGGTTCGATGATCTGGAAGGGATAATGTTCATAAAATCTGAATGGTCTGACGAGACATGGGAAGGGCTTGAAAGAGTTCATAGACTACGCGGAAACGCTTATAAAGTGTATACTTTCAACTAAAAATTTTTTTACCTTGTTATCACTGTAAAAGTGACAGTTATGAAAGAGGTACAATGAAACGCATAAATGTGGCTAAGATGGCTGACTGTATAAGTTTTGGAATATTATTTATCAATATTGTTATAACAGCGCTGATAGCATTCGCAGAAAATAATCCTATTATTGTTGTGTATAAGATGATTTTCATAGGCGTGTTGGGGATAAATTCGATAGTTCTGTTATTGATATCAGTACTTATGAAAAGAAAAATTGTATTGATCAATATATTTGCTGTTGTTTTGATATTTTTTGCCGCATGGTTCAACAAACCGTCATTATCTGAAGATGATATATGGGCATATAGGAATGAAGTAGTTCAAGATATAGAATCAGGTAATTATGAGGTCGATGATGGCGTCATAAATCTTCCTGATGAGGATATTTACGAAAAAGTTTCGGATACCAAGCGGGTAATATTGGCAATAGACGGAGATCGCGCGGTCATGTATTTTTATGAAAATGCAGGTATGTTAGAGAATTCATGCGGATATATTTATTATTCGGATAAACTTGATAAGAGCATATGCGTAGATTCCTATGAATTCATAAACAAAGAACATGTAGCCGGAAACTGGTATTTTTGTAGCACAAGATAGATTATGAAAAACTCGAGTAGAAATTGCGCCCTAAAATTTAATGTTTTGGCAAAGGTAATCAAAGTGCTATTTGGAGCACTGATTACACTAATGATGACGGGATGCGGTGATAGTGCATATCCGGAGCTCAAAGAAGATGCTATAGCTTTTAACACTGAGGATTATTCAGTTGAATTTGTCTGGAGGGCTGAGGATACTAAGGGATTAGATATTGAGTTGCCCAAACATGTTGTGCTCACAGAATGGTATGAAAAGATTTGGGAATAGGATTTTGATAGGAAAAAGAGCGGATGAGTAAGATATTAAAGTCCTGGAGCAAGATGCGCAAATACCTTGAAAAAGAGATGTTGGCGGATTCCATCAATGGAGAACCTGAGTGGGTCCGGAAAGTGTTTGAGTTTAGGATGAGAAGTCAGTTGGAAGCAGGGAACATAAATGAATGATATTAAAGATGTTTTTAAATCTTTTGAAGAATGTTTTAGAAGACGTGCAGAGGAGATTGGATTTACAAAGGCTCGCAAATGTAAGTACGTAAGACGTGTTGGACAATGTATTCAGCATATTAATATATTGGATACCAAGATAAGAGGGCAGCAAGCTATAAATATACGAATATCTGTCGGTATAACTTATGTTGAAGTAAATAAGAAGGTAGCAGAACTTAGAGTGAGAAAATATGATTCTAAATGGGCTACGGGAGGCGTTGATTTAGGTTCGCTTAGTGTTCCTGTTGAAAACTTTAGCAGATACCTCGTATTGGATACGGATATAGATGCGTTATGCGAAGAAATCTTTTATAGAATTGAGGCTAATGCTTCTCAATTCTGGGCCAAGACAGATACAATGGATAAATTTATGCAGGGGCTTCTGGATGATGATGAAGATGTTCGTTCCTGCACAGCAGGACTATGGCGCCCTTCTTGGACGAGTTTGGCTTTGGCGTGTTTGACAGATCAATCAAAACTAAGGGAAGTACTGGAAAAGTACAAGGATTTTTTTATAAAAAACATGTCTGAAGAAACTAAAAGAAACTTGAAGGAAACATATTGTTTGGAGGAAGTGGAATGGCTAGAGACTTAAGCTTCTGGAAGGAAAATGAATCGCCTGAAATGAAGGCGTCTGATGTTTATAAAGCGCTTCTTGGCGGAGAAAAGCTGGATTTTGTATGTGAGCTGCCTACAGAGCAGATACTTATCGATGTAAAGAAGGCATTTAGCGATTGGAATCAGATTGATGCATATAATTATGAAAAAGATGATGCAGCGATTGAGATTTTTGCAAATGATCAGATTTTTAGATTTGACTGTTATAGCGTATCGGAAGCAGATATGAATAAGATTATTGATATCATGTTAAGCTATGAATGTCCATTATATGATTCAGCGATAGATGTGAGATTTTGCTAATCGCGCGGTTTGCCAGAGCATTGATAAAGATAAAATGATGAGAAAAAAGCAATCTTCCGTCTGGACAATCAGAGCCTATTTTTGGAAGATTGCTATTTTCATATAGAATTGGTTTTTATAGCCATTGGCTATTTAGGAGGAATCTTGGATGTTTGAGGAAAAAATAAAAGTATGTAGAGAATGGCTTTATGGCATTAAAGTTCTGTATGCAGATAAATTAGATATAAGCATAGCGGTAGATGATTCAAATGAGTTTGTGGCTAATATAGATTCAGCGCATCATTTAGGACAGTTATGTGTATCACAGCCAGATTTTCGACCATATGATTTTGTTGAATTTACCATTTTGGCTATGCGTCAAGATAGTGATCAGGTACCGACATTTTGGTATGGAGATAGAGCAGAAGATACTGTTCAGGATATTATTAATAATCTAAATAGAGGGCTTAATATTTTATTAGAAGAATCGTAGTTGAGATGTAGAAATAAAAAGGATGGTAAAGATGGTTATAGGAGATCCATACGTTATAGCAGTGATTTTTGAGAATGTTAACGAATGGGTTGTGGAAAGAGAAGCATTGAATAAAATTGCAAACAGATTGAAGAATCTTACGGAAGCGGATATGGATTTTTTTGAATAAGCTAAAAAAGCAATCTGCTATCTGGGAGTGAGGAATCTTTTATGATAGTAATGAACAAGCGCATGCAAGAAGAGTATTTAAAAATAAAGGATATGGATAATAACTTTTGTTTTACCGGAAAACTTTCTGTGATCAATCCAACGATTTATAAAGTTCAAGATGGGATTTTTATGGAAATTGATGATCGAGAAAGAGTGTCTGAAGAAACAGTAGAAAACTACGATTATGACGAGCTGTCAGAGTGGGAGTGGAGTCGAAGCGAATTTTTGATTGGAAGTTATTTTGACGGAATAACTTATGAACAGAGCTTGAGACTGGCATTTGATATTGTTGAACTGTGGGGATATAAGTTTCATGCTTTATTTCCGGATGAAGAGTTCCATATCATTCTGATTGTCGGCACTATTGGTGATACAGATGAGAAAACGGTAATGCTACGGTATTATACGTACAGAGGGGGAGATGGCTTTCATTTTGATTTGGATGATTTAGATGATGATGTAGATAGTGTAGTCTTGGTCAATGTTGTTGAAGCAGATGAAGGAAGATACTGATTTTAATATGGATAAAGAATATGAAACTATGATAGGCATAATGCTTAAAAATTACCTTCCGATAGAATGGATGAGATATACGATGTTTCATATAAATGATGTGTACTCAAGTATACCAATGCTGGTTTTTCGGTTAAAGGAAAAAGATGAAAAATTTGATACGTTGTTAAAGTGCATAGAAAATTTTAAAGGAAATGCAAATTGGGAGATTTTTAGAAATCCTTATACTCGTAAAGAGAATTACTTTTTAACTGTTTCTGAAGTAAAACAAATGTATCAAGGAGAAAAAGAGAAATTAATGCTTCAGAAAGATTATTTTGGCGATGAATACATTAAAATATGTGATAAGGCTGTAAGTGATATACCTGAATTAGCGAGCCATATTGAAAGGTGGTTTAAAGAAGATACTCCCTGATAAGAGCGGGGGTATAGGAGCATGGTGGGAGATAAACTTTGGATACGTTCTTTGAAAGTACCTTCATTTATGCAAAAAAGAGAGTCTGATATGTGTTAGAATACATGTTATACTTACAGTTTATATGTTCAGGGAGGAGAGACTGTATGGAGTTTTATGAAGTTATAGAGAAAAGAAGAACTATCCGTGACTTTGAGTCCGAGGACATACCGAAGGAGGTTATCGAAAGAGTCATTTCTGCTGCGATGAAAGCTCCTACCAATGATCATATGCGTGATTGGCATTTCATTATTGTTAAAGATCGTGAGACTGCCGCGCAACTACTTGACATAGTTCCAAAGGGAATATCTGACGAGGATATGAATCAGTTAATTAAAGATTGGAATCTGAATGACAGTCTGCAGCAGGAGTGTTATCGTAATGCAGTACCCAAGCAGTATCGAATGCTTTTTGATGCGTCTGCAATCATTTTGCCACTTTTGGAGCAAAAAACAGATATTTTACATCCTGAGAATATATCTCATCTTAACGGGTTTGCATCAATTTGGTGTAGCATTGAAAATATATTTCTTGCTGCAACGGCTGAAGGATATGGATGTAATCTTCGTATCCCACTTGGAAATGAGAGCGAACACGCAAGGGAAGTACTTGGTTATCCAGAGAAATACTATATGCCGTGTTTTATTGGGATGGGAAGACCGAAAGAAAAAGCATTAATTCCTAAGCAGAAAGATATTGATATCAAGGATAGAATTCATTGGGATGTTTTCTAAAATTCCCTTTTGCAGATTATCTGAAGATAATCACACTAAGACTCTCTGGTACTGTTCAAATAAAGGTCAAATAAACAGTACCAGAGTAAAATAGTCCCCAAGAAGTGGACATGGCTAAAATACATTTTGGCGGTACTTTAAATAATGAATCCGATATGTTGTATTTACACTTAAAATTGCCCCCAGGGTCAATTTTACTTGATAATCATCAAGCCCATTCTTGGAAGATTGCTTTTTCATATGCTTACAGCATGTTATTTGAGCTGTGTACCTGTTGAGCCGAGGCCCTGAATGTTCTCGGAAGCTTCGATTATGACAGCTGTATCTTTTGTTTTGTTACTGGGAATGGAAATCTTTTTAAATTCAAAGGTCTTATTATTATCCATTACTTCGGCGTGTTCTTCGGAAATATCCTCGTTGAACATATTGCCGGTTATTGAGTTGTCCGGAACATCTTTATTTAATGTACCGTAAGATTCCTCGTCTGCATAATAGATTTCTGCTTCATCTTTGCAAATGAAGAGGTTGTTTTTGACGACATTAGAAGGATCTTTGGCAAGCTGAACTGTGAGACAGCTTCCTGCGGTGTTGTATACAGTGTTGTTGAAGAATATGCAGCTTTTGGCATCACCGTTTTCACTGGGATCGGAGCCGCCGATGATAATACCGGCTAATCCGTTGTTTTCGATAAGGGTATTATTTGTAACCTTAATGCCTGTTACGGTTTTGCCTAAATGCTCGGTGGCTACTTCGATTCCGGTATCACAGTTTGAAACGAAGTTATCGAAAACCCAAATGTCGCGTCCGCCGTCAATATATATTCCGGCAGCGCATCCTTCATAATCATAAGTGATATTTGTTTCTGAAGAGTTATTTTTTACAATGTTTTCAAAAATTCTTCCGTCGTGAGCACGGTCAAGTTCGACCTTTTCTGCAGAATCTTCGTCGGTGGTTTGCTCATAACCAATAGCGTCAATGCCGATGTTGTCGCAGTTATGGATGTAGTTGCCTGAAATCTCGAATTTTTCTACATTGCCGTTTACGACAAGAGCCTCGCTGTTACCGAGTGTGAGATTATAAAGCGTACATTTTTTGATCTTGAGGTTTTTTATTGGATTGTACGGCTGAGCTTCGGCAAGAATACCGTGTGCATTGTAACTGTCGGTTTCTTTGTTGAAAGCCGGATCGTATTCTGCGATACCCATGTCGTGAATTGTACAATTTGTTATGCTGACGTAATCGGATCCCTCAGCAACGTAAATTCCCTTAGGGGCAATTTTTTTGGATATATGATGAAGCTTAAGTCCTTTGATCTCGAGACCGCTTATTGATACATTATCAGCTTCAATATATACCATTGAGTCGCTTTTTACTTCGGATTCATTTTCCAGACTGATGTCTTCTCCGTTAAGGATAGCACCTTCTTCGGCTTTGATAGTAAGATTGGGAGTTGTGATACAAATCTGCTCTTTGTATTCTCCTGCGTGAATTATGAGAGTATCTCCGCTGACAGCGTCTTTAAGAGCGTTTGTGATTGCATTTTCTGTGTCTGCTGTTACTTCGATACGTTTTGGATTTTGTTCTTCAGCATTTACTTCCAAAGAAAGAGATGCAGTTGCTGCGGTGAATAAAAATGCGCTTAATATACATGACGCAAATACAGAATTTTTCTTTTTCATGAAATGTACCTTTCTGCCTTAAGATTATGTTTGATGCTACTATAGCGGTAGCGTATGGTGATTGGCCAATCACGTTAATACGATAACACACTGTTACGTGAAAATGAATGAAAAATGAATATTAGTTCATGAATGTGCATAAATACGTATCATAACTGCGTTGGATAAAAATAGAAAAATAGCGTTATTATCTCTTTTTCGATTGATAATATTTATGATGCGTGATAATATGTTAATGATTTGTTTAAAAATAATCGATGAATAATGAAATTAGGCAAACATACAGTGATGTATGGGCGCAAAGTTGTAAATCTTTTTATAGATATAGATTAGGAAAAGATGGTTTGACTGCAAAATTGGCGGAGGAATTCGCCGGTGTTGCAGTCTTTTTCTTGAATAGGAAATTTCTCTGAAATTCCCTATTCAAGAAAAACGCTCCGCTATGGATGCGACCGATGCGCAGATGAATTATGCAAGCTAAAGCTTGCGCGCATCGGCGCGCAAAGAGTCGCGAGCGACTCTTTGGTTTTGAATTTCTCTGAAATTCTCTATTCAATAAAAACGCTCCGCTAAGGATGCGACCGATGCGTAGACAAACAAGGATATTTAGATAAAGATGCAAAAGAGTATTTGGGAATGGCTTGAAATAGAGCCTACAACAGATGTTGACACCATAAAAAAAGCATATGCCGAGGCGGCAAAAAAATATCACCCCACAGAGCATCCCGAGGAGTTTAAAAAGCTCCGCGAATGCTTTAAATCTGCAATTGCTTATGCCAAGAATGATCACGGCAACAGGTATTATGAGGAGCAGATGACTTCGGGTGATTATTTTGAGGAAGTTAAGCATATTTCATATGAAATAAACAAAGACGAGTCTGATGGAGATGATCAGGAAGATACAGAAGAAAAATTCTCTTATGATATAAGCAAAAAAGAGTCAGAGAAGGAAGATGAAGAAAAACTCTCTTTTGATATAAATAAAAAAGATTTTGACGGAAAAGGTCATAAAGAGAATGAAGGCTCGTTTTCTTATGACATAAGCAAACAAGAGTCAGAACGAGATGATAAAGAAAACCTTTCTTTCAACATAAACAAAGACGACTCAGCCCCCGAAGATCAAGAAGATCTTTCTTTCCAAATAAGCAAGAAAGCTCCGGACAACGAAGAAACAGAAAAGCCTGATTATGATTTCAGCGAAGTGTCTTGTGATGATTCTCTTTCAGACAGGCAGAGCAGAATGCTTAAGCTTTTTACGAGAATCATGTTACAGATCAGGGATGATCCTGCATATTACGGGCATGGCGGTGTGATAGAGACGGTCATGTGGAATTGGGATATATCGCCTTATAAAGAGGAGTTGACGCCGGTATTTGTCGATCATCTGGTTGATATCTTAAGTGATTATCCAAAGCTTGGTAATGATGCGGTAACCATAATTGAAAGCAGACTGTTTAAAGATATTTCGGATCCCAGGATTGGTGTGATCTATTCAAAGTTTAAGTCACTATTTCCAAATGGGCATAATTCATATAACAGAAATCATGTATTTAAAGTAGATGTTGAAAAGTGGTTCTGCGGAGGAAACGTTTTCCCTAAGACCGCTTCAAACAGGTTTATTACTTACGGAAACTGGATAAAGAAAGGTAAGAATAATTATTTTGTGCTTGCCGATGATGTATTACTTTTTGGAAAAAAATATTCTTTGAAATATTTTATCTGGGAAGAGCTGTCTTATTCAGTAGATCCGTCTTCGGATAAACTTACGATATTTGCTCCCGATAATTCGATGCTTATAGAAGTACAGACAGGTGCGCTGGAATATATGCATTTCTTGGACAGGCTTGTAACAAACAAGAGCAGATATATCGGAGAAAAAGTTATTGATAAGTCAGGATTCATATCTAATACTGATAAGTATTCGAGGATCTTTGGCAAATATTCAAAGAAAATAAAAGCCGGGCTTATATGGGTATTAATTTTGCTTGGCGGATTTTTCATATCATGGTTGGGATTTTTGGACGATTCATTTTTCTTGGACAGACACCCATTTATCGAAGTGTTGTGGGTGATTATTATGTTGTTGTCCGAAGCTGGCTCGGCAATATTTTTTATTTTGTTCATGCATGTAATTATGCAAATAGTGAAAGTGACTTCAATTTTTAGGATAGGCATAACGCATATGCAGGAATTTAGAAAAGATATTAAGGACGGAAAAGCAGAGTATGTATTGGGGAATAAAGTCTTTTTATTTAAAAGATATATAATCTATGCGATTACATCCGGTTATATAATCCTTCCCCTGGATGATATCGGGGAAACCGAATGTATTAAGGCAATTCCCGGAAAACAATCTGCAAAATTGAAGATGGTTCTTAGGAGTGGAGAGGTACATTATTGTGACATGAATTCAGAGACTGCTATCAGAGAGGTCATGACTAATATACTTATGAGACAATTGGAGGGTAGAAAATGGTCGTAGGAATAGATTTAGGTACAACAAACAGTTTGGTAAGCGTGTTCAGAAACGGAAACGTTGAGCTTATCCCGAACGAATTCGGAGAATATCTGACTCCGTCCGTTATTTCTTTGGACGGAGAAAAGATTATTGTAGGAAAGGTAGCCAAAGAGCGGCTTATAACGCATCCCGGAACTACTGTTTCGGAGTTTAAAAGACAGATGGGGCGCGATATCAAGTATGATCTCGGGAATGGAAATCTTTTTACCCCTGTAAAGTTGTCTTCGATAATTATAAAGAAACTTGTCGAGGATGCTGAGAAGTATCTTGGTGAAAAAGTTGAATCGGCGGTTATAAGTGTTCCTGCATACTTTGACGATCATCAAAGAGAAGCTACGAGACTTGCGGGTGTCGGAGCGGGAATTATCGTGACACAGCTTGTAAATGAGCCGTCGGCAGCAGCTTTGTCATATCACTATGAGCATATCGATCAGGATGAGAAGTTCATTGTGTTTGATTTTGGCGGTGGTACGCTTGATGTCACTGTGGTCGATGCATTTGCAAATATGGTTGAGATTGCCAATATTTCGGGCGATAACTGCCTTGGCGGTAAGGACTTTAATGAGGCTATCGCCATGGATATGTGCAGAAGTTTCGGACTTGAATGGAAGCTTATAAGTGACAAGAATAAGGCGATTCTCATAAAGAACGGCGAGAACATCAAGATCAGCCTCTCGGAATCAAACAGTATCGATAAAAAGGTGAATCTAGAGGGAAAAGAATACGAGTACAGCCTTACACAGCAGGGACTTATCGATATTTCTTCGCCTATTTTCAGAAAGCTCACAATTATTCTTAAGAAGCTTATGAATGATGCGATGCTGGCCCAGGAAGATATCGACAGTGTGATCATGGTCGGAGGATCTTCCAAGATGCCGATCGTTCGCGCTTATCTGGAATCTCTTTTCCCCGGAAAGATAAGGATGGATATTGACGGAGACAGCGCTATATGCAAGGGAACGGGCGTTGCAACGGGAATTTCTCTTAGAATGGATAAGGTAAAAGACATTGTAATGACGGATATCTGTCCGTTTTCACTGGGAATCGATGTGGTCGGCGACAAGATGTCGGTTATTATTCCAAAGAATCAGACGCTTCCTGTAAGCATACAGCGAAGATATTACACGGCACATTCTATGCAGGACAGGCTTGAGTTTAATGTTTTCCAGGGCGAAAAGCTGAAGGCTTCAAGCAATCTTTTACTGGATACTATTACTTTTGATGTTCCGCCAAAGCCTGAGGGCGAAGTGTATGCTGATGTGCGCTTTTCGTATGATCTTAACGGAATATTTGATATTGATGTTTATTGTCCTGCCAACGGCAAGGAGGTTCACAGGAAAAGAGGAGCGACGGAAGGAAACGATGAAAACAGCCTTAAACAGCTGCAGCTTCGAATGGATGAACTTAAGCAGGATCCAAGAGAGATTCCCGAGATACAGTTTCTTTTGCAAAAGGCCGAAAGAATGTATGAGGAAGGAAATGTCAATCAGAGAAGATTTCTTGAAGATGAGATCACAGCATTTAACGCATTTTTGGACAAGGCATCCGTAATTGAATGCAAAAAAGCTTCGGTTATCTTCTCCATGAAACTCGACCAGATCGAGAAAAACATGTTCAGCTTTAGGACCGAGACTACAGACCTGTGGAAAGAGTATTTTGAGGATATGGATGCCAAAGATTAAAAGGAAAACATATGGGTAAGAGTATTTGGGATTGGCTTGAAACAGAGCCTACTACAGATATCGAGGCTATCAAGGCTGCTTATGCACAAGTGGCAAAGAAGTATCACCCGACTGAGCATCCGGAGGAGTTTAAGCAGCTTAGGGATGCGTACAAGATGGCAATAAAGATAGCTAAGAGTCATGCGAGCCATCAGGGGCGGGCAATATATGAAGTTTACGGCGAATCTTCACAGATGACAGATGGAGATGATGTTGAAGCTGATAAAAAGAATGACTTTGATAGTGCCAATGACAGCGCCGATGCGGAAAAAGAAAATACACATAATTCCGGATATGACTTTAGCGGTGCTAAGTACGACGTTACGCTTTCAGCCAGGCAAAGGAGAATGATTAGTCTTTTTGGAAGAATGCTGTCTTTTGTGCATACCGATCAAAAGCGTTTCGGACATGAGAGAGTTATTGAGACGATTATGTTTAATTGGGATAAGTCGCCTTATAAAGAGGAGATTACCCCGGCTTTTATTGAGAGCGCACTTGATATCATAAGCGAATGCGGTGGACTCAGTAACGGCGCTGCAAATGTTATTGAAAAGATTTTTTTTGCTGATAAAACCGATTCACAGAAAGCGCTTCTCCATTCAAGATTCAGATCGATTTGCCCTGTGGTGAATAGTAGTTCAGATAGCACTCCGGAATTTTCAACAGATGATGTGCAAAAATGTTTTTGCAGGCTGCTGGATTACCCGACTCCTGTTATTTGCGGCTGGATCAGGTTTGGCAAAGATACGCCTTTTAACCGGAGAACTAATATATTACCGATAAAAGATATACTGCTTTTTTATGATAAAAAATCGGTCAGTTATTACTTTTGCGAAGAACTGTCATATTCTGTGGATCAAAAGGCGGAGAAGCTGACAATATATGATCTTGATAATAATGTTGTCCTAAAAATGAGACTGGGTAATAAGAACTACGCGTATTTGATAGATCATATTGCTGAGAACGGAAGCACTAATGTGGGAGAAGAGCCTGTAGAAAAGGCTTCTTTCGGTGAGTATTCTTATATAAAAAAGTTGTACAGTCTATCGGGGCTGTGGGCGCGTGTGCGTGTTAGTTTTTTAGTCAGCGGTGTTGTGTGTCTGATCTCACTTGGCGTTTTGGCCGGCTGTTTTGCGTTTGGAAACTGGTTTTCAGGCTTGGCAAAAGAAAATATTATTATGCGTGTGATAAATTGGCTTTTCATTATTTTGGAATTAGTTGGTATATCTGCTTCGGGGTTTGTTTTTATAGTATGTGCTTTTTATGTATTGTGTTACTTTATATTTATGTGTGAGCTTATTCTGAAAACGGAATTAAAAAAGGACATAAAGAGCGGTCATGCAGTAAGTGTAATGAATAACGAAGTATGGATTTTCAGAAGATGTCTTATCTGTGTTCAAGATAATATTTTTAATACTGTTCCTTTTAAAAATATTGCTTCAATTGAATATGCGACAGAATCTGAAAATACAGCGCCTAAACTGAAGGTGACCTATAACAATGGAGCAAATCAGTTTATTGGTATTTATTCTGTTGATGCATTAATGGAAGTAATGACGCTCATAAATGCTTGGAAGAAGCAGATTATGTGTGAAGATAACAGAAAAACAGATGCTAATAGTGGGGGAAAAGCTGAGCATTTTAAGTCAAGCTTTCTGGTTGCAGAAGACTTTAAGAAGAATTATTGGGGAGCGGTTGTTTATATCATATGTATGCTCGTGATAGATATAATGATGGCTTATGGTATAGCAGACGGCCAATCATTTTTCACGCAGTGGAGAGATTTGTTGTGGATATCGGTATTCGGAGTAATGAATCTTTATGCAGCCGGTGAGATCAAATTGCTTTATAATTTGCGTAAGATACCCGTAGACAAGCTTATGGATGCGCAAAAACAGATGCTTGATGTGGATGCTTATCGCAGTGAGAAATATAAGATTTATGTACTTAATGATTATTTGGTTTCGATGGAGCATTTTGAGCCCATAGTGATCGGATATGATGAGTTTTCATATATTGGAAAAAAATTTTCGAATAATGAGCCGGTACTTTTGATACAATTAAAAGACGGCAAGAGATATGAATTTTGTCACGGAAATGAGGAAGCTATCGATGCTATACTGGGTAAACTTGCCGAGAAACATAAGGCTATCGATTGAATTATTAAGTTGTTTGAAGCATGTGTTATCCGATATAGTGTAAAATAGTTGCTATTTTTTTCTAATAAGGTATTATATTAGTAACACTTTTTTTCGGGGGTTATATAATGGATAATAGAAGAAGAACCAAGAGACTTGATTTGGCAGGCGAAATACTCCTTAAGGAAATCGGCGGTGAAAGCTTCGAAACAGTTGAGATCACAATTACCGATGCATCAAGAGACGGCGTTGGATTCTCAACAAACAAGCAGCTTACAATCGGCGCTAATTACGAAGCTAACCTTACAATATGGACAAAAGAGGTCCTTCACGTATTCATTCAGATCGTAAGAGCATCAAAGAACGGTGATACTTTCCACTATGGTTCAATGTTTGTCGGAATGCCCGAAGATATGAAGGCTCGTATCGATGTATATTCAACTATTCAGGAATATAATGAGAAGAACGGTGAGAATTGAATTTGAATAATATTAAGGCTCAATGCAGAGATGGCACTGCATTGAGCCTTTTTTATATCAGATGAAATTGCTTTCCTATGATATAAAAACGCTCCGCTATGGATTCTGGAATACGAGGATATATTATTTTAATTTATCAATAAGAGCATCATAGTCCATGGTGCCTTTGAGTTCTTTTTTCTCGTAGCTGTTATAAAGATTCACCAAAGATTTAATCTCGTCATCAGTCATCTGTTTGCCTGTTTCATTTATGTATTCGGCGTTTTCAAAGCCGGCGGCTGTTTTAAATTCTTCATCAGATGATGCGCGGTCATCTTTGTCAATATCTGTATAAGATAGTTTTTTGGCTATAATATAACTATTATCCTGCACTTTTGTATATTTTATATTAAAAACGTGATAATCACTATCATATGAATAATAGATTCCTTTCTCAGGTGCATAATATAGTTGAGAATATGAACCGGCAGGATCAAACCATCCGGTTTTTTCTCTTTGGATTAGACAAATAGGAATATTATCTTTATATGTATATAGTGATACAAAACCTAACGAGGAAATCACGAGCTCAGGAATTTTGTCAGTATCAATATTTATAAGGTCATATTTTAGAGTATCTTTGTCAGATATACTATATCCCAAATATAAGGGATCAAATAGCACCTTGTATATATGAGCTATCTGTAAATACGCTTTTTGATAACTGTCTTTAGTACTTGCCTCATCTGAATTATTTAGCAAAGCGGCTTTGATACTATTCATACTAAAATCAGAGGTTGTTGCCATTAGATTTGTTTCGTCTGTTTCTGAAAAAATATAAAAATCGTCTTCATCAGGTGATGCACTGAATAAGCGCAAATATTTGCCGTAATCTGAATTCTGAATAACTGCCAGATCTTTCAGGCCGTCGGCATTAAAATCAAAGAAATCATAATCAAGTACTTCCGTATATTCCATGACATCATCCATAAAAGTGCTTTGCCATAGCAAATTTATTTGATCAATTTCTTTGTATTTTATTAAGGATTTGCCATCTTTTACAAGAGCCATGCATGCATTGTAGGGCTCTTCATTATATGTGACAACGTGTATCGGCGTATCGAACTGAGGAAGTTCCACGTCTTTTGTGAGCTTTGGATCGCTGTGATCGTCCCACTGAATCTCATTTGATCTCACTACGATATCGTCGCCGGACTTTGTAAGGGTAAGGATTCTGTCGGCGTAAAAGCCATAGTTATTTTGGGTAGTGGCTTCGCCTGAATCGTCTGTACCTGCATTGTACGCAAATCTAAGAGTATACGTATCACCGCTTTTTTCGCCTGATGTGCAAGTGCAATCAAAGTTGTTTTTTAGCAGGTATCTTGTATAAAAATAATATGAATCGTATTTATCCAAATAATCCCATGAGAGATCTTCCGGTTTAGGAGATATTTCCGTGCCGGTATGCTTTTGAATGAACTTTGCAAGATCGGAATTTTTAATGACATAAAGGACTGATTCGGAATCAAGTTCTTTTTTTCCTGTAGCGTCAAGATAGTCATTTATCTCAGAGACTCCGGCATTTCTCGTAGCAACTCCCGCGCCGTTTGAGATAACTGCGTCCCAGTCTATGTCTTCGGGGCTGTTAAAGCCGTTAACAAGAAAACCGTTGTATTCAGTTGTGTTAAAAAGAGTTGTGAATTCCATCAGCTCTGAGTCAGACAAATCAACAGCTTCTCCGGAGTTGTCTGTAGAAGTAGAGGCTGCCGTACCACTTTGAGCCTCGGCAGCAGTGCTTGGATCCGCATTGCCAGGTGATATAGGTGTGCAACCTGAAAGAACCAGCATAATCCCCAATGCCGGCAGTAAGTTTTTGATTTTCATAATGATAATACTTTCCTCCCTTAAGCCAAGTTATGTATGTGTTCTTTGATGAAATTAAAGAAATGCGCATTTGTTGCGTATCTCGTATGAAAGTAATCCAAGAATGTTTATATTATTGTTTTAGATTTAAATACATGTTTTGGCTTGTGTTAAAATCTCTTTGTAGAGATACTGATTATTATTTCTCTTTTATAATAGCATATGAAAGTTTGGGATGATATTAAATGAAGTTGGGGGTACTGTCTGAGTGAGAAAAAGGTTTTTACTAACATTGGTCCTATAAGGGAATCGATGGTAGCGGATTTAGCTATAATACGGCTCAGAATTGGTTCTTAAACTTTGAAGACGAGGTGCCGTTTTTTTTGAGTGCTATTATAATGAGTATATAGATAAAACCTTTTATGATTTTGACGAACACACATGGATAGCGGCCTGTAACGATATGAATTACATACGAAAATATGTAGCGGAAGCAGAAAAACGAAATATAAAATACAGGCTGTTACTTTGTGAAACAGACATACCGGATCCGAAGTTTGATTGTCCTGATTTCAAAAAGATATTCTTAGGCTATGACTACGCGTATGCTGTGAGCGACAACTATTCTGCCGTGTATAATGAGATTCCGTTTGTATTTACGCAATTTAAATTAAATCAATATGGACTCTTTCAAACAAGAGAGGAAATTGAAGAATATATTGTTGCAAGAGAAAAATTTAAACTGACACATCCTCCGCTTATGTTGGAGGAAGGCGATTTTGTTGTCTTTAAACTTCACGAAGTATTTCTTTGATTAGTTAAAAAACGCAGACCGTTTTTATCATGGATTTGAGGCTGCGTCATTGAGCACGGAGCCTATTCTTCGGAAAGAATTTGGGGAAATCAGCGGAAACAGATGAATCTATGATTTTCGGTGTCAAAAATAAAGTTTGTATTTGCAGCATAACAGCGGAAAATGCAGTTTTATAAAAGGCGCTGTTGAAAAAACAGTTTATGCCTTGGGAATGACAGCGGAATAAACAGCTTTATGAATCTTGCTGTTGAAAAGCAAGTATTTGCCTTGATTATGACAGCAAGAGATGCAATTTTAAAAATCCCGCTGTATGATGCTGTATAAGGATAATAGACATGGATAATTTTCAAAAACAAAAGTTAGAGAGCTTAAAAGAACAGGCACGAATAAAAGCTCAGAGACGTATGTGGATGGAGAATGAACTGCTTCAAGAATGCTTATCAGCACTGGAAACATACATGATTGCCGGGATGATGTGATGGCGGTGGCGTTTGATACTTATTTTGTGACCGAATCCATGACTGAAGCAATTGGGGTAAGGAACTAGTGGCTTGGCAAGATGACAATTAGATAAATTACTTGTGAAATAATCCATGTACTGCGTTGTCGTCAATCGTCGATGCCCGCATCGACTCAATCCTCCGCCTTGTACTTGAATTATTTCACTTCGTAATTGATCAAAAGTCATCTTGCCAAGACACTAGACTTCGGTAATTACTTAATCACTTTCTTAAATGCAGGTATTATCTGGGCTGCAACTACTGCTTTGACAAGGTCGAGGACAATGAATGGGGCAAATCCCATTGCGAAGCCTGTCAATAAATTGTAGTGTGACATTGCCATAAGGTAAAGCATTCCGATTATGTCTATTACAACAACACCGATGACTGCGCTGAGGGTGTATCTGATGCGATTGTAGGACTTTCCGCGGATAAGGGGGATAAGTATGGCGACTACGATAAATGCCCATGTATAGGCTCCCCATGGCTGAATCAGGTAGGCTATGCCGCCCTTTCCTCCTATGAAGACGGGAATACCTACTATTCCGAGAAGCATCCACACGGCAACAATCAGAAATGACTCTCCGAGGTTGAATAACAATGCAATAAGTACAACTACAAAGTTTATCATCGTTATATGCGGCGCGCCGGGAATAGGAAGCGGAATACTGATATATGCTCCTATACATAAAAGTGCGGCGAAAAGCGCACTTACTACAAGTCTTTTGGTCTTATTATTCTGTTCGGTCATAGCAAGTCCTTCTTTCAATATGTTTAATATCAGTGCGATGTCTTGTTGACAATTTGATTAATTATTTCACTTCGCAATTGATCAAGAGTCAACACACTAGTGCTACTGTCACCAAATAAGTCGAGTTATTTGATGACAGTAGCACTATGGAGTATATATTCTATCGTTTTTATTGTCAACCTCTTTAAATTATTCGGTTGACAATATTTTTTTACGGCTTATACTAAAATGCAATTGGCAAGCATAACCACAACGGCTTACTGCTTTCATGACATTTGACATTATTCGCACCAATAACGGGAGAGAAAAACTATGACTGTAAATGAATTAAAAGAAAAAGTATTAAACGGCACAATGATTTCCAAGGAGGAGGCTCTTTTTCTGGTAGATGCAGATCTCGAAGAAGTCGCTTCTGCAGCGGATGAGATAAGAAAAAGATATAACGGAAACAGCTTTGATATGTGCGCCATCTTGAGCGTAAAAGGCGGACGGTGTTCTGAGAACTGCAAATTCTGTGCTCAGTCGAGCTGTTCAAAGGCGGATATTCCGGAATATAAAGTGAGGGATACAGATTACGTCGTAGATGATGCAAAGAAGCGCAACAAGCCCGGAATAACCCACTACTGCCAGGTTTCATCGGGGAGAAAAGTAAACCGCGAAGAACTTACACAGATATGTGAAAACGTAAAAGGGATAGTATCGAAAACAAATCTTGTCCCATGCGTATCTCTGGGGCTCTTAACAAAAGAAGATCTTGAAGAATTAAAAAAGGCCGGAGTTAAGCGCGTTCATAACAATATCGAAACAAGCCCTAAGTACTTTGGAAAGTTATGCACAACGCATACCACAGATGAAAAAATAAAAGTAATGAAACTGGTCCATGAAGCAGGTCTGGAACTATGCAGCGGAGGTATATTCGGCGTCGGAGAAAGCTGGGAAGACAGGATAGATATGGCCATTAAGCTTCGTGAAGTAAATCCGGAGTCTGTTCCGATCAACATGCTAAAACCTATTAAAGGAACCCCCATGGAAGCTTATCCTTACCTGTCTGAAGACGAGCTTAGAAGGATCATCGCTATTTTTAAATTCATATTACCAAAGTCTGAGATTCGCTTCGCGGCAGGAAGGGATATCATCGAAGATGCGGGAATATCTTTTTTCAGATCGGGCTCAAATGCCACAATCTCAGGTGACATGCTGACTGTAAAGGGCGTTTCTTTGGAAAAAGACCTTGAAAACATCCGCGCTCTCGGATATGAAATCGCAACGTGATCATTCCATCCGCACAGCATCGACGATTGACAACGACGCAGTACATGCGTTATTTCATAAATAATTTATCAAATTATCAACGCATCAGCAGCACAAGTTTTTTGTCAATGAAGTATCAAAATAATATTCTCAGATAAGTCTGTCATTATATGCTTTTAAAACTTCCCTGGTGCTCTCTGAGCTTAGGCCTGCGAGATTGCATATAATGGCAGCAATAAGCCTGTTCTTTGTCACCTTAGCTTTTCCCGGCTTAAAAAGCGCTCCTGCTATGCTCTGCAGTTCCTTTGGGAATCCACTTATATCAGAATCAAAATTTATTCCGATTCCGATGACTATCCACTGAACCGTTCCCGTATCAAACTCTGTTCCCGACTCAGTAAGGATTCCGCAGATCTTTTTATCGCCAACAAAAAGATCGTTCACAGGCTTTATCCTCGGTTCTATTCCGCATAAGTAATGCACCGCTTCGCAGACGGAAACGCCCGCAAGTGCTGTGACAACATCAGGTTCAAGACTTGGAAGCATATCCGGTGTCAGGATAATGCTCATATAGATTCCTCCCTCGGGAGAAAAGAACTCGTGCTCTCTTCTGCCTCTCCCCAGAGTCTGGCTCCTTGCTATAACTACTGTTCCGCCGGGAGCTCCCGCTATTGCAAGCTCTTTGGCAGTTCTGTTTGTCGAATCAAGCGTTTCATGTATTTGTATCATGCCATGTTCCGAAATGACCGCGCTCAAAATCTTTTCTTTTTTCTCATAATGCTTATCCGGACAATATTCCGAAAGTTCCGCAAGTATTCCGGATTCCGAGATTATATCGTTAGAAGGAGCGAGAATATATCCCTTTTTACTGGATGCCTCTATTACATATCCCTGATTCCTAAGCTCTTTTATCGCTTTCCACACAGCAGTCCTCGACAGTCCGAGACTTTCCGCCATATATTCACCGGATATATAATCTTCTTTATTATGCTCCAAAAATTCCAGCACCCTGTCTTTAGAACTCATTTATGATCTCCTTGAAAAAAATCTTTTTGACTTTTGCAATAATTATGCCAAAAGTTATATGACTTTTGCAATTCAATCACCCTTATAATCCGGATTCTTAAATTTCTTTTCACATTTCTTTTGAATATTGTCAAAAAAGTGATATAATACCCAAAACGATAAGAGGAAATGACATGATAAATATTGGAATTGTGTTCGGATGTTTTATACCGATGCACAAAGGGCACGAGTCCCTTATAACAAGAGCACTTGAAGAAAATGACAAGATAATTCTTGCAGTTTGCGGTTACCAGACCGACAGAGGACGTGATTTTATTGACTTTGAGACAAGGATCCGTCTGGTCACCGACATGTTTAAAGACAGGAAAGACCGCGTTATCGTAGTTAAGATCGATGACAAGAAGCTTGGTCTTGACGGAACGTTCACACACGAGAACTGGGTTCTCTGGGGCGATGAGCTTTTCGGCAATGCAGGAATATCCCCCGATAGCGCGCACTTTACCTGGTATACGGGTGAGGCATCTTACGTTGAAAAATTGGGAGAAATTTATCCGGATCATACTTTCACATTGGTGGATCGTCAAGTGATAAAAACCTCGGGTACAGAAATAAGAAGTAATCCCGCAATGCATGAAGACGAGATAAACAAAGACTTTCTTGAATATCTCAGAACTACGGGAAAGCTTAAATAAAAGGAGTAAAAAATGGAAAACATTATTCAAAGTCTTCTTGAGACAGACCTTTACAAATTCTCAATGGGTCAGGCAATCTATCACAACTTCCCTGACTACACAACAACATGGACATTTAAATGCAGAAACAAAGATGTGAAATTCACAAAAGAAATGGTCGAGGAGATCAAAAAGCAGATCCTCGCTTACTGTGATCTCACTTTCAAGGAAGATGAACTCGAATACCTCAAGGGAATCAAGTGGATCAAGCCTTCCTACGTAGATTTCCTTCGTCTCTGGCATCCCAGATTTGAGGACTTCACGATCGGAACAGACGCCGAGTGCGGTCTTTCCATCGAGACAAACGGAACATGGCTTAACACATCTCTTTATGAGATTCCCACACTTGCCATCGTAAACGAAGTTTATTTCAGAATGGCTTATGACTACAACGAGCTCATAGCATCATTTAAGGAGAAACTTGATGAAAAGATCAAGCTCCTCACCGACAATACATACAACATCGGTGCATTCAGTGAATTTGGTCTCAGAAGAAGACTTTCAGCCGAAGCTCAGGAACTTGCAGTTGAGAAGCTCAGAGATTCCAAACTCGGCGATTCAATATTTGTAGGAACATCAAATGTTCTTTTGGCCAAAAAACTCGGTGTAACTCCCGTAGGAACAATGGCTCACGAGTGGATCATGTGCGTAGGTCAGGGTAACCACAAGCACAATCCCGCTTATTCAAACTGGTACGCACTTGATTATTGGGTAAAAGAGTATGGTATCCTCAACGGAACAGCTCTCACTGACGCGATCACAACAGACTGCTTCCTGCGCGACTTCCAGCTCACTTATTCAACTCTTTTCTCAGGTGTTCGTCACGACAGCGGAGACCCGATCGAATGGGGTGAAAAGATGATCGAGCACTACAAGAGCCTTGGCATAGATCCTACAACAAAGACTCTCCTGTTCAGCGATAGCCTTGATTTCAAGCGCGCAAACGACATCAACGCTCACTTCAAGGGAAGAGCAAAAGTTGCTTTCGGAATCGGAACATACATTGCAAATGACACCAACGTTCATGCACTTAACATCGTCATGAAGACAACAGCCTGCAACGGTCAGGATGTAGCTAAGATTTCAGATGTAGCAGGTAAGGGAATGTGCAAGAATCCCGACTATGTAGACTACTTACAGAGATGTATCGACTGGAGAATGGCTCACGAGAAGGTATGATTATGGAAAATATGATTAAGATAGATCCAAACGAACAGATTGAAAAAATTACAAAATGGATACGCGACTGGTTCGATGAGAACGGCAAGACTGCAAGCGCCGTAATCGGTCTTTCGGGTGGTAAAGATTCTACGATTGTTGCCGCTCTCCTTGTAAAGGCACTCGGAAAAGACAGAGTTGTAGGCGTTATGATGCCAAACGGCGAACAGAAAGACATTGCCGATTCACAGAAAGTAGCTGAGCTTCTCGATATCAAGACTTATACGGTAAATATCGCTCCCGCCGTTGACGGTGAGAAAAAAGCTCTTGAAGAAGCCGGAGTCACAATGTCAAATGATGCAAATATCAACACACCTCCGCGAATCCGCATGACAACTTTGTATGCGATCGCACAGTCACTTCCAAACGGCGGACGTGTGGCAAATACATGTAACAAATCTGAAGACTACGTTGGCTACTCAACCAAATACGGCGATGCCGCAGGTGATTTCAGCCCCTGCTCAGATTTCCTCGTTTCGGAAATGCTCATGATAGGTGACGCTTTAGGTCTTCCCAACGATCTTATCCACAAAACTCCTTCCGACGGATTATGTGGATTGTCTGATGAAGACAAGCTCGGATTTACTTATGCAACTCTTGATAAGTACATACTTACGGGAGAATGTGAAGATGCGGCGCTCAAAGAAAAAATTGACCGTCTCCACGCAATAAACCTTCACAAGCTTAAGACTATTCCGATGTACATAAAATAAGCAGTTGAATCAAAGAGTCGCATCCTTAGCGGAGCGATTATTTGGAGAGGATTTTCCTCTCCAAATAATAAGGACATTTCATTCTTCTCTAATCGTCTGTAACAGACTTTGAAAAAAGAATGAAATGTCCTTATTTCTTTTCAGAACATCCTTATTATTCTTCAGAATCACCAGAATCGTCATACTCGGCAACAATTGTTGTCTCAGCTTCTGAAGCCTCTGAAGTCTCACGCTCTTTTACCAAAACAATAAGTCTCTTGGGTTTTTCAGTTTCTTTTCTTTCTGAAACAAGACTGATCCTGCCGCATCCGGTCAGGCACATAGAAAGTACTAATAATAATGGTAAAAATTTTTTAATCATACGTTTTTTCCCTGTCATATCTGAAATCGTCAATTTTCCCCTACCAACAAACCGCTTGTACACTGGATTTGTACACTTATATGTTATCACAATCGCCTTGTTGCTTCAATTTTAAAGATATTTTTACAAAATTTACAAATCGGTTTCATGTGCTTTAATCGCAAACAAATCTTTATTGTGGTAATATAGATGATGATTTTATTATAGATTTTTCAGGAGGATATTATGGACCAGCAGAAAATCGGAACAAAATGCGTACAGGCAGGCTATACACCCGGTAACGGAGAACCTCGTCAGATACCTATTATTCAGTCTACAACCTTTAAATATGATACAAGTGAGGATATGGGAAAGCTTTTCGACCTTGAAGCTTCAGGATACTTCTATACAAGGCTTCAGAATCCCACAAATGACCATGTTGCAGCCAAGATTGCAGCTCTTGAAGGCGGAAGTGCAGCAATGCTCACATCTTCAGGTCAGGCCGCTAACTTTTTTGCGCTATTCAATATTTGTGAATGCGGAAGTCACATTGTTGCCTCATCTTCCATCTACGGCGGAACTTTCAATCTCATCGCAGTAACTATGGCTAAGATGGGAATCGAAGTTACTTTCGTATCTCCCGATGCAAGCGATGAAGAGCTTGATGCAGCATTTAAGGACAACACAAGAGCCGTATTTGGTGAGACAATTGCCAATCCCGCTCTTACAGTTCTCGATATTGAGAAGTTTGCAAACGCAGCTCACAGACACGGTGTTCCTCTTATCGTGGACAATACATTTCCAACTCCTGTTAATTGCAGACCTATTGAATGGGGCGCAGATATCGTAACTCATTCAACAACAAAATATATGGACGGCCACGGCGCAGCTGTAGGCGGTGCTATCGTTGATTCCGGCAAGTTCGACTGGATGGCTCATGCCGACAAATTCCCCGGACTCACACAGCCCGACGAATCATATCACGGAATCGTATATGCCGAGAAATTCGGTCAGGAAGGTGCTTTCATAACAAAATGTACAGCACAGCTTATGCGTGACTTTGGATGCATCCAGTCTCCTCAGAACGCCTTTCTCCTCAACCTCGGACTTGAATCACTTCACGTCCGCATGCCCAAGCACGTTGAAAACGGACTCGCTGTTGCCAAGTTCCTTCAGGAACAGCCTCAGGTTGAAAAAGTCAGCTATCCCGGACTTGAGTCAGACAAGTATTATGAGCTTGCCAAAAAATATCTTCCATACGGCGGATGCGGTGTCGTATCCTTCGAACTCAAAGGCGGAAGAGCCGCTGCAGAGAGCTTCATGAAAAAGCTCAAACTCGCAGCTATCGAGACTCACGTTGCAGACGCACGTACATGTTGCCTCAATCCCGCAACATCAACACACAGACAGCTCACAGACGAACAGCTTGAAGCAGCTGGAATCCCTGCAGGTCTTGTTCGTATGTCTTGCGGTCTTGAAGATAAGGATGATCTTATTGCAGATATCAAGAATGCACTTGCATAAATATTTCTGTATATCAAAAAACCAGACTTTTCGAAGTCTGGTTTTTTTGATGTAAGTATATTATATATATCTTTATTTACTCTGAGCTACATTTGGCTTATAAGGGCCTTTTACATTAGGCTTATAAGCACCTTTTACCTCGGGCTTTGCTGTGTTCTGAGTCACATTGGGCTGAGGTGCCGGTGTAGGTGCCGGAGCAGGTGTAGGTGTGTCCTGAGATTCACTTGGCTGAGGATTGTCATGATGCTCCTCTGTATCCTGAGGCTGCGGCTGCGGCTGAGGTGTGCATTCAGGCTGAGGTTGCGGCTGCGGCTGTGGCTGAGGTGTGCATTCAGGCACTGGAGGACACTGAGGCCACTGAGGCTGACACTGAGGCCACTGAGGCTGACATTCAGGCACTGGAGGACACTGGGGTACAGGTTGACACTCAGGCTTCGGTGTGCATTCAGGTTTTTTAGCCTCATCCTTCTTTTCGTTACAAGTAGGTTTAGGCTGCTCCTTCTTTTCTTCACAATTAGGCTTTGCAGTCTCTTCCTTCTTCTCTTCCTTATTCTCGTCTTTCTTTTCTTCTAATTTACCCGACGTAGGTGTACATTCCGGCTTAGGCGTGCATTCCGGTTTAGGCGTGCATTCCGGTTTAGGTGTGCACTCCGGCTTAGGTGTGCAATCAGGCTTAGAATTGTTATTCACTACCCAGCCATTTGGCTTGTACATTTCCCAACCACCACAGTATGATTCTTCCATCTTAACAGAATCTGAATACTCTGATTGTAATTCATCCGCACCCTTATCATTTTTATCCACAAAAAAATCACTGACGCAATAAGCCATAGGAACTGTAAGTACCGCAACTATTGCCAACGCTGTAGTCGATAAAAATCTCTTATTCATGTCATATACCCCCAATAGCAATATAAAATTATTTGTTTGTTATTAACATCTCTTAACAGATATTACTTTACCATTAACCTCTGATTATTTCAACTCATATTTAGTATTTATCACATATAATGCAATAGGCAGATAAGAATTCACTAAATTTTGAATTCTTATCTGCCTATAAAATCGATTAAACGTTTAACTTTTAATTAACTTACAAATACCCCTCCCACTACTTCTGGCAATTCGGTCATATCCTTGATTGAATATGTAACCTGAGGGTGTGTTGCAGCTTCTCCGATACCGACACATTTAAAGCCTCCGGCAAGGGCTGCGTCTATTCCGGAAAGAGCATCTTCAACAACGATCGCATCTTCCGGTTCCACGCCAAGCATTTGCGCCGCTTTAAGAAAGACCTCCGGATCCGGTTTGGATCTTGTTATATTGGTTCCGTCAGATACCGCATCAAAGTAGTCCTTTAGTCCCAGCTTCTCCAGTATCTTCTTGGTATTCTTGCTACTTGATCCGATTGCAAGAAGAGTTCCTCTCTCCCTAAGAGTATCAAGCACTTCTTTCACCCCGTCATCAAGATCGTTTTCGTTCATCGTATCAAGGAGTGATACATATATGCTGTTCTTCTTTTCCGCAATCTCTTTTTTCTCATCAAGCGAGTAAGCTCTGCCGGCCCTCTCCAGAATAATATCAAGAGACGCCATCCTGCTTACCCCGCGCAATCTGTCATTTATCTTCTCATCAAAATATATCCCCTGCTCATCAGCAACGGTTTTCCACGCCTTGTAGTGGAGCTTATCCGTAAAGCAGATTACTCCGTCAAGGTCAAAGATCACTGCCTTCATTTTTCATACCTCATTTCCTTAACACCTTTTACCTCTATTTTTTCTCCCCTCAATACCTCGCAGACAGCACCGCTCTTGGTAACGGTAAACTTAAGAAGACTGTTTCTGTACTTTATCTTGAAACTGTATTTCTTCCAGCCTGTAGGCAAGAACGGATCAACCGAGATCCCCTCCTTGGTAATCCTAAGCCCTGCAAAGCCGTTAACTATCGCCATATAACTTCCGCCCATATTCGCGGTATGTACGCCGTCTCCCGAGTTATTGTGCGTATTCATAAGATCCAGTTTTATTGAATCCCCGAAATACTCAACAGCCTTTTTGTGCATTCCAAGCCGTGACGCAACAATACTGAACACACAGGTTGAAAGAGATGAATCATGAGTCGTGATCTTCTCATAATATTCAAAGCTCTTTTTCATCACTTCCTTGGGCTGCCTGTCCTCAAACAGGAAATAAGAAAGCACAGTGTCAGCCTGCTTGCAGACCTGGTATCTGTACAGGTGAAGCGGATGATAGTGAAGAAGAAGCGGAAACTCTTCTTTAGGCGTATTCTTAAGATCCCACACAGGCTTTTGCAAAAAAGAATCATCCTGCGGATTGATCCCAAGCTCCTCATCATACGGAAGATACATCTTTTCCGCTGCTGCCTTTATCTCCTTAAGTTCCTTGGCTGTCACGCCGAGCTTATCAAGAAGCTCTTTTAACCTCTTATTCGATGAATGTTCCTCCGCAAAAGAAACAGCCATACTCATGTTGTAAGCCGCGCAGCAATTGGTGTAATAATTGTTGTCGGTCATGCATGTATATTCATCGGGGCCTGTCACCTCGTTTATAACAAAGCGCCCCTCTCTGTCATAATTTCCCACATCAAACCAAAGTCTTGCCGTCTCAAGAAGGATTTCCTCGCCCCGGTCCAGCATGAAATCTAGGTCTCCCGTTGTGAGATAATACTGCACGATCGTATAAGCTATCGCTCCGTTTATGTGATACGCCGCAGTTCCCGAGGGAAAATAGCCCGAGCACTCTTCACCCGTGATCGTTCTCCAAGGATAAAGCGCTCCCTTCTTATGACCCAAAAGAGCCGCGTTCTCCCTTGCTTTATCAAGTATTCCGTACCTGTACTCCAAAATATTCTTAGCAAGCTCGGGACTAGTCAGTATGAAAAAAGGTGCCACATACATCTCTGTATCCCAGAAATAATGACCTTCATATCCCTCGCCCGAAAGTCCCTTCGCAGCTATGCTGCAGTGCTTATCACGCGTCGCGGACTGAAAAAGCTGATACATATTGAAATTGACAGCCTGCCCAAGCTCATCGTCTCCGTCAATTTCCATTTCGGAATTGTCAAAAAACTCCGTTACATACTCTTTTTGCTTCTCATAAATATCCGAAAGACTTCCTCTCATCGCTTCCTTTAGAGTCTTCCTTGCAAAATCCTCAGGATCGTCCTCTCTGACTGAATCCGAGAATGTCGAATACTTTATAAGAGACAGTTCTTCCCCCTGCTTCACTTCAGCTTTTACATGATAAAGAGTTCTTCCCTCTTCCTTGCCATAGCCGATCTCCGCTTTGCCCGGGAGCCTCAACCTGTGTGACACTGCAGATGCCACGGTGATCCCGCTGACATTTGTCTCACTTACGGCAACGCTCATATCCTCGCGCCACTTAACGACTTCAACATTAAGAAGTGCTCCGCTGTCATCGCCAAGCCTTGGATCGTCCGGGTTTGAATAGTTTTTTACATCTGCGATATGATATGACTCAATCTCGATCTCGCCGTCAAAATTAAGAGCCTTCACGTTGTACTCAATCGTAAAAAGAGACGGGATCAAAAAAGATGTCATCCTCGTAACCGACAGTTCAATTTCTTTTCCGTCGGGAGAAGCCCAGATAACATGGCGCCTTGTAACTCCCTGCTCCATATCAAGCACTCTCTCATTCGCAATGACCTTGCCGGTAGTAAGGTCAAATCTGTCTCCGTCCGCTATAAGGCGTATCGTCTGGGTATCTGCCACATTGAGCATCGTTTGCTTCTTCTCGATAAGATTGCACAGACTCTCCGCCTGTTTCATCGGGATAATCTCGTATACACCGTTGATGTACGTTCCGCGCATGGTATTCCAGCCTTCGGGAACACCTTCCTCGACATTACCCCTCACACCTATATATCCGTTTGCATTGGAAAAAAGAGCCTCATGAAGATTGACTTCTTTTTCCATAAATTTTTCCTGTCTTGTAATGATACGCTTCATATTTTTTCCCTGCTTCTTATCCCTTTACAGCTCCCGCTGCCACGCCCTTTACGATGTATTTCTGTGCCGCAAGATAAAAAACAGCAACAGGAATGATCGTTATAACAAGGGCAGCCATAGCTTCGTTCCAGCTGATCGTATACTGTCCGAAAAACTTGGCCGTCGAAATCGGTATTGTCCTGTTCGCCGTCGACTTAAGAGTAAGTGAGGGCAAAAGATAATCATTCCATATCCAGATGACATCAAGGATTATAAGTGTCATCGTAGTAGGTTTGAGAATCGGAAAAACAATCCTCCAGAACAACGTCCAAACACTGCAACCGTCAATAATTGCCGCCTCTTCCAAAGATACGGGGATTGACGAAATAAAGCCGTGATACAGAAATACTCCCATTCCCGCGCCAAAACCGATATACATAAATATCAGGCCGCCGACCGAGTCTGTCATCTGTAGCCCTGTCACCTTACCGATCTTGTTCATCTCCTGCATAAGAGGCATCATGATAGTCTGGAAAGGAATAAGCATGGTTGCCACCAGAATCGAGAAAAGAGCTATGCTGAGCTTATTTGCACTTCTTACAAACATCCATGCAGTCATCGCTGAAAGCACAACGATTATAGTTATCGATACGATCGTAATAACAATCGAATTAAGTAGCGACGTCGTAAAATTCATCTTGCCAATTGCGGAGGCATAGTATTTAAACGAGAACTTTCCCGGAAGCGCCACCATATTTTTATACATCTCGGCTCTGCTCTTAAATGAATTCGTAAGTATTAAATAAATCGGGAACAGGTACAGTAAACACATAAGTGCAACAAGTACGTTCGGAATTATCTTTTTTACACTCTTTGACATTTACAGTGCCACCTCCCTCTTCTTGGTTATTGATACCTGAATAAATGTGACGATCGCAATTATCAGGAAAAAGATAATTGCCTTAGCCTGGCCGTATCCGAAATTACTGAGACTGAAAATCTCGTTGTAGATATTAAGCGAGAACATCTCAGACTGGAAATTCGCTCCTTCACCCGTAAGTGATACGTTGACGTCATAGATCTTGAAACAGTTTGAAAGAGCAAGAAACAGACATATCGTAAACGATGGCATCAGAAGCGGAAATTTAATTGAAAAGAGCGTCTGAAAATAATTGGCTCCGTCAATAGCCGCAGCCTCCATTACATCATCCGGGATAGCCATTATTCCCGTTATGTACACGATCATCACATATCCTGCCAGCTGCCATGTTGTCACCACGATCATCGCAATTACCGATTTAGTCGCATCAGTAAGCCAGTTTCCCAGCCCAACACTTAAGAAAAACTCACTGAACACGCTCTTCCAGATATATCCCAGGATAAGTCCACCGATAAGATACGGTAAAAAAAGCATGGTCCTTGCAAAATTCTTTACTTTAAGCCCCGTCGTCACAAGAAGGGCAAAAAACAATCCCAGGACATTTACGGTTATCACACTGATAACTGTAAAGATTGTTGTCCTTACCGCTGCGTTTATAAACTGCTTATCTCCGAATACCGCTTTATAATTGCTCATCCCCACAAAATTAGCAGCGTGCTTGGCAAATCCGTCCCATTCAACAAATGAATATCCGATTCCTATGAAGAACGGAATGATCACCACCACGAAAAAGGTGATCATGAGCGGTGCCGTAAATAATGCGTACCATCTTTTTTTAATCTTCATACCTTTATCTCTCCGTAAGAGGTGCTGCAACATATGCTGTCACAGCACCCTCATATCATTTAAAACATCATTTTGCATTTACAAATGCGTCATTAAGCTTGTCTATAAGTTCCTCACCTGTCATTGAAGTATTGGTAAAGAATTCCTGTGTGATAGGTGAAAGGCTTGTTGTGATAATTCCTGCAGGCCAGTTGCTCATTACCCACGGAATGCTGTCCTTTGCCGCCTCTGAAATAGACTTTGAAAGAGGATCGAGATTCTCTGAAGTCATTCCGTCAACAACTGGAACAAATCCAAATTGATTCATGAGATAGTCTGTTCCTTTTTCGCTTGTGTAAAGCCACTCAAGGAAATCTTTTGCCATAGCCTTCTCTTCATCCGAAGCATCAACGTTGATATACCATGCGGCGGGAACCGATACAGCAACTTTCTTGTTGCCCTTTATCGGAACGGGTGCGATACCCATGTCAAAGTCCACATCATAGTCTTTGAACATTCCGTATGCCCAGTTACCCTGATGGATCATTGCAGCTTTGCCTGTAGCGAAATCACCGCAGTTGTTGTCATAAGTCACATCAACGGGATTAGTGCAGTTCTCGCGGATCGCTTCCATAAGCTTTGCAAACTCTTTGAAAGCATCGTTGTCCTTCATTCTCACTTCACCGTTTAATACCTGCTGAAGATATGCGTCAGGATCGTCCTGAACCGCAAAAGGTGTATTCAATATATGTGCAATAAGGAAATAATCTTCCTGTGAAAGGCCGAGGCCGTTTATTCCCTTTCCTTTTGCTTCTTTCAAGAAATCAATCAGCGCGTCTGTCGTACCGATCTTTGATGTATCTACAAGATTGCCGTCATATACAAGTCCGAATCCTTCGATAGTATAAGGAACCCCCACAACTTTTCCGTCTACCGAATCTTTGAGATTGTCACTTATCTTGCTCATAAATGAGAGACTGCTCAAATCCTCAAGATAATCTGCCATCTCCACCGACTCTGAACCGGGTGCAAGTGAAAAAAGTACAGGGCCTGATTCTGTAGAAATACCTGTCTTGAGATCTTTGTAGTAGTTATCTCCGCTGGTCTCCCAAACTTCGATCTCTACTCCCGTCTCATCCTTATAATCCTTGGCGAGCTGATTAAGCTGATCCATGATCTCAGTCTTTGACTGGAAAATTGTAAATTTACCGCCTGCATTGGCACTCTTACCTTCTCCGTCAGCAGCTGCCCCTACACCTGCCGTTCCTGCAGCAGCTCCGCATCCTGTAAGAACGGAACCTGCTACCATAACCGTTGCCATAAGCGCAGCAAACAATTTCTTTTTCCTCATAGTTAATTACTACTCCTTTCCCATAACTCCCCTTTAAAAACAGTAAAAAGGTTATCTTCTTAACTACATCTTCCTATTTTTTACTAAAAAAAGACAATACCCCTTCTGTTTTTTAGAGGTATTGTCAGTTTGAGCCCTTTATTATTATGTAAAATTAATATAAAAAGAGGCCGTTTTAGTAAAACGCACCTCTTTTTTAGTAAAATATTATTGATTTAACTTCTTTTTACTAAAGTGGTTGTCCTCCACTTAATCCTTGCACCGATCTTAAGAGATTCATAGCTTCCCGATCCTTCGATAAGTTCGACCAGAGACTGGGCCGCAAGAAAACCTCTTTCGTAATTCGGAACTTCAACGGTTGTAAGTCCCATATACTTGGAAACAAAGGCATCGTCAAAACCACAGACTGCTATATCCTCGGGAACACGAAGTCCCGCCTCTTTGAACTTCCTCATAGCACCTATAGCCATCATGTCGTTCGCGCATACAAGAACCTGAGGCATATGCTCGGAAAGCATCAAAAGCCTCGCCGCCTGCGATCCGCTCTTCTCTCTCCAATTGCCCTCATAATGATCTCTTCTGTGAAAAGTTATCCCGTGAGCGGAAAGAGCATCGCGAAAAGCCTGATACCTCTCTTTATTATCATCCGTATCCATACCGGAAAGATAAGCAAATCGCTCATATCCCGATTTTATGAGAGTTTCAACCATTTCTTTTTCAGCATCATAGTTATTTACTATAACGCTCTTGATTCCCGGATGCTTTATCTCTCTGTCGAGAACAATTATCGGATAGTTGTTCTCTGCCGCTTTTACCAGCATCGAGTCTTCACATCGGTAATCAATATTGATACATCCCGCGGAATAATCACGGGACATATACTTCTCGGCATTTCTGCTTGTGCACACCATAATGTCATAATCCTTGGAATAGGCATAATCACTTATTCCATGGAGTATGTTCAGATAAAAATTGGTATCGAAATCACTGAAATTAACTACTATAGTTTTGTTTTCGGCGATCTTTTCCTTTACCCTGATCTTGGGCAGTTCATAGCCCATCTCCTTTGCAATAGCAAGAATCTTGTCTCTTGTCTTATCACTCATATTCCGCTTTCCGTGCAGAACATTCGAGACGGTTGCTATGGAAACGCCGGCTTCTTTAGCTATATCCTTAATCCCTACCATACCTTAAGTCTTCCTGTGCAAAAAACAGAGTTGTCGTCAACAATTAAAGTAAGTGTGCTCTGAGCTCCTCACCGCTCTTCTCGGATAAATATGCAGGAGCAATATCAAGCATTGTCTTGCATCCCTTCTGACCTTCATTGTACATACGGAAAGCAGCACGTGCAACCGCAGTAAGAACGCTTGTTGTAAATTCAGGGTTTGAATCAAGCTTTAAGCTGTACTCGATAACGTGGTTGTGCTCCTTGTCTGCACCTGTCTTTCCGCTTCTGAATACAAATCCGCCGTGAGCCATTCCGCTGTGATTCTTTAAGAGTTCCTCTTCGCTGATGAAATGAACTGTTGTGTCATAATCGGCAAAGTAGTTGGGCATCTCCTTGATCTCTTTTTCAACGGCAGCTGCGTCTGCTCCGTCTTCAAGTACAACGAAGCACTCTCTTGTATGTTTCTGACGTGTTGTAAGCTCAGGATTCTTGCCGCTTCTGACTGCCTCAAGTGCACTCTCTACAGGGATAGTGTACTGCTTAGCATTCTTAACGCCTTTTACGCGACGGATAGCATCTGAATGTCCCTGAGAAACACCCTTGCCCCAGAATGTGTAATCATTTCCGTCAGGAAGGATTGCATTTGAATATACTCTTGCAAGCGAGAACATTCCCGGATCCCATCCGCAGGAAATAACGGCAACTTTACCTGACTCTTTTGCAGCGGCATCAACATTTGCAAAGTGCTCGGGAATCCTTGCATGTGTGTCAAAGCTGTCAACAACATTGAACATCTTTGCGTACTGAGGAGTCTGTACGGGAAGATCTGTAGCACTTCCTCCGCAAAGGATCATAACATCAACCTTATCCTTCCAGCTTTCTATATCATCTGTAGAAACAACGGGTACACCCTGTGTTTTAATCTGAAGTGTCTTGGGATCTCTTCTTGTAAATACAGCAACAAGTTCCATATCGGGAGCAGCGTTTACAGCAAGCTCAACTCCTTTACCAAGATTTCCGTATCCTAAAATTCCTATCTTTATACTCATAATTACGCCTCCTTTATTCTCGTAAAGTATATCACACAATCACTATCCTTGTGTATAAAAGACACTTTGACGAAATAGCGGAAAAACTTAGCACTTTTCTTTCCTTGTAGGATTATTTTAACTTTCTTGTAACATCCCATTGACTAAATTTATTTTCAAGAGTATAAGTGTATTAGAACTAATAATACACTCGATGCTTATAAAGGAGACCGATATGAGAAAAACAAGTATCGCCATTATTTCATCTGTGCTGATACTCACACTTATGGGATGTAGCGGAGACAATTCCGCCAATTCCGCAAGCAGCGAGGTTTCAATAACGACAGTTACTATAGATGACACAGATGCTAAGGCAGAAGCAGATACAGCAGAAACTAAAAGTATAGAGGCCGCTTCCAATATGAATACAAAGTCTGCTGCCAGCAAAAATCCTGATGCTTCATTCAAATGTAACGGAAAGGAGATTTCTGTATTAAACGACACTGAAACTACAATTGAAGATCTCGGAACTTACGATCCCGAGCTTTCATACCTGGACGAAGAATACAAGAATTACGTGTTCTCTGACAGCAAGGTTCAATTTGACACAGCGATGATCGACGGAAAAGAATCCCCCATGGTACTATACGTTGCAAACCCTGAGATCAAAACCACAAAGAATGTAGGTGTCGGTAATACTGAGGAAGAAATTATAGCTGCTTACGGTTATCCAAATAACACAACCGAAAGCGACTACATCTATACACTCGAATATCACTTCACTTCTTACGATCTGATATTTGACTTCGACGGTAACAAAGAACATGTTGAAATGATTCGCTACAAGAATACTCACAACTGCAAAAAGGCTTCATTTTGATCATATAAATTTATAAGTTTAACATTTTTTACAAAGTGATCGCGACCGACTTGCTTAAAGAAGCATATATTGCTAATATATTTAACGCATAAAGCCTATGAAAGGAAAAATGATTTCCATGGATAAGAAACAAAGATTATTAGATCTTATTGATAAAGCCGGTCGCGGAAGTATAGAAGCGGCAGAAGCTATTGCAGAAGGATATTTTAAAGGAACTTTCGGGGACAGACCAAATCCCGAGAAAGCCAAAAAATGGGCATCTTACGCCGCAAAACATGGCAGTGAAAATGCCCAGAAAATTCTAGACGCATTAAAATAATGCAACCTATTATGAAAAAATCTATCTTTACAATTTAAGTATTTATGAAATCCTCCACATTATTCATGATACTTATGAGATTGCCAAGGTCAGTCTTCACTGAATCAGTTTCAAGTGAATGATTGGCATTGGCAATTTTTATGCACTCAATACCAAGTTCCTTGCACTTCTCATCCGCAAACGGAGTCTCACACCATGGATCGCTCGTTCCGTGTATTACAATCCCGCATTCTTTTCTAAGATATTTAAAGGTCTGTGCAACAGGAGTAAAGACAATCTGCTCGGCATTCACATTCTCCTGCCTGTCGTACTCTGCAGCAATCGCGGTACCGATACTCTTTCCCGCAAAGATAACTCTGTCATATGCAGAATAATCAATATCTTTAAGCTGCTCTTTTGCCTGTGAAAGAGCGATGTTAAACGCCTCAAGCATCTTCTCCGGATTTCCTTTTACGGCAGATGCCTTCTCCGGAAGTTCAAAACTCACCTCGCGTATCTCATAACCGTACTTCTGCGCCAGTTTTCTCGTATAGTAGAGAATCGGCCTTGATGAGTTGTATCCCATTCCGGGGAATATTACCATTAAGTTCTTTTTATCCATTACTAAAAACTCTTTCCTTAGTATTTATTTTATTTCATCAGGTTGTAGCATTCTGCATTTCGCCCGTTTCCAGCTCTGAGGCAAGTTTGCGCTTTCTGTACAGAACATGGGCCTGATAAATAATCAAAGCATATATTGCGATCATGAGCACAGCGTTTTCAACAATTCCTTTGACAGCCACCACTGCTTCCATTAATGTTGCGGTAGGAAAAAATGTAGCAAAATATTTTTCCAATTTTATCCACTGCCAAAATTCAAAGCATTCCCATATTATTTTAAATACCGCAACAACCGTGATTATATTAAACCACAATCTGCGCTTTACGCCACGTATAAAGCATAAATACGAAGCCACCACTCCCAATATACATAATATGGCAGGAATTATAACCTGTATCATCATAGCCATCACAAAGATCATAACACCTCTGCCTGACACTATATACTGCTCACGAAGCCTTAAATAATTAACATATTCATAATAGATATTGCTACCGACGTGGAAAACCAAAAAAGTAAAGAAAAATGCCATCAGAATCTTACCAATTTTCCCCGGTGTCAACATATATCTTACCGCATTGTACAAACCATAAGAAAAAACCAGCATTAGCACAACATGCTCTATAATAAAAATGTGATTACTTCTGACAATAGAATGAGCTATTGTTGTTCCGTCGAATTCAGCATATTTATCATACGCATGAACGTAATGCAACGTCAACTCTTCACCAACTTTAAGAAAAAGCGACAATACAATAACTGCATACAGTGCAGCAATCAAACCGTTTACTATCTTATTTTCAATTACAGGCTTCTTTTCCACCACTTTCACCATTTCCTTTCCGGATAACAGATCATCAAGGCTCACCTCAAGAAGCTGAGAAATTTTCTTCAGCGTAACAATATCAGGATAGCGCTCTCCGCGCTCCCAATTTGAAATTGTCTGCCTGCTCACATACAACCGGTCTGCCAGTGTTTTCTGCGTCAGTCCTTTTGTTTCTCTTGCACTTCTTAGCTGTTCACCAAATTCGACCATAACTCTGCTCCTCTAAATGATTTACACCTGCGCATGATGTTAGCTTCAGTATCCGATATCGTTCAGGATATTACAAGTTTTTACATAAAAATAGGGTGCCACGTTACGTTGCACCCGCATAAATACTGACTATTTTCACTTTTCCCGGAAAGAGCCGACCACTCAACATTTCTCTAAATAATCGATGACAGCGATCAGATCATCACATATTACTTCCGTAAGTTCACGCATCTCATCATCGGGACCTATGATATCCGGAACCATTATGGGACGCATTCCTGCTGCCTTGGCTGCTCTTATCCCGTTGTAGGAATCTTCTATCGCAAAGGTCTCACTTGGATTCACTCCAAGTTCCCTGCATGCGAGCATATATATCTCAGGATTGGGCTTACTTATCTTAACGGCATCACCACCTACTACCATATCGAAATAGTCTATGAATCCCGCGTCTGTAAGCTCGCTTGTCACAAGCGCCTTCCTTGTGGATGAAGCAACACCGACTTTAACGCCTTTTCCTTTAAGGTACTCAAGAATTTCTTTTACACCATTCTTAACAGGAAGCCTTCCTCCGTCGAATTTCTCATGGAATAATCTGGAGCTCTCGGCAAGGAGCTTATCAGCTATCCCCGCGCCCATCTTGTCTGCATAAGCATTCTCAACAATGTCGTGTGTCTGCGCGTTATTGGTACCTATGCACCTCTTAAAGACAGGTTCAACATCTCCGAGCCCGAACTTCTCACCAAGCTCATACCAGCATGAAAGGCAGGCTCTCTCGGAGTCGAATATAACTCCGTCCATATCAAATATTACACTGTAAGAACATGCCATTTATCTTTCCTCCGAACCAATTATATATACGCGACAGTATAACATATCCGACAAGGAATTTCCTGTTTTTATCAGCGAAAAAAAGACACCCCGAAATTACCAGGGTGCCGATCTTACCGTATCAAGCCTTTCCGGATTGTTCAGATATTCGCAGTCCGGTGGCGAATTTACAAGTGAATTGTTTCGTACTTTGCATGAAGCATTTCTGCATTCTCTGCATCTGAAACTTATATGATTGTTATAAAGCCTCTTACACCCCACCGAGCAAAAAGCCCAATTACCGTTACGTGCAATAAACGTTCTTCCGCAATGCAAGCATATCCTTTTTACATTATGTGCCATAATTCTATACTTCCCCAAAAAACCAAAACGCTAGGCGCGTTTTTTATAAAACGTAAATCTTTATATTCTTAATTATAAACTAATGTGCAAGTCCCTTAAAGAGGGGCTTGCACAAGTTCACAGATAGTTCAAACTTTCTAAATTTGCATCATTTAAAAAGAGTAATTTCTAATATATTTTGGAATAATCAATTTTCACACGGTGAATTCAAATCAACTTTCTGAAAACTACAATCGTTTAGCTCAAGCTGCTGCCTTTTTTTCATCATGTGCATAAATTGCTTTCAAAATAACCGGCGTCAATATAGAACTGATAACGATAAGCAGGATTACTGCAGTAAAATACCTGCTGTCGATGATCTCCGCCTTAAGTCCTCTTTGCGCAACGATAAGCGCAACCTCACCTCTTGTCATCATTCCGACACCGATCTTAAGACTGTCGGAACCGTTATATCCAAGGACTTTGGCCACAAGTCCGCAACCCACTATCTTACCGAGAAGGCCGACTATAACAAATGCAAGAGAAAATACAATAACCGTTGTATCAACGGATCTTAAATTAGTCTGAAGTCCTACACTTGCAAAGAAAACAGGTCCGAAGATCATATATGAGTTAATATCCATTTTCCTGTCGATATATTCGGAATCATCAAGCGAGCTTAAGATAATTCCCGCAACAAACGCACCTGTGATATCCGCAACTCCAAAATACTTATCCGCAATGTAAGAAAATACAAGAGCGAGCGCAAGTCCCATGATGGGAATACGTCTTGTATGACGCCACTTTGTATCAAGCTTTTGCATTATCTTAAAAATAATAATTCCCACAACCAAAGAGAACGCAAAGAAAAGAACAGTCTTAACGCATACCATTCCGATATTTGCACTTGGATCTTTCATACCGATAACGGCAGTAAGCACAACAATGCCGATAACGTCATCTATTATCGCAGCGCTCATTATGGTAGTTCCTACCTCAGTTGAGATTTTTCCAAGCTCTCTGAGCGCCTGAACGGTTATACTTACAGAAGTTGCCGTAAGAATTGTTCCGATGAAAAGAGCTCTCATAAATTCGACACTTCCCGGAGCCGCAAATCCGTAGAAGCACATATAAAGAACAGTTCCGAAAGCAAGCGGTATTCCAACTCCCGCGCACGCAAGTATTGTAGCTTTTATACCTGACTTTTTGAGATTATCGATATTAGTCTCAAGTCCGGCACTGAACATAAGAAGAATAACGCCGATTTCCGCCATCTGGGAAAAGAAATCACTCTCAGATACGATATTAAGTATTGTAGGTCCTATGATAAGGCCTGCAATAATCTCTCCCGCCACCTGAGGCGCCTTGAGTTTCCTTGCTCCGAGTCCACAGAACTTAGCTGCAATAACTATGATTGCAAGATTACGCAAAATTTCTAAACTGTCCACTTTTCATCCCTCGATTCTATTATTTAAAAATCAATTTCTTTTTTAAATAAGAAAAGATTGCATCGGCCAAGTTTTAACCGAATGCAATCCTATTATAATACAACTTAGATTTTTCGCAATCTAATAAACATATGAATAAAAATTATGGTATACTATCTTTCAAACAAAGGCGTTTCGATGTGTTTCGAGCGCCTTTTTATATTGCGACATCATGGCGAACGTAGTCGCAAAATCAGTATTTCGGAGGAAAAGTAATGGAAAAGATCTACAGTTACATTGAACAAGTCAACAGTGCTGTAAACGGTTTTGTCTGGGGGCTGCCCATGTTGATACTTCTTGTCGGAACAGGCATACTTATGACTTCACTCACAAGAGTATTTCAGGTCACCCATTTTAAGCACTGGGTAAAAAATACTGTCGGCGGAATATTTAAAGACAAGAATGTCACAGCTCACACAGGAAAAGATGATATGCAGATATCACAGTTTCAGAGCTTATGCACAGCACTTGCCGCAACTATAGGAACAGGTAATATCGCAGGTGTTGCCGCTGCCATAATCTCAGGTGGCCCGGGCGCAATATTCTGGATGTGGATAGTTGCATTCTTTGGAATGATGACAAACTTCTCCGAAAATGTTCTCGGAATATATTATCGCCGAAGAAACAATAAAAACGAATGGTGCGGCGGTGCCATGTACTATCTTAAGGACGGTCTCGGCTCCAAACCCGGTCTTGAAAAAGTAGGTGCATTTCTCGCCGTTATGTTCAGCGGATTCTGTGTTATCGCATCATTTGGAATCGGCAATATGAGCCAGATAAACTCAATCGCGGTTAACGTAAACTCAGCTTTCGGAATCCCCAACCTTGTTACCGGAATCATTCTTATGATCCTCGCAGGACTTGTAATCGTCGGAGGACTTAAAAGAATCGCTTCTGTTACAGAGACACTTGTTCCTTTCATGGCAATAATCTATCTTATATGCACACTCATTATCATAGTGATCAATATAGATCAGCTCGGCGCAGTTATTACTTCAATAGTTAAAGGTGCGTTCGGAATGAAAGCAGTAGGCGGCGGAATTGTCGGAAGCGGTATCGCATATGCCATGCAGTGGGGAATGAAAAGAGGCGTCTTTTCAAACGAAGCGGGACTTGGATCATCTGTAATGGTTCATTCAAGTTCTAACGTAAGAGAGCCTGTAGTTCAGGGAATGTGGGGCATCTTCGAAGTTTTTGCCGACACGATCATCGTATGTACACTCACTGCTTTTGCAGTACTTTCAAGCGGACTTGTAGATCTTGAAACAGGTAAAGTTATATCCGATCAGGTGTCAACCGCACTTGTTGCAGAAGCTTTTTCAACCGTATACGGCAAAGCAGGTGGAGCATTTATAGCAATCGCAATTCTCTTCTTTGCATTCTCGACAGTACTCGGCTGGAGCCAGTACGGCAGCAAAGGTTTTGAATATCTTTTCGGAACAAAGACCGTAAAAATTTATCAGTCAATTTTCGTCGTATTCATACTTGTCGGCGCTACGATTGATCTTACACTTGCATGGGATCTTTCAGATACCTTCAACGGTATGATGGCCATTCCGAATCTGATAGGTGTCATCGCACTTAGCGGAACGGTAATGAAGATAACCAAGAACTACGTAGCCAGAAAGATCAAAGGTAAAAAAATCGAGCCTATGCTTTCTGCGATTGATGAAATTCAGGAACAGCACTTGAAAGAAGTTTCATAATATGCAAAATAGTTCGGATAGCGACTCTATATCTGCTATCCGAACTATTTTTTTAATTCACTAATTGTTTATTGGCACCTGCATCATACTATATTTTTTATTCCTTCGCAGATTCTCCTTGCCACTACGGGATTGTTCATCGTATACAGATGTATTCCGTCGATGTCACTCACAAGAAGGTCTATGATCTGGCTGAGCGCATATGACATTCCCGCATCAAAAAGAGCTTCCTTGTTGTTCTCGTACCTTTCCGTGATCTTCTTAAATCTCTCGGGGAAAGTTGCGTTGCACATCGTGAGCATTCTCTTTATCTGTGCGGCATTGATAACCGGCATAACTCCCGGGATCATCGGAACTTCTATTCCATTGGCCTTACTCTTTTCCTTAAAGCTCATGAACTTGTCATTGTCAAAAAAGAGCTGTGAAAGAAGCACCTCCGCTCCGCTGTCCACCTTGGTCTTGAGATTCTTAAGCTCATCCTCTTCAGTTGCAGTCTCCGGATGCATTTCGGGATAGCATGCGCCGAGTACACAAAAATCATACTTATCCTTCATATATAAAATTACATCCGAAGCGTACCGGAAATCATCTTTTTCAGGGATATTCGCATTTCTGTCTCCCCTGAGAGCAAGAATGTTTTCAATTCCTTCACTCTGTAAAGCCACCGCAAACTCATCAATCTCACTCTTGTCGTAGTGAAGGCTCGTCAGGTGAACCACAGGCTCAACGCCGTAATTATGCTTTATCTTTTTGGCAATCTCAATCGTATTGTTTGAACCTACGCTTCCGCCCGCTCCGAAAGTTACGCTTATAAAATCAGGCTTAAGCTCGCAGAGAACATCAAGTGTCTCATCTATCGCTTCAAGCGCCTTATCTTTTTTCGGAGGAAAAATCTCAAATGACAGAGTTTTTCTGCCTTCTTTATATAAATCCGATACTTTCAACTTCTTGCTTATCCTCTCACTGTCTTTGCTGCCTTAACAAGATTGATAAGGCTCTCTTTGGTCTCGGGAATTCCCCTTGTCTTAAGTCCGCAGTCGGGGTTTACCCAGAGTTTGTGGTCATCGATCCTGCCGCGCATCTTGCCAAGTGCATCAACGATTTCCTGAACGGAAGGAACACGGGGACTGTGAATGTCATAGACACCGGGGCCTACTTCCGTCTTGAAGTTATTGGCTTTTAACGAATCCAGGATCTGAAGATCGGATCTTGAAGCCTCAAAAGTAATAACATCCGCATCCATCGCATCGATCACAGGAATGATATCCGTAAACTCGCTGTAGCACATATGTGTATGAATCTGAGTCTCAGGCTTTACTCCGCTGTGCACAAGTCTGAATGCAGGAATAGCAAAATCAAGATACTCGCTGTACCAGTCCGACTTTCTGAGAGGAAGCTTTTCTCTGAGCGCAGCTTCGTCGATCTGGATGATCTCTATTCCGGCTTTCTCAAGATCAAGAACCTCATCTCTTATCGCAAGCGCAAGCTGCAAAATGCTCTCCTTAATAGAGATGTCTTCTCTCGGGAAAGACCAGTTAAGGATAGTAACAGGTCCTGTGAGCATTCCCTTCATCGGCTTATTTGAACAGCTCTTTGCATACTTTGACCATTCTACGGTAATAGGGCTCTTTCTTGAAACGTCGCCCCAGATGATCGGAGGCTTAACACATCTTGTGCCATATGACTGAACCCACGCCTTCTCAGTGAACACATATCCTGCAAGGTGCTCACCGAAGTACTCTACCATGTCATTTCTTTCGTATTCGCCGTGCACAAGTACGTCGAGCCCAATCTCCTCCTGGAACTCTATGCACTTTTTAATTTTCTCTTTGTTAAAGGCAACATACTGCTCTCTGCTGATATTTCCTTTTCTGTAATCCTGTCTGTTCCTTCTGACATCCGTAGTCTGAGGAAACGAACCTATTGTAGTTGTGGGGAAAAGAGGGAGTCTCAATTTATCTTTTTGTATCTTTTCTCTCTCGTTAAACTCCGGACTTCTCTCGTAGTCGCACTCTTTTATATTTGAAACTCTCTCCCTTACCACCTCATCTACGCTATCAACTCTGTTCTTGAAAAGCTCGGCGTTAGATACAAACTTTTCAGAGGCTGATGCCTTCTTTACATCCTTCTCATCCGCGAGCTCCGCTATATCCTTAAGCTCAGATAATTTCTCTTTTGCGAACGCGAAGTGCTTCTTGTACTCAGCAGAAATCTTGTGTTCACTCTCAAGTGTGTAAGGCACATGAAGAAGCGAACAGGACGTATTTACAACTATGTTGTCCGAACCCGTGATTTCCCTTAACTTTCTTATAATTTCAAGAGACTTACCGTAATTATTCTTCCAGATATTTTTACCGTTGACCACGCCGGCAAAAAGGAGCTTATCAGCAGGGAAACCGTTCTTTTTGACAAGTTCAAGAGATTCTTTCCCCTCAATGAAATCCAGACCAACCGCATCAAAATCAAGCTGTGTAAGTAAGTTGTAAATATCTCTCACATCTCCGAAGTATGTCTGAATAAGAACCTTTGTATTTCCCTTTCCGGCAAGAATACTACGATACAGCCTCTCGAAAAGCTTAATATCTTCGAGCGAAAGATCTCTTACAAGATAGGGCTCATCAAATTCCGCCCACTGCGCGCCAAGCTCTGTAAGCTTTGAAAGGTATGCCACATATTCTTTTGCAAGGGTCTGCTCGAAATCTGAAATATTCTTTTCACCTGTAAATCTTGCAAGCTTTAAAAACGTAAAAGGTCCGATGATGTTGACCTTAAGATTATCTGCAAATTCAGATGCCTCCTTAAACTCATCAAAAGGCTTTGTTCCGGTGAGCTTGATCTCAGTATTGTCGTCAATCTCAGGAACAAGATAGTGGTAGTTTGTATTGAACCACTTCTTCATGGCAAACGCCTTGACGTTTCCCTCCTTACCCTGATAGCCCCTGGCCATGGCAAAAAAAGTATCTGTCTCCGAAAGTCCGAGCTCTCTGTATCTGTCCGGTATGATATTGAAAAGCACCGCAACATCAAGCATGTTGTCATAAAAAGAAAAATCATTTACGGAGATAAAATCTATTCCGCTTGCTTTCTGAAGCTCTAAGTTTTCTCTTCTTAGTCTCTTCGCTGTATCCTTAAGCTCTTTTTCGTCTATTTCATTCTTAAAATATTTCTCAGATGCAAATTTAAGTTCTCTGTCTTTTCCAACTCTTGGGTATCCGATAACCGCTGTTCTCATATGCTTTCCTCTCCTGATTTAGAAATATTTATTAAAGTCCCACTCCGGCGCAGTTGTTTATTGTAGTAATTGGAAGTATACTGCTACGATATCCATAGGTAAAATACATATTTCCATGTCGATATCATAGAATTAATCTATGATAGATGGTATACTTACAGCATGACACTAAAACAATTAAATTACGTGGTAACCGTGGCTGATACAGGAAACATCACAGAAGCTGCCAAAAAGCTCTTTATCGCTCAGCCAAGTCTTACCAGCGCTATTCAGGAAATTGAAAAAGAATATAAGATAACAATCTTCAACAGAACAAAGAGGGGAATCAGTATAACCACCGAAGGAACCGAGTTTCTTGGCTACGCCCGTCAGCTTCTTGAGCAGGCAAACCTTATCGAAGAACGCTACACAGGAAAGCCTGTCGGAAAGACAAAGTTCTACATTTCTTCCCAGCACTACTCTTTTGTCGTTGAAGCTTTTGTTGAACTGTTAAAAAGATACGGCGGTGAAAAGTATGAGTTTCACATGAGAGAAACCCAGACCTATGACATCATCGAGGACGTTGCGCGCCTTAGAAGCGAGATAGGCGTGTTGTATATGAATAAGTTCAACGAGACGGTCATTAAAAAAGAACTTCGCGATAATGACTTGTCTTTTACTCCGTTATTCAAGGCAAAGCCTCATGTGTTCATCGGAAAGAATTCTCCTCTTGCAAAGAAAAAGAGCCTTACGCTTGATGATTTAAAACCTTACCCCAGGCTATCTTACGAGCAGGGAACACACAACTCTTTTTACTTCTCAGAGGAAATCCTGAGCACTCAGGACTCAGACAAAGATCTCGTTGTCTGCGACAGAGCGACTCTTTTTAACCTGCTGATAGGGCTAAACGGCTACACAATCTGTAGCGGTGTGATCAATGAAAATCTGAACGGAGCAAATATAGTCGCGCGCCCGCTTAAGGTTGATGATTACATGGAAGTTGGATATATACTTAAGAATTCCGTAGGCGTGTCCCCGCTCACGCTGAGTTATATAGAGATAATAAAGGAACTTGTGAAAAAGAAATAGAATACTTACAATGCAAAAGAAGTGATAACTTGAGCAAATGAGCTGTAGTTATCACTTTTCTTTGATATCCGTGCAAATGGGCACTGTATATATTATGAATTTATGTATGAAGAAGCGATATGATTTACAGAAATCTGCATAGGAAAGCTCTTCGTTCCGCAGATTTCGCATGAGAAGCGTCATACCCGCGTTTCTCTATCTTACTTTGCAGCTGCAAATCCCTTCTCAAGGTCCTCGATGATATCATCGATGTGCTCTGTACCGATTGAGAGTCTGATCGTGCTCTGTGAGATTCCCTGATCCTTGAGCTCATCGTCGTTAAGCTGAGAATGAGTTGTTGTTGCTGGATGGATAACAAGGCTCTTTACATCGGCAACGTTTGCAAGAAGTGAGAAGATCTCAAGGTTATCAATGAACTTCCAAGCAGCCTCTTTTCCGCCCTTGATCTCAAATGTGAAGATTGAAGCTCCGCCGTTGGGGAAGTACTTCTCATAGAGAGCGTGGTCGGGGTGATCTGCAAGTGAAGGATGGTTAACCTTCTCAACCTGAGGATGCTTTGAAAGGAACTCTACTACCTTCTTTGTGTTCTCTGCATGTCTCTCGAGACGAAGTGAAAGTGTCTCAAGTCCCTGAAGAAGCAGGAATGCGTTGAACGGAGAAATTGTTGCTCCTGTATCTCTAAGGAGGATAGCTCTTATAAATGTAACAAATGCAGCAGGTCCTACGGCATCATAGAAAGATACACCGTGGTAGCTGGGGTTGGGAGCTGCGATATTAGGATACTTGCCGCTCTTTTTCCAATCGAACTTACCTGACTCAACGATCACACCGCCAAGAGTTGTTCCATGACCTCCGATGAACTTGGTTGCTGAATGTACAACGATGTCAGCGCCATGCTCGATAGGTCTGATAAGGTAAGGTGTTCCGAATGTATTGTCGATAACAAGAGGAAGTCCGTGCTTGTGTGCTATCTCTGCAACTGCGTCGATATCAGGAATATCACTGTTGGGATTTCCAAGTGTCTCGAGGTAGATTGCTCTTGTATCTTCCTCAATCGCACCCTCGATTTCTGCAAGGTTATGTGCATCAACGAATGTCGTTCTTACTCCGTACTGAGGAAGTGTGTGTGCAAGGAGGTTGTAGCTTCCGCCATAGATTGTCTTCTGTGCTACGATGTGTCCTCCGTTAGCTGCAAGCGCCTGGATTGTATATGTTATGGCTGCTGCGCCTGATGCAACTGCAAGTGCTGCGCTTCCGCCTTCCAAAGCTGCAATTCTTTTTTCAAAAACATCCTGTGTGGAATTTGTAAGTCTTCCGTAGATGTTACCTGCATCAGCAAGTCCGAATCTGTCTGCTGCGTGCTGGCTGTTTCTGAATACATATGATGTAGTCTGATAAATCGGAACCGCTCTTGCGTCTGTAGCGGGATCCGGCTGCTCCTGTCCAACGTGTAACTGTAATGTTTCAAATCTGTAATTGCTCATAATCTATCTCCTTCATTTGCATTTATTTTTCGTGTGTGTTATGTTGTGTTAATGTTATTCCTATTTACCTATTACGTCAATAGGTTTTATGATAACTAAATCAGCATGCCACTAATAAGTTTTTGTTATATCTCATTATATGGGGTACAATGTCAGTATAAATAGGAGGTTTACATGTTTACTACCAAAGGACGCTATGCCCTGCGCGTTATGATCGATCTTGCGCAGCACACAGAAAATGAATACATCCCTCTCAAGGATATCGCCACAAGGCAGGACATCTCCAAGAAGTATCTTGAGATTATTGCAAAAGAACTTGTAAAAGGCGGTCTTATCGAAGGCGCCAGCGGAAAGCACGGCGGCTACAAACTTTTAAGAAGTCCCGACGAATATAGTGTCGGAGAAATAATAGAACTAATGGAAGGCACTATCGCGCCCGTAGCCTGTCTTGAAACAGGCGCTCCCGAATGCACACGTGCCTGCAAATGCAACACTCTTGATATGTGGACCGAATTCTACGAACTTGAACGCAACTTCTTTTTCGGCAAGAAACTGAGCGATCTGTGTAATTAGTGTGTTGCCTTTCCGTACGCGCGGCCACAAGGTAACTGTTTAGAAATGCGCTGCGTACGTCTGCGCAGTAATTTTCATAATTTTACCCAAAACGGGAATGCCTCCTTTCGACGTTGCTCAGAGAAGTCGGCATTCCCGTTTTTGATAAAATTTGAAAATTATCTTGCTCGTCCGAAAGCAGCGCATTTCTAAACAGTTACCTTGTGGCCGGGCTGTCTATGGAAAGGGCGACAAACATAAAACTATACCTATATCAATCATGCAAAAACTCTATCGATAATAGACTACTATTCCCTGTACCCGTGTATCTGAGATACAACGCATGCGTTCCGGAAACCGCATCGAATCTGCATTCATCGGCAGTCCAGATGTTGGAGCCTATAGCATGAATCTTGCCAAGAGGCTCGCCGTCAAGATCCGTGAGGATCTCAAAGTCTCCGTTGAAATAAGCTCTTGTCTTTATCCTGAGACCTGTAAGGTTATTGAAGTCAAAGTATTTGAAGCCGATTGTTGTTCCGTCAACAATATCTTTGATATAGCTTTCTCCGTATGATTCGTCACCACCGACCTGAACCACTCTTGGAGCACCGGGCTCGACGTACATCTTGTGCTCTTTTGTAAAGATGTTGCAGGCAATGTATGCGGGATATTCTCCCTTGTCAGAAAGAGGTCCGCCGTTCAGACCGCATGAAGTTATCTCTACCTGAGGAATACTTCCGTCGGGGGCAAAAGAGATTTTTTCCGCGCATCCCTGTCTGCTGAACCAGGTTCCGTTGGTATGTCTGTGATAGAAGATGTACCAGTCGTCACCGATTTCGATTATGCTTCCGTGGTTGTTGGCGCCGTAAGCTGTCGGCTCGTCGGCTTTCTTGTATGTATCAATGTGCATATCGCAGTTACTTACGATAACTCCACCGTACTCAAAAGGTCCTTCGGGGCTCTTTGATGTAGCATAGCAAAGCTCGTGCATAACTTCAGATGAATATACAAAGTAATAAATATCTCCGCGCTTTCTTATCGATGAAGCTTCAAAGAATGCGTGTCCTTCGAATGATGTTCCCTTGCTGTATTCGCATCCGGGCGCGATTATCTTGGGAGCTTTTTTAACCGTAAGCATATCCTTATCAAGGACTGTGAACATCGAACCGCTCCTTGACTTATCGCCCTGTCCGCAGAAGCCTGTGTACATGTAGACTTCGTCGCCTTCCGTGAGTACACCGGGATCGAACTGAGGCTCATCGCCCTCTTTGTCACCGAGCTTAACGCCGTCTTCATAGTGAACATATCCATAGAACTCGTAAGGGCCTGCAGGTTTGTCACTTACCGCAACAGAAACAACGCTCACCTTATCAAGCACGTAGTAGAGATAGTATCTGCCATCGGGACCGACCGTTACATCTGGCGCATAGAGGCACATATGTCCGTCAGGATTAAGTGGATCCTGTGTCTTTTTGAAAATTACGCCCTCATACTTCCAGTTTCCAAGGTCATCTACAGGTGCTGACCAGCAAACGTAATCGCCGAGGCAGAATGTCTCGCCGCCGTATATATCATGCGATCCGTAGACATATACTCTATCTCCGAACACATAGGGCTCGCCATCCGGAATGTACTCCCAGTTTGGAAGATAGGGATTGATTCCCTGCCGCCTTGTGTTCTGTCTTATGCCGCCTTCCTTCTTAGGAACTGCTCCGCGGGATGTGAATTCCATCTCGTTTGGATTTTCGGAAGTGTATGTTCCCCAGTTCGGGAGCTCTTTTTCACCCTTACCTGTTCCGTTCGGATTGCCTGTCTTAACAAAGTTGGCAAAATAATCGCACATCTGCGCTGCAAGGTCATAGTGTCTGCCCTCATACGCGCGATGGCTCTTTCCAAGTGTATCAAAGAAGAACCACAGATCCACAGAGTGGAAGCATCCCGGGTATGCCTCATCACCGGCACCGTCGCCCGGAATATCGGGGCAAAATCTGTAGTAATAGAAATCTCTGTCGGGGCTGTTTTTCTTTGCTCCGATCAAAACTTCTTTTACAGACTTCTCGACCATATTTGTGTTATCTTCTATAAATTCATCAATTGTATTTCCGGCAAGGATCGGAATGTCAGGATACTTTCCTTCTATGAAAGCGTCCGTGGTATTTTGCTTACAGAATACTCCGTCCATTATCGGAACCATCATTGGATTATTCAAAAGATATTCGTGATAGCCCTCAAGAATCTTTTTGGAATTAAGCTTTCTTGCACCTTCGATTCCATCCACGCCAAGCGCTTCCATGAACTTTGCACCAAGCTCCTCCGCCTCAGAAAGCGGCTTAGGTGTAAAGAGCTTATCCTCGGGTTTATCAAGTTTTATAATTCCGCTAAATATTGCTGCGCCTTTTATGATCTTGCTGTTATCTTCACAAACAAGCTGATTAAGGACAGAAGCGCCACCTGCAGACTGGCCTGCGATTTTGATATTGTCAGGATCTCCGCCAAATGCCGCAATATTCCTATGTACCCAATGAAGCCCCGCCTTCTGATCAAGAAGACTGAAATTACCGGGTGCATCGGGTGATTCCTCTGTGAGCTCTTTATGCGCAAGATTTCCAAAGCAGCCAAGCCTGTACGCTACAGAAACAACTACAATACCCCTTTTTGCCAGTGCCTCTCCGTCAAGCTCCATCTCTGCTGTGTAACCCCATTGAAAAGAACCTCCGTAATACCACACAAGTACGGGAAGCTTTTCATCTTTGCTCTTTGCAGGTGTCCATACATTAAGATACAGGCAGTCTTCACTCATCGGTATTTCGGGATCGACGTGCCACTCTCTGCAATAAATATCAGTACCTAACCCCGGTGTATCCTGATAAGGAATCGGCGCAAATGTGTTGGCCTCATATATTCCATCCCAGTCTGTACACGGCCTTGGAGCTTTCCATCTATTCATTCCAACAGGCGGTGCAGCATAAGGAACCCCTTTAAATACCGTTACACGCGGATCCGCACCCGCTATGCCCCTGATCCTGCCATTTTCTACTTCCGTTAATCTTAGCAACCTCCTTTACCTCCTCTAAAACATTAAACGATATATGAAATGCATAATAACTTTTGTCACCTATATCGTTATATTTAAGTTATACCATAATACTTTAGATTTTGGTAAAATAAATATTTCACAATCTAGTGTGCTGTCATCAAATAACAATTTAGGCAAGTAATAAAGTCGACTTATTTGGTGACAATAGCACTAGATAGCATAAAGTGAAATTTTAAATTTGTAACTCGATTGCAAAGTCAACTGCAAGCTGTATCTTTAGCAGTTTCTCAACAAGTATATCGTAATTCCCCCGAGATACAACTTTGCAATACAAACAGAAGGGACAAATGCACTATACAAGGCACTTGAATGAGTCGATGCAAGTTACTCAGATTCGATTACAAAATTTATGCCCGTAAAGTCATTCTCACATTTGCTTATTTCTACGTGCAATATATCAATTTCCGGATTCTATACCCGTAAAATCGGTCACTCATTGCTCTATAGTTTTATGCATTTGGGGGCAAAACAATTTTCATTACGTTCCGTACGCTATCTTGATGATATCGTCTATCCCCGCTTCCTCTATCGAAACATCCTTGATGTTCTTGAGTTTCGAGAGATCAGCGATGATCTCTGCTGCCGTCGTTTCTTTTTTCATAAATTTATATTTGGCAATATTGCCGCTGTGCTCTATCATCTCGCAGCGCTCGTGCGACGGCGCCTCTTCGTCGTAATACTCAACAACGAGAGTCTTGTACGGCGCGATCCTGTCGATGATCTGCGATAAATTCCCGTCCTCCATCATAACGCCATGGTTAATGATTATCAGTCGCTCGCACAATTCCTGAATGTCGCCGAGGTCGTGCGTTGTAAGTATAATTGTTGTCTTTTTGATCTTATTGATCTCTTTTATAAAAGTTCTAAGCGCAAACTTGGACGATACGTCAAGCCCTATAGTCGGCTCATCAAGGAAAAGAACTTTCGGAGAGTGGAGCATTGCCGCAACGAGGTCGCCTTTAACGCGCTGTCCGAGAGACATCTGGCGAACTGGCTTATCCACAAGCTCTTTTATCCCCAAGATGGCGTCCATGACATCCAGCGTCTTGTCATAATCAGCCTGGTCAATTCGATAAATATGCTTAAGAAGCTCAAAGCTTTCTCCAAGGCGAAGATCCCAGTTAAGCTGCGACCTCTGTCCGAAGACGACACCGATATTTTTCACAACTTCTTTTCTGTGCTTTGTAATATCCTCGCCGCCGATGTACACGCTTCCGCTTGTCGGTGTAAGAATCCCCGACATCATCTTGATCGTGGTACTCTTACCTGCGCCGTTAGGCCCAATAAATCCTACAATCTCGCCCTCTTCTATGTTAAAAGAAAGATCGTCAACCGCATGTATAGCCTTGTACTCATTTTTTATAAGTCCTTTTAATGCTCCGGAAAGTCCCGGCTCCTTTTTCTTAAGCAAATAGTCCTTACTCAAATTCTCAACTTTTATCATACTAATTACCTGCACTTTCGTATTTTTTAAGTCCTAATGTAAAGAAAGCACCGGAAAGTGCCATCATCAAAAGCCCGACAAATAGCGTAATGAACGGGACAATCAGCCCTCCATATGTACTGCCCGAAATCCCCAAAAGCGATGATACCGGATAAAAAGACACCCAACCGATAGGAATCAGGTATGTCAGAATAAACTGCATACTCTCAGGGTACATTGATATCGGATACATAGTCGACTTATCCATGATTTCCTGCGTATACTGCCCAAAATCCACGACGCTTCTGGTGTGAAAAGAAGTGCTTCCGAGAAAGATATACAATCCGCCTCTTATCAGCGTTGCGCCTATCAACATAACAATAACCTGTATACAAAAAAGAAGCGTGATCTTAATCTCACATTTTGCGCATCCATAGATAAATACAAGAATTCCCGGAATCAGGTCCGTCACGCCAAACACATTTATATTGGTAAAAAAGAACTGATACAATACCCCAAGCGGTCTTGTAAGATACCTGTCAAAATCGCCGTAAATCACGTAATAGCCCATGAACCAGCCTTGTACAAAAAAGATCATCGAAAGTGCATGGGATATGACGGAGATTCCGTACAGAAACGCAAGTTGTCCGTAGTTCCAGCCGTTTATCTCGCCAAAAGATTCAACTACAAATTTGATGATCGCAAATCCCATTATGAACTGAAGAGGATTCGATATCAGCCATCCCGCTATGTTAGAGGGATATTCAATTATCGTCATCATTGCCATCTTGATAACATGCCAAGTAACGTCGATATAGTGCCCCAGTTCGTCAAAAGCTTTTTTCATACTGCCTCCTCCATGTTGTCTTCTAAAATCAAGCATTTCCCACGTACAAATACCGATGCGAACGTGATCTTCCTCATTTAACCGCCTTGTACCATGACTTTTCGCGTCACTTTTTTCCGGATGAAAAAGAAAAAAGCCGCAAGCGCTATAAGCCACAAAAACTGAATCTGCATGCCTGCGATATACTCTGCTCTTTCGCCTTTTCCAATGTAGATACTAAGCGGAAGCTGGTAGATATACACAAAGGGAAGCGAAGAAACCACCTTTGATACTCCCGCAGGAAAGAACCATATCGGTATAATGCTTCCCGACAGCAACCTTATGAGATGTTTTTTCACCTGAATAAGCGCATCGATGCTCCCCGCTTTAAATGCTATCATCCCAAATAAAGCTGCAATAAGCCAGTTGATCAAAAAGGATTCCAAAACCGCGATCACAAAAAGCGGAAGTGCGCTTATATCCGCCATCGCAGGAACTTTTATTAAGAGTGTACCGATGACAAGAATCGGCAGCATATTCTGGAATACAAGTGCAATGACTCCGCCCAGATCTTCCGCAAAGTACATTCCGAAAAGATCTACGGGTCTCATCATATCCGTTGCAACCGTTCCTTTTCTCACGCTCATCTCAATTCTTTTTTCCACATTTGTTATCAGCAAGACCGACAACATCGACGATACGATTATATATGTCAGCATGCTGTCGGCATCGACTCCGCCGACACTTCCGCGATCTTTATACAACGCTTTCCAGAAATATGCCGATGTAATCATAATAATCGTCTGCATGATAATATTTCCATATACACTAAACTCATAGGTCATACTCTTTATTAACTGTGTCTTTAAAATGTATAGGTATTTTTTCACGTTTATCTCCCCGTTGTTTTTCTTATTTTTCTCCATTCAGCAACAAGCCTCTCCTGATTCCATGCTGCATTTGCAGGACTGGTCGACGGAAGGCAGATTGCCTCTCTTCCAACAAGTTTCTCCGTATATTTCTTGTAATACTTTTGCGCCGTCTTTCCGTTGACGTAAATATCTCTTATGTCCGCTACTTTCAATATCTCATTAAGGTTATTCACCGTCACATTCCTAATGCTCGAGTCTGAAGAGCCCTCAATCTCACATGAATGTATCACGTCCCATACCGCTATATGATTGCGAAGTAGAAACTCTCTTTTCTCTTCTATCGTTTCAGGCGTCCCTTCTCCAAAGACAGCCGCAACTACCTTCCAAAAACGATTCTGTTTATGGCCGTAGAAAAAACCCTCTTCTCTTGATTTCACAGACGGAAAGCTCCCAAGTATAAGAATTTCTGAGTTCTTGTCATATACGGGAGAAATCGGATGAATTATCATAAAGTTCATTTCTCTTTTCTCTAATATTTTTTAATCTCTGCCTCAATCGAAAAGGCATTCCGCGAGCTGCGCATCGGTCGCATCCTTAGCGGAGTGTTTTTTTATTTGATAGCTTCCTATCAAATAAAAAAGAGCCTAACTGCGTACGCAAAATAGACTCATACAATCAGACCCACTATTACAAATAGGCTTGTAGCGTGATGCAACACACTTGAAATGCATGATAATCCGGATAAAGCGTACACAAAAGAACTGCCGTAAAGCAGCTTTCCAAAAAACTGTGTTCACTAAAGCCAAATTATCTCATTCGCATTTCATCACCTATACGCAAAGCGTTCTTTCTTTATTTCTTATTTTTCATAATACTACACAAATTGTATTTTGTATAACTATTCTTCAAATTATTTGACACATCTTATGATTGCTACTTCATCACTGATCCGCAACATCCTGAACTCCTATATTGTCATCCCTCACCCCCTGCAAAAACGCCCTCTCCAGGGATATTCTTCCCAAAAAAAGTACCGTCATAAATTGTATTTGCTCCACACGAAGGACTCCTTGATTGCAGTATAACAAGCTATCTTCCTTCATCAATTACAGTGGCTTATATTTCCGCAGACTCTCTTGAAATAGGCAGCTCTCCTACGTTATTCAGATTCAATTACATTGTTTATACCCGTAAAGTCATTCTCACATTTGCTCATTTCTACGTGTATGAGTCGATTTCAGGGATTCTATGCCTGTAAATCCTATCACGTAATATCTCGTAAACCTCTTTTGACCTCTCCCTACGTGACTCAGATTCTATTACAGACTTTATGACCGTAGGATTATTCCCAAATTCGCTTATTTCTACGGGCAAAAATCGGTTTCTGGATTCTATACCCGTAAAATCATTCCCACTTTCACTTATTTCTACGGGTATAAATCGATTTCCGGATTCTGTACCCGTAAAATCATTCCTGCATTCGCTTAGCTCTACGGGTATAAATTAGTTTCCGGATTCTATACCCGTAGAGCCATTCCCACTTTCACTTATTTCTATGTATACATTCTTGAACATGAAGTTCAAGAATGCATCAACCAAGCCAATTAGAATCGACTTCGTCGATGAGGCTTGGTTGACTCTTGAATCACTTTCTCACGAAATCCGCAGCAAGTGCGGATTTCTGTAATTTCATCTAAGATATCATACAAATCGATCATCATATTCCATGCCAGCAGAATCATTATTCCCTCATTTTGAGTCATGTATTTCAGCTTAATTCCTCAATTCCTTGACGCAGCGTAACAAATAACAATTTATTCTGCGTAAAAAGTCGAGTTATTTGATGACAGCAGCACTAGTTTGGTGTCTCCGTTGATATACAAGGCAAAAAAATAAAGACTTTTCGTTTTTCGCTCCATAAATAGCCACAAACAGATGAAACAAAAACATAACGAAAAGTCCTTACTTTTACCCTTAAGCTTCTATCGCCCTGTCAGTGTCGCCAAGGAGTTTATTCCACTGCTCATCGGTAAGGTCTGACAGCCCTTTATTTTTTCCTTTGGTCGCGAGTAAAAGAGCTGTCTCCTTGAGCATCCTTATAAGGACGGAGGCATCGAGTACTTCGCCGGTCATCTTTTTGGTGAGAGTTGTACTTGAAGAGGAGATAGTGCTTTCCCAATTGCTCTTTTTATTTATGGCCTCCTCCATCGAGGAATACTCTTTTCCACCCAGAGGATCCGTGACTCCCTTAAGTGCGTTGAAACTTCCAAAGGTACTACCGGTTCCTGTGCCATGTGCATCTGCGTACTGGCAATATGCGAACATCTCGATAATGGTGGCATTCTTTGGATCGACTTCCGAGATATTTACGTCGATGTCACGCCCGCCCATATGCACTCTCACAATCGGATCGCAGCAGCCTTCCCTTGTCACTTCGGAAGCCATCACCATATGGCTTGTATTGTTTCCCACAGGAATAGAGCCTATACCACGTAGCGGTGTTACGTGTTCTCTTGGTTTGTCGGCGTTATCACTTACTTCCTCCGGCTTACATTCATCAACGGATTCTTGCGGAATTACAGGCCTCATATCAATAAAACTTGCTTTCAATTCACTTGCTGAAATAATGCGGGTAAACTCTCTCTGAACAGAAACGTTCTGCTTTTTAGTACAAGTTGCATCATCTGATTTCTGTTCGCCACTCTCGGATAGAGCACTCAAAAAATCCGCTTCTCCGAGGCTTTGATCTGCGCTACGATAAGAACTCTGTACAAATGTGCTCTGTCTAAAACAATAACTTCCGGTAGTAATCATATTTGACATATATGTTCCTTTCTGCGACTCTTCAGTCATTCACAGTCGCTCCACTCTCCTGAAAGGACCGAGTGGATAAGTGCACGGTCAACAGTTACGCATAACTTCGTCTCAGTATCACCCCCTTCTATTCAAGAACAAAGAGTTGCTTTGCAACTCTTTGCGCGCCGATGCTCGCAAGCTTTAGCTTGCATAATACTTCTGCGCATCGGTCGCATCCATAGCGAAGCGTTTTTTATTTGATAGGAATTTCCTATCAAATAAAAAGCATCTCCTTCAGCCATTCCTTTGAACGTTGAAAAAGATGCTATCCATAGCAAAAATATTAAACTTATCGCTCTCTGTATATATCGGCAGACTATGCTATCGACTTTAGCATTCCAGATATTTTTTTATATTAAATCCAACAAAAAGAGCATTTCGCTCGCGAAATGCCAGCGCGCGGGCGGATTGCGTAAACAATATATTCCTTACCGCGAGCTGCGCATCACTGCGACTCTTTGCGCGCTGATGCGCGCAAGCTTTAGCTTGCATAATTCATCTGCGCATCGGTCGCATCCATAGCGGAGCGTTTTTTATTTGATAGGAATTTCCTCTCAAATAAAAAACTCTTCGTTCCATCTCTTGCGACAAGAACGAAGAATCCACTTTTCTTTAAATAATCCCTAATCATAACAACGGATGACATCTCTTATGCCGTTATATCCGCAAGTGTGCACCGCACCACAGACATCAGATCTGCGGGAGCAAGTTCAATCTGGCATCCAACCTTACCTGCGCTGACAAAAATCTTTTCACCGTCCTGCGCGGTTTGGTGTATAAAAGTCGGGAAGGCTTTCTTCATGCCAATAGGCGAACATCCGCCGTGAATGTAGCCTGTAAGCGGAAGGAGCTCTTTTTGTTTGATCATCTCGACTGACTTTTCGCCTGCTGCCTTTGCGGCTTTCTTGAGGTCAAGTTCTGCTTCGACAGGAACTACGAAGACGTAGTACTGTCCGGTCTTTCCTCTGGTTACAAGAGTCTTGAAAACTCTCGAAGGATCTTCGCCGAGTATGCCCGCGATCTCGGCGCCTGTAAGTGTCTGGTCAGGCTCATAGGAATGACTCTCGTAAGCAATCTTCTTGCCGTCAAGAACTCTCATTACATTTGTTTTTTCGTTATTCTTCATTACCTTTTCCTCAGTCAACATTTGATGTCATCTTTTTGCTTTCTTCCATAAAAAAACAGGACGAGTACATGGACTAAACAAGCTAAAACCTTCATATCAGGTCATACACCTCTTACCTGATAAAGTTAGTAAATACCTTATCTTCAGCAACAGGCTGCTCTACGCCGTTCTTCTTTCCGGCTTCGATACTCTTAAGAACCCATGCCATATTTTTTCCGAGAGTATGCATGATCTGGATACCTTCAGTATCGCGGAGAACATCTTCGGGCTTGCTGCCGTGTACCATGTTCCAATATCTTGATGCGATAAGAGGCATGTTTGCAAAAAGAGGATACTTGTTGAGAACATCAAGAGTCGCTGTAGTTCCCGCTCTTCTTGCAGATGCAATCGTTGCGGCAGGTTTGAATCTAAGATACTCCTCTGCAGACCAGAACAATCTGTCAAGGAACATGAGAATCTCGCCTGTAGGGCTTGCATAGTAAACAGGTGAACCTATGACAATTCCGTCAACGCCTTTGATTATCTCTGTTGCTTCCTGTACCGCAAGATCCACTTCACCCTTGAAAACCATAGTTCCCGCATTATAGATATCAGTTTCGATACCTCTTTCATTAAGTTCTTTTGCAACCTCTGACAAAGCTGTATATGTGCAACCTTTGCTCTTTCTGCTGCCGTTGATAAGTAATACTTTCATTATATGTTCCTCCTCTTCCTATGAAATAAGTGACTAAATACATGAAAAATTCGAATTTTAGTCACACATCAAACTTACGATTACAGACAAAAAAGTAATTTTTGCTTCAGTTATCTGTGAAATTTCGTCTTTTTGCTTGTAAATCGCCATGATCTCACAGATAAATTTTGCCACCCATGAAACATTATCTGTGTTTCAACACATATCATGCCATAAAATCACAGATAAACCATTTCTTTTCACAAATCTTATCTGTGTCCCTGCCAAACTACTACCCTATGGATCGGACACATGGCTTTTACTTTTGGTTAGCACGTAGATAAGTGACCGTAGTTCCAAAGTATGGTAGGAATCTCCTACCATATAATAATGAGCGGCACCGAACTTATTGGTCACCGCTCATTACTATTCTATATTATCTTTTTCATAATGTCATTCGGAAATCTTGAATACGTCTATATCCTGCTTAACTCCGGCGGCGATATTCGAAATCTGCGTTGCGATAGACGATACTTCTTCCATCATATTGCTTACAACTGAAGTAGATGCGCTTGTTTCCTGCGTTGATGCGGCATTTGTCTCAGCAATTGTTGAAAGAGATTCTACTACATTTACAACGCTGCTACGGACATCATCGAGCCTTTGTACCGTTGAAGAAATCTCATCGATACTTTCAAGGTTATTGATAATCTCGTCTTCAACCGAACCGAAGATTTCCTCCGTCTGCTGAACATACTCATTCTGCATGTCGATTATCTTCTTAACTTCATCCATAGCTTCTATAGATCTCTTTGAGTTATCAATAAGCTGCTGGATAATGTCATTGATTTCCTTGGTAGTATCAGCTGTCTGTGAAGCCAGGGATCCAATCTCTCCTGCAACTACCGCGAATCCTCTTCCCGCATCTCCTGCTCTTGCAGCCTCGATAGAAGCATTAAGGGACAAAAGATTGGTCTGGGTAGCGATGGATGCAATAAGCTCGGAAGCCTTCGCAATCTGATCTGCAGAATGGCTTGTCTGTGCTGTCTGCTCGTACATTGCATCAACTGCAGACTTTGTCTTTTCATTGACTTCACCAAGCTCTTTAAGGATCACGCCCGCCTTCTTTGAAGAATCCTGCATGGATTGTGAATTTTCTTTAAGCTGCAATGTCTTTTCCTTGGTCTCCTCGACCATAACTCCAATTTCTTTTACAGAATCCGTAGCATTTTTTGTTTCATCAGACTGCTCTGTCGCACTCTGCGCAATGTCATGAACCGCAACATCTACCTGTCCGATGGATTCAAGTGTTGATTCGGAATTTTCGCGAAGTCTGCCGGAACCGTCCTGAAGATCTCCCGAATGCCTGCGAAGCGACTTGATCGTCCTTTCAACCGCACTTGAAAGCTTTTTGGTAGCATCTGCAATAAGTCCTACTTCATCATTTCTTCCTTTATACTTTTCAAGTGCCTGAGTCTTGGTAATATCAAGTGTTCCGAGGTCTGTGATTACGTCAGTTACGCTTTCAATATCTTTTGATATAGCCTTTGAGATCAGAACAACTCCTACAAGCGAAACGCAGAATACAAGTATTACAAGGAAAAGAATGAAATTACTGAGGGAATTGATATCCTTCAAAAAGTCTTTTTCCGAATCAGTAACAATGAATGTAGCAGCCACGCTCGGAATATTGCGATATGACAGTATCGAGCGTCCCACTGCCTTGTCACGATATGTGAAAAAGCTTGTCGGAACATCAGCCATCTGCTGAAGAGCTTGAACCTGCGCTTCATCTTCAACAGGTGCTCCAAGCATCGCAGGATCCGGAGCAAAAATATATGTTGCCGCAGTAATATCGCTGCTTCCGATAAGATACATCTTAGCTGCATCCAGTCCCTGCGCACTCATTCCTGTAATCGTGCTCTGAAGCTCATCTACATAGGTAGCACCTCCGACAAAGCCTATAGGCTTACCCGATGCATCATGTACATTTGCAAATACTATCGCAACATTACTGTTACTTGCCGGGGAAAGAACGATTCCGGCGCAAATCGCGCCTCCTGCGCTTTCGATATTTGCTGTAAATCCCGCCATTTCAGCATTTGCCACCTGACCAATAAATGACGGATCGGTATGCGCATAGACAAGCGTAGCATCATCGGCAAGATACATACTTTCAATATCAGATCTTGTCGATGTGTAGCTTAAAAGAGTCTCCTGCACAGCATTTGCAGCAGCTTTATCGCTTGTATTTTGCATATATGAAACTACAGCGGGAAGTTTCGCAAAATTCACAACATAATTTTGCAGATCAGAAAAGTATTTCTCAATAACAACCGAACGGCTTTCGGTAATTTCCGATAACCTTATCTCAGTCTGTCTTCTCATAATAGATCTGGTACGAAAATTGATTATACCGTAAATGGCTCCAAGTCCAATCATGATTACAAGACCAATGACAAGACTCATCTTTACATAAATCTTTAAATCGTTAATCTTCTTCATTCTCAGCCTCCTTACACGTTAACTGAAGAAATGACCGCATCATAAAACTATTGCCCCAAAGGTATATATCCTATCATACCATTTTATTCGAGATTATATTTACTTTATAGACGTTAATTCATTAACTTTTCATAAACCAATTCATAAAATTCAGTTACACCCCGAGTGTTTGGGTAAAAAGAATCATCAAAACCGTGATAGTCACCATCGACACGATAGTTGTAACAGTAATTGCTCCCGAAAGTATCTCGGTATCTTCACCTATTTTTTCCGACTGGATAAGAGGAAGATTGCCCACAGGCATGGTCGCCATAAGGCAGAATCCAAGCACGGTTACTTCGTCGCAGCCGATTGCTCTCAATATAAAGAACATCGCAACGGGAAGAAGTACCATTCTAAGCGCAATATATCCCCATATCCTGAGATCTTTGAAGCCTTTTTTGACTCCTGATCTTGCTATTGAAACGCCAAGCAGCGTCATAGACAAAAAGACCGTCGCGTTACCTATATAGCTAACGGTATTTGTTACGATAAGCGGAGGATTTATGTTAAACCAGCACACAATAAGGCTAAGAAGCGCCATTATTGTTCCGGGACTCATTGCTTTTTTTACATTCATCTTCTCTCTGCCGTTGCTGAGCACTGTGATTCCGTGTGTATAGAAAAGAAGGCTGTACATGACATTGCACACGATAACGTATATGATAGCCCTGTCCGGAAGAATTGCCTTAGCGACGGGAATTCCGATAAATCCTACATTTGTATAGACAACCATGAGATTGTAGAATCTTCTTTTGTCCTTATTAACTCCAAGGATCATGGGCAAAAGAAATCCCAATCCCATAAGAGACGCATAATAAACAGCTCCAAGCACCACTGCTTCCAAAAGCACCTGATGACTCACATCTATATCACCCGTGAGAATCGAAGCCAGTATCAGTGCCGGATTGCATATGTCCATAACGATCACTGACAGATGCTTCGAGACGTTATTGTCCACAACGTCCTTCTTGTATAAATAAACTCCTATCGCAACGAGAATAACTATCATACCCATCTGCTGCATTACTATCCAAACGCTCATTTTATTTCCTTTCCTGATTGTTTCAGAATTTCAACCGCATCATTTTAACTCAATTCCTATCGTCTCACAAGCAGATTTCTGCATAGTTTATAAGGGAATACTGACAATTTTTTCCACTTAATGATAAAATTAGATTACATATTTTATGTGTATCATAACGGAGGTTTATGTATGGAATTTTTCAAAAATAATAAAAATCGCTTATACCTGGCAGTAATTGTTATTGCCGTGATCACGATGATAATCCTTTTGGTCGATTATAAAAAGAACGCTCCCGCAGCCCCAAGTCTGTCAGACATTGCAGCGACGGATAACACCGTAAAAAAGAGCGATACCAAAGTTCTCGTGTCTATTAACACCGAGACAATCCGCGAAGGAATCGCAAACATGGGAACACTCATTACGCAGGAATACTATTTTACTCAGGTTGAAAAATATACCAAAGAAAAAACAATCATGAAGTTTATCACATCTTCTTCCGAATTCATTTACAGTTATGACGGTTCTGTCACAGCCGGTGTGGATTTTGAGAAAATAGCAATAACCAAGGACGAAGACGCCAAGACTATCACGATAGACATTCCCGATTCCGAGATTTTCTCCGTAAACATCGACAAGGACACATTCAAGATCTATTCGGAAAAAGATTCTATATGGAATCCGGTAAAGCTCGAAGACTACAACACTTCACTTGCTAAATTCGAGGAAAGTGCCAAAGAAAAAGCTCTCAAAAACGGCATTCTCGAAAAGTCAGATGCCCAGGCAAAGACGCTTATCGAAAACTTTGTAAACAGCCTGCCCGAGACATCAAAGTACCAGATTGAGTTTAAATAAAGGGGAATATTTATATGAATTTAAAAAAGATAACTTTAATAGTAATACTACTGCTTGTTGCAGTTATCTCACTTACAAAGATTGCTCCGATAGCCGCCAATCCCGCCACACACAAGCATTCTATAGAACAGACGGATGAAAAGATCACTACGGTAATGAAGCTCGCCGGTGGCGCAGCGGCAACATCAGCCACTTTGTCACTCCTTCCGGGAGACCTGTGCACGCCTATCTCAGAGCAGCTCGCAGATCTCGCTTCATATTTCCTCTTGATATTAAGCGCTCTGTACCTTGAGAAATTCATGATAACTCTGACAGGATATGTTTCATTCTCAGTACTTATCCCTGCCACATGTATCCTTCTCAGCGTTGCCATATTATTCAAGAAAAAGAAATTTATGGACATGGCCGCAAGAATTGGCCTCCTGGGACTCATTATCTTCCTGATCGTCCCTTCAAGCATCTGGCTCTCCGACAAAGTTTACCAGACTCAGTCCGCCAAAGTTGAAGCCTCGATCACAGAATACGACAACCTCGACATCGAAGGCGATTCCGATTCAGGCATACTCAGCGACCTTACCACAATCACTACCGAAACAATCGACAGAGTTTCCAACTTCCTCAAAGACCTCCTCGAAGCTCTCGCCGTAATGATTGTAACCGCCTGCGTTATCCCTGTTCTCGTATTCGTACTGCTTGTGTGGATTGTAAAGACCATCTTCTCATCCACTTCACTCAACATCGACAAGCTCATCATCAATCAAGATCAGGAATCACAGGTTACAACTGAATCATAAATCAGAATTAAGATTAGAATCTGCGCAAATATAGGATGGACGCTTTGCATAGACTACCCAGTCGCGAAGCCATCCGTTCTGAAATGCGCAGATCTCGTACGAGCAAGATGAGTTTCAAAATTTATAAAGACGGGAAATGCTGACTTCTCTGAACAACGTGAAAGGAAGCATTTCCCGTCTTTATAAATTTATGAAACTCACTGCGCAGACGAACACAAGCATTTCAGAACGGATGGCTTCGCGACGCCCTGCTCGCTCAATCCGGCAGGTCTATTTTTATGCCGTCTCTGTGCATAGAAAATTTGTCCATGGGATATTTCTTAAGATTTTCGAGAACCTTTCGGTCATCTGCTTTTGAAAGAAGCGCTTCTCTGGCTTTGGTAATCTCAACCTCAGTTTTATGTTTTGAAGGTCCGCCTACGCAGCCTCCCGGGCATACCATGCCTTCGATAAAGTCATCCGGAAGCCTTCCTGCTTTAAGGAGTAAAAGAGCTTTTTTACACTCATTTCCTCCTGCAACGCGGTGCAACTTGATATTGCTGACATCTTCGCCTCTCTCTTTCATACACTCGATAACCGCATTGGCAACCCCGCCGCTTGTCGCAAAACGTTTGCCCCAGATTGAAGACTCCTGATATTCATCGGTCACAGGCTCAAATTCAACATCTTTGGATCTCATAAGAGCACGAAGCTCTCCGTATGTCACTACATAATCCGCATTATCGGGAACGCTCTCATCAATTGCTTCCGACTTCTTGGCAATACAAGGGCCGACAAATACAGTAACGCATCCCGGGCGCGTTGCCTTGAGATATCTTGAGATCGCACACATAGGAGAAACCGTTGATGACATGTTATTTTCAAACTGCTCGGGGAAATGCTTTTTGAGCATGTTGATAAATGCAGGGCAGCATGACGTCGTCATCTTTTTGCCCTCTGCGTGAGCTTCCGCCCACTCTTTTGACTCATAAGCAGCCGTCATATCGCCACCGAGTCCTACTTCTACCATATCTGCAAAGCCAAGTTTTATCAGCGCATTCTTTACCGAAGCCATGGAAATCTCTTCACCAAACTGGCCTTCTGTAGCAGGTGCACACATCGCTATAACTTCTTTTCCCGCCTTAATGGCTTCTATTATCTGAACAAGGAATGTCTTGGAGCTGATTGCTCCGAAAGGACAATTGTGGATGCAATGGCCGCACTGAATGCACTTGCTCTCGTCAATCTTACAGTAGCCATTCTCATCATATGTTATCGCGCCGACAGGACAAGCCTTGTGGCAAGGGCGCTCAAGATGAACGATAGCGCCATACGGACAGGCACCTGCACACATTCCGCACTCTTTACACTTTGCGGAGTCGATGTGCATCCTGACATCACCGGGATGTATCGCATCAAATTTACATGAATTAAGACATGCTTTTCCCATGCAAAAACGACAGTTATCAGTTACGGAAAAAGCATGGATAGGGCACTCATCGCATGCAGGATCGATTACCTGCACAATATTTTTGGAGCCCTCATTATATGTTGTGCTAAGGCCGCAAGCAAGGCGGATTCTCTGGCGCACGATCTCACGCTCTTTGTACACACAACATCTGTACTCAGGCTTTGGTCCGGGTGCAAGCTTATAAACAAGCTGCTCCTTGTGTTCTTCATCGAGTTCATCGTTCCATGCAAGTCTGCAGACCTCTTCCATGATCTTATGTTTAAATCCTACCAGTCCCTTATCGTTCGTAATCATAATACTCAATCTCCTACCCTTTTAGATATCAATGTTATTAGTTACCAAACTTATCCCCGTGTTTTGCCAATGCACGGGCTGTATTGTTTCTGATAATCCCGAAACTGCCGTATTCAGTTTTATTTCTCTATTTAATATTACCACATCGCAAGACTTTTCTCCCCGAATATATTAAGCGTGCAAGCAGAAAAAAAGAGTGTAAAATATGAATAGTATTATTTTTTTAGGGGACTTTTATTATGGGAAAAAAAATAGCATTAACTTTCGACGACGGACCAAGCACCGTCACAACACCTCAGGTTCTTGAAAAGCTCAAGAAGTACAATATTGTCGCATCTTTTTTTCTGATTGCGGACAACATAACAGATGAATCGGAAAAGATTGTAAAGGAGTGTATCGCACACGGATGCGAGATCTGCAATCATTCCAAGACTCACTCTCACATGCAGACATTTACTGCAGACGAAGTGCGTTCAGAGATTGAATATACAGACAAGGCAATCGAGAAGATCACGGGATACAAACCGCGCTTTTTCAGACCTCCGTTCATAGATGTGAGTAGGACCATGTACGATTGCATAGATCTTCCGTTCATATGCGGAATTCACGGAGAAGACTGGGAAGACAGCGTTCTTGCCAAAGAACGTGCTGAAATGATATTATCTCAGGCCTGCGACGGCTCTATCATACTTATGCATGATTACACAGATAATGATGAAACCGTCAAAGCCCTCGATATTGTGATCCCTGAGCTGCTTGCACAGGGCTACGAATTTGTAAATATTAGTGACCTCTTTAAAGACGGAGGTATTAAGCCTTCCGTGCACAGCGGCATCGTATACTCAAACATACACGACACCGAACCAAGAGAGCCTCTTTGCTAAGGAAAATCTCCGTCACAGCATGAATAATGCACCGAATATCGGCGACAGTATTATCATGACAACCGAGAACACAAAAGAATTCACGGACATAAGCGTCGCGCGCTGCTTAGAGGGAATCATATTGTTTAGCATGACATCAGTCCGCACTTCAATGTAATTGTCTCCGAAAGCGCCGATGAATCCGCCGATCACGGCAAGAATAATACTTCCCGAAAAAGCCATTGCAAATGCAAATGTCACACACAGTAAACTTATAAGCCCGATATATCTATATCGTGAAGGCTTCACATATTCGACAGCCTTCGCTCCTACTGCGGCGCCTAGTCCCATGACAAAGAGTGCCGGTCCAAACAGCACATTGTCAATTCCCATCTTAGGAAGTTTTGCCTGCAAGAAGAAAAGAACAAGTATCGAAACCGCTCCTATCGCCGCATTAAACAGAATAATGAGCCTGACTTTGGAATTGTTCTTAAGAAAAAGAAAACTCTCTTTTGCAACTTCTTTAAAACGCTTCTTGACACTCTTTTCTTTACTTAGCTCCGTCTCAACTTCACGCAGAGACGCAGCTATTCCAATCGCCAACACTCCGACAAGAACATCAACCGCATAAGCTTTTTTGTATCCAAGCGCTATTGCCGCACCCGCAAGAATCTTGGCGAGCGAGCTTGCAACCTGATATATGACAAGATCGTTCGAGGCATACTTATCGTATTCATCCTCAATACCGGCTTCTTTGAGTGAATCATATGCAATCGCTTCCCTTGTACCCGACGCAAGGTTATAGCTAAGAGCACTCACTACCATCGCTATCGCGATCATAAAAAACGAATCCGAAAATATCATCATCAGCGCAGACAACACTGTCACTACGCTGCTTGCCACCATCGTCTTTTTCCTTCCGAACACATCGGCCACAGCCCCTGAAGGAACTTCAAATATCATACTTGCTATGTGGAATATGCTCTCGAACAGTCCGATCTGCGCAGTAGTAAATCCTCTCACCGCAAGGAGCGCAACCCATGATGCCCCAGCGATCATAAGGCTCCCCACACTGTCCAATAAATATAATTTTCCAATCTGTCTTCTTGCTGTCTTTTTACTAAATTTATTCATAAAAAAATCTCCTCATCTTTTTTGTTTTAAATAAAAGAATAAGGAGATAACACGTTCATATTCAAAGCTCAAACCTTGCAAATTTAGCAGGTTTGCCTAAAAAAGAGCGCACTATCCCCGTAAACAGCAAAAATGCATCCATTCATCAACTGAATATTAACTGTTTTCCAGGACATTCGTTTGCTCCTTTCGAATAAATTTCTTTTTACAATCCACTTGGATAAATCATTATCTTACAGTAATCTTGCGTCTTATTGCGCATAATGTCAAGCCCTTTATCGAGTTCATCAAGCGCAAATCTATGCGTTATGAGCTTAGACGGCTTAATTCCACCCGCCTCCAGCCTGCTAAGAACGTAGTGCCAGTCGTCAATCTGCGCTGTGTCTGAATCCTTTATATTCACACTACAGCCATCCTGCCCAAAACTGCCGGCATCAAGTGCCTTTCGATATGAAGAGTTCCATATCCCAATAAGGCGCATCTGCTTTCTCAAGATCTCCCAATATGTATTTCTGGAAAAAGACATATCGCTCCTCGGATTGCCAACCAGTATCTGTCTTGATTTTGGTGCTCCCGCTTCGAGTCCGTACCTGATACTCTCGTTACTTCCGACGCACTCAAAATAGACCGATACGCCATTCGTCTTCTCTTTTAGCCACGCGACGGGTTCTTCAACTCTCATATCGCAGTAATGCTCCGGAAGAATTCCGATATCAATCGCTTTATCTCTGTGACTGTCCTTGTTTCCAATCACATAGATATCTGAAAAGCCCATGTCTTTAAGAAGCATGACAACCATAAGTCCTATCGTTCCCATCCCGCAGACTGCGATCTTCACATCTTTATCCGCAGGAGCAACCCCCGCACAACCTGTTCTGACAGCATTGGCTGCAACGGCAAGCGGTTCGATCATAGCTCCTTCTTCAAAAGAGATGTTATCCACAAGCTCTATCAAGTTATCCACAGGAACACACACATATTCCCCAAAAGCACCGTCTCTTCTCGATCCCGTGTAGTCGTAGTTAAGGCACAGATCCGTCTCACCCTTTGCGCACATCTCGCACTTCCTGCATGGAATCTTGGGCGAAACCGCAACCCGCATTCCCTCAAGGTCTGCAGAAACTTTGGCTCCCGTCTTTACGACAACTCCCGAGAACTCATGTCCCGGAACGAGCGGCATCCTGTGCGCTCCCGTCTCGTAAACACGCGGCACATCGGAGCCACATATACCGACAGCCTTTACATTTACAAGGACTTCATTCTCTGCGGGAACCGGAATATCCACATCTTCAAGTCTTATATCGCCTATTTCATGCAGTACCCATGCTTTCGCCATTACTGCTTTTCCTCCTTAAGTTGCATAAATCTGTCCAGATCGGCCGCAGTCGTAACTTTAAAATTCTTCTCGTTTCCGGAGATCATTGCGATATCCATTCCCGCAATAATAGCAGGTTCAGTCGCACCGTTTATAGAAAAGATCTTATCGGGCAAAAGAATTACATTTGCCTCGTAATATTTTTTATAATTAAACAGCTCAGGTGCCTGTCCCGCTACCACCTTCTGTCTGTCCAGGAGCTTGGAAACAGTCTTGCCGTTCTCGCTGTAATATACTGTATCTTTCATGGGGATAACGGGCATAACTCCGTCATGTCCGCTCAATGCGGCATAGATATCCTTAAGAAGCTGGAAATCAAGGAAAGGTCTTGCAGCATCATGAACAAGAACCGTATCTTTTCCCGAAACCGCCTCAATATCTTCTTTCTTTGAGATTCCGCGAAGTATCTCTTTCATGCCGCTTAATATGGATGCCTGCCTGTTCACCCCCGGCATGGCAAAGCCCTTAATCTTTTTCACATTGAGCCCCATTTTCCTCGCATCTTCGTAAATCTCTTTGTGCCAATCCTCATTTGCAACCACATAGACATCATCCACTGCTTTGCTCTCAAGAAGCGGCTTTATGGCGTAAGTTGCCATCATATATCCGCCCGCACGCACATACTGCTTGGGTATGTCAGATTCTGTTCTCTTTCCGGTCCCCCCGGCTAAAAAAATCGCATGATTCATATTTTTACCGCTTTCCTTTATAAAAAACAAAAACGCTACAGCACTGGGATTCTCACTAAACTCGCGTTCTGCTCGTTAAGTGTTCTGCTCAAATTAAGTGGTCACAGCAACCGCCATGACCACTTAAAAAACTCATTTTTTAGAAAAGCTTTCTTCCGCCCCAGATGCAGATGCAAGCACCTACAACGGATATAATAAGACTTCCGATGATACTATCTGCCTTAAGTCCGATGAGTTTAAACACAAGCCCTCCAACAAAGCCACCTACTACTCCAAGAATGATATTCTTGAGAGTTCCCGATGATTCATTCATAATCTTACTTGCAAGAAAACCTGCGATAGCTCCCATGATAAGGCTAATAATCAATCCCATTTTGTTCTTTTCCTCCATTGCTAAATACAAAACGTTAACTACTGCTTTATATCATACTCTATTTTGAGAAAAATCGGTACTTTCGCTTTTCCATGGATTCTCAAACACAATTTAGTATCAGAACTTAACAGTCTCGGGTGCTGCTGTAAATGAGCTGAATGTTGCTGTTGCATTCTTGAAATAAAGTACCTGCATATTGTCATCGTCTGCACTGTACATTGCCTTCAACTGAGGCATTTTCTCCAGCATAGCAACTTTAACATCGTGAGAATCGTCGTTGATGAGTTCTCCTGCAACACGGATCCACTCACCATTCTTGAAAGCACAGATCTCAGCCTTAGGATTGGCTGCAAGCTGCTTAGATACGTCTTTTACCTTTCCTGTCTGAATGTAGATCTTGCCGTCTGACAAAAGAACTGTACCAAAAGGTCTTACTCTCGGCTGATCACCGTCTACTGTTGCAAGATAATATGTCTCTGCCTCATTTAAAAAATCATATACTTTCTGAATGTCTGCCATAAAATTTTCCTCCGATTGAATAACATTATATTTCATACAATTTATGTTATTATAATTATTCTACCGTGTAAATACGCTTTTTATTCATTTTTGAAACATAGGGAAAGCCCCTCTCGCTGCGCCTTTGGCAGTAAGAAGAGCTCCCTGTTTCGTATCAGCTTTTTACTTTCTAATTCAATTATTTTTAAACAACAATGTTACTTAACAAACTCATATGTGATGGTTCTTGGTGCAGTACCCTGACCAATGATACCAAATGAAATGAAGTTGCCGTTTTCGATGTATGAATTCCAGAAGAAAGGAGTGATTACATAATAGTCGCCTTCTTCCTTAACTTCCATGCACCAGTTCTGAGCGATCTTGATTCCATCCTTCTTGATCTTGAGCTTCCATCCGTTTACAGTCTCGCCTGAGTTATTGCTTACTCTGAAATCTACAAGGTATCCTGAACCCCAGTCATTTACTGTATGTGAAAGTGTAAGGTTCTGTTTGCTTGTTGTAGATCCGGGATTCTGTGTGTTTCCTGCATCATCTTTCTTTTCAGGAGTTGTTGTTCCTGTATTGCCTGTATCGTCTTTCTTCTCAGGGGTTGTTGTTCCTGTATTGCCTGCATCGTCTTTCTTTTCAGGAGTTGTTGTTCCTGTGTTGCCTGCATCATCCTTCTTCTGAGGTGCGCTCATTGCATTCCACTTCTCAATGCTTACGCTTCCACCCTTTCCAACAAATACAAGTGCATGTGTTCCGTCAATTTCCTTGTCTACCTTAACAACTACTGACTTATACTCACCGTTTGTAGGTGTGATCTGAGCACTTCCGATTAATTCTCCGTCAGCGCTTCCGTCCTTAATATCAAATGATGAGAGCTTATCAGCCTTAACTGAAACATTTATTACTTTAACGCCCTTTGTAAACTTAACGTTGTTTACTACGAAATAATCACCTTTCTCAAGTCCGGAAATAACTTTCTTTCCGTTGTAATCTACAAGCTCTGTACCCTTTGTCTCGCCAAAGTTAAGTCCTGTAGGAACATCTTCATAAGGATTTACATCGGGTCCCTTAGCTGTCTTTCCTGTTGTATCTGTAGTCGTATCCTTCTCAGGAGTCTTCTCAGGTGTTTTCTCTGTTGTGTCTTCCTTCTTCTCAGTATCTGTCTTCTTCTCAGGGCCGGCCATTGCCTTCCAGCTTTCAACACTTACATCGCCCATCTTACCAACGAATGCAATTGTGTGCTTTCCTGTAATATTATCAAACTGGATACGATAAGTCTCAAACTTGCCGTCGGTATTGTTAATCTTCATTGTTCCGAGCAACTTTCCGTCAGCGCCGCCGTCTCTTACTTCCAATACAGCAGGCTTATCTGACTTTACAGTTGCAGAAAGTGTAACTGCGCCCTTCTTGAAATCAACATCCTTAACTGTGAAGTAGTCACCCTTGCCAAGACTTGTGATAATCTTCTTGCCGTTATTCTCTGAATACTCTACGTCCTTTGCTTCACCATAGTTTTCACCTGCAGCGATATCGTTGTAAGGGAAAAGAGTTGCTCCTGTACCCGGCTTCTGTGTTGTATCTGCTGGCTTCTGTGTATCTTTGTTATCTTTATTATCTTCTTTGTTATTTTCCTTGTTTTCTGTAGGATTCTCAGGCTGCTTAACTTCCTTATTATCGCCGGAAGCCTGAACACTCCACTCTGCGATGCTTGCGCTTCCCATCTTTCCTACGAATACAAGCGCATGCTTTCCGTCAACATTCTTGATGCTTGTGCTGAAAGACTTGTACTCACCGTTTGTAGAGTTAACCTTGATAAGTCCAAGTAATGCGCCGTCAGTGCTTCCGTCTCTTACTTCGATTGAAGAAGCCTTGTCAGCCTTTGCCAAAACTGTAAGAGTGCTTGCACCATTCTTGAAATCTACGTTGTTTACTACAAAATAGTCACCTGACTCAATGCTTGAAACAACTTTCTTTCCGTTATAATCAACAAGCTCTGTTCCTTCTGACTTACCGAAGTTAAGACCTGTTGAAACAGGCTCGTAAGGATTTACGTTAGGTCCGGGACCTGTCTTATCTGATGAACTTGCACTGCTTGAAGAATCATCTGTAGGCTCTTTTACAGTGTTATTATCGTCTTTTGCCTTTGCATTAGGAGCGCACATTGCCTTCCACTTCTCAATGCTTACTTCACCTGTCTTTGTTGTGAATACGATAGCATGAGTTCCTTCGATGCTCTCTTCAATCTTTGTTGTGTAAGACTTGTATTCACCCTTTGTATCATCAATCTTTATAGATCCGATCACGTCGCCGTCAACAGCCCCGTCTCTGATCTCCAATAAAGCTGCCTTATCAGCCTTTGCTGAAACAGTAAGTGCAACAATTCCCTTATCAAGCTTTACATTGTGTACTACAAAGCAGTCACCCTGACCAAGACTTGTTACAACCTTATCTCCGTTATATTCTTCCTGCTCAACGCCCTTTGAATCTGTTGAAACAAATACTGTTGAAACAGGCTCATAAGGATCAATGAAAGGACCGGGGCCTGTCTTGCCCGTTGAAGGATCTACTTCAAATCCCTTCGTCTCCTCAGTCTTCTTATCATCATTTGCGGAAGAATCTTTTGACTCAACCGCTGTCCAGTTATCGATGGCAAATGATCCCATCTTTCCTACAAAAGCAATCGTTGCCTTGCCATCAATGTTTGATGAAGTACTAACTGTGAACTCCTTGAACTCACCCTTAGTTGCTCCGATCTTAAGATTGGCGATCACATCGCCGTCAACACCACCTTCTCTGATCTCAAGCAGTGATGCCTTATCAGCTTTTGCTTTTACCTTGAACTGTGATACTCCCTTAGAAAAGTTAACGTCCTTTACAATGAAATAATCCCCTGACTCAATACTTGATACTGCTTTAACCCCATTATCAGTAACAACCTCAGTACCTGACTGTCCGAAATTTGTCTCCGCTTCTACCCCCGAATACGGATTAAGTGACGGTGCAGCATTGATGTCTACCGTGTTGTTCAGAACCATTAAGCCGCTAAGCGCAACTGTTGATAAAATAGAAATTTGTCTTTTCATACATGTAACCTCCACAAAATGTAAACTTGTTCCTTACAAATCTTTCATATATTAAATATTCTGTAATATTTGTTAGGATAAGACAAATTATAGCAGTAAACGTTTAAGTCGACTTGTCAAATATTGCTATTTACCACTCAAATATTGCTATTTGAGCAATTTTTGTTACATTTCTTTTAACGTCGCATTGTATCCAATAAAGTTGTATCTTATATCAGATTCAGTAAGAGAATGTCTGCAAAAATTGTCTGAGTCTGTCCGTCTTCGGATTGTCAAAAAATTCTTTAGGCTCCCCTTCCTCAACGATTCTTCCGTTATCTATGAACACCATACGATCCGCAACCGCCCTTGCAAACTGCATTTCATGGGTCACGATTATCATTGTTCTTCCCTCTTTTGCAAGCGAAAGCACAACATCCAATACCTCGCGTACCATCTCGGGATCGAGTGCCGCAGTGATCTCATCAAGAAGAAGTATCTCGGGATGCATTATAAGCGCCCTTACAATCGCCACTCTCTGCTTCTGTCCGCCTGATAACTGCCTTGGGAAACTGTCTTTCTTGGTCAAAAGACCTACTCTCTCAAGCAAGCCCAGTGCTTCCTTTTCCACTTCCTTCTTATCCCTCTTCTTAACCTTTACAGGTGCAAGCATCAGATTCTGAAGAACGGTAAGATGCGGAAAAAGATCGTAGCTCTGAAATACCATACCGGCTTTTTCCCTGATATTTCCTATATTCTTACTTGCAGAATCAACCTTCTCACCCTCGAGAAGGATCTCACCGTCCTGAATATCTTCAAGTGCATTAAGGCACCTTAGGAACGTACTTTTCCCGCATCCGGAAGGGCCTACTATCACTACGACTTCGCCTCTTTTTACCGTGAGGTTCATATTTTCAAAAACTGTTATGTCTTCATATCTTTTGCATACATTGTTAACTTTGAGTATCTCTTCCATATCAGGTCTCCCATTTCTTTTCTAAATATCTTGAAAGCATGCTGATCGGCCAGCATGCTGCAAAGTACAGCAAAAATATCACCAGGAACACACCAAATGCCGCTGTCGGAGATGCTTTCCTGTTTGCCTCGATTATCTGTTGTCCTACTTTAAGTACTTCAACAATTCCTATCATCATCACAAGACTCGTAGTCTTGATCATTCTGGTAATAAGATTTATAGAAAGCGGTATCATGCGCCTTATAATCTGCGGAATTATTACATATATATAAGTTTGCAATTTGTTAAGTCCAAGTGATATGCTGCTCTCGTACTGAATTGCCGGTATGCTAAGAAGCGCTCCGCGCACCAGATCTGCCATCTCAGCCGTTCCCCAGAACGAGAACACGATGACGGCAGCCGTCTCAGCCTCAAGATTGATACCCAGCGCTTTTGTCGTTCCGAAGTAGACAATAAAAAGAAGCACCATCTGCGGCATTATCCTGACAATCTCAAGGTAAATCCTTGAAACCACCGTAATGACCGGATTTTTTAGCGTCATCAATATTCCAAGCGCCACTCCAAGTACAATGCTGATCGCAACGGATACAAAACTTATCTTGAGCGAAACGGCAAGTCCCGTCAGGAGCCTTATCATATTATTTCCCTTTAATAAAACTTCAAATCCCATATGCTCACACTCCTAACGTCCTAAATCTTGCTTTTTTCTCAATATAGCTTCCGATTGCGGAAACAGGAAGCAGCATCACTATATAGAAAATAACCAGCAAAAACAGCGCTTCCTTCGTATCATAGTAAAGTCCTATCAGATCTTTTGCCGTAAACATAAGGTCCATAAGGCTTATCGCAGAAAAGACACTTGTCTCTTTGAGAAGGAATATCACATTGGCGAGTATTCCAGGAACACTCTGTGAAAGCGCCTGCGGCAGTATTACCGATAAAAAGAGCTGTTTTCTTGATAAACCAAGTGCGAGCGCACTCTCTGTCTGAGAACTTGGTATGCTTTCAAGACCGCTTCTAAATACTTCAGCCATATAACTTCCGCCGAGAAGCCCGAGTCCCACAAATCCGCATGTTTCCGCAGAAATTGTAAGGCCAACCTTGGGAAGTCCGAAATAAATAAAAAAGAGCTGGACAAGAAGCGGTGTATTTCTGAAAAGTTCTACATATACAACTGCAACTCCCGACAAAAACGGAATCTTAAAGTGCATCACAAACGCAACTATAATTCCTATCGTCAGTGCAAGAAATATGCCAAGCCACCCGATCTTCACCGTCAGGAGAAATGCTTCTATATATAATGGTATGTAAGAAATTATGACCTCTAAGTTCATCCTGTGTTTTCCTTTTAAACGCCGATTGGGAGAGCCCGAAAGCTCTCCCTCTCATATATTGTCAGTGCTGTTTTTATAAATTATTTTGCAGATGATGCTTCAGTTGCAGCTTCTGCAGCCTCTGAAGTAGCTGCTGTGCTTGCTTCCTCAGAATCCTCTGATGATGCTTCCGCAGCTGCGCCGTCTGAAACCTTTCCGCCTTCAACTACAAGTGTTTCCTCATAGTCTTTTCCATATGTCTCAATGAGAGTTGCCTCGTAATCTGCGTGGAAGAAATTCTCTTTGCCAAGGCTCTCGATCTCACTGTTGATCCACTCAAGAAGTGTGCTGTTGCCCTTAGATACTGCGGGAGCAATAGTATCCTGGCTTCCAAGTGAAGGAATACCTACAACATATCCCTTATTCTCGATCGCGTAAGCAATAACCTCTGTGTTGTCATTTGCCCAAGCCACGCCTGTTCCGTTTTCAAAAGAAGTCTTTGCTGTTGCATATGTATCGAACTTCTGAAGCTTGATATCAGGATAATTCTTCTCAAGATATGTCTCAGCTGTTGTTCCCGAGATAACAATAACCTGTTCATCAGCCTTAACCTCACTAAGATCCTTGATCACTTTACCCTCAGGTGAAACAACTCCAAGTGCCACATTCATATAAGGAAGTGCGAAATCAACCTTCTCAGCTCTCTCCTCAGTAACCGTGAAGTTTGCAAGAACTATATCAACCTTACCTGTTTCAAGATACTCAACTCTGCTTGCCGCCTCAGTTGATACAAAGTTGATCTTTACACCAAGATCCTCACCAAGCTTATTTGCAAAGTAAACATCATATCCCTGATATTCACCGTTCTCATCAACATATCCAAATGGATTCTTATCAGAAAATACTCCGATATTGATCTCTCCACTCTCCTTGATCTCATCAAGTGTTCTATAAACCTTGCTATCACTCTGCTCCTGCGCCGCCGAAGCCTCACTTGTCTGCTCCGCAGCCCCTTCCTTCGCCGAAGCAGATCCGCATCCCGTAAGTGCAACAGCTCCAAGTGCAAGTGTCAGTGTTGTTGCCAAGATTCTTTTCAAACTATTCTTTTTCATAATATTACTCTCCTCGTTTAATACATTTTCTTTCTAACTTAAATTCAACTGTTGATTTTTAACGGGTCCGTTTCGTAATCGATGAACAAATATTACTTCTATTCGCCTATTAGGTCAATAGGTTTTACGATAGCTAATCTTTATACCTCTTGATAGCTTGCACTTATCCCCTCCTAACTTCCGCCATTAGGCGCCCTTGTCGAAATTTAGGCTGGAATATAACGCAAAGGTCTGCTATAGTTACTTCGAAGCCCGAAACAATGAGACCTTGAACGATCAAGGCTTGTATGGAAAAGAGGTAGAAAAAAATGAAAAGAACAGTAACGACGTTACAACAACAAAAGTTGGAAGGCCGTAAGATTAGCATGCTCACATGCTACGACTACACAACCGCATGCCTTATGGAAGCGGCAGGCGTAGACACAGTGCTGATCGGCGATTCTCTTGGAATGACCATGCTTGGGTATGATGACACCCTCCCTGTTACTATGGAGGACATGATCCACCACACCAGAGCTGTCTCAAGAGCACTCCACAACACCTTCCTCATAGCTGATATGCCTTTTTTGTCATATCAGACCTCAACCTATGATGCCGTCATGAATGCCGGCAGATTAATGAAAGAAGGCCACGCACAGGCTGTAAAGCTTGAAGGCGGCGCTAAGGTCTGCGAGCAGATCGAAGCCATCACCAAAGCGGACATTCCCGTGGTCGCACATCTCGGACTGACTCCTCAGTCGGTCAATGCCTTTGGCGGATTCAAAGTACAAGGCAAAAACAAAGCGCAGGCAAAACAGATTCTTGAAGATGCACTTGCAGTAGAGAGAGCCGGCGCATTCATGGTAGTTCTTGAATGTATTCCCGAAAAATTAGCAACACTCATAACTCAGCAGCTTTCAATTCCAACAATCGGAATCGGAGCAGGAAACGGATGCGACGGACAGGTCCTCGTCTATCAGGACATGCTCGGAATGTTTGAAGGCATCAAGCCCAAATTCGTTAAACAGTTCGCTCAGATTGGAAAAGAAATGAAAGAAGCCTTCAGTGCTTATGACGAAGCTGTAAAAGCAGGTTCCTACCCTTCAAAGGAACACTCTTTTGCAATTGACGATGATGTCATAAATTCCATCATCCCGGATCTTCCGATTCAGGCAAAAGCACAGGCAATATAAGGAAATACTTATCAGAAAACAATACATCATAGAGAGGGCAAACAAATGATAATAGCCAGTAAAATAGATGAAGTAAAAGAACACGTAAGAGAATGGAAGAAAACCGGATACTCAATAGGACTTGTTCCTACAATGGGATATCTTCACGAGGGACACGCAAGTCTTATAAAAAGAGCCGTCAAAGAAAATGACAAAGTAATTGTCAGTGATTTTGTAAATCCCATACAGTTCGGCGCAAATGAGGATCTTGCAACATATCCGAGAGATTTTGTCACAGACTGTAAGATGTGCGATGAGCTCGGAACAGATCTTATCTTCCATCCCGATCCGGCAGAAATGTACAGCGACAACTTCTTCTCACATGTGGGAGTAGATACACTTTCCAAGGGACTTTGCGGCAAGAGCAGACCTACTCACTTTAACGGAGTCTGCACGGTAGTCACCAAACTTTTTAACATCGCCGAAGCTGACAGAGCCTATTTCGGAGAAAAAGATTATCAGCAGCTCGCAATCGTTCGCAAGATGGTTGCCGACCTCAACTACAACATCGAGATAATAGGATGTCCCATCATAAGGGAAAAAGACGGCCTTGCAAAAAGCTCAAGAAACACCTATCTGAATCAGTCAGAAAGAAGCGCTGCCCTCATCCTTCATAAGGCACTTACAAAAGGCGAAGAAATGGTCAGAAGCGGTGAAAAGAATGCAAAGAAGATAATCGGAACGATCAGAGAAATAATCGAATCAGAGCCTCTTGCCAAAATCGATTACGTAGAACTTGTAGATTCAGAAAAGCTTCAGCCAGTAGAGACCATCAACGGTCCGGTTCTTACCGCACTTGCCGTATATATCGGAAAGACAAGACTCATTGATAATTTCTTCGTTGACTCGGTCTGCTGACGATCACAATAAATGAATAAGGATAAATGCTTATGAATATAACCATGTTAAAAGGTAAGATTCACCGCGCGACCATAACTCATGCCAAACTTGATTATATAGGAAGTATCACCATCGACAGTGAGCTTATGGAAGCTGCGGGGATTCTTGAATATGAACAGGTGCAGATTGTTGATGTACAGAACGGAAACCGATTCGAGACATATACCATAGCCGGAGATGCGGGAAGCGGAATGATCTGTTTAAACGGCGCCGCCGCAAGACAGGTATGCATAGGTGACAATGTGATAATCATGTCCTACTGCACAATTGATGCAGGTGAAGCAAAGACGCATAAACCGACCGTGGTATTTGTGGATGAAGCCAATAAACCTGCACGCATCACAAGCTACGAGAAGCACGGGAAACTCGCAGATCTACAGTAGAGCCCGGCTCCGCCTAACAGAAAACATTTGATAGGATTTTCCTCTCAAATGAAAAAAGGGAGTTCACACTAACTATTAGCATGAACTCCCTTGATTTTTAGTTGGCATCAGCATATTTTGCTGCAAACTCTGAAATTGTTCCGTCAGCGAGCATCTTGTCGATTGCCTCGTTGATAGTATTAAGAAGCTCTGTGTTTCCTTTCTTAACTGCGATAGCATATTCCTCTGACTCGAAAGCATTGGAATCTTCAACGATAACAAGACCTTCGTTGTCACCAACAAAATCTTTTGCTGTAGCAGAGTCGATAACTACTACATCACACTTACCGTTTACAAGCTCAAGAATGCACTCTGTTCCCTTTTTAAATGCTTCATACTTGTATCCGAGATCCTGAACAACAGTCTCACCTGTATATCCCTGAACAACAGCGATTGCTTTACCTTCCATATCAGCTGCAGTCTTGATATCAGAACCTTCCTTAACAACCATAACCTGTGTTGCTGTGTAGTAAGGTGTTGAGAAATCAACAGTCTTAGCTCTCTCTTCTGTAGCTGTCATACCTGCGATAGCTGCATCGATCTGACCATTCTGGATTGCCACAAGAAGTGAATCAAATTCCATGTTTGCAATCTCAACATCTTTTCCTGAAATCTCACCGATCTTAGATGCAATAGCCATATCAATTCCGTCATAACCATCGATGACACCGTTTGTTGAGATGTACTCAAAAGGCGGAAACTCTGCGTTTGTTCCGAATACGATCTTATCAGATGATGAAGATCCGCATCCTGTAAGAGATGCAATGCTCATTACCAAAGTAAGTGCAACAGACAGTATTTTCTTTTTCATATTTTTCATATCTCCCTTTTTGCGCCGTTTTTATTATAAGACCTTGCTCAAGAACAACTTTGCTCTCTCGCTGGTCGGATGGCTGAATATCTGTTCCGGAGTTCCCTCTTCCATGATGATTCCCTCATCCATGAAAAGAACTCTGTTCGCAACTTCCCTTGCAAATCCCATCTCGTGAGTAACGATTACCATAGTCATACCGGTATCCGCAAGTTTCTTCATAACATCGAGAACTTCTCCTACCATTTCAGGATCAAGTGCCGACGTGGGTTCATCAAAAAGCATTACTTCCGGTTCCATCGCAAGCGCTCTTGCTATAGCAACACGCTGCTTCTGTCCTCCGGAAAGCTGTATTGGATAATTGTCGGCTTTTTCCACAAGTCCGACTTTATCAAGAAGTTCAAGCGCCTTATTGCGCGCAGCTTCCTTGGTCATTTTTTTAAGTTTGACAGGTGCATAGGTAATATTATCTATGATAGTCATATGTGGAAAAAGATTGAAATGCTGAAATACCATTCCCATCTTCTGGCGGATCTTGTTGATATCCGTCGCAGGGTCATTTATCTTTTCACCGTCAAGGAAAACCTCTCCCTCGGAGATTTCCTCAAGCTGATTGAGACATCTTAAAAATGTGCTCTTTCCGGATCCCGAAGGGCCGATCACAACCACTACTTCTCCCTGTTTAATCGAAGTGGTGATGCCGTTTAAAACTTCCAAATCTTCAAATTTCTTTTTAAGGTTCTTTACTTCAATCATATCACTCATGGCATTCTCCTCATCGTATGTCTGACTTACGGAGAGTGTTCTCAACTCTCTTAAGTGCCATTGTCAGCAACTTGATCAGCACATAATAGATAATCGCTGTTCCGATCAAAGGCATAAATGCCAAAAATGTAGAACTCTTTATGAAATCACCGGCCTTCTGAATATCCATAAGACCTACATATCCAACGATAGCTGTTTCTTTTATAAGAACGATGAACTCATTGCAAAGTGCAGGGAAAATGTTCTTGATAGCCTGCGGGATTACGATTCCCATGAGAGTCTGTCTTGCATTAAGTCCAAGCGATCTTCCCGCCTCGGTCTGCCCCTTATCAATAGACTGGATACCAGCGCGGACAATCTCAGAAACATACGCACCGGAATTTATACCGAACGCGATTGCTGCGATGATCCATTTGGGCCAGCGAACACTTGCGAACACAACGAAATAAATAATCATCAGCTGTGTAACCGACGGTGTTCCTCTGATAACATCTGTGTATATCGTACCTATAACCTTAAGGATCTTATTCGATGACATGTTGCACATCGCGATCAAAAATCCAATGACAATACCGATAATAACGGCAACGAGCGATACCTTTATCGTCACGCCTATACCGTCGATAAGCATCAGGTATCTGTTCTCTTCAATAAAACAACGGTTGAAATCCTCAACCAATTTTGCGAACCACTCATTCATACTAAAAACTTCCTCAACTCATGTGGGTTATAATTGCTTATGCAAAAATACCACATAATTATGCATTTTTCAACAAGCTTCTGTAATGCTCTATCTGCTTGCTCCTCCGCCATCGGAACCGCCTCCGCCAAAGCCACCGTCGTAACCTCCTCCATAGTCGTTACGGTTATAATCTATAAAATCGCTAAAAAATTTTCCCATCTTACTTTTGCGTTTTCTCTGATTAGGAAGGATAAGACGGCTCTTATTGCGTTCCATTTTTTCTGCATATTTAACACCCCAAACCATTCCAGCTATGAGTACCCCAAGAATTCCGAATACAACGAACCCTACTATGCCATCGCCCGGTTCTTCTTCAGTTTGTTTCAGATTGTTTGCAGTCGTATATTCATTGCTGATACCATAGTAACTATAGAAAAATCCTACAACCGCCTTTGTCGTTTCAAGTGCGGCTCTTGATGTACTGCTGTCTCTGTAAGGAACATAGTATGTATCAAGTATGTCCCCCGCCTTTTCGTCTGTGAGCTCATCATCTATGCCTCTTCCAACCTCAAGGCGCACATGATTTCCTTCTTTCTGCATCAGCAAAAGAATTCCGTTATTTGTTTCTTTTTTACCGACTCCCATCTCATTCATGAGCGTTGTCGCATATTCCTCGATAGACAGATTTGAATCTTCATAGGAAACAACCGCAACTTCAGCCGTAGTTTCTTTTTCCAAAGTTACAAGTATTCTGTTGATCGTATCTTCCGTTTCGGCGTCTATCATATCTGCCTCATCATATACAAAAACTCCTTTTGTAGTCTGCGGAACATACACCTCATCTTTGGGCATAAGGATTGAAACAACAGGTATTAGCACAGCCAACGCTATAACTATATATACTAATTTATTATTCTTCTTTTTCATCGTTTAGAACTCCATCTTGGATAGTTCTGCATCGAGATTTGCATAAAATCTGGATATATGCAAACCATCGATAAGCGCATGGTTTACAAAAACAACGACTGGGATAGTCGTCTTCTCTTTTTCAACGACATTACCGTCTTCCAGTGCAAGATACTTCTCTGTCTTGTACTTGCCCCAGACAATATTCGGAACAGAGAATTTCGAATCAGGATATGGCATTGTTCCGCCGGTAAAATCCTGCCACGGAACACATGATGTGAACAGATGGCTTCGCGAATCTCCCTCTTCTTCAAGGTGCTCTGCATTAAGCGCTTTCTCCTGCTTTACCTTGGCTTCCGCAAGATATTCACTAAGAGGCTGATCGGTATTGACCATGCAATATCTGTATGTCTCGTCAGGAAGCGCCACTGTATATGAAGGATTACAGTAAGAATATTCTATAATACCGTCTTCCTCTATTCTCTGCCTGAACTGCGGAACGCTGTTGGCTGCTCGGGCGATCGCATACTGAAAGCAGAGGAAAAAGGGATATCCCGCTTTTTTTAGCCTTTTTATCCAATCAGAAATATCAACCTGAACAGTCATAGTCACAAACGGGTATTCCATATTGCGAAAATGATCGAAGTGATCTTTCCTTGGATATGTCGTCATGTCGATGTTCTTATACGTTGTCTTTTCCATTTATCATTTCCCCTTAGTCTATAGGAGTAAAGTCTAGAAGTGTCGCAGCAAAATAGTTTTCACGGTATTTCTTATACTCTGCTTCGCCGCCGGTGAATTCAACATCATTGTCAAAACTGTTGGTCTCTCTGGTAAATCCAATATATGTAGCATTGCCATTTTCATCATATTCTTCATGAATACAGTCTTTCATCATAAGACCGTTCCCTTCAGGATTTACGAAATATACCTCGTATGAATGGTGGTTGCATGCAAATATAGCGCCGTCTTGAACGGCAACAGGATAGGCCGTCCCCGCTGAAGATACGTTTCCAAGGTTCTTTACAACACCGTCGACTTCGCCATAGAGAGCCACATCTATTGCAAGATTTTTTCCCTTATCTTTATACACATTTTCAGCCAGAGCAAGAACATCCCCATTATAGCCTTTGAGCTGAATATATGCATATCCCTGCCCTTTCTTGAGGTATGAGATCACTTCATCGTAGCTCTCAAACTCAGTCTTTCCTGCAACCTCTTCAACAAAAGAGCTGATATACATCTCAGGTTCCGGCGGCATTGCTTCTGCAACCGCCCGGATATCAAAACCTTCAAGATCACTTGCAACAGTAGAAAGACTGTATGCTATACCTATCTCTATGTCATACCAGGTGCAAAGATCTGCACATTCATCACCGTTGTATCTGTAGAATTTCGCATCCATGTTGCCGCCGCCCCATGTTGCAAGCTTGCCTTCATCTTTAGAAGACCATTCATAGTTCATTCCGGATATATCCGCAAATTCAGATGCCCCGTACTGTGTTCTGGCTGTAAATTCTTTTCCGTCAAGTGTAAATGTTGCCTGTATAAGCGGCGCTTCATCTCCCTTGCTTTCCATCATGCTCCATGTAACATTTTCCGCGCCTTCGGGAATTGTAAAAAGTCTTACGCTCCCATTTTTAGCCTCTTCTTCCGTGATATCTCTCCATGGATTGGCAAGCTTCGTTTCTTCGGAATCCGAGCTCATTTCAGTATTGCCGGCTTCAGCGTCATTTGCATCAGTTGTCTCAGATGAAGCCTCTGCGCTTTGCTCTGCATTGGCACCGCCACATCCTGTAAGCATGAGCATTCCGGCCATAATCAAATAAACAATCTTCTTTTTCATCTCTTTTCTCCCTTAAATCAATTAAAAAATGTTAGCTTCAAAAATTCCGCCACAGTCAGATTTCTGCCACGGCTTTTCCCCTTCGCCGCCCTCATACATAAATGACTGTGTTTTCTCATTATATGTAGCATTTCTAAAAGATATATCTACCGATCCGTTTTCGTTGTCGGTTCTCTGATAATAATTTATGTTGATAACCCCGTTATCTCTTCTGTAAATATGCCCGAGTTGAAAACCTGCTGCCTTTATCTCACCCGCAATGTCGAAGCCGCATGCAGAATTAAGTTCTTCCTCTGTAAGCTCTTTGGACGCATATTCCTTGAAATCAGATGTGTCTTTATCATAGTAAAAGAAATATTCTTTCCACGTATGGCCTGTATAAAGCCCTTTCTCAAGTCCTGGGCCATAATCAAGCACCACGTCCGGATTATCCGCATCCTCTGCCGATTCAAATTCAAGAGACATATCATAATTATCTACATTAATGCAGTAATCACCTGTATCCTCCGACTTATAAAAGCCGCCGATTCCTGAAATAGCTGACGACTTGCAATCTCCGCCGGCTATATAGAAGACATCCGTCACACTGCTTGACATGAAGGCTCTCTCTATCAGAATAAAATTCTTATTCTCTGTAGGAAGAACGTTTATAGCTTTGCCGTCATGAGCAACAAATGAAAACTCTTCCTCTACCTTCTCGCATACTTTGTCGGAAGCAAACCACACTTCGCCCTCGCAGGTTCCCATTTCCTTGTCCACTTCCTTGCCAATATATACGAAGGCATCCATCGATCCGTCTCCGTCAAAATCATCAACCAGAGATTCTCTTGCAAGTTCAGGAGCGACTGCGGCTGTATCAATGATCTTTTGTACAAGTGCCTCTCCCGTTGAAGCTGTCGTACTTGCTTCAGTTCCTGCCTCAACTGCCTGACTCGATACTTCCGCCACCGCAGTATCCTGTGTATTCCCCTCATCCTGCGTCGTTTCTTTTGCACCGCACGCTGTCAGCATCAGCGCCGCCAAAAGTGTCCAAACCAATTTTTTCTCTCTCAAATCATTACTCCATTTCTTAAAAACAACGGTTTTATAAGCTTTACTAGACTCGACAAAACCTCGTCAAGTGACCTTGTATGGTTCGCACTAAGCTCGATAATACCTCGCTAAGTGCTCTACACACAAAAAGTACATGGAAGCCTTTTCTCCCATGTACTATATTATAACATTACTTATTATTTGTGACTTCTTATACATCACAGCCCCATTATCTCGCCATAGATCATAACCGCATTCCTCACACAGTCTTCGCAGGGGCACAGCGGTTTACCAACCACCACAAATCTCGCTCGGTTGGCAGACGTCATCAACTCCGCAAAATTGCCTGCCTCCATGGCAAATTCTACACACAGTTATACATTTTGACTTTCCTCTACGTTACTCAAATTCAATTACAAACTTTATACCCGTAAAATCCACCTCACATTCGCTTGCTTATACGTGTATAGATTGATTTCCGAGATTCTATGCCCGTAAGAATACTCCTAAATTCACTCACTTCTACGTGTACAGATTGATTTCCGGGATTCTATGCCCGTAAGGCTACTCCCAAATGCACTTTCTTCTACGTGTACAGACTGATTTCCGAGATTCTATGCCCGTAAGGCTAGTGCAAAATCCACTTTCTTCTACGTGTACAGATTGATTTCTGAGATTCTATACCCGTAAGAATACTCCTAAATTCACTTGCTTCTACGTGCACAAATCGTTTTCCGAGATTCTATACCCGTAAAGCCATTCCCACATTCACTTGCTTCTACGTGCACAAATCATTTTCCGAGATTCTATACCCGTAAAGCCATTCCCACATTCACTTGTTTCTACGTGCAAACATCATTTTTCGGATTCTAATGTCCGTAAAGCTACTTCAATATTGAAACGTATACTTTAGCCAATGCCCGCATTCACATAACAATCCCTCATACGAGATCAAACACACCAAAACTTTTTTCTTATTAGAAACTGCTATATAATCACCTTAAGAATAAATCCTCACCGTGAGGAACAAATTTTTCAAGGAAATACCATATAAAAAATGCAAACACCCTGCCCCTAATGCTCTTAGACGCGATAGCAACCATGATCATAGCATGGGGGAGTATAATATTTTTTAACAACGCTTCGTTTATTGCGTTCCCGACAGCGCTCATAATAAAAAAAATCATATTTGTAAAAATAATTGGCGAATATAAAAATCCCAGAATATATGGCTTATCCATACTTATTACTTCTGTTACCTTCTTTACATTATCAACGCTGGTTATCGAATTATTCGTAAGACTAATTTTTGAACTCAGCCTAATAAATGATGCCATGAAAATATCCTGTATATCTCTGCCTTTTATGCTGGCACCGGACCTCATAGTAGGTCTATGGATATTTAGAAAAAAAATAAAAGAATGGCTTTCAAGAAAATTTCATTGATAAGCCATTCTATAATCATGCCGCAACAATTCTCGCTCTGAAAAGTCCCAGCCGGAATCTTGCGATATTAAAAAAAATTCGAATCACAGCCCCATTATCTCGCCATAGATCATAACCGCATTCCTCACGCAGTCTTCGCAGGGGCACAGCGGTTTACCGTCTGTGACGGTCTTTAGATCTTTGCATTTTAATGCACCGCATCTTTTGCCAAACTCTTCCTGAATCTGCTTGGTAACTCCAAGAGTTCCTTTGCCTTCTGTCTTGAGGCCTGCTATCATTCCTGCACCAATCAAGGCTCCGCAGGTTGCTTCAAGATTGCCCATTCCCGCACAGAATCCGGCAGATACCTGTTTGAGCTGTTCCTCCGTAAGTCCTGTCTGATCTGCCAAAGCCGCAGTCACTGCCTGTGCACAGTTATACATTCCGGAATTCTTAAGCTCCACAGCCCTCTCAGCTCTTTCTTCTAATGTCATAAATTCTCCCTACCTTTCTTTGCCTTTATCTTGCAAATGCCCTGTGTCATTGTTCCCATTGGACAGAAAGAACACCAGGTTCTCTCTTTGTACATTGCCATCACTATCAGTCCTATCAGAGTGGATGTCAGCATAAGGCTGTAAAAGCCAAATCCGAACTGCGCCACCCAATCGGGGAAGACACTTCCATTATACGCCCATTTCCATGGTACTTTAAATGTCCAAAAGAGCTTTACTACTTTCTTAAGCGACTCTGCTCCCGAGAACACAAGATAGGTCTGAAATATCATAGTTCCAAACATTGTCATAAAAAATGTGAGGAATCCATACCTGAACCACTTTGAGGAAATCCACTTAGGCGCCGGCTTTTTTCGCGAGCACTTAAGATTCCTTCCAAGTACCCAGAAAAGCTGACCCCTGCCGCACATGTGATTGCAAAACCATTTATTTCCACCGACTATCGCAAAGATAAGAGGAAGTATGAAATCGATCATTCCAAGCCAGGCAAATAAGATATTAAAGAATCCGAGTGCAAAATAAATGATCGTCCATATCCAAAGATAGTCGTACCATTGCTTTTTCTTATTTAATACCATCTTGCACCTCCACTACTTTTACAGATCCTGCCGGACAAGCTTTTTCGCATATACCGCATCCCACGCATTTAGAAACATCAACAACCGCATAAATGCCTCTATAAATGTCAATCGCTTCCCTCGGACATTGCAGCGCACAGACTCCGCAGGCTACGCATCTGTCTTTGTCATTAGTCGCCTTTCTCATAAAAATTCTCCTTAATAAAAGATTTACTTGTTTTTCTAATCTGATGCTTTTATTATATGTAGTATATTTTTTATATCAAGTACGCAGTTTAAATTTATCTGGTAAGGAAAAGTATACTATGAGAAAAATAGCCGATCACGAGCCTTTATGTGAAGATATCGCAGGAAAAGGTTGTGGATTAAAAAAAGTAATAGATACCGTTGGCGGCAAGTGGAAAATAATGATACTATGCGTCATCGATAAAAATGAAGTTGTCAGATACGGCGAACTGAGCCGCTCTGTTAACGGCATCACCAATACAATGCTCGCCAATTCGCTAAAAGAGCTGGAAGCAGACGGACTTGTTGAGAGAAAGCAGTATGATGAAATGCCCGTAAGAGTTGAATATAATCTTACAGAAAAAACAAAAAGCCTCATCCCAATTCTTCTCCAATTAAAGAAGTGGGGCGAGGACAATCTGTGACTTATTTTTTACTTATAACATTTAACCTACAATCCTGACTCCGAAAGGACACAGAGCAAGTCTTGCGATCTTAAAGAACTGTTTTCCGAAAGGAATTCCCACGATCGTGATGCACAAAATACATCCGATCACAAAGTTAGCAACTGCAAGCTCCCATCCTGATGCCAGAAGCCAGATAACATTTAAAAGAAATGATGCTGCATTTCCTTCATCCACGATTCTTTTACCAAAAGGGTTAAGTGACATTGATGCCATCTTAAAGCACTGAACACCAACCGGTATTCCTATCAAAGTAATGCACCAAAGAAGCCCTGTCAGGAGCCATCCGATTGCACTAAGCAAACCTCCGCAAATAATCCATATAAGATTCCCTAAAAAATTCATGTCGTTCCTTTCCGTTTCAAAAAAATATCAGAATCAGTATCCCGGCCACAATTCCCATTATTCCATATCCGGGATCATACGCTAGCTTTTTTAAATCAGCATATTCAGCAGGTATGCAGAATTTATGATCAGAGCTGCAAACCAATATATCCATTTTGTCACCAATTTTATATTTTGGCTTTTTAGTATAATATGGTATGTCAACTTGAGATTTTGCCGTATACCACCAATGCTCAATCTTATATCGGTACGTGGGATATATATGTTTATTTCTTGAGTCATTATGAATCTCAATATCTATAATAACAGCAGAAACCCTGATAGAACATTTTTTTATCAAATATAAATAGCGCGCCAAAAAAGCCAATCCGCTCATAATAAATATAATAGAAAAAATTACTTTCATAAACTAACCAAAAAATCTTTAATCCATGCCTTCTTTAATCATGTCGATCAACAGCTCATCGGCAGGGAGCCAATCAACGTTGCCAAGTTGTTCCTTTGTGAGCCACATTGCAGCTTCATGTTCGTTGAGAACCAGATTCCCTTTCAGAATATCTGACCAGAAACAATCCATTGAAAGGTGAAATGTTGGATAATCATATTCTATGGTATCTATTAACTCTCCTACACTTATTTCAGTATCAAGTTCCTCACGAATTTCCCTCTTTAGTGCTTCCTGAGGAGTTTCACCTTCTTCAATCTTTCCTCCGGGAAATTCCCATCCGTCCTTATATTCCCCATATCCCCTCTGGGTTGCAAATATTATTGGGCGACCGTCTTCATTTTCTGCTTTTATTACTGCCGCAACTACGCGTATGTTTTTCATTTCTGCTCCCTTCAACTAATTTGCTAAATACTCGTACAAATCTTCTCTAACAGCATGTTTCAATTGTAAATGAAAATTCATTATAGGTAAAACATCACCATCATCATTTTTGATATTAGTCTGTTGCCAAAATACAGGTGTTACTTCTCCCATATAGTAAAAGTCTGCACCTTCATCATCACTTTTCTTTATGAATAAGAATAACTTTTCCCCATTTTCATTTGCATGAATAATCTGCTGAGTTTCCTTACTATCCATGGACACTCTGCTTCGAGTCATCCAATTAAACAACTGCTCATTTATAAAATGATCGGGATAATTCGTAGAACTTGATATATCTTCATTTTTATTATATGTAACAAAAATCGGGCAGGTACCATATTTATATCTGTAACCGTAAACAGTGGAACTGTCATCTTTTTCCCAATTCAAGATTCTGCATACGTCTTTTCTTGAGTATTTCCTGTAAAGAACCAGATTATTATCATCTGCGTCCTTGTAATTATCTTTATATCTAAGTAATCCAAATTCAATTGTTTCTTTTAGTTGCTTTTCAAATTGTTTATTTAAAAGAGCTTGTGCATATGCGTTTGCTCTTTTAACCCTTCTCTCCTTTGCTGCTTCTTCATCAATCCACTGTACAAGTTCATACTTGCTTTTATCCGCTTTTGAATTTAACCATGCTAAGCTAACTATGTTCATTGCAGAATCATAGTCTTCTTCTCTATATGTTCCTCCGACAGCTTCCAATGCAGCTTTGAACCTGACACTATCAATAACACCCTGATCTGCTTTTTCTTCAATCAATGACTTAAGAATAAGCAACTCATGAGGTCGCTTTCCATTCATGAGAAACTGGGAAACAAAAGCCAGCATCTCTTCTTGTTCTTTAGAAAAAAGAGCTTTGTAATATGGTTCGATCCTTTTTAAAAATGAGTGATATGACTCTTTCGTATACTCAATAAACAACATCGGATCAATTTCACCATAATTATAAAAATCTATGATTGATGGTATTCTTCCCAATCTGTCTTTTAACAACTCATATTTTTCCTTAAGCATCGCGAGGCGTAAAGTAGACTTATCGATAGACTCAAAAATTTTTTGCTTACTCACCTCATCAAAGTGCACTGTAGATGCACCCGGAATGATCCTTCCGCCTTCCATAACATATCTGCGAATATTATCTTTGTTGTACGTTCTGTCACCTGACAAAGCTATGGGAATCATGAAGTTGTTATTATAATTACCGATAAAATCCAGTATTACCGTAAATTCTTTTCCATCAGCCTTACGAAGTCCTCTGCCAAGCTGCTGGATAAACACTATGGGAGACTGTGTAGGTCTGAGCATTATAACCTGATTAACTTCTACAATATCCACACCTTCATTAAGGATTTCCACAGATAAAATATAATCGAGCGGGCCGTTATTGTTTGTGTATGAGATATCTTCATTTTCAAACATCGCCAATCTTTCAAAAGCTTCTTCTCGCTCTGATTCCGATGCACTTCCGTTAAGCGCGATTGTTCTGTAGTACTTACCGGTAGCGGGATTGATGGTATGATTCATCTTCTCGGAAAGAGCCTCGGACTCATTTATTGAACTACAGAATATTAACCCCTTTACTCTATCTCCGCTATATCCGTAGTAATTAGCCTGCTCCACAATATGCTTAACTCGCTCATCGCAGGTCAATACAGAAAAATCGCGATTCTTGTCATCACCGATTATGGAAATATCAGTTATACCAAAATAGTGAAACGGGCACAACAAATTTTCTTCCATAGCCTGCTGTAATCTAATCTCGTAAGCAATCTGATGATCAAACAGCTCATATACATTGCGTCCCTCAATATTATCATCACGTTTATCGGGGGTAGCGGTCATTCCAAGCCATAATTTAGGTGTGAAGTGATTCATGATCTTCTGATATGTTGCCGAAGGAACATGATGCGCCTCATCAAGACAAATCGCATCAAAATGATCCGGAGAATATTTAAGCAGATGCTCATCCCTATTTAGAGTCTGCACTGTCGCGAATATGAAATCCGCATCATACTCACTGTATCCTGCTCCGACAAGTCCCATAGTTACAGACTTTCCAAACACCTTCTCATATGATTTCTTGGTCTGTCTGGCAAGCTGGCCTCTGTGCACAAGAAAAAGAACTCGCTTATATCCAAGTTCTCGCATAGCAAATGCTGAAGCATATGTTTTTCCCGTTCCTGTAGCAGATATAAGAAGCGCTCTGTTCTTTCCCAAACCGATTATTTTTCGCAGACTTGATATAAATCCAACCTGCATACTGTTTGGTTGTAATCTATATTTTTCAATTGAAACAAGATCTTCTTTTTTGGCACTTTCTCGCTGATGCCTTATTATCTGATACTTCTGCTTATATTCTTCAATGAAATCATCAAAGTCTATCGCATACGGAGACTCCCAGAGCCGCTCAAATTCTTCAATTATCTGCTTTGATACTTCTCCGTTTATTGTTGAAACAATCTTTGTATTCCATTCATAGTTCTGTTTCAGCGCTCCACCTGTCATATTGGAGCTTCCGATTATTATTCTGTATATTTCTTCATTTCGAAAAATATATCCCTTCGTATGAAAGCCCTCACCGGAACTTTCAGAATCAAATATTTTTAAAGTTATATTCGTAAGTGAATTTAATTTTTCCAGCGCCTTAGGCTCACTGAAGTTCAAATAATTAGTTGTAAGGATTTCTCCTTTAATCCCTTTTTTCTCCAATTCCTTGAGCGTTTGCAAAAGAGGCGTTATTCCGCCAAGTGTGATGAAAGCCACGCTGATTCTGAATTCATCGCATCGCAATAGCTCATCCTCTATGGATGAGAGAACTTTTTTCCCTTCTTTGTAGTTATTTGAAATAAACTGAGGCCTATACTTCTCGCTTGAAACTACTGTGCCATCTATATATGCCGTTTCAAAACCGTTTCTGAGTTCTTCAATTGAATTTCCCATAATACCGCCTCTTCTCCCTTTCGCCAAAAGTCGTGAAAATAGCCTTAATTCAAGTATAGTTGCATATAAATGTGCGATCAAATGTTTTTTCTATGCATTCTTGAACATGAAGTTCAAGAATGCATCAACCAAGCCAATTAAAATCGACTTCGTCGATAGGGCTTGGTTGACTCCTGAATCACATTCTCACGAAATCCGCAGCAAGTGCGGATTTCTGTAATTTCATTTAAGATGTCATACATTACAAAATGCACCTAGGACGCTGCTCTCTCCTTCAGCATCCAAGGTGCATTTTTCAAATAATCTATATAATAAATCCCTTACTTTGCTACTCTACCCTCTGCCTTACCGTATTCATTGTAATGCTTCAAAAGCTTATCTCCGTCTGCGCCTATTGCAGTCTGGAGATCCACGTTATTGATGTAATAAGCATATGCGTTAAACTCTTCCGTATTTCCTTTATATGTCTTGAGCGCTTCGACTGACGCATTTGTTGTATTTGCCTGTGCCGCAGGCGCCGCACTTGCTGAGTTAAGCTTAGGCGGATTACATTTTTTGCAAGGTTCATACCCCTTATCAACCGCGTTCTGCAAAGTTGTTTCTATCTTACTTTGCCCTAAACTTTGACAGCCGTCCGAATGATATTTCTTACCAGTCTTAGTGGTATATACAGTAGTATTGCCATTTGTAGTTGCTGTAGATTTAGCTACATTTGCAGGTGCTGCTGCCACATTTGTCGTAGCTGCAGGTTCTGAGCTTGCTGTATCAAGCTTAGGTGGATTGCACTTTTTGCAAGGTTCATACCCATTATCAACCGCACTCTGAAGCGTTTTTTCTATCTTGCTCTTACTAAGACTGCTGCAACCAGCATTATGATATTTCTTTCCCGTCTTAGTAACATACACTATAGTATCACCACTAGCAGCGTTGATCTTAACATCTCCCGTGATGAACGTTCCTACAACCACAAGAAAAGCTGTGATCACAGCGAGGTTTCTTTTCACAAACATCTTCATTGGCAATACCTCTCTTTCAAAAATAATGTAATTGCAATTATAATCACCTAATCTCACGAATGAAACAAACTCAGAATAAAAAGAACATAAAATAAAAATCTTAAATAATAAAAAAAGCCTTACCGCCTTTTGTTACTCGTGTATGAATATTTGTTAACAATAAATAAAAGTTTTTATTCGATAATATCGTAAAATATGGTATAGTAATTATATTAGGGGAGAAAATTTATGCTGTTTGTTATTAAGTAAGTAACATCTGCATTATAGTGATTGTTTTACAAAATAGGAGGAATCAAAATGTTTGTAATTTATGGAAGGAAAGCGTTTAGGAAGGATCTCGGATATACCCATAAGGTATATCATTGTCCCAACTGCAATAACAATAAACAGTATTTGGTCATGAGAAACAGGAAATTCTTCACCTTATATTGGATTCCAATAATTCCTTACTCATCTAAATATTATGTAACTTGCCCTGTCTGCGGCGCCGGATATGAAGTGAAAAAGGCTGATGCTTTGGGTAGTATGCAACCGGAACAGGTCGTTGTGGAAGCACAGCCAAATACAACTTACCTGAACGGAACTCCTTATGATTCCAACAACTCAAACTTTAATTAAATAAGACATATAATAAAAAGCACTCCGGACGCTGTTTCTATTACAGCATCTGAAGTGCATTTTTCATTTTTTATTATCCCTCTTTTACTTCAGATAGAGGGAAAGGTATAACATTAGCCGGTTCATGCTGATGCGCAATCCAAAGCGTTAATTTTTGTTGCATGTTCATCCAGCTCTCTGCAGATGTTCCGGTTGCTTTACTTATTCTCAATGCCATCTCAGGGCTTAAAGATGCTTTCTCATTTACAAACTCCGATAGAGCTTTTCTGCTCACCCCAAGCATTCTAGCCGCATCAGTAACTGTTAAATTTAAAGGTTTCATTACATCTTCTAAAAACACATTTCCCGGATGTGTAGGTTTTCTAATCATACATCTTTCCTCCTTTTTGTACTAGCAAAAATCACATTGAACATCCCATTTATCAAGCTTTTTACTATAGAAGAAATAAAAGCTTCCACTATCTACTATATTTAGCCCCGCTTTATCATCAGATGAAATCTGGAATATAAATTCATAGTCATCATCCCATCTGCCGGGTTGGATGTATGCAGGATAACCGCCTACTTTATGCATCGGATAAATTTCAGTATGAATATCTTCATAATAATCAATATCTTCTTTATTCTCTAATTCAATAATAGCCGCCTCAATATCCGGATCCATCCCACCATCCCACATTGGGAAATCATTATCAATCAACTGAGGTTCCAGAGGAAATGCTTTCATATACTCATTTTTCAAATCACATAATTCCAAACCTTCTATGGAATTATATGTCTTCACACTGAAATAGCCTTCCATATCTATTAAATGATCAAGTATGTTCGGTGATATAAAAACATTACATAGTACGATACCTTCTATCTCATTCGGTATATATTCCATATATCCGGTAAAAAGAGAGGCTAATGGCAACATTTCAGTTCCATCAATATCCTTAGGAATTTCATCCACTGTTTTTTTCCACTTTACCGCGCCTATCCAGCTTTCCCCAATTTCATTTGTAGGTTTAAAACCACCTGTCTCAAAAATTACTGCTTTTCTTTGCAGAATTCCTTTTATCTCATCAATAGTCATGTAAACTCTTTCCTCCTCCCTCAATGATAATCCTTATAATCCACAAATTAAACATCCTATTCTCCACAAAAAATGCACCTGGGCAGCTGCTCTCTCCTTCAGCATCCAAGGTGCATTTTTCACGTATACATTTTCACTCTCTTACCTTGCTATTCTCTCCTCTATAGCAATTCTCTCCTCTTCTTTGCCCTGTTTGAGGTAATGCTCAAGAAGCGCATCGCCGTCCGGTCCCACTTCAATCCATAGGTCAATGTTTTTGATGTAGTAAATATATGCGTTGAAATCTTTTGTATTGCCTTCGTATGTCTTGAGTGCTTCGATGGCTTCTTCACGTTCGCAATCCAGCGAGATCGTGTCAAGCGCTACGGACTGGCAGATATTGCAAGGCTTATATCCGCTATCTATTGCCTCCTGAAGCGTCAGCGTCGTGTAGCCCTTCCTAAGAGTTCCGCAATTTGCGCCATGATAACGATCACCTGATTTAGTAACGTACACCATTGTGTCACCGCTTGCTCCTGCTGCATTTATCTTTATTTCGCCTGTCAAAAAAGATTCAACAACCATAAGCAAAACTGTGCTCACAACAAATATTCTTTTAAGCGCCTCCTTCATTTCGAAACTCCTTCTCTTCTCCGCGAGGTAGAAAAAATGCACCCCAAATGCAGCTCTCTCCATCAGCATTTGCAATGCATTTTTCCCTAACTCTTTCCTTTTTGCGTTATACCTCCGCCTTACCCTTTTTTATATATACAGGCGGCCCATCCATTCTCGCGTGCGGCACAGGTCGTCCCTTCGATCCACTGCATGCCGAAGCGTTACTCGGATTTTGTAATTGCAATTATATATGCTCGTAATCGCGAATGAAACAAACTCGCAATAAAAAGAATATAAATAAAAAAAGGAAGAGAATAAAAATTTTGGATATTATTTTAAATTTCCATATGGTCGTTTCATTGATTCAGCGCAACGCAGAAACCATTGATCTGTGCCTCTTTCTCCGCGCTTGCCGATGCTTTGGGATCTACAAATATTGACGTAGCCTCAAATCCCGGTATCTCCAAGAACTTTGCAAGTTTATTGATAGCTTTTTCTCCGCCGGATCCGGCCATGCAGGCGTATGCGGAAAATCTTTTACCCGCAAGCGCTTTTCTGTTATCTTCTATGAATGTACGAATAGGAGGCGTGAAAGTTCCCGCCCACACGGGGAATCCGAAAATAATGCGGTCATACTTTGATAAATCGACATTGTAATCTTCAAGCTCAGGTTTCTCCGCCATGAGCGCACTCTTTCCGCCCCAGAAGAACTTTGCAAAGCCTTTGTCACTGTAGGCTTTCTTGGGAACAAGGCGAAGTGTATCGGCATCTACCTTTTCTTTTACCTTATCTGCAACGTACTGCGTGTTTCCTTCCAATGAGTAGTAAACTATCAGTGTTTTCATGCATTCTCCCTCTCTCTTCGATTGTATTGTCATTAAGTGAACAAATTCTCCATACACACTTCTTTTCCAATATAATTACTGTACATATTCTTTTTCACACCATATGTAGTAATCATGGTAATTATAATTGTATTAGTGTTTTTGGTAGCTTTTCTGAATACCTCGACCTTGTTCTTTAGCGCAAGGTCGTACGTTTTATCTATCTCATATTCGCGCCCTGCAAACTTTATCTCACACAGGTTTATTACCCTGTCACGTCTTTCTATGATCAAATCAATCTGTGCTCCGTTTTCGTCATCATCGCCTTGTTTATTCCACGTTGATACCTCTGTAAGAACACCCGATATTCCCAGAGTTTGCTTTATCTGATTAATATGATCTTTGCAAACCTGCTCATAAGTTAGCCCCGACCATGCGCGCCTTGCAGGATTGTCGTTCATATTACTCCAAAAATGCTCATCTTTGCCGTAATTATCCCGAATAAATTTAAAATAAAACAGCGAGTAATAGTCCGACAGCTGATAACGCATTCCTCGTTTTTTATTTCCATATGTCTTGTTTACTCTTATAAAGCCGCATTTCTCCAGATTCGACAACATCTTTGTCAACATGCCATTTGAAGGCAATCCTGTTTTCTTAACCAGTTCTTCTCTGGTAAGGCCACTTCTCTTCTCACTTAATGCTGCTGCAACTTTTATATACTGCTCACTATTAGAAAACAGCGTATGGTACAGATGTTCAAATTCATTCCATAACTCCGCTCTTTTCCCAAAGAATATGTCATCAATATTTTCATTTAAAGTCTTTTCACTGTCTAAAAGCCTTAAGTAGAACGGGATACCTCCCATGATCATATAAACCTGCACAATATCATATCTTGACCAAAAGATATTTCGAGAATTAAGATACATCTCCGTATGCCTAAGATCAAAGGGTTCCAAGAACAACCTGCAAGTTTGCCTATTAAATAAGCCACCTTTATTCTCATCTAATTTTTCAACCATCCAAGATGTTGCCGAACCACATACAATAAATACCAAATTCTTTCTGGTCGATCCCCAGGAATTCCAGAACCATTCAAATGCATTCAAAAATCCGGAGTTAATCTTATCCATCCATGGAAGCTCATCAAAGAAAACCACTTGCTTCTTCTTTGCATCTAAGGACTCAAGGTAATTTCTAAGCGCAAAAAAAGCCTCTGTCCAATCTTTTGGATCATCATACTTTTTATGCGACGTATTATTCAATTCCAGAATAAAGTTCTTTAACTGTTCTTGATTCTTTTGATTCTCTGAACCTGTAAACTTAAACGCAAAGGAATTGTCATAGTACTCATTTATAAGGAAAGTTTTTCCAACTCTTCTTCTGCCGTATACTACTATCAATTGTGCTTCTTTTTCAGACATCGCTCTGTCCAAGCGCTTTATCTCATTTTCACGTCCTATAAGATTTTCCATAGCGTCCTCCTGAACGACTTTTGTCTTTATCTATAATTTTAATGAGGATAAAGATAAAAGTCAATCCGACTTTTGTCTTTATCTCTGTTTTTTATAAACATAAAGACAAAAGTCACAGTCTAAAAACTTATAATTCTATTGACGTGAAAAAGTATTAGAATTTATTATGATAAATGCAATGCTATATTTAAGGAGAGTACCAAAATGAGACCAACACACACAGAAAAAGAAAATGCAATGAGGGAAAAGATAATTCCTGAATTATATGCAAACGAATACAATAAATTTATAGGTTTTGAGATATTGGAATTAAGCTCAACTTACAGTAAAGCCAGAATTAAAGCTGATTCCAGATTACATAACACTTACGGAAGTATTCACGGCGGAGCACTTCTTTCATTTGTTGATGCAATGGCAGGAGCAACAGGAAGCATGAGCGGACATTATGTTACTACCGTTTCAGCGAATCTGAACTTCTTACTTCCCGCAGTAAACACTGAGTATATCTACTGCGAATGCATGAAGCTTAAGACAGGTAAGCACATCCTTGTATTTGACATCAGAGTAACCGATGATAACGGAAATCTTTTGGACAGCGGAGAGTTCTCATTCTTTGCCAGCAAAGTTCCGGTACTTGGAGACAATCTTAAATTCAGCTAAAATATAGACCACGAATTAAGGGACAGCTATCCTAATGAATAGCTGTCCCTTTCTTTAATTAGAAGCCTTAAAGTTATATATCGGCTTCATCACATCAATTATCTCAACCGACTCTTTTATCACATCGATGATATCATCAAGTGACTTGTATGCCATGGGCGCCTCGTCGATGGTAGCCTCGCAGACTGATGAAGTATATATTCCCTTCATCGCCTCTTTGTACTCATCCATCGAGAGATTATTCTTTGCCGCAGATCTTGATAAGATTCTTCCCGCGCCGTGAGGTGCAGAGTAATTCCACTCAGGATTGCCCTTTCCCACAGCAAGAACCGAACCGTCTCTCATATTGATGGGAATGAGAACTTTCTCACCCTCATGTGCGGCAATTGAGCCTTTTCTAAGGATCATCTCCTCAGTGTCAATGTAATTATGTATTGTATGAAAGGACTCTCCTGCAGAAAGACCTGTTTTTTCCAAAAGAATCTCTGCCATCTTCTCGCGGTTTCTCCTTGCAAATCTCTGGCATATCTCAACATCGTGAAGGTAGTCCTCAAGATACTTGCCTGACAAGTAGCACAGATCCTCGGGCATTGTCAGTGCGCCCTCGTGATACTTCTCTTTATAAAGCTCTTTAAGTGCCGCCTGGATCTCTTTACGTCTTCCCTGCTCTTTGTATGTTCTGATGAGTTCCTCTCTTGCCTCAAGATACTCCCCTATTCCCTTGTCAAGGTCGACTGCAAGAGTCTGATAGAGCTCTGCCACCTGTTTTCCAAGGTTTCTTGATCCTGAGTGGATGATGAGGTACTGTGTGCCATCGGCAGCTCTGTCTATCTCAATGAAGTGATTTCCGCCGCCGAGTGTTCCAAGCGATCTCTCAAGTCTTTTTGTCTCCCTGAGCTGTCTGTAGCAGATAAGCTCTGTAAGATCGAATCTCTCAACTCTCCCCTCCCAGACTTCTCTTCCGGAAGGGATTGAAAATGCCGCCATATCGAACTTCTCAAGATCGATATCCTGCTTTCCGAGGTTAACCGTATACATTCCGCAGCCGATATCCACACCTACAACGTTGGGAACCGCCTTGTCTGTGATCGTCATTGTAGTTCCGATCGTGCAACCTTTTCCCGCATGGACATCAGGCATTATCCTGATCCTCGATCCCGCTGTCATGGGATAGTCGCACATTCTTCTGATCTGCTCTATAGCCTCATCCTCAACAACCTTTGCATAGCAAATGGCTGTATTAACTTTTCCTTTTATCTCAATTGTATTCATTTCTCTTTCCTTTCAATCCCGAACCGGAAGCTTCATTCTTCCGGTCCTTCGTCTCATGTTATGCAACAATCCTCTCATAGCGTTTTGATGAAAGGACGCTCATCATAAATTTATACGGTTCAAAGTTTCCATCTTTTAACATTGAAAAAATTTGCGGATTGCAGCCTGACACAAGTGCCACGCCCTGCTCGTTCATCTCAACTGGTTGCTGGGTGTTGCGGCTGTTCACATTCCAGAAGACTATCTGAGGAAGCTTAAACCCACGTCTCTCAAATTCTGCTTTGGCATTCTCAAAATTAGTCATACCGGAATTTTTCGCGCACATATCAAATTCCATATCGGAGATTATATACAATTTCTCAGGCATGTCCGACTGTTTAAGATTGTTGCGAACCGCAGTATTCAATATAAGCATAAATGTCTTTTCCAGATCAGTATTGCTGCACTCATTGAATCCCATGCAATAACGAACTTTCTCAACAATGTCTCTTCCTTTTATCTCCACAAGTCTCGGTCTGTTCGAAAATGTAATGAAGTGGTTATGAAAAGCACCTGTATTTTTCTCCGCAAAGTATATACCAAGCGACTGCGCAACCGCTGCAGGACTTGTATTTATTCCCCAGTACATCGAGCTCGAGCCGTCAACCACGACCAGAGAATTCTCTGAGCCTGCGTAGTTTTCAAGTGCGTTCCATGTTGCATCCATCGCGCTTCTTTCATCCTCGGTGATCTCTGCTCTTTTTATAACAGGGGCTATCACGTCATAAGGTGTGAGCGTTCCGGTGTGCATGACAGTCGGATTCTCTTTTGCCTTTTGGATAAAAGAGCGGTATCTTTCACCGTCATTTCTTATAAATGCTCTTCTGTACTTGTAGAGCGCTTTTGATGCCTGTTTCTCGTAGTCAAAAGAATAATCTTTTTCGCGAAGGTTATTCTCAATGATCTTGATCTGTGCTCTGAGTGCAGATAACGCTTTGCGATACTCGGAGTCTGTCATCTTCATTGCTCTTGCTATCTTCTTTGCATTTCTGACTGTATCGCGGTTGCTTGCATTTATAGAAGGAAGCCATTTGGCAAGAAGTGATACTTTAGCATCTTCGCCGTCCTGCGCAAGTGCTTCCATATCTGCTCTGAGAGTCTTTTCGATATAATCGGAAGCTTCTTTTTCAACGGGTGTATCCATAAGTGCGAGAAGGTCATCGTATCTGCCGTACTCAGCGATATTTTCTATATTCTTTCTTACAGACAAAGGCTCGTTTACCGCGAGGTACTTAAGTATCACCTTGAATACTCTTCTCTCACCAAGTCCGCCTCTTATATCTCTTGCAAAAAAGAGCATCTTCATCGCAAGTTCTGCATTCTCTGCATAAGCCTTTACGAATCGGTTTATGATATCTTCATCTGAAGCGTTCCTGAGAGCACCTATTGTCGCAAAGAGATCAAGGCACTCCGATCTGGTTGAAACGTATGTATTTGCGCCGTTTTCTGTATATGTTCTATTTGATTCTCTCTTTAAAAATTTTAACATCATTGTATTCTCTCTCCTATTAAAACCGTTCAAGCTTCAGCAAGGTGCAGCCGGGTTAGTGCCCGGCTCACTATCCTGCAATGCAGGACACGTTTGACAGACGTGGACTAATTTAATTGCTGTATGCACCTTTTTCTTTAAGCTCTTTCAAGACACACTTCCTATTCGGAAGGGGTGGGATTCGAACCCACAAAGCCGGACTATGAATCCGGTGCTTGCCATCTAGCTACCAATGATTGCTGTATGTGTCTTTCGCTTTGTTGTGATTACATCATAGCGCAGAAAAATGGAGATAAAAAGATGCAAGTTGACGCGCTTTTACAACCCCAATATAATATGTATATAACTTAGAATTACGTGATATTTTATAGAAATCGTAACCCCAAATAAGAGGTATAATATGACAGAGAAATACAAAATATATCTTTCCGAAGAAACCAGATTAAGACTTATAAACGACGCCGAGCTCTTTGAATTCACCAAGAAGGATGAATCCGTCAATCTCAACGCTTTCTTAAAGACGCTCATCGTGAATTACTTTGACAGGTACAGACGCGACAGCGAAGCCCTTCTTGATAACATAATGAAAGACCTGACAGGCCTTACATCAATATCAAACAAAGCCGCCTCTGCCCTTGCGGACAAGATCATAAGTACATATATAAAAGCCGACAACTCGCAGTCAGGCAAGAACTCTGCCCTCACGCTTACCGTCAGCGGCGCTTCTTATGAAATACTAAAGATAATAGAACTCAATATGCTTAAAGACACTTCGCTCTCACAGTACCTCAAAGATATGTTCAATTCATATCTTTCGATCCCGCGAAACGAAAGAGAGACAATTATTTTTAAAGATACATATGAAGACATCAACAAAGCACTTGAAGCTCACAAAGTACTCACGTTCGCATCAACTTATTCGGAACGCAAATATGCTTTTGCCGTTGAACCATATATGATTGCACCTTCAAAAGAGGAACAGTGCAATTACCTGCTCTGCAGGGACATCAACACCCGTACTCCCAGAACTTTCAGGATATCCAGGATGCGAAATGTGTTCATAACATCCGATGAATTTAATATCGATGAAGAATTGGAAAAAGAACTCCGAGAAAAAGCCACACGTACTCCTCATTCAGTATCGCCAAATGTACAGGCCGTTGTGCGCCTTAGCCAAAGCGGAACAAGACTGTTTAAAGTCATAACAAAAAACAGGCCAATCGCATCGAAAATAGAAGGTAATCTCTATTACTTCGACTGGCCTGCATTACAGCTTGAAGAATATTTTAGACGATTCGGAAGGGACGCTGTTGTCATAAAACCTGCTTCCCTCAAAGAAAAAATACGCAAATACTATTACTATGCCTTTAAAGAATACAATAAGTAACAAAGCTCATCTTGTGACATTATTTATAGCTTCGCAGCACATCAAGCCCGAGTAAAAGAGCTTTCTCATGCGAATCTATACCGAAATCTCTGCTGTCATATTCGTGAACGTTAGCAAGAGAATCTGCGGTGAACAGGAACTGTCCGAATTTCGCACCTCTTTTCCTACTACATGCTGCAAGAGCTGCGCACTCCATCTCAACTACAGAGCAGCCCTCTTCCAGGCGGTAATTTACCATATCTTTTGTCTCCCTGAAAAATCCGTCAGTTGTCCAGGTGGTACATTTTACAACAGGAAGATTATGGGCTTTGAAACAATTCTCAATAACGGATACAGGCTCTTCATCAAGCTCTATATATCTTGAAGCAGGCAGATAATGATATGATGTTCCTTCATCTCTCAGCGCTTTCGTAGGAATCATAAAAGCATTCTCGGGAATATCGGCCAGTACACCGCATGAACCTACTGCGATGATTTTTTTGCATCCACAGCTGATAAGGAAATCCAAAAAAGCTGTTGCGGCAGGTGCTCCGATTGTGGGCTGAACAAGGCATATATCCTCTTTTTCCTCATGAAGGACATAGACATTCACGGTATGTGAAACAGTGATGTACTTCTCTGCAATCTCATCGTTATGCTCCGCGGCATATCTGTCTACCACATCTCCCAGAAAAGCAACCAGACATTTCTCCGGTAGTTTGAGCCTGCCACTGTCGTGGTTGGGTGTGATCACTTCCCTCGAATGATCATCATACTCCAGTATCGGTATCTCATTTTTAATTATCATAATCTCTTCCTTTTTAACGTTATTTTGTAGAAAATATTTATGTATAATTATAACCGCTTACACCGTACGTGCAAATAACTTGTTTTTCCGTAGCTATATAAATTAAAAATCAATTAAATATTTATAAATATACGTTTTTCAGACTCTTTTCGTTGTAAAATCTTAATTGACCCCTTTATCGGGATAATTTCTTTTTTTCCGTAAAAACAGTTTTTTCATGAGTTCTTCATGGAGGTGCTTATGGCGGCAAATTCTAAGGTTAACATCAAAAAGCAAAGCAATGAGATCAGTTTTAAAGACAGTATCAAGACAAAACTGATTGCCATCTTACTTGCAGTTGCGGCAATCCCTCTAATCATCGCAGTAATCGTAAGCTACAAGACATCTACAGGAAAAGCAAAGGATGATGCTTTGAAACTTCTTAATTCAGATGCGAAAGTAGTTGCCGGTCAATTCTCAACAATTGTCCAGCAAAATCTCATCGCGCTTCAAACCTGCGCTTCCGCGCAAAGCACCATAGATTATCTAAAGACCTTTAATCAGAGCGGTGCAGATAAGAAAAGAGAACTGATTCTGGCGCAGATGGATCAGATCAACACAAATATTAATGACGGAAACCTCAACTGTATTCTGTCTATCGAGAGTGGTGATCAGCTCATAAGAACAGACCGCAAAGAATTCACAAACATCGCAGACAGAGAATATTTCCAGGAATGCTGGGCAACAAAAAGTACCGCCGTTTCAAATATCGTCATAAGTAAAGCAGCCGGAAACAGAATCACGATCATTATCGTACCTGTTTTTGACCCTTCAACAGGAGAAATGATAGGAACATTGCAGCGAAGCTTTGACCTGTCTGTACTTCATAATTTCCTTGCAGAGAACGTTAAGAACGGCTATATCGTTGACAAAGCCGGAACCGTTGCTGCTCATTCGCAATTTGAGATATCACCGGAAGATGAGCCCATTGTACATACTGAAGAAGAGTACATGACATCTTCTCTTACAAGCAATACTTTTGATAGCGTGATTGACGGAAAGCTCACCTATACATCATGGGTAAAAGAGCCTGTAACAGGCTTTGTAATCGCTATTTCGGAAACAAATGCCGAGATAATGTCATCTGCAACACGTTCAGCACTCACAGTTATCATCCTTGGAATCATCCTCCTTGCAGTTGCATGCGTGATCTCAATTATGATGGCAAAGAGCTTTACAGACCCGATCGCTGCAGTTAACGAGTCGCTCTTAGCACTTGCCGACGGAAGATTTGTCAAAGTTGAAAAATTTGATGCCAGAAACGATGAGTTCGGCACCATTTCAAAAGCTACAAACTCCGTTATCGGAACCCTCAACGATATAGTCAGTCATATAAAAGAATCTGCTTCGAGCGTAGGAGTTTCATCCGAAGAACTGTCAGATATGGCAAATCAGATCTCCCAAACTGCCGAAGACGTTTCAAATGCAGTTCAGGAAATCGCATCGGGTGCAACGCAGCAGGCTGACGAAATCCAGAGCGCTTCCGATAATGTTACCCTTATCGGCGATGCAGTCAGTGATGTGCAGACATCCACCGGTAACCTTTCAGAGCTTGCCGGCAAGATGAAAGAGGCATCCGAAGTTTCAAGTAAATCGCTGACATCCCTTCAAACCTCTTCTGTTGAGATGACAGCAAAGATAGATGATATCGCCAAGACTATTCAGGCAACTCAGGAAGCGGTTGATAACATAAGTGAAAAAGTTGAAGGAATTACATCCATCGCAACACAGACCAACCTTCTTTCACTCAATGCATCTATTGAGGCCGCAAGAGCCGGTGAAGCCGGAAAAGGATTCGCTGTCGTTGCGGAAGAAATCGGAAAACTTGCCGATGATTCAAAGACAATGGCCGATGATATCATGAAAGAAATGAGCACCCTTCTCGATCAGAGTAAAGCTGCAGTTGCCGCTGCCGAAGATGTAAAGAACGGAAACAACGAGCAGCAGATTGCTATCGGCGAAACTCTCGATGCCGTAAACGGAATGCTCCAGGATATCGGAAGTACCGTCGGCGGAGTAAAAGACATCTCGAATGGCGCAGACACATGTGCTTCATCCAAGAATGCCGTAGTAGATACCATGAGTGCTCTTTCAGCTATTTCTGAAGAAAATGCCGCTTCTTCAGAAGAGACCGGCGCATCCATGCAGGAGCTCTCCGCTACAGTTACTACACTTGCATGCTCAGCCGACAATCTGAAAGATATCGCCGAACAACTCAATGAAGAAATTAAATTCTTTAAATCATAAATCCATCTCAATGCACCATAAAAGGAGACGATCATTCATTACCGATCGTCTCCTTTTCATCAAAACTTATGCAAAATAAGTCTTTAAATCATCGCCAACATCTGATATAATCAATCCACTGCACTTTTTTAACTAAATATTGAATAACAGGGAGATCGGAGGATTTTCCCATTGTCAATAAATGTCAAATTAAAAAAGAAGACTTCCCGCCTGCATTGCGCGCCCACGCAATACAAACGGTCCGTCCTCTTTCGTTTTATGCAATATGCAAGAATATTAAGCGCATCTTCTTGCTCTTGCGTTTACATTTAGTACGATAATGTCCTCCATAGATACTTCAAAAATCATTGCAAGCGCAATAAGGTTATCAATGGTCGGCATTGCTGCACCATGCTGCCATTTGTAGATTGCCTGTGGGGTTGCAAAACCAAATAAGCTCTGCAATTCTTTAACAGTCAATCCTGCTGCCTTTCTTAACCTCGCAATATTTCTCCCTGTAGCCGCCATATCTATGGAAGGCATTGTAATCATCTCGTCCTCCTATTCCGGCATCCTAATAGATAGGAGTTGGTACCCCATTATCGGTGCCTTAGTGTATTAAAAAAAATGAGTATTATTATGTCAATGGATTATGTTTTACAGTTTCTCTGAGTCCATATATGATGTCCTCCAAGTCCGTGTATGTCATAGGTTTCTTTTGTTCAATGTATTTCATTTTCCAACTATGTTTTTTGATATGATCCAAAAGCTTTCCACTACCAAACTCTATTAGAATCAGCACTTTCTCTCTACAAATGGGCCGCTGTTGCGCCCGCTTCCATAATCACTCCACCTGTCTCAATATAATTATGTATAGCACGAAAACTTTTTGTCTGAATTCATTTCCGATATCACTAACCAGCAACCAAGTTGTTTTAACGCCTTTTCTCTTTCATTGTTTCATTCACACGTATCGTCTGACTGACGGCCGATATATATAAAATATACGCACACATCCGATTTAGGTGCAGCCAATTAAGGAACTGATCTACCTGTAAGAAATGTTTGTGGTTCCTTTGGCGCAACCGTTATCGGATCAACGCCGGTTATGATATTCAGTTGTATAGCCTATGTCCTTGGATAATCACATATCCGTCCTGTCTGCATTTTTATCTCGTCTTTGACTATCCTTGAATAACAAAGGCTTTACTATATCTCCTTTCACCTTGATCACTCAATCAACATTCATTGTTCAATATAATTACATTGAACAGTACACGAGGCGGGATTCGAACCCACATGCATCTCTGCGCCTGATATTAAGGTCAGGCCGCGAACCGTCTTCGCGACTCGTGCTTCGCATCCATATCGGAGCGTTTATATAGGGAAGTAAACTTGTAAGGTAGAACAAAGAGTCGCTCGCGACTCTTTGCGCGCCGATGCGCGCAAGCTTTAGCTTGCATAATACTTCTGCGCATCGGTCGCATCCATAGCGGAGCGTTTTTTATTTGATAGGATTTTCCTATCAAATAAAAAACCGCTTGCCTTCATACAAGGCAAGCGGTTTGCTTATCATGATCTATATGCTTTGATTCTTATTATTGAACCTCTGCTGAAATAACATCATCTCGCATCTGCTTTGTCTTATATGAATGCACGAAAGAAAATCCCCACTCGAATCGTTTAACGAATGATGATTTTTTAAAGGCTTTCATATTTTTTTTGCAGAACATGCGATTAGTTGTCACTCTTTAATCTTTTCCTTTCTCAAAGCTTTTTATTAAGCTCCGTTTCTAACTTATGTTGGTATGATAACATCATTTATCGTAGCTGTCATTATACCCGTGGTATAAATCACCAAATCTTCATACTTTTCGCGGCATCGTGTTATGCAGATTCCGCAAAATCCCCGAGTATAACAGATTATTTCCTTCATCTCTTCATATTGTTACTTTTAGATTAACAAATCTGCTAATATATTTACTGTATGAAGAAAGAGGTATTTGGGGACTAAATGGAGGAAGAAACAGTATGAAAAGATTTTCAAAACGCATCGGCTCACTCCTTACAGGTATAGCCATGTTTGCGTGCTCTTTGTATATAATGCCGCCTGTTACGGCACATGCAGAGGCAACATCACCCGAATCAGGTAAGTGTTATTACCTTAAGAATAAAAATAGCGGAATGTATCTGACAGTCGAAAATGATTCAGCATCCAACGCCGCTAATGTAATTCAATCAAAAGGCACAGGTTCACGCGGCCAGAAATGGATCCTTGAGCAAAACAGTTCAGGCTCTTATCGCCTGCATCCCGCAACAGACATGTCTGGCGGTATGTCTCTTGATGTAGCATACGGTTCATCAAAGGATGCGACCAATGTCCAGATTTATTCAAACAACGGCGCTGCGGCACAGAACTTCAAGTTCGTCGAGGCAGATTCCAAGAAAGGCTACTACATAACAACAGAAGCTTCAGGTTTTTCATCCGTTCTTGATGTAAACAGAAAGAGCAAAGAATCGGGAGCAAATGTTCAGCAGTACAGAAATCTCAAGCAGAGCAATCAGATCTGGTACTTTGAACAGACAGATATGCCTTCAGGCGGATCACAGAAAGCTCAACCCGGCAATAATAGCAGCAGCCAGGGTAACAGCTCCGTCAATCCACAGCCTGCGAACCCGAAGCCCGAAAATAACAATTCAAATAATCAGGCAAATAATCAGAACCAAACTTCCAATTACAGACCGGATTCATCATATCCTCAGCAGCAGATGCAACTTCAGAACTGCTCTGACGGCGGCAATGTAACAGCAAACGGAGGCGCTCTCACAACAAGCAATTCCACTGCCGCAAATGCCAGATGGATTCTTGATTATGTAAGTAACAACACATTCAGGATCATAAGTGCAGCAGACGGAACGAGCCTTACACAGGCAAACGGTTCTGTTTCCACAGCACCTGTATCTTCTGATAACAACGCGCAGTTCTGGACAATCAGTTCCATTAAAAAAGATGCAAACGGCATTCCTCTTAACTATAAGATCGAAAGTCAGGCAAATAACAACCTTGCACTTACTCTTTCAGGAAACAGTTACAGCCTCAGCTCTTTTAACGGATCTGCAGCGCAGTGCTTCAGACTTAATTCATACGGCGCAGAAGGCTTTGCCGGTTACTGCCTCGATATGAGCAAAAGAGAAAAAGCTTCCGTTACTGGCGGCGTTCTCGGACAGGTTGTAAAAGCAAATAACCTTTCGGATCTTCAGCGTTATGCTTCAGGTTCTACTCCGTATACCATTGTAATAAGCAGTGATATATCAGCAAACTCTCTTACAAAGGTTTCGGTAGGATCAAACAAGACCTTCGTTGGTTCTTACAACGCACATACGCTTAACAATATACACTTTAGAAACATTTCCGCTTCCGGAAACAACATTTATAAGAACATCACTTTTGCGCACTCTGTAAACATCAATGACAACGATGATATTCAGATGTATATAACAGACGGAAACAATTTCTGGCTCGATCACTGTTCATGGACAGGTCATGACATGGGAAAAGACGGAAACATACACGGAAATGACAAAGATAAGTTTGTCTATGTGGGACTTAAGTCAAACTTCGTATCAATTACAGGCTGTTACTTCGGAGGACATAAATATGGTCTCATCCTCGGTTATCCCGAAGAGAACGGTTCTCCCACATATAACGGATATCCTTGCATGACTATATGCAACAGCTACTTTAACGGTACTCAGACAAGAGCACCGGGACTTATGAGATACGGTTATTTCCACTGCTACAATAACTTTGTTTACAACTTCAATATCGGATATACACCTTATACAAACTGCAATATCTTCTCAGAGAACAACTACTTTGACAAAGGAAGAGATTCAGGCGGCGTAGTAAATGATATGGGAAGAGGAAACTTTACAGACAGTGGTTCTGTTCTTTCTTCAGACGTATCAAGACTTAGCATCGGCGGATGCAGCTGGAGGCCTTCATCCAACTACGGATACAAAGCCCGCAATGCAGCAGATGCCAAAGCATGGGCTACAAGCAACGCAGGTTCAAAGAACTCTCCTTTGGTATATGCAATTGATTAAGCAAATATATTTAAGCAAGAAAATGGGGGCTGTCATCGACAGCCCCTTAATTCATGCTTATATTAAATACTAATGTTAGTAAACATCTCTTCTCTGGTTTTTACATTTTTAAGTTCTATCACATCAGGCTCATACTTCCAGCCTTCAGCCTGCCTTACAAGTGTACCTACCTGTATTGCGCGTTCGCCGATTCCGATAAGACTAAACTCACCGATACTGTCACCTGTCTGCGAATTGATCATATCGATCCGCATATGCTCAAGTTTACCAAGCTTCAACTGCTTTTTGGGCTCTTTTAAAAGATCCAAAGTAAACACGATCGCTTTCGTTTCAGGTGACATCTTACTAAAGTCTATATCGATATTCTCGACACAGTTCTGAGCGTCATCACCTTTGTTATCGCCACCGTGAACTATGCTTCCGTCATCCGAAACAAGCTTCTCGTAATTTACGCATTTACAAGCTTTAGCTTCTCCGGAATTCTCTTCGATAATGTATGCCGATGCATCGCAATCCACAGAATGGTCGTTCTTTTCAAGCAATCCGTTTATCAATCCGCCTGAGCGCTGTTTGCCGTACTGCTCCCAGAAAAACCTGATCGTAATAGGATAGCTTCCGTCAATAATGATTTCTTTTCCAACACGTTTCTTCATAGGCCTACCTCGCTAAACTGTCTAACATCTCCCAATATTGAATTTATCAGATCTGTTTCATTAGTAAAACTCTTTTTGTTCTTATTACTAACCTTATCGAATATAGATTCTTTGCAATATGCCAGGTCGGCGATCTCAAGCATAGGAATATCTATCTCGCTGTCGCCTGCTGCAATAACAAACTCGGGAACAAACTTTTCTTTCAGCCTTGTAAGCGCCGCTCCCTTATTGAACTGCGGCGGCAAAAAATATATCTTTCTGCCAAAATACTCGACACGCAGCCTTGTCTTTTCAGAAAAAGTATCCGCAATACCTTCTACGCTTCCCCCGTCTTCACAGTAGGCAAAAACATACATCTCATCTACTTTTCTGCATCTGATATGCAGATCTTCTTTTTGAGATTCAAGCATAGCAAGAATATCATCCAGGTCTTTCCTGTATTCATCCATGAACTTGTAACTTGTTTCATCCCAGGAAGATACTCTTTCGTTGTTCGAAAGAAGTATTGCACCGTTTGTCGTAACAGCATATTCGGGCTCTGCTCCGGGTTTCCAATTTATCCTAAGGTACTGCTCGATCGACCTTGTCGTCAACGGAGTGTACCTTGCAAGCATCTTTAATTCTTCAATCTGTTCGTATGTCTCTTTATTAATATAACTCTGTTCTTTGCCATTTATCCACTCAATACACATATCTCCGTCTCTTTTTTGTTTATAAGAATGGATCAATGTATTATCGAGATCACATGCGATCAATATATTTTTCATTTATGTGTCCGCCATAGATTTAATAATTCCGCAAGCTCTGTAGTGTTTCAGCGGATATTCTGCCACTTCGATATTTTTCTCCCTCGCAAGCTGATAAAGATGTCCCAAATGCTCTTCATCATTCTTGCTGCTTACAAGTATCTTCCATGGCATCCTTCTTAAAAGAACTCGCGTAGCCTCACCGATACTGGGCTTTACCAGGTTGATATCATCGATGCCAAATTCTTTTGCAATAGCCCTTACTTCATCTATCGCACTTTCATCCGGCTTATCCTCTGCAGTATCAGATTCGTCTTCAAACTCAAATTTTGCCTCCACGGCGTCAATGAACTCATAAGTGACGTCTCTATCCATTAAATTATCATAAAAGACAGCACCGTGAAAATCTTTTTCTCCAATAATATCATCGCGCAAAAATGTTCTGCTAAGAAGCCCTGAAACCGTTGAGTTAAGGCATGAGCTTGCGATAAGAAAATCATCATGCGTTCCGAAATATTTGGCAACATACGCAGGATCTGACAAAACCGCAAGACTGTTATCTATCATAGGATAATCCTCGATAGCCTTCGCAAGCTCTCTCTGAATAGCACCCTTACCTGTCCATCCGTCAACAAACTGTATTCCCTCAGCATCGTGTCTTTCAAGAATATAATCTATCGCGTTTTTGTCTATTCCTCTTCCTCTTATGATCGAGATCGAATAGTGCGGCACATCGCAGCCGTATTTCTCTTTGATATATCTTTTTATCAAAATGCCGACAGGCGTACCTGCTCTTGCAAGAGAAACAAGCACCAGCTTATCCCCTTTTGCATTCCACAACCTCTGAGAAACCGCACCGACAGCCTTGGCTGTGATATGGCTGTATCTGGCAAGAGCATCTTCGTATGTCTTCTGATATTTCTCCGAAGGCTCATATTCTATAGGAAGCATCTCGCAGTAATGTCTTCCGCTCTGTATCTCCCTTTCGCGCTCTTCTGTCGTCTGAGGTTCCACCATTCCGGTTATATCTTTTAAAAGGACTGTCACATCCTCCGGTTTATATGTTCCAAACAAATCATTTACCCCCTGTAAAGAACTACGTTCTTATTTCCTTCTTTGAAAAGAGCCTCTACGAGACTGTGTCTTTCGCAGAAAGAATCGCGATCGCTATCTGTTACAATGATAACAAGATCGTACTTTTTAAGATCGTAGATATAGGTCTTTCTTCCATTGTCATAAAGACTCTTTATTCTGTATCCCGATGTTATCGGATAGCCTTTTGCCCTGCAGATTCCGATAGGACTGCGGGTTGTTGAATGTGTATAAACATTGGCTCTTGTATTCTTCTCTATTGTTTCACCCAAAACAATCGCGGGATACATGCATTCTTCCGTTCCCAGGATCAATATACTTCCGTAATCATCAAACAATTTTTCCTGGATCAAAAAATCATATGCAAACATCTTACAGTTTTCCACATATTCACGGGTTTTTACACCAAGTCTGGGATCCATAAGATTTGCGCGCGAATTCAGATATTCATATCTTGCTACGGCTACATTTTCATTTATCTCTTCGGCTTCACTTATATCATATTGCTTTACATCCTCGGTAAAATCCGTGTCATCAAGCTTTACAAGTGAAATGCTCTCTATTCCGTAGCTTTCCATCTTCGCATTGTTTTCTTGTGTTACTCTGTTTATTATTGAAGCTGCGACCAGCTTTTTTTCATTTACTTCAGGATAATTCTTCTTAAGTTGTTCAATAAAATTGATTATTGTTTTTCCGGTCGAGATCTCATCATCGACAAAAACAATAGTCTCAGTATCAGCAAGCCATTTCCCCAGATGAGAAGCTGAAAGCTTCTGATCCGTAGCATGGCTGTGCTCCTCGAGGAATTCAATCCATTCTGATTCACGTGAGATATTCTCTCTGGTTGTATGAATGTAGATGCAATCTCCACCCATCTTCTCTGCAACAGTCATGCCAACAGCAGTTGCAGTCTCAGCAAAGCCTATTACAAGCTTTGTCTCAGGGTACTTTTCACTTACAAGTTCCCCGAAAGTATGAAGCATTTCCAATGCATCCGACGGTCTTACCGGCAAATGCTTGCCCTGCAGAGGATCAACCAAAAGATATGTTCTTTTTGTATTATGAAAACGCTTCGCCAGTTTTAACAGCTCGTGTTCTGTATACTCTTTCACATTATCTCCTTTTATAAACAAATCGACGTTTCCGGATGTGCACGCTTCCCCATACGGCAATCCGGCTTTAACCGTCACACATCCTCTTTTATTCCATATATATCAGCAAGAATGGATATCTTCTTAGCCCACTTTCCGTGAACCTTAACTTCATTCATCCTGTTTCCACCTTCACTCTTCGCAACTCCGAGTGGTCCTTTATCCCAACCAAGGATCTTCATGGCATCTTCATAATCAGCTCTGCTTACCTTAAGACTCTCGTAGATAATAGGTAACTGACTGGGATGAATCGCTGTCTTTCCGATAAATCCGTTTATTCTGTCGAGCTCAAGTTCTCTCGCAAGTCCTTTGTCCCATACTCCGTCACGCTCTGCGCCGAAATACTCCCAAACAGGGCCGGACACAACATAATCCGAAGCAAAAATGTTTATGATATCAACAAATATGTCTCTTATAACTCCGATATCATATATTGTCTGACTTGCCGCTCTTCTAAGGCCGTAGAGATTGCAGAAATCATTTCCGCCTACTCTCACATTGAGTACATAGTCCTTGATCGTATCAAGAGACTCTTTTATCTTGGTCAAAGTTCCGATACGTGTCGCAACATCTGCTATCATCCTTGTTTCAAGGATTGGCATTATATAAGTGATCTTATCCTTGCCTGCATTAACCTTTTTAATGCAAGAGATGTAATCATTCATATTGGACAGATCAAACTTTGGAAGTAAATATCCGGAGATAATATCCGAATAATCTTTGTAGAGATCAATGATATGTCTCATATGCTCGGGTGTTCTTATTCTTACAAACACCAAAGGTCTCTTCTTTTCATCTATTTCCGCAAGTTCCCCAAGCACTTCCTTTAAGATCTGCTCTGCCTCTTCAAGACAATCGTCCTGAATAGTATCTTCCAGGCAAAATGCGAGGGAAGTTAAAAACGGAAAACTTCCGTTTTTAACTTTCTGAGGCACTTTCCGGTTCATTCCGGGAGCATAAAGAAGTCCTCCTATCGAGTACTTGAGTCGCTCTTTCTCATCTAATTCCATTTCTTCACCTGATCAAGCCCTTGTTACTTATTATTTCTTTTTTGTTGCAACAAGGATACCTTTCCTAATTAAATCAACAGGGATCATTGTTGCCGCTATTACTGCAACAAGTGCCCATCCACCGATGCTGAACGGTGTGCAGCTGAACATAGAACTGATCCAGCCAAATACTGCGAACGGAATAACCGCTGCATTAACAATAATTGCCTGTGCCAAAACGATGGCAAACCAAACCTTCATGAATCCGGGATTCTGTTTAAGTCCCTTGAATATTCCGAATCCGTCATCTCTTACATTGAATCCGTTAAAGAGCGCAGCTACAACAAACAGAACAAAGTATGCTGTATGAAGCTGTTCCTGTGATCCAAAGAAGTTTGCAAATACAGGCATCTTGAGGAATGCAAAACTTACAGCTGTAAGCCAAAGTGCCATGCTAAGGATCTGTATAGCCATTGACTTGCTGATAATGCTCTCATCTCTTCTTCTGGGTGCTTCAGTCATATACTTCTCATGAGCAGGCTCATTTCCGAGCATGATAGCTCCGAGACTGTCCATAACAAGATTTACAAAGAGAAGGTGTGTAACCTTCAAAGGTTCAACAACTCCGAAGAACGGGCTGATAGCACTTACGATAACTGCGGCAACATTTATCACCAACTGGAATTTACAGAATTTCAAAATGTTGTGATAAATAGTTCTTCCATACAAGATCGCATCTTTGATGGATCTGAAGTTATCATCGAGGATAACGATCTCACCTGCTTCTTTTGCAGCTTCTGTTCCGCTACCCATAGCGAATCCGACATCTGCTCTCTTAAGTGCGGGTGAATCATTAACTCCGTCTCCGGTCATACCGCAAACAAGATTCATTTCCTGACAGATTCTTACCATTCTGGACTTATCTGTAGGAAGAGCTCTTGCGATTACTCTGATATCTTTTACAATTGCCTTGATCTCATCATCAGTCATGTTGTTAAGCTGAGCAGATGTGAGGGCTCTGTCTGTTTCTTTCTGAATAAGACCTGCATCTTTAGCGATAGAAACCGCTGTCTCTAGACGGTCACCTGTGATCATAACTACCTGGATTCCGGCACCCTGTACTTCCTTGATGGCTTCCTTAGCCTCAGGACGAACATCGTCACGAATTGCTACAAATCCGATGATCACAACATCATCGTTGATCTTATCCTCTGTGAATGCTTTCTCTGAATATCCGAAAGCAAGCACTCTCATTGCTCTTGAAGCGTACTCATTGATCTTGGCTTCAACAGCTTCCTGTGTAAGTTCAATAACTTCACCGTTTGAATTAAGTCCCTTCTTGGCAGATGCAAGAAGTCTCTCGGGAGCTCCTTTGTAGAAGACCTGCTTGAGCTCTTTGATCTCAACCTGGCTGAACTTATTTGCAGAATTGAATGTCTGTGACATTCCTACGCTATAATCTGTATCTTTATCAGTTCCCTTTGTAAGGAAGTTCATCTCTTCCTCACCGAGGAATTTTACAAGAGCCTGGTCGGTAGCATTACCACCGATTACGCGATGCTCTCCGTCGAACATTGATGCTGTATTTTTTCCGATGGCGATATTAAGCATTGACTTTACTTTGCCGTGATCCTTGATCTCAGCCAAAGGAATGTTTGCACCGTCAGCTGTAAAGAATTCAACAACTTCAAGGCTTCCCTTTGTGATGGTACCTGTCTTATCACTGAACAAAATGTTGAGTGATCCTGCAGTCTCAATACCTACTGCCTTACGAACAAGGACGTTGTGATCAAGCATTCTGCTTGTGTTCTGCATAAGTACGAGTGAGATCATAAGAGGAAGTCCCTCAGGTACTGCACAAACAACGATCAATATCGCAAGTGAAACAGCTTCGATAACATTCATAAGAATGTTGCTCCAACCTGAAGCAAAATAAGCTGAAAATCCACCGGCACTGAAGATGAAGTAAGCGATATACAAAACAACGATCACTGCCGCAGATACATATCCGAATACAGAAATCTGATTTGCCAATATTCCAAGCTTAACCTTAAGAGGTGAATCGGGCTCTTCAGCCTGCATATCCTCAGCCATCTTACCCATCATGGTCTTAAGTCCGACTTTGCGAACTTCCATGACACCTTCTCCGTCGAAGATAACAGCGCCTCTAAAGAGTGAGTATGAATCAACAAAAACATCACCCGTGATTTCTTCAGGGAACTCAGTCTTTTCGTCTGTGGCTGTCTTTTCACATTCTTCAGCCTCACCGTTAAGTACTGAGTTATCAACTCTGAGGTCACCCTCAACGAGAATACCGTCAGCAGGAACCTTGTCACCTGACTGAAGGATAACTCTGTCACCAACTACTACATCATCAATTTCGATTACTGAAATAATTCCGTTTCTATATACTTTGCAAGTGTCTTTCTTGGTACTTTCCTTAAGTTCACGGTACTTTGTATCACTTGCAACACCTGTCTTTGCAGTAACAAATGCAACGATAAGTACTGCTACGACTGTTCCGATAGGTTCATAAATCTCTGCCTGTCCCATAAAGAACATGACAAGCATAATTACAACGATAAAGAGAAGGATTTTGATCATAGGATCGCTGAATGTTTCCTTGAACTCCTCCCAAAATGTTGTAGGTTCGGAATCAGGAATAATATTTGCTCCGTTCTTTTCCCTGGATTCCTTTACTTCAATATCTGTTAATCCTTTTTTCCCCATTTTCTAATCACTCCTAATAAGCGTTTTATTTCTTTTATTAAATATTTCCCCTAAAAGCGGTCCCCATAGAAAACGGGCGGGATAGCCACAAATCCCATTGCCAAGACAGTTTCTTTCCCACCCATTTACTTCAAGCACATATTTTAAATCTATTAGGTGTATCTCTTAGCCAGGCCATCGATTCCTTGATCCTGTGTTCCCTGACCGATAGCATTAAACTTCCACTCACCGTTATGGCGATAAACTTCACCAAAGATCATAGCGAGCTGTCCGGAATAATCCTCAGTAAGGTTATATCTGCAGATTTCCTTGTTATTACTCTGATCAACGATTCTTATATACGCATTCTTGATCATTCCGAAATGCTGATTACGTGTTGCAGCGGAATAAATATTTACAACAAAGACAATCTTGTCATACTCTGCAGGAACCGAAGCAAGATCAACAATGATCTGCTCATCGTCTCCGTCACCGGCACCTGTGAGGTTATCTCCCATATGCTGTACTGTTCCCGATGAATGCTTGAGGTTGCGGAAATATACAATATCCTTGCTTCCCTTTAACTTTCCACCCTTAAGCATAATTGCAGATGCATCGCAATCTATATCCTGAACCATACTTGAACTTCCGAACAATGCATTTAAAAGTCCGCCGCCGACGCTCTTTTTAGCCTCGTCCCATCCAAGTCCTACTATTACTTTTCCTAATCCTGCACTCTCTTTTGAAAGGCTAACTTTCTGACCTTTCTGTAAACTAATAGACATTCTGTCTACCTCCTTATCACTCAATCAACTTCAACACCGAAACTAGCACAAAGTGCTGCCAATCCGCCCTGATATCCGCTTCCTATAGCGTTAAATTTCCACTCGCCATTGTTCTTGTAAAGTTCTCCGAACACTGCTGCAGTTTCAATTGAGAAGTCCTCTCCGAGATCGTACTTAAGCATCTCTTCGCCTGTCTCTTCGTTATATATACGAATGAAAGCATTGTTAACCTGTCCAAAATTCTGACGTCTTGTCTCAGCATCATAGATTGTTGCTGTAAATGCGATCTTTACGATGTTCTCGGGAACACGGCTAAGATCAATTCTTATCTGCTCATCATCACCGTCGCCGGCACCTGTTAGATTGTCTCCGAGGTGCTCAATTCCACCTGAAGGGTGCTTTAAATTTCCATAGAATACAAAGTCTTCCTGTCTTGATACCTTGCCGCTCTCAGTCAAGCAGAAAGCTGCAGCGTCAAGATCGAAATCTCCGCCTGTATCAAAAGCATTTATGTCCCATCCAAGTCCTACTACAACTTTCTTTAATCCCGGATTATCCTTTGTAAGGCTTACTTTCTGTCCTTTACTTAAATTAATACCCATGTTTTTATTCTCTCCTTATCTGTTATTCAGCATCTATTCCATAATGTCCGCAAAGAGCTGCCAATCCGCCCTGGAATCCGCTACCGATTGCGTTGAACTTCCAATCGCCGTCTTTCTTGTACAATTCTCCGACAACTACAGCTGTCTCGATTGAGAAATCCTCACCGAGGTCGTATCTGATAAGCTCAGTATTTGTTGCCTCATCAACAATACGAATGTACGCATTTGAAACCTGACCGAAGTTCTGTCTTCTTCTCTCAGCGTCATAGATTGTTACTGTAAATGCAACCTTCTCAATGTTATCGGGGATTGTGCTAAGATTAACCATAACCTGCTCATCATCGCCTTCACCTTCACCGGTAAGGTTATCTCCCATGTGCTTAACAGAGCCGCTTGAATGCTCAAGGTTTCCATAGAAAATAAATTCTTTCTCTGTAGGGCACTTGCCTGATGATCCGAGCAAAAATGCAGATGCATCAAGGTCGAAATCAGCTCCCGAATCAAATGCATTTACATCCCATCCAAGTCCGACCATAATGCTCTTAAGGCTTGGATTGCCCTTTGTCAAATCAACTTTCTGTCCTTTACTAAGATTAATACTCATTTCAATTTCCTCCTAAAAATGTATATACAAAATGCCTGTTATCAGGCGGTAAAATATTAATTCTGATTTGCCGGCATATTATATCTCTGATTAAAGTCTTCCTTGATAGCCTCAAGTCTCTTCTGATCGTCAATTCTCTTCTGACGTGCTTCCTCCTGAATTCTCTGAGTCTCATCAATTCCCGATGTGATAGTTCTCCATGTTGTTTCAAGCGTCTCGATCTGAATTGAGTTGCCTGATGCCATTCTTGCTGTATTCTTAGATACTTCGATAGTATTCTGTGCATTCTTGATAAGCATCTCATTTGTCTTCTTATCAAGCTCAGACATTGCCTCTGCCTGGATCTTCTGGCGCTTAAGGAGGATTGCCTGTGCAAGAGCCTGCTTAAATACAGGAAGTGTAACGATGAATGCTGAATTGATCTTTCTGACAAGGTTGTAGTTACTGAACTCCATTGTCTTGATCATAGGAATTGACTGCATTGCTACGTTTTCTGCAATTCTAAGATCCTGAGTTCTCTGCTCGAGCATCATAAGAGCCTGCTGCATGCTTGTGATCTCAAACTGAAGTGAAGCATCGCCTGTCTCCTGCATTTTCTGCTGAAGCTGTGCGATATACTCTTCCAACTCTCTGCATCCCTGCTCACCTGCAAGTATGTATTTAACGAGCTGATGATAATATGCTACGTTTGACTCGAACATTGTATTGAGCTTGCGGTTTGACTGCTTGATCTCGTCCTCATAACTTCTGAGCTGAACGTAGATCTTGTCAACTTCGTCACCCATTGTGTGATACTTAGCTAGTATCTTCTCAAGCTGCTTCTTAAGATTTCCGAAGAGCTTACCGAAAAGTCCCGGATTTTCCTTGATCTCTTCGATGTCAAACTTTGCCATGATATTTGCCAATGTCTTGAGCATTGCGCTTGAATCATCCAATTGTGAAAGTGTCATGCTGTTAAGAACAACATCGGAAGCCTTTGAAATCTCTTCCGCAACCTCTGCACCGAATGAAACGATGGTATCGAGATTATTTACTTCGAGCTGACTGCAAAGTGCATCTACTTCCTCAGAATTAACCAGGTCACGGCTCATCTGCTCTCTGTCTGCAACGATGTCATACTGCTCTACAGGTTCAATCTCATTTTTTGCTGCAGGCGCACCTACATTCAAAGTTGTTGCCGCCTGTGCGGTCTGTGTTCTGCTAAAATCTAATCCCATTTCTTTTAACCTCTCTTAAAAATCATATCTCGCAGCGTACTGCTTAATTTTGATGGTGATAATCTTAAATTCGGAATCTGTAAATCATATACATATTCACCGATCTGATGCTCTTCAAACGGCCTCGTATTGAAATATCTTTCAACATTCTGATAGCCTGTCGGAACAAAAAACAAAATATCAAATCCGACCAGATTCAAAAAAGCAACCACTATCGAATCCTCAAGACTCAGCATCTTCTCTCCGGCATTGACGTATATCAATTTCGGATTTTTCTTTGTGAAGTCAAACTTCTGTATCATTCTTATCAAATCTTTACTAAGATTAAGAACCGTTCCGATGATGGTATACTCAGTTCCGTTTTCAAAGGTTCCTTTTATAACCTTTTGATCTATAAGTAATTGCAACTTATCCAGCATATGATCCTGTATCTCTTCCCTGAGGAAAGCATACGGAAAATCTTTATGATCTTTGATCTTATTGCGTTGGAGTTTTCCGTTTTTGAAAAACTCAGTTGCAAAAACTTTCATTGGATTTGGCGCATTCTGCTCTATGTGAGGAGCTTCCGTTATCAGGTATGTATCTTCTTTAAGCAGCTCTTTTATGCTGTTCCAATAACCGTTTATGTCGCCGTTCTTTACTCCCGATACCTTGGAAAAAATAACCGGTATGCTCACAACATTTTCCGTTGTGGCGAAATTCGGTCTGTACTTAACTTCCTCTTTCCACAGGATCGGAATTTCTTCATACATCGTATTAAGTGTTATCGCATTTGCTCTTGCATACTGCTGATTCCTGTATATACCGGAGTCCTGATACATCAGTGTATCGAGCTCGCGCTCTGCATGGTACGCAGATGTGCCCACATGAAGGTCTGTCGTTTCACTCGGAAACTTCTGCACATTCAGGCTGTCCGTAAAGTGCTGCTCATACAGCAGCGGATCGCTCAATGTACAATTCTCGTTTAAATTTGGTACAAAGATCAGTACATCGATAGGGAGCCTTGCCATCAGCTTCATGAAGAGGTTTTCATTTTCATTTTTGCAACCTCCGAAATGTATAAAGCAACCGACTTCCGGCGATTTCCAATTTACCAGTATCTTAAACGCGTAGCGCTTTATCCAGCAGATCAGGTAAACACCTTTATTTATCAATTTGTTAAGGTTCATTCCCGCGACTTTGGATTCCGCGAGCATAACATCTATAAATGCTTTATTTATCAGTCGTTGTATCTCGGCACTTGATGCAAATATGATATTTGTTGAAAGATCGGCAATCGCCTGATCCGGACTCTGATACGCATTTTTTCTGCGCACCTGAGATATTTCTTCCATGGTCGGAACAGGTATCTCGCCGTTCACTACCATCAGGTTTCTCTTACTGTTTTTTATCTCAAGTCCCATCTGATACAGCTCATTTACATATGTCAATTTATCTTCAACACCTTTTATCCTGCAGAAGCAGTTGTAAAAAAATCTGTTGTCGCTTCCGCGAAGTGCGATCGGTGTTCTGACGCTGTCCAGGATCTTGTTTTCTTCTATCCATGCATTTGTGCAATTGGTAATACTCGGTAATGTTCCGTATAGCCTCGCATTATTTGCGGTATCTCTGATATCGTCACGGATTTTTTTCAAACTGTATCCGTCGGGGAATGCTCCCAATCCTTCAATGAAAGTCAGCGCATCAGATGTCTGTGACTGAGGATCTAATTTCAGATACTCAGCATCCCCTTTATACTGGAGCAATATGACATCGCAACCGGCATTGGAAAGGATCGATATAAGCATCAGCTCATAATTACTGATATCCGCTTCATACAATATCTTTGGAACATCATCATTTCCGAGCTTGCTCAGAACTCTTTCAAACTTGTAATAGAGCCAGCACATGAACTTTATGTAGGCGTTCTTTAGCATGTTGTCATTCTTGCCGGCCTTATGCAGCTTATCCAGGCAATCATAGATTGCTGTGGACACTGCCTCCCTCTGATAATCATTCATTCTGGGAAGCCACTTTTTTATCCTGTCAGAAATGAATCCCAAACTAAGTTGAAAATCCATTCCCATAATCTCGTTATAGTATGAAAGGTTCTTTTCGTCAGGATTTGGAATCCTGCCTTCAATTACAACTCCCGATTTCCTCGCATCCTCGTAATACTTGCGTATAAAGGCATCTATCTTCTCGTTGTATCCGTTGATACGGTAGAAGTAGACTCCCTTTTCCGCTCTTTCGCCGAGGCGTTTAAAGAAATCATCCAAATTAGTGGTTTTAATATGTCTTAACACTGTCGTTATCCTCTAATATCTATATCTATGCATAAAAAAAGCATCTGTGATCATCTCCTACGCAACCGCATACGTTAACAGCTTGATAACCGCAAGAAATAATCTTATAAGATGCTTTACTTCTTTTGCCAAGCATAAATCCGCATGAATTCTCTGCCCTTTAATCAATTGCAGGTACTCTCTACACTTATATCACACTTACAGAAATTACACAATAATTAACTGTAGTGTAATATTATTTTACATATTTTGAAACGATTTATCAACTAAAAAATGAAAAAATTTTTTAACATTTCCTCTATCAAACCAAAAACTCGGATGGAACCTGTATGTTCACATCCGAGTCTATGATTTTTCTTATTATTTTTTTATATCAAAGATTTACATTAAACAGATTTCTGAGCTGGTTTACAACGTCATCACTGTTTGCCTTGATCTGAGCAGCTTCATTTATTCCTGAAAGTGTCTCAAGCTCTTTTACATTGTCATAGTTATAAGCAATGCTGTATACGGGAATCTTAAGTCCTCCTACAACATCAGTGATACGATTCAAAGAATATCCCGTGTTCTGAGCGCCGTCTGTAAGTACGAACAGCATGAGCTTTGCATTGGGAACTGTCTCTGCATAATCCTCAAGCATCTGCATACCTGTAAGTACAGCGTCATATGTCGCTGTTCCTCCGCCTGCAGAAAGATTTTTTACCTCTCCTGAGAAATATGCTCTCTGCTTGGAGTCAAACTGTGCGATCGGAAGATTAATAGTAACATTGTCCGAATAACTTACAAGTCCGATGTGATGATCCGAACTGATATATGTTGATGAGCTTATAAGTGACTGCTTAAGTGAATTGATAGGCTGTCCATCCATTGATCCGGATATATCAGCTACAAACACAGCCACAATAGGTCTTCCGCCGTTTTTATTCTTCTTCCAGACTTTCTGTGCCGCAATATAATCGGAACCTGACATTCCTGTATCCTGTGCAGCATAGTCATCGTCCTGGTTAAAGCCCTTCTCTGTTGCGAGCTTCTGCATATCAGCACTCTGACAGAATTCAACAAACATTCTTGCCGCTGCTTTTTCTTCATCTGTTGTCCACTCAAAAGTGTAAACAGGATGATCGTGTCTTATTCCTACAGGAGTGTAGATATAATTCTTAAGCTCAGGTGTGTTGGAATATGCCTGTTTCTCCATAACCATTGCATTTATGATTCCCTTAGCAGCCTGATTTCTGAGAACGGCTGTTGTATAGGCAACCGGAGGAGATGTCTTCTGGTATTCCATAAGTGCACTTGTTGCGGTATCTGAAAGAGGATCTGCCGCATCAAATGATGCAAGCATAGCGCAAAGTACATTAAGTCCTGTTGATGATGTATACGGATTGGTATATGCGAAATCGATGTCTCCCGCATTAGCTGCAGTAAGAACATTTCCTACGGTAACATCACCATATTTTTCTTTAAATGTATCGTAAACGTCTTTTTTAATGAGGATACCTGCAGTATTGCCGGCTATACGATCTGCAACCGTCTCTGTCTTGCATCCTGAAGCATCAAGCATCATTCCCCATGCAGCATTACTTGGAATAAACACTTCGGGCTGATATCCGCCTGCAGTGATATATGTAACGCCTTCGCCGGATGTGATCTTACGAACCGAAACGGTAACGCTTCTGCCGTCAATATCGTATCCTGCGCTGTTAAATTTCTGAGCAACTTCATTGAGCCAGTTATCCGGAGCCTCGGCTGAGAGCTCTGTTGCCGCTGCAATCTCAATATTGATCTCTCCATTTCCCGTTACTGTAATAGGAAATGTTTCGATATCCGCAAGCGTATCCGCCTCAGAAACATCCTCGGCATAGATATCCAAAGTCGGATTTGAATTGGTACTCACATCGACTTTCGTCATAAGCGATTTCAATTCTTTCTTGGCTTCTTCCTCTGTGAGCTTACTTACAGCTCCGTCAGAACGCACATTGTTGCATCCTGTGAGCGAAGCAGCAACCATAGTTGCTGCGAGCAGCGCTGATAAAACTTTCTTTTTCATGAATAGATTCCTCCCTCTTCTATCTGTGTAGTAAGAGCATTCTTATATACTTCAACCTCGTTTATGCCGCTTCCACTGTCGCCCTGTGAGTTGAGAAATTCAGTGACCGCAACAATAAACTCCTTTGTAGTCTTTAAAAGTCTGTTGTTATCTTCTGCACAATTCTTAGCTGTAAGTTCAACAACATCGAGATCGTTCTGTGTATTCGGACTTGATACCGTCATTATATTAAGAAGTTTTCTGACATTTCTGCAGATGTGCTGTTCAACACCGTCCAGCACTTCCTCTGTATCTCTGAGAGCATCCGCTCCGTTGCTGTCCAAAAGATTTTTTAACCTAAGCTGATAATCATCCATCTGAGCCATAGTCGCATCTACACTATTAAGGATGGTTCTCATCTCTTCTGCTTCAGCCGGATTAACCTGCGGTATTACGCTGAGCCACTTGTTGCCTTCTGCCGTAAGACTGTTTCTGATCTGAACGGGATCAAGATTGCCCTTCACCTTTAGTACAGGATCGGTGTGTGAACCGGCCGACTCGATCGCGATCTGCTTTCTGAGCTCCGCACCGGATAACATAAACAATACAACCATCACAATTGCCGCTACAAGAGCAATTATCAAAAGTATCGTAGTGATCGCTGCAACCACGCCATAGAATCTTATTCCCTCATATACAATAAGCGTATCTGATTGTTTCACCACTACCATCTTTATGACAAGTGTCAAAAAGAAAATGAGAACACTTATAATAAGTCTAAAAATATTCTTTTTGTGTTTTTTCATTAATCCGTCTTTATTCATTTCAGCTCCTTAGCTGCAGTCTCAAGATCCCTGCACCTTTTTATTATTTCTGCCATAAGCATCTGTTTATCCGATTCATCCAGCGCTTTAAGCGATACATTTATTGTATCCGCAACACCGGTCAATTGTCCATAAACACTATCGAGCAACATTATCTGCTGCATCACTACCTGCCTTGTCACACTGTCTGCGTCGTCAAGTTTGGACAAAGCATCGTTCATATCATCCTTCAACACATCTATTATGGATTTTAAAAATCGAAATCGTGGAACCAAAAGCCTAAGCTGCATATCATCTCCGGCTTCCGTACTCACGGATATTTTATTTAATATGTCCTGAAGCGAATTCTGTATCTTTGCTATTTCATCGGGATACTTTCGTATCTTTTCTGCAAGTCTGTTATCCATTCATTTTCCCCGGTAAATGCGCGCAAAAAAAGAGCCACTTTTATAAACTAACTTAAAAAGTGACCCCTTAAGTCTTATAATTCCGTCTGATACCGCACTTTTTAATGTTTCATGCATCATTGTTGCAGTGTCGAAATGTGTTCAAAACCCAGTATTAAAGCCAACACTAAACAAATTTATGTGTTTCTTTTTATCGCTTTTACAAACAAAATAATTAACCTTTACGAAACATTATATTCATTTTAAGTGCGATTTTCAATATTATTTTTTCTTAATATAGATCTTTAGGAATTGTCTTAAGATAATCCATGTATTTCGCTGTGATGATTTTTGCAATATGATGTCGATCAGAGTTTTTTTATCATACGGTATGCGTCTGCGTATGTTCCGTCAGAGTATTTCATATAATCAGGGAATGTACCGCACTTCTCGAATCCGAATTTCTCATACAGAGCAATCGCATTTTTATTTCCTGCAACAACCTCAAGTTCCGCCTGCTCGTAGCCGGCTTTCTTCGCAGCACCAAGAAGTGTCTCAAACATTGCTTTCCCGATTCCGCATCCGCAATATTCCTTATATAAAGCTATTGCAACATCGCATCTGTGCTTAAATCTATTAAACGGAGCAATACCTGTAAATGAACAGTTTCCGACATGCTTTCCGTCTATTGTTGCAACAAGCATAAGCTCTCGCTTGCCGGCCATCTTGCCTTCTATAAAATTCACTTCATCATCTTTGGTAATAGTGATCTCTTCAGGTTCTCTTATAAGGTAGGGTGTTTCTGCCGACGTAGTCTTCATATACTCTACCAGCGCTTCCGCATCCTCCGGTCTTGCGCTTCTTATTACTACTGTTCTGCCAAGTTTGTCATTAACAGATATTTCCTCAAATGTCATATACTGCCTCCGTCAAATTTTTTATCTGTTATCATATCACATTTTGCGGGGTACTTATAGCATCACTTATCCAGACACAAGTTGCTCACTGAATTCGTAAAGTCTCTTTGCAAGGTCCATATCTTTCGATCTTCGCGAGGAATTTGCTCCTGTCACTATTGCCAGTTTGTTGTCCATTCTCCCCATATCAACATCTACCTATTCTATCAAAATCTGATTGTACTAAGATTTGTTCCTGCGGCGAACTTCTCATACATATCGATTTTTCTTTTATACATTTCAACAACAAATTCTATTCTTTCTTCACTAACCTGAGAATCTTTATGATACATTTCTTTTATATATTCAGAACTCGGTAATTTCTGAACATCTACTAATTTCCTATTCTGAACATATTTAAGTAATTCCAACTCTTTTTCCTTAAATCCTTGTGCCTCTTGAGAAAGAACGAACTTATCAGTAACCGGCACTATGTCACGCCCAACCAGCATGCTTTTTCCACTATCATAAATCGGTGCCATGGAAATAAACTTAAGAGTATCAGCATCTCGCAAAACTGAAATATTTGTCAAATGTCTGTCCCGATTACTAAATATAAAATCAATCGAGATTTCAAATTCCAAGTATTCTCTTACTATATTTCTATCTAAGCCATTTTTATCGCATACATTTATCAGATGCTCATACCCCGAAATATTATTGGATCTAATTTCACTAGTCATTACCGCGTAAGCAGAAACAAGTTCTTTTTTCTGAGAAGTAAATAGTCCTGAAATGCATCCATAATCGTAATTTTTACCGTCAATATGAAGAAGGTCGTACTGAACAGCTTCTCTTCCCTGCTCCTTTATCGCTTCGCTTATGATAACCTCATTTATACTCTCACTGGAATAAATATCATGATTTCCCTTTACAAGCTTTCTTACACCGTTATCTATGATCCATGTTTTTTCTAAATTTCCCTGAAGAGAAGAATTTGGTTGATATTCATCGACTTCATTATCATTATAGTTTATTTTCCCAAGTAAAAGATTTTCCTTAAAATCATTATCAAACAGATTTACATTTTCCCATGTAAGACCTGAGCCTATAGGCCTTATCCAATAATAATCAGTAAGGCTAAGTCCTAAATTGTGTGTAAGGAATAACCCATTCGTTTCAATTCCATTATCCCTAAGCATCTTTTCAATCTTCCCCTGCTTTATAGGAATAGCGCGATCACGCCACCATTCTATAATTCCCTTGGGATTGATCCTATTCTGCAACGGTAAAAGAGCTATATTTTCTTTTTTTCCCAACTTAACAATATTTCCGTCTTCACCTATCTGAAGCATCATTATTTCTTCATTTTTTCGCATCAAGGTATACATAGCCATATTATTCACCGCCTAACAATTCGTTTTCATATTCATTTTCCAGTGACATCCACGCATAATCCGAAATGAAACTACTTGGTACATCCTTCTGCAAATCAAGTTTTTTTATAGTTCGAACACCATCAACAATATAATCAATCTCGTAATGATCATCGTTGGATAAGAGCAGCTTTCCTGAAATTCCATACTCATCGCTATGAGTAGTTTCAATTAAAGCCTCTCCTCTATCTCGATATATTGCTTCCGAAATTGCTCTATTTATAAATTCTCCCATTGTTTCACCCATCGCTTCTGCGTGAGCTTTAATGAAATCGAGGTTACCTTTCTCTGTACGAACTCTGATCTGATCGGTTGAATTCACATATCTTCTTGTTGCCTCTTTTTGTGCCTCTGTATAAATCGCACCCATCTTTTTTTCCTCCAAACAAAAATATAGATACACTATATTTACAAATATAGTGTATCTATATCAATCATAGATGTCAAATTCAAATCTTTTCCTTTGTTTGTATCTCTTTTATACAATTTCCTGAATCTTGCTCTCGAGTCTGGCTTTGGGTACTGCGCCCTTCTCATCACTGACAAGCTCGCCATTCTTGATGAAAGCAAAGTACGGAATACTCATAACTCCGTATTTCTGCGCAAGCTCAGGTTCTTCATCGACATTGATCTTGCCAACCTTTATCTTGCCATCATAATCCTTTGCAAGTTCATCAACTACAGGTCCCATCATCTTGCATGGGCCGCACCAATCCGCATAGAAATCGATAAATACCGGTATATCACTGTTCATAACTTCAGAATCAAAATTTTCTTTTGTAAATCTGTATTCCATTTTTTTCACCTTTACACCGACTCGCCGTCAGCGCCTTTCCTTTTACTTGCTTGATCTATTATTTTTATCAATCTTCTCTGCTATTGTAAGATAGCAATATCCCACAATCAGCAGAAAAATAAATAGTGCCAATATCCACCACGCACTTCCCATAAACGGAAGCTCATCGGTAAATCCGAATGCTCCTGCCGGGCTCCCCCAGTTCAGGAAAAAGTACGGATAATTATAGCCTTCAGAAAACTCCCATCCGTTGGCGTATGCAATCCCCGCATATATAGCGTATACAAGCGGAGGAATGATAACATAGAAGGCGTTTTTCTTTTTGATTCCCGCACCTGGCGCAACAACAAAGAAGTCTACTATTGATGCTATCGGAACCACAACGTGAGTGAGCACATTATGTACATTCCATGCATTTGCTCCGAGTGTAGGTGCAAGCACAAAGCAAAAGACAACGCCTGTAAGAGTTATGGCGACAGTACCTACATATTTAATGACGTAATGTACATTGCCGATATCTTTTCCTTGCGACATCTTGTAATAACCCACCGCACATATAATCGCTATCGCAATGTTTGACTGAGTCGTAAAATACATAAAGGTCTGAACGCCGTTCATGAATGAAGTCCCATCTCCGTAAGCACTTATAGCTGTGCCAACAAATGCTGATACAATGACTATGATCTTCAATATGAGACTTAGTTTTTTCTTTTTCTGTGGTATTGAATTCATGACGTATACCTCTTTCTAAAAAAGATTTCGCCGTTTGTGTTTTGCAACATTATATTGCACGCAATTTAATTTGTCAAGCATACCTCTCATATTATTTTTTATCTTATAGCTATCAGCAAAAAAGATCCTGAGAATAGTGTTCTCAAGACCTTTCTTCATTACATATTAAAAAGATTTTTCCACAGTAACCTTTATGTCATACGGTACAATCGCTCCTACTTCCTGCGCATATGCAGCGTAATTATTGAGTATTTTAACGATCGAACCAATTGAAATTGAGTCCTCCCATGCCTGTGTTTCAAAATCGTATCTATCATAAAATGTTATTTTCAGATTCCATTTTCCATCAACTTTTTTTCCTACAACTTCGTAGCTGACCTTATTATAGGAGAGGTGCAAGTCTGTTGTACTGTTTAAAGTTGTACTGCTCTTTATGCTCTTTTCCGATATATCAAGCCCTTCTACCTTTACTGTTCCTTCTTATTACCCTTGATAATTATTGCAGCTCCCACGCAGATGAACATACAACCTACTATTATTCCGCCGATCAATGACAACGGACTTATTTTCCCTGCAAGATATACCGATGTAGGTCCATCCGGGCCACCAATAATAGCATATCTGTGCGGTCTTTTTGAATAAAAAGTTATTGCTACCGTTGCCGTGCCTATGGCGACCGCAACAATTCCCCATATAATATTCGTTGCTTCAGCTGCAAGCTTTTTTAACAACGGTGCACTAAAATACACGCACACTCCTATCCCAAGTATAAAAGGGATAGCATAGATAATTGCAAAATACGGCGATGTACTGCCACCATACATAGCAGCATACTCCATCGCATGAAAATTACTTACCACAACAGCACACATCCATCCAAATAATAGTATTGCCATACCAACAAAAACATTAGAATACTTTTTCATATTATCCTCCACCTCTGTCAACAATACACTACCTTGTTTGAATATCTAATTGTAATAAATCCACGCTTTATTATAATATATCGTAGCTATAGACAAAACATTTTTTATTAATGGGAGATTGTATGGACGGAATGTTGTATGCAGTGGGCGTTGGTCCCGGAGACCCGGATCTGCTCACATTAAAAGCGGTCAAAGTATTGGAAAAAGCTGATATCATTGCTTGCCCCGCAAAAGAGAATAAACCGGGAATTGCATACACGATAGCCTCACAGGCTTGTCCGGCAATTTTATCAAAAGAAACTCTTACGCTCGATTTTCCGATGAGTAAAGGGAATCTGAACGATGCGCATAACAGCGCAGCAGATAAGATTATTGATGAATTAAGATCAGGGAAAAATGTGGTCTTCTTAACTCTTGGCGATCCCGGATTTTACTCGACTTTTTCCTATATCTCCGACAGGATAAAAAAATCCGGATATAACATTGAAATTATAAACGGGATTCCTTCTTTTTGTGCTGCTGCCGCAAAGATCGGATGCTCAATAGCAGAAGGTGAAGAACCTGTACTTATCACAACAGGTGAATATGTGCCATTTGCCGGAACTCTTATAATCATGAAAGCCGGAAGCAGGTTAAAAGAGCTGAAGGCTGAAATAAAGAATAGTGGGAAAGCTGCCTACCTTATTGAGAACTGCGGAATGCAGGGTGAGGCTGTCTATTATGATGTTGACTCTATTCCGGAAAAAGCAGGATATTTTTCGATCATAATTGTAAAGCCTTCACACAACTGATTTCATGAAGATTATTCCTGTTACTCCCACTTCTTCCACACATCAGGCTGATATCCAAGTGTAGACTGCTTTCCGTTTCTGACAACAGGTGTCTTGATAACATGCTGATTCTCAAGAATTTTTTCCATCTTATCTTCATCAGCGATATATTTTATCAATGCCAAAGTGTCTTTATCCTTGGCATCGGGATTTATCATATTCTCGACGCCGCCATTAGCCTGAGCAACAGATGTAAACTCTCCCTTGCTCATCCCCTTTTCTTTCATATCGATAAACTGATACTTGATGCCGCGCTCTTTGAAGAAGCGTTCCGCCTTCTTAGTATCATTGCATTTCTTCGTACCAAAAATCTGTATGTTCATTTCTTTTCCTTTCCTGCCTCGCATATATTTCTATACACGAGACAGGAATATAATAGCAATAAAATCTCAGATCATCAATTCCAGTGAATTGTATAATTTCCACCTTCTGAAGGAACCGTGTAGCTGTGATTGTTGCCGGATTCCCAAGTCACATTTCCGCTTTCATCCTTCATTATGGCCTTAAATTCGATATTTTTACCGATAGGAAGCTTTACAGAAAATGTCCACTTCGGATAATCGGGGCATGATGCCGGTCCGGCTGCAAAAGCAGGATCCCAATTTCCAAGTGCTTCGCAGTCTCCTGAAAGATATACACTCTGTCCCCAGTATGTTGTCGCATTCTTCATTTTGTAAATATCGCCGCCCGCCTCTGTGAGGAATCTGTTCCTGTCATGGTTATCGATAAATGTAACCATCTGATTGACATGGGCCTGCAGGCTGCTGACATGATAATCAGAAGAATAGACAATCCGGCGCTGATGATACAAAGCTATACCACGCTACCGGTGGTTATTGAGTAGCCGTTATTTCCCTGCGGTTAAAAAAATTTCCCGATAATTAACACCTGTTCAATAGTAATTTCTGCGGCGTTCCGATATCATAATCTCAGAACCGGTTACAATAGATTATTGGAGGGCACGAAGATGGATATAGGAAATACTATTAGAAAATATCGAAAAGAACTTGGATTTACGCAGGAAGAAATGGCAACGCGTCTCGGTGTTACTACACCCGCAGTCAACAAATGGGAAAACGGGAATACTCTTCCCGACATAAGCCTGCTTGCCCCGATCGCAAGGCTTCTTAGAATAACCACAGATGAACTCCTTGCGTATAAAGATGAACTGACGGATGACGAGATTAGTTTTTTTGTAAAAGATCTGAGTATGAAGATTTACGGCAACGCGCCTTTTGAAGACATGTTCAATCTTGCAAAAGAAAAAGTCGAGCAATATCCGAACTGTGAAAATCTCAAGTGGAAAGTAGCGATAACGCTCAATTCAGCTCTTATAATGAAGAGCATTCTCAATGAGGATAAGTATTGTGACACAATAGCTCTGTGGTATTCGCAGTTAATCAACGCCAAAGATCCGAAAATAAGAAAGACTGCGGCAGAATCTCTTTTCCACCTTAAAATGAGCAAAAAAGAATATGAGAAAGCACATGAATATCTTAAATACTTCTCTGACGAGAATCCCGATAAGAAGCTTTTCACCGCAAATATTCTCGCCAAAACAGGTAAGGATACCGAAGCTTATAGGACCTATGAGTCGTTGATGTTCGAGCAACTGAGCAGGCTACGGATGATCGTGGATGCTCTGCACGTATTCTGTCTGGAAAAAAATGATATGAAACTTGCGAAGCGTACTTCAGAGCTTAACTGTAACCTTGCGAAATGCTTTGACCTCGGTCCTTATCAGGAAAATGCATTCAAATTGCAGCTTGCCGCTCATGAAAAAGATGTTGATGCAACCGCGAAGATAATGAAAAAACTCATTGATAACACCGATACTATCCTTGATTATGCAAAGTCGGATTTCTTTTCACATGTTGAAACAGGAAATGTAGGCGACGAATTCTATGAAAATTTCAAAGCGAAACTTATAAAAAGATTTGTTGAAGACGAATGTTTTGATTACATGCATGATAATGACTATTGGAAGTCTTTGGCATAATTTTGGCAGAACAGAGAAGCGCATCTCTGTTCTGCTTTTTTAACACTAAATCCACTCCCAAATAGGAATGATGTCTGAGAATTATAATTTATTTTTTGTCACCCGTATATTGAACGGCAATTCTGTTCTCAGGGTGGACATCGGTTGAATACAGGACGATAAGGAATATCCATTCCAGTGGTTTCATTAAAAAGTAGACAATATCCGCTGACCACTTATGTCTGATAAGTTTGGCGACAGGGAAGCCGTATTTGTCATAGAAACCACGTATCAGCCTATGCGCACGGGGCGTTTTTTCTTGCAGGACTTCCTCGAAGGCATTGGCAATGCAGAGCTGTCTATTTACGATAACTTCGTGTCCATGCCGTATTCCTTTTCGGATTGGCTTAACTATTTTTCTATGTCCTCCTGCGGCAACTGTACATAGATAGTGCTCGTCAACATGCAGGTTGGGCGGGCTCTGCTTTGTTGATAATGCCCATTCACTTGTTTCTGTCCAGGCTTTTATGATAGAATCCGGCGCTTGTCCAAATAAAATGAGAATCATAATAAGTATTCCAAGAAGCGGGAACATTAATAAAAATGCCAGTACAGGCCATAGATCTGCCTTTCTCAATATTTTGTCAGCGACACGTAATATTTTGTTTTCCCGGATCTTGTCATTTGTTGTATTCTGTTCTTTCCAATCATGGATTTTTCTCAGTATGGTTCTTGCAGTGATGATGCCGCAACATACAGGCAAAGCAATAACAGAATAATCCAGAGGATCGTTATCTATTTTAGCTCCGACTATCTGTATCGTATAAACAATTAACTGGATCATTCCCAGATACATAGCAGAAATCGAAAGCACAACTACTAACGGTGGCATTTTTGTCAGCTCTTTACGCTGAAGCAGAACATATCCGGCAAAAGCAATTATAAAAATAACCGTGACTGTAAAAAGCGACTCTGTATAGATTGGCGAATGTCTTTCTGCATTTACAAGCTGTACATTCCAGTCTTCCCATGTAATCCATTTATACACCCCATATAGGCGAGCATATATAGCTCCGAAAATGAACACCAGTGCATCAATAGCCCAACTTTCATCGAATGGATTCTTTTTTAGCTCACGTATAAATAAAGCTATTTCCCATATTGTAAGAAATATTGGTATGGATAAAAGTAAAATCATAATAAACCTCAACCACTGTACGCGGTTATCTCAAAACATCCACAACTTCCCCAATGTACATATCATGCTCCGCATCCCCGTCATAGAAGCGCTTTACAATGTCAGGATGCATGTTCTTTGGATTAAGTCTCTGGCAAAAGAGCTTTTTGCAGACCAGAGTCACCTCTGCCTCCTCAAAAGTCATTGAGCCATTAACTTCTTTGGCAGTCAGCCCCGATGAATGCATCTTATCGATTTCTTTTCCTGATTTTGTTCCAAGTACTACAAGTGTATCCTTATACTTCTCAGGGTAGAAGCTGATCGTGAAATATTCGTTATTATCCATGAAATCATGAGTGTAACGGGGTGTCCTTACATAAACTGTAGCAACCGGCTTATTCCATAATGTTCCAAGACCGCCCCAACTAATCGTCATTGTATTAAAATTGTCCTTTTCCCCCGCTGTAAGAAGTGCCCACTTCTTATCAAACTGATCAAAAATATCTGTTGTAAATTCCATAACCTCTCTCCTTTTGTAACTACTGATTATTCTTCTAAATCTTTATATAAATAGCTATGTTTTCAAGTAGATTCCTCGGGAATCAAACATTCCAAGTCAATTCCACGCTTTTTAAGCATTTCTTTTTCATCACATAGCCGCTCATATACCGTAACATGCAATGCATTTAGTACATTTTCATCACCATGAAGCAACATAAACTTTATGGCATAAACATATAATTCCAACTCTTTATCAGATGAAGCCTGATTTCTTATAAGCTCAATAAACGGTTCATTTATTGCCTCTGATACAAAAAGATGAATCAGCATTTCACCATAGTCATCATAATGTTTCTTTAGTAACCTTATTCCCCCGGGCAAGATCCGTGATAAGATTTCAGCGCATTCCTCTTTATTTATCTTTTTCATCGTCATGTCTATCTCGGATTTTGCCAGATTTATTCTCTGCAAAACCTGATATTTCTTTAGCATGCTTTCATACTCACGGCGATCAAATATCCAATCTGTATCTACGAACCATGTAATACTTCCCTCAGTCTTATAATAGGGCAACGTATAATTCATTCGCCTTCTAAAAAGCTCTTCAGTCCAATGTTCGGAAATCCATTGGCGCCATTCATCGCTGTCTACATTTGCAAGAGCAATATTATCTCCGTACTTCTCCCAATCCTCATCGGAATATGCTTCAAGACAAAAGATTCCCATCCGTTTCTCTTCATCAAAACTCTCATTATCATGGTTGACATAACCAATTCTGTTCCAGTAGACATAATCGTCCTTCTTCTCTACTTCTGCCACAATAACAACACAAGAATAATCCGCATCATCTTCACACATTAACAACGGTACCGGTGCTTCATCCATTTCAAGTAGTTTCCACGTGAACAGAACATCGCCATACCAATCAAGCGCATAACTCCATGCAGGAATCAAGTTTGAAAACGGCCTTATAAAATTAATCTGCTTATCATTACTATCAGCAGTATATCGATCCAACCATTCTGACAAAGCACACCCATCAATAGCCGGTTCATACTCTACATATTCAGTTTTTTCATAGTTCTTTACTATTACATCAATATGATTCATATCCACATTAATCCGAAAGCAATCTTTCCACTGCTTCCACTGCTTTAACATAACGCTCCTGATATGTTCCGTTTATAACTATAAAATTCTTGCCGTGAGATGTGATAAGGTCTTTTATCTTATTGCTGTAGGTCTCCCTGTCATCGCGGATGACTTCGCTTCGGTCACCGTCTTGAACGAAAGCAACATCCGGCTCCAGGAACAGGATAAGATCATATTCATTGACAGCATCTATCGCATCTGAAAGTGCTTTGTTCCTGTCTATTTCCGGATCGTTCAGAAAACTCATATAAAACTGTGTTACCAGGGTGTCCGTATCTATAAACAAAACTTTATTGCTGTTATTTATGGCGTTGATTTCATTCAACTTATGCTGCAATAAGATCTCCGTGAAATCCTCCGAGAGCATTAACATGTCGGTTCCGCTTCGCTCTGAGATATCTCTTCCGGCTTCGTCAATATAGTTTGTATTGAATCTGTTTGCCAGGTTAATGGTAAGCGTTGATTTTCCGGTGCTCTCCCCTCCCATGAGGAGAACTTTTTTTACAAAATAAGGCTTTGCAACATTCGGGATCCAATCCCATCGCTTATACGGATTCTTCCTAATCTCTGTAGAACTTATATCATTCCGCGGGAAAAAATAGATCTCGCTTTCCGGATAGCACTTGTTCCAGAAGCTGTTTTCATCATAATCGTCTCCGCAAAAAACGATATCTATCGGCTTTCCGATCTGCTCCTTAACCTTCTTTGCATCGCTGTCCCAGTACTCTTCTGTATAATCAGCTTTTGTGGCAGCATCATCAAACAAAGTTATTATCTTTACATTTCCGATATGTTTTGTGAGCTGATAAAGCCATCTGTAGCGGACTCTGTAATTTATTTCGCCTCTGTTATTTCCTACGCTCAGAACTATATATAATTCACGGCACATGTTTGCAGCCTGTATAATGCAATCCACATGCCCCAAATGAAGCGGATTAAAGCTGCCACCGTACATACCAACGTTATACTGCATTCTTTTTGGCCTCCTTATACCAGCGAATAAACATGATAAAAGCGTTTATAAGATATATGCTCCACATGGCAAGAGTAGAAATAGATTCTCCTCCCTTCATAAAATCTACTGCCCACATAAACACGGTAACAATATCAACGACGATCCACAGAACCCACTGTTCCGTTAATCGTTTAATGGAAAGAACCTGTGCAACAACCGAAACAACCGTGCTCATGCTGTCAACATACGGCAAGTTTCCACCCATTCTTTTCAATATAGAACCATATATCACGATTGATACCGCAGTTATCGCATAGACAACAATACTCTTTGATAAGCTCAGGCGCTCCTTGATAACTTCGCCCGTCTCATCATTCATATACTTTTTCCATGCAATAAAGCCCACAAAATTCATCGGGAGGTAATAAATAAGATTCAGCATTACTTCCCCATAGTATTTTGCCCACAAAGCAACTATCGCGTACAAAATCGTATTTACAAGTCCAAAGATAAAAGAAGACCTTTTTCCTTTTCCTGTCAGAATAACACAACAAACGCCTGTGACAGCGGCCCAGAGGCTGACCGGAGAATCCTTCCAGTAAATTGACAATCCCAGGATTACCGCAGTCGCAAAAACAAGCCAAATAACATCAAACGGCTTCCATCCGCTAAGTTCGCTTTTTACAAATTTTTTAATGGCATCCATTTTTTATCTCCTTAATCCCTCAATGAAAAAAAGTGTCTTTTCACTAAAGTATATCACATAAAAATAAACTCTCCGCCGATGCGACTATTGCATATTTTTCCCACCTTGCTATTATTTTTTTATGAACACGAGAAATCTAAAATGTTTTCAAATCATATACGAAGAGCGTAACCTGCAGGTAGCTGCAAATAAACTTTTTCTGTCACCGCAAGGACTAAGTAAGATCATAAAGAACCTTGAAGAGGAATGCGGCACTCAACTTTTTTCAAGGACTAAAGACGGCTTTGTCCCTACGGAGAGCGGAAAGATTTTTTATGAAAAATCCAAGACTATAATTAAAAGCATGAATGAAATGTTCTCGGAGATAAGAGCTGTGAATGACAGGGAGAAGCGCTTCAGGATTGGATTTGCGGCTGGGACACTGCGAGCTGTAGATATTCCTTCGGTGCATTCTTTTATGAAATCTAATCCGGAAATTGTTGCAAGCTGGGATGAACAGGAAAACAAAACTGTCCTGAAGCGTGTGCTGAACGATGAGATAAACTGCGGTCTCGTTGTAGGAAAGCCTCAGGTTCCGGGGCTTTTGTCGGAACTCATCAAATCTGTAGATATCGTCCTGTATGTCCACAAAGACCACAGACTCAGAGGCAAACAGCAGATCAGTATTACGGAGATCAAAGATGAACCTCTTATCTCCATGAACGAGAAATACCACATTTATCACGATTTCATAAACGCCTGCCACATGAATGATTTCAATCCCGAGATTGTTGCAAAGGTTGGCGAAGGGGATTCTATTTACCGTCTTGTAAAAAATGGGATCGGAATCGGCATTGCTCCAAGGTTTTTCAAAGATGATACCGACGTTAAAGCGATTCCTATAACTGATACCTATACTTGGGATGTGTATGGGATTTATCTGGAAAACTCACCTGATGCGGAACTGGCGAAGAGGTTTTTGGAGCAGTGTTCAGATAAGCTTCACTGAGCTTGTTACATGCTCTACAGAACAAAGAGTCGCTCGCGACTCTTTGCGCGCCGATGCGCGCAAGCTTAAGCTTGCATAATTCATCTGCGCATCGGTCGCATCCATAGCGGAGCGTTTTTTGTTTGATAGGATTTTCCTATCAAACAAACAAACGACGAATGACTCATTATCTAAGTCATTCGTCGTTTTTATTTGTGTTTTTGATTTTCTTTTATCAGATATGGTTTGCTACTTCAAATGCATCCCAGATACCGTACATTATGTTGGATACCTGTCTTGCATCTCCGAGAAGATAGATCTCATCCACATCGTTCTTGTACTGATTATAGAGAGTATTTTCGCTCGAATATCCAACGCATAAAACAACGCTGTCTGCGGCAAGTTCCTTAGTGCCGTCTGCAACTTCAGCCTTAAGAACGCCGTTCTTATACTCTGTGACCTTAGCCCCTGTAACAACTTCAATTCCGTTGAAAGGAATAAGCTTATCAAGCATTTCCTTATTTGCTGAGCAGAGAGGTCCGTTAACTGCCAGAATCTTATCAAGAGCTTCAACGATAGTAACTTTCTTGCCCTTCATGGCAAGGTCAAGTGCGAGCTCACATCCGACAAGTCCGCCACCAACTACAGCTACGTTATCACCTGTTTCCTTCCGGCCAAGAAGTACCTGCTCTGCAGAATATACCTTTTCGTCATCTCCAAGCGAGAACATCTTCGGACGTGAACCTGTTGCAAGGATAACAGCATCGAACTGCTCGTCGAGAATCTCTTTTTCGGTAGCCTTGGTATTAAGATGAACCTCTACTCCGAGACGTGTCATTTCATCTTCATACCACTTTGCAAGAGCTATATCGTCTTCCTTAAATGAAGGTGCGCCTCCCGGGATAAGATTTCCGCCAAGTCTCTCTGTTGCCTCATAAAGAACAGGCTCGTGACCTCTCTCTGCAAGTACGCGTGCAGCCTCAAGTCCGGCAACACCACCGCCTACTACAAGAACCTTCTTCTTTTTGACAATAGGATTGTAACGGTTCACTCTCTCTTTTCCTGCCTGAGGGTTAACCGCGCAGTTTATAAGAGAATAGCTCTGGATACGTCCCATGCAGCCTTCCTGACAGCTGATACAAGGACGGATCTGACTCAAATTGTTTCTGCGAATCTTGTTTACGATATCAGGATCTGCAAGAGTCGGGCGTCCGAGAGATATCATGTCGCAAATATTGCTTTCAAGACACTCTAGAGCTGTGTCGGGATTATCTACACGTCCTGCCATGATAACAGGGATATTTACATTTTCTTTTGTAATTCTTGCAAACTCTTTGTAAGGTGCCTTCTCCATGTACATCGGGGGATGATTCCACCACCATGCATCATATGTTCCGGCATCAACATCAAGAGCATCATAGCCGTATTTCTCAAGAAGCTTGGCAGCCTCGATACCTTCCTCGATATCACGTCCCTTCTCCTCGAATTCTTCTCCTGGAAGTGCTCCTTCACGAAAATCTTTAACCATGCTCTTTAATGAGAATCTTAACGCAACGGGGAAATCCCATCCGCAAGTCTTTGCAATCTCTTCACGGATTTCTTTTGCAAATCTGAGTCTGTTTTCAAGTGATCCGCCATATTCATCTGTACGCTGGTTGAAGAAAGAAATAGCGAACTGATCGATAAGATATCCTTCGTGAACGGCGTGAATCTCAACACCGTCAAATCCCGCACGCTTAGCATTATATGCGCCTTTTCCGAAACTCTCTACGATTCCGTGAATCTCTTCAACTGTAAGAGGACGGCAAGTCTTATCAAGCCATCTGTGAGGAATTGGTGATGCAGATACAGGAGGGAATTCACCTAAGTTTGTAGGGATTGTAACTCGTCCGAATCCACCGCTCATCTGTAAAAAGATCTTTGATCCGTAAGCATGAACACGCTCTGTCATCTCACGGCTGGTTCTTACGAACTGAACCGGATTGTATGTTGAATTGGGTGTGTTGGGGAAAGAAGGTTTTTCCACCTCTGTATCCGAAAAAGTTACACCCGTAATAATAAGACCGATACCACCCTGAGCACGTCTGGTGTAGTAGTCGATACCTCTGTCATTCCATCCGCCTTCGCAGTCTCCGAGACCCAGCGGTCCCATGGGAGCCATGGCATAGCGGTTTTTGATTTCCAGTTTGCCGATTTTGATCGGTTCAAAAAGCCCTTTGTATTTCATTGAAACCTCCTTATTATCCGGCATTTTTTAGTTCTGCCATATGCCGATAACCATCGTTTAAAAAAATTTGCCATAGAAATATTTTAAAATACGGGCTTTTTGATAACCATCAACAAAACGTTGTTGTGTCGCAACGTTTTATTTAAGCAATTCCGTCGTACTCATAACCTGCATCTGTGACGGCAGCTTTGATAAGAGCTTCATCGACATCCTTTGAATTTGTGATTGTTACGAGGTTCTCCTCGTGGGAAGCTACCGCTGATTCAATTCCATCAATTGCCTCAAGAGCCTTTTTTACATGAGCCTCACAGTGTGCGCACATCATACCGTTTACCTTAATCTTCATTTCTTTGTTCTCCTTTTCTTTTTGGTTATTCAAATTTGTATCATTATCAGTATGCTCATCTATTGACCGAATAATCTTATGATCAATCGAATTTTTTATAACTTTGTCCTTGCTTCCATCATGAGCTTTTATCCAATTAAGCCTAAGTGCGTTAGATACCACACAAAAGCTTGAAAGTCCCATAGCTGCTGCGCCGAACATAGGATTAAGTGTCCATCCGAATGCAGCGACATAGCAACCTGCAGCAAGCGGAATGCCGATGACGTTATAGAAAAATGCCCAGAACAAGTTCTCATGGATATTTCTCAGAGTTGCCCCGGAGATTCTGATGGCTGCTGCCACATCGCGAATACTGCTCTTCATAAGCACAACATCCGCTGCATCTATGGCAATGTCTGTTCCTGCTCCTATGGCAATTCCGACATCCGCGCGGGTAAGCGCCGGGGCATCATTTATTCCATCGCCGACCATGGCAACTTTTCCATGCTCCATAAGCTTTCTGATAACAGCTTCTTTTCCGTCCGGAAGCACTCCCGCAACCACTTCGTCCACTCCGGCCTGCTCAGCGATTGCCTTTGCCGTAATCTCATTATCACCGGTCAGCATGACCACATGGATGCCCATTTTCTTGAGTTCACTGACCGCCTGAGGAGTATCATCCTTTATTGTGTCAGCGACAGCGATTATTCCGATCAGCTTATTATCTTTTGTGAAAAGAACCGGCGTCTTGCCCTGCGCTGATAACTCGTCGGTGCACACAGAAACTGCTTTTGTGCACTCTGCAACATCTTTTATTTTATCAATTCTTACAGTGCATTCTGTTAAAACATCATGGCTTTCTGTAATATATTTCGCATTCCCGCCCGCAACTGTTTCTGCGCCTAATTTCGCCTTTAGTCCATTTCCCGGCATAATTTCAAACTCTGTTGTCTCTTGAAGCTCTATATCATTTTCTTTTGCATGATTGATGATTGCTTTTGAAATAGGATGCTCACTTTTTGATTCCAATGCGTACGCCGCTGTAAGCAGCTCTTTTTCACTAACACCGGCTACCGGAATAACATCTGTAACACGCATAATTCCAGTAGTTATAGTTCCTGTCTTATCAAGGGCAACTATCTGAGTTTTTCCCGTAAGTTCCTGAACTGCTGCCGTCTTAAACAGAATTCCGTTCTTGGCACCTACGCCGTTTCCAACCATTATCGCCACCGGAGTTGCAAGTCCCAAAGCACACGGGCAGCTGATTACAAGAACCGATACTGCTCTTGCCATGGCATATCCGAAGGTTTGTCCAACCAAAAGCCATACAATAAATGTAACAGCTGCGATTCCTATGACTACCGGAACAAAAACACCCGAAACCCTGTCTGCAATCTTGGCAATCGGTGCCTTGGTCGCCGCAGCATCACTGACCATTCGAATTATTCCCGCAAGAGTGGTATCCTCGCCGACTCTTGCAGCTTCGCATACCATGTATCCCGATGTGTTGATGGTTGCAGCTGAGACTTTATCTCCCGGCTGCTTTTCTACAGGAACACTTTCTCCCGTGAGTGCGGACTCGTTAACGGCGCTCTCGCCCTCTTTTACAATACCGTCTACGGGTATACTGTCACCGGGGCGCACTACGAATCTGTCTCCAACCTTTACCTCATCTATCGAAACTATTTTCTCTATGTCGCCTTCCAGAATTACTGCAGTCTTTGGCGCAAGTTTCATAAGAGATTTTAAGGCATCCGTAGTTTTTCCCTTTGATCTCGCTTCAAGAGTTTTTCCAACTGTTATCAGCGTCAGGATTGTCGCGGCGGACTCAAAATAAAATTGATCCATGTAATACATGACGCGGTCCGTATCGCCAACCATTACCGCTCCCGACATGGCAAAAAGAGCATACACGCTGTATGCATATGAAGCCGTTGCGCCGAGAGCTACAAGGGTATCCATGTTCGGAGACCTGTGAATAAGTCCCTTGAATCCGCTGATAAAAAACTTCTGATTTATCACCATGACAAATCCTGCTATCAGCAATTCGTATAGTCCCATCGCAACATGATTGCCTTCAAGAAACGGCGGCAGTGGCCAGTTCCATAACATATGCCCCATTGAAACATACATTAGCGGGATCAACAGAATGGCTGATGCGATCAGTCTCTTTTTCAATATCGGTGTTTCCGTATCCTTCAGCGAATCATCATAATTGCCGGAATTATCGGCGGCTTTCGAGGCGTTCTTTAAACTCGCGCCATAGCCGGCTGACTCCACAGCCTTAATTATTTCTTCCGAAGATGCGCTTCCCTCAACGCCCATGGAGTTTGTGAGAAGACTTACAGCACAGCTCTCAACACCCTGAACAGCATTTACAGCCTTCTCAACCCTCGCCTGGCATGCGGCGCAGCTCATTCCGGTCACATTGTATTGTTCCATATTCATTCCTTTCGGTGGTTGGCAGAGGTGATGATATTAAGAAACTTTTTGATTCATCACATCCATCACCCCAGATCATTTCATCAGCTTCTGCAGCGTAACCACAAGCTCATCGATAATCTCATCATTACCTTCACGAATATTGTCAGCCACGCAGCTTCTCATATGATTTGCCAAAAGAACTTTATTGAAGCTGTTAAGAGCACTCGTAATGGCAGACACCTGAACCAGGATATCCGTGCAGTATGCGTCATTTTCAAGCATTCCTTCAACGCCGCGAACCTGGCCTTCTATTCGTTTCAGCCTGTTCATAAGATCTCTTTTTTCCTTAGCTTCTCTGTCTTTATGTTTACCGGAGCAATGCGGGCAACTGCCCTTCATTTCTTCCATATTGTTTTCGCACTCTGACATATATATTTCCTCCGCAAAATACCCCACTAGGGTATATATTAGTTGATACCAATATATACCCTAGTGGGGTATCTGTCAATTAGAATATGTAAACTCAGAAAAATTCGCGTTTCCACCAATTTCTTTCGTACTGTAAATAAACAGTCCAAATCTTGCACCCGTGAAATGATCAAGTTTGAATTCCAGCTTGTGGTCGCTTCCAAGTTTTTTCACCTGCTCAGGATGCTCAGATTCAGTGACATAGAAAAATGACACTGTATCATCGGCATTCGGAATAAGGCTTGAGTGCTCACTTCTCTGAACTGTCACGCTATCAAAGCAGACGCCTGCATAAAGCGTCACACCAGGGCTGTCCAAAGGAATACATTCCACTTCCTCAAAGGGCTCATCATCGCATCTTTCGCCCCAGATATCTTTTGTTTCAAGTTCTCTTTTGCCCATTACAAGGTAATAGGATGAGTCTCTCTTTGTTACTGCGATGAAGCCGTAATTACTTTCAAGGAGGCACAGTCCCGCATAGTCGCCGTCTTTAATTCCGCTTGCATCAACAGTGACGACTGCTTCGCAACCGGGAAAAAGAGTTCTCTGCGTCAAAGTGTTTTTGGCCTGAACGAGGTTACTGCTAATCTTGTCCGTTGTGATAGTAACGGTGCCTTTTTTCAAATCTCTTTTTACAAGCGACAGATTGGGCTCGTGATTAAACTGCCAGCAGGGCTTAAATCCAAAGCTTGAAGATATCGCTCCGCTAAAATCTGTTTTGAAGTCATCACTTGATACCAAAGGTGCATACTCGTATCCGGGCTTTAAATCTTCAATTTCAAATTCTTCAGGTATTTTTCCGTCTGCACCAAAAACAGGGAAACAGGCTTCTTTTCCTTCAGCTGTTGCTATCTTCCCCCAGGATACCGGCATGAGGCACGGAATTCTTCCCACGGCGCCACTGTCCTGAAAGAGAATGCCGTACCATTTCCCCGACGGAGTGTCCACAATCCCGCCCTGGGCTATTCCTGAATTTCTATAACCTCTGTCATCATCCATAACATCTTTGCCATAGTAAGGGCCTTCAGGCTTATCAGCCACGAATACAGCCTCGGTTCTTCTTCCTATACTCTTTGGCATGTGAATCAGAAAAATGTAGTACTTACCATTTATTTTGTAAAAATGAGAGCCTTCATATCCAAGATATACTTCATTCTTATCGGATAAGATCAGCTTTTCGGGATCGGTTCCGACGTCAGTCAGATGCATGGATTCATCAAATTTTAGTTCTTTCAGATAAATGTCGGTATTTCCATAAACGATATAAATCTTGCCGTCATCATCAAACAGAATGGAATTGTCATGATAAAAGCCCTCGAGAGTATACTTTTCCCAAGGACCGTATATGTCTTTTGCCTGATAGATGTAGGTCTTATGCATATCATTGGCCACAAAACATATATAATATACACCTTTATAAAAACGAAGACTTGCAGCCCACATACCGCAGCCGTAGATATTTTCTTTTCCCTCTAATCTCTGAGCGGCAGTACCATCCAACGTATCATATACGTATGCGGCATGTTCCCAGTTCACAAGGTCGTAAGAGCGAAGTATCTCGCAGCCCGGCATGAAGTACATCGTGGTGCTGACCATATAGTAGGTATCGCCGACTCTTATCACTTCAGGATCGGGGTAATCAAGTTTTGTAATTGGGTTGATGTTATTCATTATTAAAGTCCTATGTTATCAAGCATAAAAAGAAATAAGCACGCCCTTTTCTGTGCCGGTTACTGTTCCTTCGATGTCTGCTGTCTCCATCCATCTGAGCGCCTCTGAATCGGTATAGATCAAAGGCTTTGTGTGAATCGGACCGGGGCCCGTGCCGGGCAGAATCAGGCCGTTGTTCTCAATGAAGATATGACAGTCTTTTCCGTCGCAATCTTTACCTTCAAGTATATACCTTGCAGAGAGAGTTCGCTCTTTTCCCTTCTCCTGTTTCTGTGTATCCACTCCGCCCGGAAGTATTGTACCTTTGAAATTATCGCAGTCGCTTGTACCATGAAAAAGAATCATCGCCGCCTCTCCTGCACCGCCTTTGACCTCAATAACCTCATCAAGTATCACATCAATTGTCAAAATACATTCACTCATTTATTATTCCTAAATCTTTCTAAATCACTATTTAATCCGGGATTGCGAGACTGTTGCGACTTCCCTCCGGAATTCCCGCAAGGAACGAGAATGCGGGATCAAGCATTTTTTCCCAGGTATCATAGTCGTGATTACCTTTAGTCTCCCAATACTTGTAAGGAACCTGCGAATCATCAAGTGCCTTTTTGAAATACTTAACCTGCCCGTCAACGGCAATATCTCTGTCTCCGCATCCGATAAAGAGCTCCGGGATATCTTTTTTATCCGCTTCCGCATAAGTTCTTGCGATATTCCAAGGGCTCTTTTCATATTCTTCAAAGTTTCCGAACATGTTCGCAAATTCACCGTTTCCAAAGCCTCCTCCGGGACCGGTAAGAAGCATATGCGGATCGGCAGCGGGTGAAAAAGCCGCCACCTTCGAAAAAACTTTATTGTACCTAAGTCCGCTTAAAAGAGCTCCATATCCGCCCATGGAAATTCCGGCGATATAGGTATCCTCTCTTTTTTCGGACAACCTGAACATATCTCTTGTGCGCTCTATCAGTTCTTCACCGATGAACTTACTGTAATTGGCATTTCTTTCCGGATGATCTACATAAAACGCATTCTGTCCGTTTGGCATCACTACAGCCAATCCCTTAAGCTCAGCCTGCTTACGGATTCCAAGCATGGTTATGATGCTCGTGTAATCCCCGCTGTAACCGGGCAAAAAATATACTGTCTTATAGGGCGGCTCCGCATCCGAACCAAAAGGGCCTCTCTCCGGCATAAATACTGCCATGGAAACATTCTGTGATAAACAATTTGATAAAAAGTGAACCTCTGAGTAAGACATATAACCTCCTACTTTTATACATTCTCAAGAACCCACTCTACGCCCTTGGTAATGTATGCATTCCAGAATGTCCAATCGTGGATTCCGGGGCCTTCTTCATACTTCATCTTAGCACCCTTATCCTCAAGAAACTTCTTCATGATCTGATTATTCTGATAGAGAAAATCCTCTGTTCCGACAGCCATGTAAACAGGCGGATTAGTCTTTCCTTCCTTTACATTTCTGTCATAGAGAACTTCGGGGTTTGCATCCGACTCCTCAACCTTATCAAGATCGCCAAATACCTCTTTGTAATAATCATAGTTTGCGATCTCATCAGCATCACCACTCTTCATACTCGCGATCTGATGGATAATAAGCGCGGATGAAAGAGCAATTACTCCGCCGAAAGTTTCAGGGAAGGCAAATCCCGTGTGGATTGCACCAAAACCTCCCATAGAAAGTCCGCCGATTAAGGTATCCTCTTGTTTGTCAGAAAGACCGAACATCTTTCTTGTAAATTCCACAACTTCTTTTCCGACATAGGTGCAGTATTGGCAACCTGTAGCCTTTCTGTCCAGATAGAAGTTGTTGCCTGCCGTAACCATAATAACTGCCATGTTGTATTTAAAGGCAATATCCTCAGCGATTCCGTTATATTCCCAATCGCACTCATTTCCGGAAATACCGTGAAGAAGATACAAAGTCTTCATCGGTCTTTCATAGTTCTTATTTCCCATCGTCATAAACTCAGGCACGTCCCTTGGTATAACATAGACAATATTAGCCTGCCCCATCTGTGATAATGAATAAAATCTAAGTCTCCCTGTTGCCATTGTCCCTCTCCTATCATTTAAATATTTTTTGCCAAACCCTCTTTTACATTCAACATTAGCTTGCAAATATCATCTGTGCGAAATCATAGATGCATTTTCTCCACACATTCCAGTCGTGAGTTCCTTCGTAAATTTTTCTTGTGCAGTTAATTCCTTTTTCCCTGCAAAGGCTGTCATCATTTTCAAAGTGCTCAAGAAACGGATCCTCATTCCCTATAGCTCTAAAGAATGTGTTAAACCTTGAGTTAAACTCATCCGCATCGTTCATTGCATCAAGATGCGCATTGTCACTCTCCTTGTGGCAACTCATGTCCAATGGGCTTGCGCTTATCCAGTCGTGCAAAAATCCGCTGAATATTCCCACCTCAGAAAACATGTCGCCATGGTTACAGGCTATCATCGAAGCCTGAACGGATCCCATTGAAAGACCTGCAATACCGCGTCTTGCTTTACATCCGCCCACATGGTATCTGCCTTCTATAAAAGGAATAACATCTTCCATTAGCATAGGCTCAAAGAGAAGATGATCCACGATATGTTCATCCCCCTCTTTCTTCTGCACCATTCCATTATTCATCACTATAACGCACGGCTGTGCCTTACCTTCGGAAATCAGATTATCCATTATTAAGTTTACCTTACCTGCCATACTCCAGCCTATCTCATTTTCTCCGTGACCATGCTGAAGATATAGAACAGGGTACACTTTGTCCGGATCACTGTCATACTCAAAAGGTACGTAAACCATGCAGGATTCCCACTCTCCCGTCATATGGGAAAAGAAATACTCTCTCCTCACCGATCCATGCGGCACATTCTTAAGTGCAAAAAAATCCTCTTCATATTCAGGCAGTTCAATATAATTATACGGCCTTGAATATCCATAGGTTATCGGAAGTATTGCCTCAAGGTTTTCATTGCCGTCAACCACAATCTGTATGTAATTAATTGCTGTGCAAAAAGGCAGCTCGATTTCCCATTCATCCCCATCAATCTTATAAAAATCATAAAGGACTTCCGCAAACTTAAGCTGTACCTTCTTCGCCCCTTTCTCCAAAAGACGCAAAAAGTACTTGCCGTCTCTTTTTACTATGGGCTTTGGTCTATTGTCGTAACATAATACATCATTAAAACATAAAGCCGTATTCATCCGAAACTCCCGATTATTATTTGAATTTATTTTATCTCTGTTACACTGCGTAGTTCCACATATCATCTGTCTTCACGTACCTGACAGGCAACTCATTACCAACAAGCTCCGGAATCCAGTCAGCAGCGTATTTCGCGCCAAGCTCTTCCCAATTAAAATGTCCCAGATTAAAGCACACCTTATTTTCTCCAAGCTGCGAAGCATCTCTGATGTATGACAAAAGATTCCACTCGATTATTTCTCCGGGAACTATGGCATCAATATCGTCTCTCTGCATCGCCTTAATAACCTGCGTTGAAAAATCGTCGTAGTGATCTCCTGTATCTACCGTTTCTACAAAGGCATTTGGAAAAAGATGTGCAACAATAGCAAGTCTCTTGATCTTATCCTCAGCTCTTCCTATATATCTGACGCCATTCATGCCAATCTTTTCCATAAACTGTCTGTTGAGCTCTTCTACGCTCTGAGCCTCCGGCAGATCCACAACAAATCCAAACGGAACTCCTTCGCACTCCTCATTCAGATAATCAAGCCATCCCATGTACTTAAGAACGCCGGTAAATATTCCATCCGGTCTGTGAGCATGGGTGTGGTCATGATCTCTGTAGATCACAATACCGTTGTCGGTTGCAAGCTTTATCTTCTCGTCATAGACGTCGCACTTAAAATCAGCTTTCCATACCGGATAATCAGGTGTCAGATAGCTGGTCGGCTCGTGGACATATAACATATTATATCCAAGCTCAGCTGTCTTTTTTATAACATCCACCGTCGGTACCAACGCGGTAACAATTCCCGTGCACTCAACATCGGGATTTCCGCATTTAATTCCGTCACATCCCTTATAAGATGGGCCAAGGTCCGGATGGTATCCTTCAATTTTCTTTATTACATCTTGTATTGTCATAATATGCCTTTCTTAAGTTCTCTCAACCTTTTACAGCACCTACCACAACGCCCTTTACAAAATACTTCTGAACAAAGGGGTAAATAACAACAATTGGAAGTATTCCTATAACTGCCATGGACATTCTCACGGCGTTGCTTGGAAGTGATATGGCACCTGTTCCTACAGCTACAGAAGCTGCTCCGCTCTTCAAATACTGGATATTATTCATGATCCTGATAAGCAGATTCTGAATTCCGTAGTACTGAGGTTTTTGTATATAATACAGCGCATTTACCCAATCATTCCAATAGATAAGTGCTGTAAAAAGCGAAATCGTTGCTACAGTCGGTACCGCAAGCGGGAAAATAATCTTAAAGAAGATCGTAAGCTCACTTGCACCGTCAATCTGGGCTGACTCTATAAGCGCCTCAGGAATGCTGTTCGCATAGTAATTTCTTACAAGAAAAATATTAAATGCTCCGCAGAGATAATTAGGAATTATCAGTGCCCAAAGTGTATTCTTGATCTGGAAAACCTGTGTCCACATCATGTAAGACGGAACAACTCCGCCGTTAAACAGCATTGTAAAGAACACGAAGAATGCCAGAGCGTTTTTATACTTAAAGTTCCTTCTGCTCATGGGATATGCGATCATAGTTGTAATGAGTACGCTCACTACAGTTCCGATAATCGTCACGAGTATTGAAATCCCATATGCCCTGAATATTGTCGATCCCTGCTGGATCATGTAAACATAAGCATCCGCAGACCACATCTCAGGGAAAAAAGAATAACCGTTCCTAAGCAGTGTTGTCTCATCCGTAAATGATGCGATAACGATGAGGATTATGGGTAAAAGAGCCACCAAAGCAAGAAGTCCCAAAATTATTGTCGAAACAATCTTGAAAATTTTTGTATCTGAAGCCATCAGCTTTTTTTTCATGTTAACCATTGTCTATCTCCTTTTAGAACAGTGCATTGTCGCTGTCTATCTTACGAACAAGTGCATTAGCGGAAACTACGATTATAAATCCAAGAAGTGACTGGAAGAGTCCTGCTGCAGCACTCATTCCAACGTCATTGAGTTCCATAAGACCTCTGTAAACGTAGGTATCAATAGTCTGTGTTGTAGAATAAACAGCTCCCGAATTCATAGGAACCTGATAGAAAAGTCCGAAGTCTGAGAAGAAAATTCTTCCCACTGCCATAAGTGTCAGGATGATCACTGTGGGTTTTAACATCGGAAGCGTAATCCTGAAAATCTGCTGAACTTTGGAAGCTCCGTCAAGGCTTGCTGCCTCATAGACAGATTTATCGATTCCGGCGATGGCTGCAAGATAGATGATTGACTGGTAACCTGCATTCTTCCACATCTGCACGAAAGTCAGAATGAACGGCCAGTATTTACTTTCCATATACCAGGCTATCTCCTTCTTACCAAGGGCCTTAAGAATCGTGTTATTGATAAAGCCGCTGTCCGAATTAAGGAAAGCAAAGACCATGTATGCAATTATTACCCAGCTCATAAGGTTGGGCAAAAGAAGCGCCGACTGGAAAAACTTAGTTCTTATTGAATCCCCGAGTGCATTTAGAAAAATCGCAATGGTGATCGCAATAATCGTTCCTATGACGATAAATGCCAGATTATACAGAATTGTGTTTCTGGTCATTATAAGCGCATCTTTTGTTTGGAACAAAAACTTGAAATTATCGAAACCATTCCACGGGCTTCCCCACACACCCTTTTTATAACTGAATTTCTTAAATGCAAGGAAAATACCAAACATTGGAATGTAATTATTGATCAAAAGATATATGATACCCGGAGCCGCGATCAGAAGAAGCGGGCCGGATTTTGCATATTTTGTTTTTGAATTTTTCTTTTTCATATCAGACATTGCTCTTCTCCTTTCCTGATGATTTCAGTATACGGAGAATGGGATGTCTTTTCTTTCAAAAACAAGTCCTGTTTTTTCAAATTTGAGGGATACATCTACAGCATAGCTATTATCTGTTTGACAGGAATTTCAGAGAGATTTTCCGCACAAAATAATTCACTGCCGGGCCCTGCATAAGCAAAGCCTGACAGTGAATCAAGGTTATATATATGAATTTATTACTGAGCTGCAACCCAGGCATCAAGCTGCTCTTTCTTGGCAGCGAGAATATCATCATATCCGGCGTCCTTAAGAGCCTGACGGAACTCTGCAAAAGCAGGCTCTGTATCAACAGATCCGCAGACAATACCGGGCACATACTGCTGAATAACGTTGCTTACAGCTGTGTACTGTGTCTGAACCGACGAAGGATCAAATGTAAAGCCCATCGCAGGTGAGTTCTTAGCTTTGTGGTTCTGCTCATCTTCCCACTTAAGTGATTCCTCTGAACCTGAACCTTCAAGAGGCCACTGGATGAAGAAGTTACCAAGAACACCGCAGGAAAGCTGTGCAGTGTAAGGAACTGTTGCCGCATCCTGTCCCTCGGGATAAGACACTGTTCCATCCGCATTCTTTACATAATCCTCTCCCTCAATACCATAGAGCATTGCATTGATCACCTCAGGATCTGTATATGTGAGGTTGAGGAATTTAAGTGCCGCATCAGGATTTTCTGATGTTGAAGCAATAACCTGTGCTACCGCATTTATTGAAGATGTGTCAAGGTAAGCATCTCCGAGCGCGATTGCCTCTACTTCGTATCCGCTGGGAGCAGAAAGAGCTGCTGCCGCATCCGCAAGAGGATAGCTGTAAGAAGCTGAGTATGCGAAATAGCTTCCTGAAGACATGAGTTCTGCTGCAGCTGATGTTGTAGTAGCCGCATCCTTCATGATGTAATCGTTAAGGTACCACTCTCTTACAAGTGAAGCATACTTCTCGAAGTCTGCAAGATCATAGTAGCTTGTAACCGTCATATCATCGCCCTGAAGAACACCTGTCGGTGATGAAAAAGAATCTCCAAGCCAGTCAATCTCTGAAATCCATCTTGTAAGTCCGCTGTCACCCTGTGATACAGGTGCAAAAGGAGTCATCTCAGGATGAGCCTCTTTTACCTGTGCAAAAATCTTTGTAAGGTCCTCAGGAGACTTAACCGACTGCATATCAAGTCCAAGCTCCTGCGCCAGATCTTTTCTGTATATAAGCATCGGCTGAAGTGCGAAAGGCTTAAGTGTTGGAATCGCATAAAGTCTTCCGTCAAACATTGTTGTCTTGAGCCATTCCTCTTCGAAAAGAGCCTTTATCTCAGGTGCGTCAGCATCGATAATATCTGTTAAGTCATAACACATATCGCTTGCTATCGAGCTTCCAAGATCACCTAATGTGTGGAAAATATCAACCTCGCCATTCTGAACCGCAAGGCTTACCTGCTGTGAGTAGTCCGCGATTGAAAGCGGCATAAGATGAACTTCAACACCGATCTTCTCTCTGGTGATCTTGTTGATAACCTCTTCTACAGCAGAGGTATCATCAGGAACCGTATTAAAAGTAACAAATGCGTATGTTATCTGATCGTAATCGGAGCCATTGTTAGCGGCACCGTTCTGATCAACTCCGCCTTCACTACCTGTTGACGATCCACAGGCAACCAATGAAAGAGCCATTGTTCCGGCCAGTAACACACTGAGAATTTTCTTAACCATAATAACCTCCCTTGTTATTTGCATTTCTAAGATGCACTCATTATACAAAGGGAATATATTACTTCTCTTTCAAAAACAAGTCTTAGTTTTTCAATTTTAAGTTTTGTGTATGATACTCATTTGGAGTAAGCCCCGTTGTCTTTTTGAAAACCGTTGAAAAATATGAAAAATTATCAAATCCAACTTCAGTAGCCACGTCACTTATCCTCGCATCTGCTCTGGATAAAAGCTCTTTGGCCTTATCTATCCTGAAATCGGTTATATACTGCTTAAGGCTTATGCCGGTCTCTTTCTTGAACATCTTCGCCATGTACTCCGGAGTCAAATATACACACTCTGCAATCTCGGTTCTTGAGATATCTTCCTTATAATGCTCGTGAACAAAGGCCTTGGCACGGGATACGATTGAGTCCGAAGCTTCAACTTCCGAGACATAATCAAGTGTCTCGGAAATCAGATAAACCTGCCACCTCACCATGTTCATGAGAGAATCCGTAGCCTGCCTCTCCAGCGACTCGGAAGCCTCATTGGCAAAAAGCTGCGTGGCCTGAATTTCTTTTCCATGGAGATATACAAACACAATCTGCAAAAGATCCTGCTTAATCTCGGCAAGTGCCGCTGCATCAAGTTTTTTGGCTGCTGCCAGATTTTCCATGCTGAATTTAAGAAGATTAAGAAGCTCTTTCTTTTTCTTTTCATTAAGAAGGAGCCTGATTTCCTGCTGGTCAAGCATATGACCTTTTTCTGTAGCAAGGACGATCTCATCGTTTTCGTGAAAAACCTTGCCCTTGGAAGCCACGTTGTTTTTGTCCAGCTCCTCTATATGTGTCTTGGCAAGACAGAGTTTGTCTATATCACACGCATTTCCAATGTAGACAGTGATTATGTTCCGCAAGACCTCCTTGGCTTTTTCCAGTACCTGCAGGCCTTCACTATTTAGCCTGTCTGCAATTATCCCGGCATCATCTTCGCCGACAACAATCGCGGTATAAATTATATTTTTTACCCTGTAATTGACAAACTTCCCTTCGGAAATACCAATGAAAATACTGTTACCAAGAAACTTTACCAGCTCTTTTTCATATGTTCCGGCGCCGCCCTTACCCCAGTTTTCCTCTATCTGCTCAATATTGCCACCGGCAATAATGTAAAGCTGATACTGCCTGTCAGCATCTATATTAAGTCGCCTCTGGGAGATCTCTTTTGCAATAACTGCTTTGTCGGAGGCAATTCTCTGCTGCAAAACATCAAGCCAGAAAAGAGCTTCAACATACCCAAGATTTCCCGAGTACCACTCCTCATAGAGGGATGCCTTATGGCTCTCTTTTTTGTCATGAAGCTTTTGAATTGCGTTTGTCAGTTCAGCCTCCATACGATCGTTATTGAAAGGCTTAACCACATATCCTGACGCGCTGTATTCTATGGCTTGTCTGGCATAATCGAATTTTTCATGGCTTGTAAGGAAAATGAATTCTGTTTCAATCCCGTTTTCCCTAACCCATTTGATCAGCTCAAGTCCGGTTCCCATGGGCATCTCTATGTCGCAGATTGCAAGGCTTATATCATTTTCGGAAAAAAGCTTTTTCGCGGTCTCGATATTATATGCCGTATGCACCTTGTCTATATGAAATTTGTCCCATGCCACAGTATCCACTATTACGTCAACTGTGGGAATGTCATCATCTATTACGATAGCTTCCATACACTGCTCTGCCTCTTTACTCTTCTTGGTATCCACATATCTACGCGGCTACCGTTTGGTTCTTTATTTGAAAACTCCATCAGATCATCTCTTTTGTACATGAGTTTTAAGGTCTTTTTCATATTCCAAAGTCCCACGCCGTGCCCGTTTTCTTTTACAGTAACATTTCCGTCCCGAACCTGTGAAAGAAATTCTTCCGGAAATCCCTGTCCGTCATCTTCAACCGTGATGTGACACATAGACTCACCGCCCCTTACTTCAAGCTTGCAGGAAATCAGAATTGACGTCAGTTTATCCACCGATACCGCATGTTTGTAAATATTCTCCAGCATGGTATGTATAAGAAGCTGCGGAATCGGATATTCAGACACCTTCTCATCAACATCTATGAATTCAAATACACACCCCGGATAAAGAATATCCTGCATCGCAATATAGTCCCTGACATGCTCAATTTCTTCCGAAAGCTTTACAGTATGAAGTCCCGATCTGAAAAGATACCGTATGTTTCGCGAAAGCCTTTCTATATAATCACGTATCTCGTCGTTCCTGTCCTGGAATGACATACTGTGAATCGTCGTGAGAGCATTAAGAAAAAAATGAGGCTTGATCTGAAGCTGTACGTACTTTAGCGTTGCCTCATCAAACTGAATTCGTTCTTCGTAAGACTTCATACGCAAATTTACAATTGTGTCCATCATGTGATTAAAACTATCGTTGATCCGCATGAACTCCACTGTATCTGCTTTATCCGGAAGTCTGCAGTTCTGTTCACCGTTTTCGATACGCTTCATGACAGACATAAGATCTTTAAGCGGCATATAAACCACATTTCTTGCATACAAAGTCATGATTATCAACATGAAGATTGCAGATAAGATAAGCACAAGGATTACAACCTGAATAAGCTGGAATGCACCGAATACCCTGCCCTTATCTATTGCTACGAAGATTAAGAAATTACCTCTTTTTGAAGCACTTCCCAGGAAAAAGAATTTCCCGTTTTCCGACCACGCAGCATCGGCTATGTGCGTTGTATCAATATCGTCTGTTGTAATATCAATGTCACTTCCCGCCTTGGCGATTATGTTTCCGTTTTCATCCGTGACAAGGTAACAGACAGAATCGTTGGCCAAGCTCTTTTTCAAGGCTGCAGTTACATCCACCAGAGCCCCAAGCATTCTCTTTTTATTCTTGTATAGCCGCAGTAAATAATTCTTATTGCCTACCTTCTCGCAAAACCAGTATGACGGCATGTTGCCCGAATATTCTTCATAGAGTCTTTTTATAGTCTCCTCAATCGCGACATTTTGACTATAGCTAAGGCCGGTGGCCGTCTTGGATAAAAATGTATCTCCGATAAGATCGTAGAAAAAGATCGTGTCAACATCTGCGCTGCTACCGGCGACGTTTTTAAGTAGCTGCAATATATTCTGGGCCGCTACAGATTTTTCTATTTCGGTTCCTTTATCGAAAGCGGTAATATCCTTACTGTCCTGAAGAATTATTGCCAATGCCTGCTCATTAGACTTTAATATCTCATCCATCTCATAGCCAAATATCTCTTTTGCCTGATTTAAGTTGGATTCAGCGCCGTTTTCCAGAGTCCGCCCTGTATTCCACCACACTGCGGATAAAATTATGATCATCAGAAAAAGATAGCCCATTGAAGCTATCGCAATTGTACGTATGAAGGACCCTTTTTTCACGTTTTTTTGATTCATTATATTACTTACGATTCTTTAAAAATTTCTTATTTTCATACATTCTTTTGTCAGCAATTTCAAATACTGCTGCCACACAATCCTCTTGGTCGTACTTCGCCATACCACAGGCAATGACAACTCCGCCATTATAGAGAGCATCTTCGTTATGCCGTGCGATTATATCTACAAGTTTCTCACTGCGAGCATAGTCCTCATCCTGCGAGATGACCACGAACTCATCGCCACCTATTCTGTATACGGGACTGCGCTTAAAAATCCTGCAGATTGTGTCACATGCATCACATATGCATTTATCCCCGGCTTCATGCCCTTTAGTGTCATTAATCTTCTTAAGATCATTTACATCCAATACCACAATAGCAAACTCAGGCTGACGGTGCTCCTGAATTCTCTGATTCATAATGCCCTCTCTTACTTTATATGCATTCTTGTTCTTGATGCCTGTAAGCGAATCAATCTCAGCCATATTCTGCACAAGCGCAAGTTTTTCCGTATATTCACGTTTAATGCGCATAGCATCGGTCACATCCTGGCACAGTCCAAGCAGGCATTCCCTACCGGTATCATCTGTAAACTTAAGCTTTGTTGTCTGAAACTGTCTCGGATTACCGGCAGCATCAGGTACATCCTCATAAAAAATATAAGGCTTGTCCATCGCAAGAGCTTTCTTATCATCCTCTATAAAATGAATAGCCGTCTCTTCATCAAAAATCTCCAGATCAGTCAGCCCGACAACGCCCTCCGGAGTTTCTTTATGCGCATAATCCGCAAATGCCTGATTACATGCAAGATACTTTCCGGTGTCTACATCTTTTGAAAATGTCATGGCCGGCATATTGGTCAAAAGATCTGTTAGCGATTTCTTCAGGCTCACTATCTTCCTGTTTGCATCAGCCTCTTTCCTCAGGCGCTCGTTCTCCTGCTGCAGTCTAGCATATTCTGCAGAAATAACCTCGTTTTCATTTATACTTCCGCCAACAAAAACTCCCTGATCTGTGTACCAGATAACGGCAAGTCTTGTACCGTCTTCTTTGTAAATGTGCCTTCCGCATAAATGAACTACTCTGTATTCTTCATACCTTTTTTGCCTGTAGATCACATCGAAAACGCCGCTCTCTGTTAAAAAGCGATCTACCGCATCACCTACGGAAGCCAGATCATCAGGATGTACCAAACGATATATGTCGCTATCCACAAGATCATAGATTTCTTTTTTATCCATGCCCTCATATCCGGAAAGCTCCAAAAAACCTTCCGACATGACTACTGTAACCACTTTTCCATCAACACGCTGATAAATCGCAAAGGGGATTGGGCTGTTTTCCAATAGCTTTCGTTCTTCATCACTATATCTGTATTTTTCCAAGAGAGTCACCTCCTGTATAAGACAGCAAAGAAACATTTTACCACAATATATTTTATCATTTAATGGATGGCTGTTATCATTATTGCGATTATTTTATGAATAATTAACAAAAAAGCGGGTTCCGGATCAATACCGAAAGCCGCTTTTTAGTCATCATAGTGAATTTCATCTTCAAGTCCCATTTCGCCTGATAGTGTCTTTGTGATTTCTTAGTCTGCGTTGATAATTCCATTTTCCCTGACTTCATGAATTCTGCTATTTATTTTTTTGTAAATACTTCTTTCCTTTTTATTTTTCCAAAATACGAATCTATGTATTTCCGCATTTTAATAATCTTTTCTCTATAATCTTGAGAATAACGCAATACCTTCAATCGTCAAGTCCCATCACTTTCTGCATTTCTTCATCGCTAACCCAGCCTTCTCGTTCAGAACGTGTTTCAGCCTTCTTTAGGTCACCTAATACATTATGAATTGTCCTTAAACGATCAAGTTCGTCTGCTTCCTCCACAGTCATTATTGCATACGCACCTCTTCCATTTCTGGTAAGGTAAACTCTACTACTTGAATCAACTTCTTTAAGTACATCTGTATAATTTCTAAGATCAGAAATAGGCATAATAGCTGGCATAATAATCTCCTATTCTATATTTAATACTATATAACTCTTAACCTTAGTATAAAACTTTATTCAAAAAATCACAAGTCAATTCACCCGCAAATAAGCACTGCTAATTTGCAGCACTCCCTCTTATCGAAGCATCAGCCTTTTTTAGTAAAAAAACGGACATAGAGGAAGGATTCGAACCTTTGGCACGAAAAGCCGTGCTCCGTCTTAGCAGGACGGTCCCATAAACCATCTCGGTCACGCAAACATACTTTATTCAATTTATGCGCCTACCGCATAAAGCCATTCACCATCAGTAACAATAATGTCATCCAAAGTAACTCCCAAAACAGCTGCCAACACGACCAAATTATCTAATGTCGGCATTGCAGTTCCGTTCTGCCACTTGTAAATCGCCTGCGGAGTAGAAAAGCCGAACACCTCCTGCAATTTTTTTACAGAAATACCTGCTTTCACTCGAAGTTGTTTAATTTTCTGCCCTGTAGCAATCAGATCTATTGACGGGATATTCTGTATCATTTTTATCTCCTTTCAAGCTACAAACTTCACTAGACTCGTCAAGTGAAGTTGTATGGTTCGCACTAAGCTCGATAATACCTCGCTAAGTGCTCTACAGAACAAAGAGTCGCTCGCGACTCTTTCGCGCGCGAGCGGTATTGCGAAGCAATAAATTACCTTTCCGCGAGCTGCGCATCCTGCGGAGCATTTTTTATTTGATAGGAATTTCCTATCAAATAAAAAATCGCCTTCCTCATCAAAGGAAAGCGATCCGAAATACATGTCTATTTATATGCTTTGATCCTATCTTTTTTAGAATCCTGCTAAAACAACACTTTCTCGCATTTGCCTATCCTTAAAATGAGCGTATGAAATCAGACCTTCACTCTGCCATCTATTGAGTGATGATTTATAACTTTCACTGTATCTGTAATAATTGCGATTCAATGTTGTCATGTCTCTGTTCTTTCCTTTCCGGGAGCTTATCTTTTTTGCTCCGCTTCTCTCTTTATATATCGTATGTTAGCACTGAAAATCTTTATTGTCTATTATACTCATAGTATAAAAATTCTGGGATCTCGATAAACGAATCAAGAAGGCCAAGAAGAATCCCGGTGTTCAGATGCAGCTTGATAAAGGTAAAGCTCTTTTTCCAATTGCTTATTCATCATCTCCGCGTCTCTCCGTACATATGTCATCAAGCCAGCCTGTATCGTAGTCTGAGTCCATGTCTTTGTATGGAACTGCTCTTGGTCTGCCCATCTTGTAAAGTGCGCAGTTCTTGGGGCCATAACAAAAGCTTTCAAAACGGAATTTCTGTGTAACGCCCCAATTATACTCAATAGCGACATTTGCCATGCACGCCCATTTACAGGCAAAGCATTTTCCCTTCCAGTTTTTTGAATCAAGCATTCGGCATCCACGCCAGTCATATACAGAAAGCTCAGGGGCCTCATCAAGCCATGGTTCCTTGGCATCTGAGTTAACGTTCGCTGCTTCCTGCAATTTCTTAAGTGCTCCGGCCCGGTAATAATCTGCATACTCCAGCTTGGGATACATCTTTGTCCATGCTGTGCCACTGATCTCATCGCCGATATGGAACCTCATCTTCATCTGCTGCTTTTCGGAAATCGCAACAGCAAAATTCCTCTGCTCACCTGCCGTCTCACCCGAAATAAAGATATTATATCCAGTCATGCTATGGGTTCTGTTGTCCAGTTTATATCTCCACACGTTGGATCTGGGCTGAACAGAGATCACCGTGCCGCTGAAGCTTATCTTTTCCTGTGTGTCATCTATCATTGTCCATCCCCCTCATTAGTGTATTTGGTCTTGGTAAGGCCATTATTACCTGCCTGCATCATAATTATTTTGTTACTCGTCCTTTACGATACCTTCCGAAAAAAATACCGTCATCCACATACTTATCTGTCTGAGATACCCACATTGGAAATTTTCCTGTTGCTAATGCAGTTTGCCCATTTAGCATTCCTGTATGGAATGAGATATGGCGAAACTGTCTGAGCACCAATTCCATCCTTGTATGCTCACAGTTTTCAGGGCATTCATACAGCATTTCATCTGTAAGAGAATCAAGATATGTATAAGTTTTTTGTTCGATTCTATCAAGATAATCAAGGAGTTGTTCGTCTGAAAGTATTACCGAAGAAGGATTATCAGGATTGTCCAAACCATCTTCATGAAATGGAGGTTCATCATATATGCAAGGATTGATAAACCACTTATCCGCAGAATGAAGCGTATGATATACCCAGCGCCAACAAGGAGCACCACAACAAATCGCATCACGATTATAGGTCTGAATTGATGTCCTTATATTTAGAAAATTCGGTTTAACCATATCCTTGATTATCATACATAATTCATTCATTAAAAAACCTCCTTCTTTACACTATTACTCAATCCTTCATAAGTTATCCTGAAAATGAACTAAGTCTCTGCGCGACGGCCTGCCAAGGCTGTGCTCTACATTTTAATTCTTTTCAAAGATTCATATCTATTGTATCCTGCAAAACATTTACATACTCTTACAAAAATCTAAGATTTCCTGCTTTCTTGATTCTACATCCGCTTTATATTCGATAGATGTCAGCCCAAGATGCCCCACACTCTCTATCTCCAAATGACCATAAAAATGTTCTATGCTTCCGATGATCCGCTCACATTCCGGCATATTAGGTCCGGTTCTCAAAGCAATTGTAAAGCCTTTCTTGCCAGGCTTAATAGTTGCATGCGGCTCGTGCGTATTGCACCAAGGTGTACATCTGTCGATGAATGCCTTGAACTGCCCCGGAATATCTGCCCAGTATGACGGAGAAACAGAGACAATAATATCTGCCTCATCATATTCTCTCATTATATTCTCGATAACACCCGCATCACTCATGACACACTTCGCCATATTGTGGCACGAACGGCAGCCTCTGCAGAATGCAAAGACATAATCGTCAATGCAAATGCTTTTGACACTGTATTTATTTGATAACTGTTCCGAAACCAGCTTAACTATTTCTGCAGTTGCCCCTGTGCGAACAGGGCTGCAATTAATTATCAAAGCTCGCATTCCACAAAACTCCTTCGTACATAATTCTGGAATATATCCCCCTATAAAGCCTCATGGATCAAATCGTTTATGTGTATTTCAACGCTGTCCAGGCACGGAACAGAACAATTTTCCGAATTCAGTAAAAGAGGAAGTTCCGTACACCCCAGTACGACTGCTTCAATACCATATTGATCCCGCATTTTATCTATTATGCTTTGAAACTCTTTTAATGTGCTTTCCTTAACAATTCCCAGCTCCAACTCCTCAAAAATGCGTTTTGCCACAAGATTCCGATCATTTTCATCAGGAATAACTACTTCTATACCTGCGTCCTTGAAATCATTTTTCATATAATCCTGTTCCATTGTAAAAATGGTTCCAAGAAGAAGTATCTTTTTATATCCTTTATTCTCTACCTCTTTACAGACCGCTTTAGGAATACTAATCAACGAAACACCAGTATCGTTAACCAATTCTTCAAACACAATATGCATCGTCACGGCCGTCAAAGATATTACTTCTGCGCCTGCTTTTTCCAGACTATGTACTTTTTCGGAGAGATATTCCTTAAGAAGGTAATATTCCCCCGAAGAAACATAATCCCATGCTCTTCTGAAATCCACGCTCTCAATAATGATCTCCGGCATATGCTTTCCATCTGTGATCTTATCAATTCTGGAATTTAATTCTTTATAATACATAATTGTAGATTCAGGCCCGGTGCCTCCTACCAATCCTATTTTTTTCATATACTATCCTTTCTTCATCCTTTTAGAAAATCAATTCTTCTTCCGCTCTATTATTTATGACTCATTAACCAGCTTTCCCGTCATATGTTCAGGTATGAGTTCTAGGCACTGTACTCTCGGCAGAGCATTTTTCAATTCCTTTTGTAAATACTCTTCATCATCCGTGAACTTTTTTGTGAGATTGGTACAGATTTTTATTGCAGTATCCTCATCCTCAACAATAAGGGATAGTACACCTTAATCCTTTGCTAATAATTTTAATCCTGCAATTCCAACTACAATTAAAATAACACATATAACCTGTGGAACTGACAATTTCTCATTAAAAAGAAAAATCCCAAGCAGCGTAGTACCCACGATTCCCATGCCTGTCCACATAGCATAAGCTGTTCCCAAAGGAAGCTGCCTAAGTGCGATTGACAAAAACACTGCACTGGCTATATATCCCACACCGGTAATGATTGATGGGATAAGCACAGTAAATCCGTTAGACATTTTCATTGTTACCGCCCATGTTATTTCAAGAGCTCCTGCAATAAACAGATAGATCCACTTCATTATGAACTACCCTCACCGACTCCACGTCGGAAAGGGTTTCTGTTATGCCGCAGAGCGGCATGAACCTGTAGGATGCTCTATGCATCCTGCAGAACAAGGCATGTCCACTATGCCTCTATCCCATTGACTTACCTTTGGGAATACTTTCCTTAAGATGTTTGCAGCTCCATTTATGTCTGCATTTGTTATTGTACCATCGTAGTGCCTGTAAAGTCCTCTCTGTATCCTCTTTCCTGAGAAAAAGTAGTTTCCTGAACTGTTCTTTTTATACACAGGGATA